>JAPOWG010000113.1 GCA_026707745.1 Chloroflexota bacterium
CTTGGAGAGGGTGACGAGCGGTCCCCGCTTCGAGTGCGAGGGCTCCTATGCAGAGGTCTCTCGAGGGAGTAGGCGTGGGAGCGGCCCGCGACGCCTGGCTGATCGGGGGGATGATGGTTGAGCGGGCGCCGGTTGGCTCGCGGGTTGCGGGGCTGGTGAGCGGGCTGGACAGCTGCATCATGACCGGTCTGCTGGCGCGCGAATACGCCGAGGTTACGCCGCTGTTCGTGCGCGCGGGGTTGCGCTGGGAAGACGCGGAGTTGGCGGCGCTGGCGCGGTTTTTGGCGCGCTGGACTCACCGGCGGTGCGGCCGATCCTAGAGTTGGCGTTCGATATTCGATCGGTCTACGGGTCGCACTGGAGCGTGGGCGGCTCGGAGGTTTCCGACGCCCACCAGCCGGACGACGCCTGGTATCTGCCGGACCGCAATCTGCTGTTGTTGGGGGCGGCGGCGCTGTACGGCGGGGTGAACGAGACGCCGAACCTGGCGATTGGGCTGCTGGCCAGCAACCCATTTCCCGACGCCACGACCGACTTTCTGCGTAGCCTGGAGCGAACCGCCGGGCTGGCGATGGACACCAGCTTCACGGTGCTGACGCCGCTCGGTGACATGCACAAGGCGGACGTGGTGCGGGCCGGGGTCGGGATGCCGGTGGAGAAGGCACTTTCCTGCGCGAGCCCTATGGATGGCCGTCACTGCGGCGTGTGCGGCAAGTGCGGCGAGCGGCGGCGGACGTTTATCGATGCGGGCGTGCCGGACCCGACGGACTACGCGGAGTTGGGGCCGCTTTAGCGTTCGGGGACTTGAGGCGGTAGGCAGGCTGGCGAGGCCGCTCTACCCAGCCTCGGTGCTGAGGGCGAGGCCGTTCCTCGACGGCCGAAACCTTTGCGTGGCTCGAGCGCGGTTGCCCGGAAGACTCCTCACGTTGCCCTCTCCGACAGGGCGAGGGGCGAGAGCGCGGCTTTGGTGGTGCGGGTCGCTGCTGGCTCCGAGTAGTTGCCGGGGGTGAGAGCCACCCGCACTCCAGCCCTCTCCCTCAAGGAGACCTTTGTGTAACCCGTGGGAGGTTGCCCGGAAGACCCGACACAGTTGGAGTCAACCCACTGTCTGGACCACAACAGATTTGGGCCAACGAAATCGTCCCGCCGACTTTCCCGCGCACCCCTTGCGCCCATCCTTTCGCTGCCTATGGTGAAGGTGGCCGAACTTGGCCGCCGCAGTTAGGGACTGCAATGGATAGAGGGACACGCGCCGTCGTGCGCTGCCTGCATGGGATGAAGCACGAGCTTTGCGAATTACGCGAAGCGTTGCAACACATAGGCACCGTTGAAGTGGTCTATGTGAAAGAAGAGCCAATTGAACAAGACGGCGACGAAAAAGAAGCGAAAGATTACAGGCCAGCGTTTGACGCTTTTCTCAAAGCGACGATAGAAACGCCGCCACCCGAAGAAGAATAGCAGCAGCCCCAGCTAGGTCAGCGGGTACCAGTCACAGGGGCCTAAGTGGGGCTCCTTAACCTGCTCGCGCAGGGCCATACTATCTTAAGACAGATTCGCATGTTTGTCAATTAACGTGATGATTTATAAATTCACAAACGTTACAAACACTTGACAACGCCCTAACATTATGGCATATTGTCCACACATGGCACCCCCAGGCAGACTTGAACTGCCGACCTTTACCGAGTCAGGGTAACGCTCTGTCCTACTGAGCTATGGGGGCAAGTGTTAGAGCTGCCGCTGGGAATCGAACCCAGTTTTCACCGATGCAAAGGGCACGTCTTAACCAATAGACGACGGCAGCTTGAAATGGGACCGGCGAGACTAGACCTCTCGCCGGTTCTTTTTTCACCGCATCTTTTATTTTCCCGCCTGTTTCAGCCTTTCGGCTGAGTTTTCTCTTCCTCGATTTACTTTTTACCTGATTTGGTCTGGTTGTCTAGAAACGAGTTTGCAAATCTTTAGATTAGTGTCAATGAACTGAAAGTGAACGTCAGGCGGGTCGGTGCAGGAAAATGGGTCTCTCGGTGGGTTTCTGCCCACAGACCTAGCGTAGCACACGACAGGGCGACCACAAGGGGTGTCAGGTGCGTTTCTGGGGGCGGGAGCGTCAGTCAATTGTCGGGCGGGCGCAAGCCCTGTAAACAAGCTGGGTCCAAATTGTGGGTAGACTCCACACAGTTGCTCACCGGCCTTGGTCGAGGACGGCCGAACCCTTCGGCAAGCTCAGGGCAGGCTCTGCCTCTCCCCCAGGA
>JAPOWG010000094.1 GCA_026707745.1 Chloroflexota bacterium
TACTCTCTGTCATTCCAGCCCCACTGCATTCACCTAAAATGCGGTTGTAGTACTAACGGGGATTCGTTTTTTTCTGACTATAATAGCGGAGAATTCGAGAGCGAAACAGACATCGTTGACTGGTTTCAATCCCCTCCCGGGGATTCGTTCCTTTCTGACGTTGTTAAAGTCATTCTTCACTATCCTCCTCAACCGTATTGGCTTCCCGCCCTATACGGGCCAGCCGCTCTTCCAAGGGCAGATTCAGCCATTCCCTTTGCTCTGACGAAGGTGGTTCGATTCCGGCTGCCTCGTATTCATCGTCTGTGTATTCAGTGCCGTCTGCGTGCCATGCTCTCGTAATGAAAGGTCCGCCAAGCCGTTCTCTAGCGGCAGCTCGCAGTGCGTCCTGATTGACCGTTTCTGGGCGCCGTCGCTGCTGTGGTCCTTCTTCCTCCGGTTGGCTTCTGCGTCGTCGTTGTGTTCCTGCCATTCTGGTCTCCTCCTAACCTTACCTTCTTCTCTGCCAGTTTTCCACGCACTTTCAACTCTTCTTGCTGCTGTGCTGTTTGGCTGTCAGCCAGCACTGGGCGTCCGTTCTGCCCCGTTTTCGCCGTCGGGATTGCGCCCCCTAAATTATAACTGTGGACTGCGTGACGGCCAGAAGGTCACGGATCTGTGAAATCATCGGGGCTGTCGGCATCAACAGTGCCTGACCGTTAGCTAATCTCGGAGGCTGGCCGCAGCCTGAGTCCGGTCGATATGTTCAACGGCTGCCATTTTCACTTCTGGCATCAGTTTTTTGTCCCATCTATTCAGTGCCTATATAGGTTCAACCAGGCTGCAATCCCCTCACGGGGATTCGTTCCTTTCTGACTGCCCTAGAAAGATACGTCCAGACAGTTCACTACTACGACGTTTCAATCCCTTCACGGGGATTCGTTCTTTTCTGACAAGGAGACATCATGGCTGTTAAGGTAGTCAACGTGAGGAAGTTTCAATCCCCTTACGGGGATTCGTTCTATTCTGACCCTATATTCCTACATGATTAACAAGCTCATCAAGGGAGAGTGTTTCAATCCCCTCACGGGGATTCGTTCCTTTCTGACTTTGCAGATGAACCGAGGTTGAAATCCAAGCGGCACACGTTTCAATCCCCTAACGTGGATTCATTCTCTTCTGACCCATTCCCTCCTCGATCTTACCATCGCACAGTTGACCAGTACGCCCGTTCTTCCCAAGAATTGCGCGCAAAGTCTCGCCCATTGCCCGCTGTTGTTGTTCCCACAGTTCCAGGTACGCCCACGCTATGCACTGAGCCAGACCGCCTAATTCAGCTGCGATCTGTCCCAGTGCCTGTGCGTCAGTGTCGGAATTTCCGATCGCAACCGCCAATGTTGTAGTCTCTCGCTCCTCAGCCCGTATCCAATAGCCAGCCGGAATGTCCATCCGTTAGCCAATGTTGGTTGCACGCGCCACAAGGGGCCGCAACAACTCGATAACAGCTTGGTCCGCGCCGGCCTGCGGACTGATAGCCTCATGGCCGCTCTCCGCCGCGATATGCCGCAGCCGGTCAGCCATGCGCTCACCGCAGCCGTCCGCAGACATTTTCAGGCTCATTCTGTCTGTCTCCCTGTGTGTCAACCGACACCCCAGGCCCACGTCAACCGCACCGTTTCAATCCCCTCGCGGGGATTCGTCCTTTTCTGACTCAGACGCGCCGCTGAATCTGGAATATCGTTGGTCTAAGAAGCTTCAGTCCCCTCACGGGGATTCGTTTCCTTCTGACGTGATGGAGGTTAGTGAGAAGTTCGGTATGGTGAGCGAAGAAGCGTTTCAATCCCCTCACGGGGATTCGTTCTTTTCTGACCGTCAAGCAAAGCGTGGCTGATGCGCTCTACCGGCGTGTTTCAATCCCCTCACGGGGATTCGTTCTTTTCTGACCCCGCAATGGCGGGAAATGGATTACGATCTGCAATTCAATTGGGTTTCAATCCCCTCACGGGGATTCGTTCTTTTCTGACTGGTGCAGCTGGCGTACGCGGTGGCGACCGATTTGAAGCGGTTTCAATCCCCTCACGGGGATTCGTTCTTTTCTGACCTCCTCCTCCTCCAGAATATCTGATTAGCAGATATATCGTTTCAATCCCCTCACGGGGATTCGTTCTTTTCTGACGCGGAAGTCCATGCTGGTGACAGGGTAGAGATATATGAGTTTCAATCCCCTCACGGGGATTCGTTCTTTTCTGACGACGACGGGCGACTAGCAATGCGTCAAGCAATGCGAAAGTTTCAATCCCCTCACGGGGATTCGTTCTTTTCTGACGCTCTTGAAAGCAGTACTCCGACTGCTCCTCCCAGTGCTCCTCGTTTCAATCCCCTCACGGGGATTCGTTCTTTTCTGACCCCGTGTATGATGCGAGCGTGCGAATGCGCATTCACCGTCGTTTCAATCCCCTCACGGGGATTCGTTCTTTTCTGACCGAAAGACGGCCGCTACACGCCGGAAGCGCACGACACGGGTTTCAATCCCCTCACGGGGATTCGTTCTTTTCTGACTTGACTCCGCCAACTGCACCAGACACGAACCAGGCCATGAGTTTCAATCCCCTCACGGGGATTCGTTCTTTTCTGACCGTGGCCGAGTTGGCCGACGCCTACGTGACGCTGGAGGAGCAGGTTTCAATCCCCTCACGGGGATTCGTTCTTTTCTGACGTGTCGATGAGCTCCGTCTTGTAGGGATGCTTCGGACCTGGTTTCAATCCCCTCACGGGGATTCGTTCTTTTCTGACGCAACCTTGCAAGACACAACAAAAGGACAGGACAGAATGAACGGTTTCAATCCCCTCACGGGGATTCGTTCTTTTCTGACTTACAAGGTTAACTACCATGTTCTCGTTTTCAATCCGGACGTTTCAATCCCCTCACGGGGATTCGTTCTTTTCTGACTTGACTGGCGGGCATGGCATGATGCGGATTGATGAATGGGAAGGTTTCAATCCCCTCACGGGGATTCGTTCTTTTCTGACGCAATGAAGTTTCGCAACCGTGTAATGCGAGGCGAGTACGAGCCGTTTCAATCCCCTCACGGGGATTCGTTCTTTTCTGACCCTTACCCCGCACCCGCTTCATATCTACGCTAACAAGAACGGTTTCAATCCCCTCACGGGGATTCGTTCTTTTCTGACTTGATACGCCGAGAATCCATGACTACAAACCACTGATCGGGTTTCAATCCCCTCACGGGGATTCGTTCTTTTCTGACACCTGAAAATTCAGGGTTTAAGTGTGTGAAACCTATGGCTTGTATCAGATCGGGAGTGACGTCTGGCCCTATATCTGTCGCGAACTTCAGTCATTTCTGTACCACCTTCCCTGACTGCCGGGCAAGCGGCGAACACCACCTGCCTGACACCATGCTTTGAGGGCAGGTGGTGGCGGGGTGATCGCTAAACCCGTTCAGATGATGCGCAGGCCAGGCTCTTCGGTGGGCACGGCGCGGCCCAAAAACAGGATGTTTTCCCGGCATTGCTCGCACAGACGGTAGAGGCGGACGCTGTCTTCGTCCGGGTTGATGATCTTGTTCAACCGTTCCCGGAGCCGCGTCCAGTTGCGCGGGGTGAGATGGCATTCGAAGACGGACAGCTGCACGCGCTCACCGCCGAAATCCTGCAATGCCCGCGCGATTCTACCACGGCGCCGGTTTTCAGGCACATCGTAACTTACGACTACCAGCACGAGGGGGCCTCCTAACGGATCAGAAACGGTCGATACGGCCCTTGTTCAGCGCCCGAGATGATGCGGCTCAGGTGGTAGACCTGATTCAGGAAGAGACGTCTGTAGCTTATGCGCCGGCCCGTGCGGGCGTCCTTGAAGTCCTGGTCGAAACGGGCTTCCATCTCGCGTATGAAGAGACGGATTCCGTCATCGGTCAGCTCCAGGGGTCTCTCGTCCCGGTCTCCGGGCACGAAGTGATCGGGCGTGAGAATCTCGTTGTTCAGACAGCGCAGGACGACCGAGTCCACGATTACGGGGCGGAACTCCTCCATGAGATCGAAGGGAAGGCTGGGGCGATTGTAGTTGAGCTGGTGGAGGAAGCCGACATAGGGGTCCAGACCGGCGGTGAGGACCGCGCCCCAGATGTTCTGGGCCAGCAAGGTGTAGCCGAAGCTGAGCAGGATATTGACGGGATCGGGCGGCGGCCGGCGGATGCGGCGTTCGAAGCGCCAGGGCGGTTTCAGCAGTTGCTTCCAGACGCGGAAGTACACGGCCGTGCCGCGTCCCTCCACGCCGGACAGACTGTTGATCGTCTGGCAGCCGTTTATACGCGGCAGAAGCGCGCCGACCTCGTCTACGGCACGCGTCAGCGTGGTCGCTTCCCAGTGGTTGGACGTGGAGGCGGCGCGGCGGGCGTAGCGCTGCAGGAGGACGCGCAGGTTGTGCAGTTTGCCGGTCACGAACTGGCGGGCGGTATGGAGGGCAAAGTCCGGTTCCTGGCTGCGCTGCAGCTGGGCGACGCGCAACGCGCCGTTGCCGTTCTGCTCGCCGATGAGGCGGCCGTAGAAGCGGCCCGTGCGGCTCAGCAAAACGACTTCGATCCCTTCGCGCAGCAGGAGCTGGAAGGCGGGCGTGGTGATGGAGACGTTGCCGAAGACGATCACCTGGCTCACCTGAACGAGGGCCACCTGGGCGACGACCTCATCGTCCTGGACGACGCTGAGCCGCCGGCCCCTTTTGGTCAGGCGGCTGCCCTGCTCCACCAGATAGAGAGGATGGCGCATATGATCACCTCATTGGGATTCCAGCCGCCGGGCCTGGCCCATCCCGGTGGCCGTCTGGACGCCTACGCCGCTGTAGCGGGCGAACTCGGCGAGCATCTGCATGGTGGCCAGCCAGTAGCGGTCACCCCCCAGCGCGCGGTAGGTAGCTATGCCGACGCCGCCGATGCGCAGCGCGCCGTTCTTCTGCGTCACGGGCCGGCTCTGCAGGCGGTATCGGGTCAGCGCCAGCATCTCGGCGCCGAAGCGCCGCATCTCCGGGCTGAGCGCGAGCGGGCTGAAGCGGTTCCAGCGTTCGACCAGGCTGCCAAAGACCAGGTCGGGCAGGGGCATGGGCATCTGGCGGCCGGCCTGTTTGAAGGCGGTGGGGCTGGCGAACTGCAGCGTCACCTGTTTGGGGATCGATCCGCGCGGCAGCATCTGGCGCGCGACCAGCGCCTCGTAGTTGGTGGCGCCGGCCCAGCCATGGTCGGACTCGCTGGCGGTTGCGCCGGTCACGCGCAGGGGGTGGTGGAGGAGCTCGATGGCGGCGGGCGGTTTTTCGACCAGCGCTTCTAGAATGGCCTGGCTTACGCGCTCAGTCAGGCCGGTTACGCGCAGGTAGTAGGGCGCGCCGGGTTCAAGGCGCGTGCCTTCGCGGTTGCTGCGGCCGTTGAGGATGTCGGAGCAGGTGAGGGGTTTGGGACCGTCATTGTCGTGTATGGCTGTAACCAGGTTCGGGTCGCAGGCGCGCAGACGCTGCAAGGTGGCTGCATAGTGGGCGCGGCCGACGTTGCGGGGCAGCAGCGTTTCGGTAGCGATTTCGACGGTGATGACGACAGAGACGAGCATGTCAATGGTTCGCGGTCCTGGCGCGTCCGGTCAGGATTCTTTTGTTTGCGTTGAAACCCATTTATCCACGAAGGACACGAAGGGGCACGAAGAAGGCATGGCGCGACCGGGCAAAGTTCATCTGTATGTACGGTTGAGATATTCGGCGGCCCAGGCGAGCGCGGCCGGGGACTGGTCGGTGAGGTGTAGGCGGAAGCGCGCGCCAAAGTTATTCCTGTCCTGGTAGGTTCCGATCAGCCGCAGTTCTTCGCCTTCCTGTCTGACGACAAAGCCTGTCCCCTTTATCGATCTCTGTTTGTCGTAGGGGATCGAGTTGGCCGCGCGAATCCAGATGTTCTGGTTGCAGACCTTGTGAACGAACTCCTTAAAGCCGATTGGATAGTGATCATCTCTGAATGTTGGGGGCTTGCGCGTGCTCGCCGCGACCAGGTTTACCGGTTTCGGGTTGCGGATGCGGAATCCGGTCAGGTAGATCTGGCCTATGGGGCTGAGTTCGTAGAGGGTTTCTCCATTAACCGCGACTTCCGAGAGAAGGACGCGCAGCTTTTCGTCGAGCGGCCCGACATCGGCCGACGAGAGGACGGCGTTGCGCTCCAGGTCGGTCAGCAGGTCGGCGTTGCGGGCGAGTATCTGGTCGTCAAAGGTGACAGGAAGAGGGGGAAAGTCGATGATTTCGGAGAAGCGTTCGTGTTTGTAGGAGACGGGGATGTTGAGCGCCTGGCCGACGAGGAGGGCGATGGCGATCTGGGCCTTGTAGCCTCCGGTGGCGTCGATGGCGACGTGTTGGGAGCCGCCCGCCCTCTGGATGTATTCGCCGGCGTTGCGCACGAGATTGCGAAGGCCGTATGCCTTGAAGTCTTTGGGGCGCTCGTCCTGCAGATCCTTGACAACGCAGCAGTCTACGGCGCGCAATCCGAGTTCCCTGCGCTGCTGGAAGTAGCCTTTCAGGAGCCTGCCTGTATTTTCGCCGTGCGGCGTATCCGAGACCAGGAAGACGAGATGTTCAAGCGTCAGCCAGCTCTTTTTTCTGACCTCTTCGACTGTGTTGATCTCCGCGCCGCAGACGCGGGCGGCGGGCGGCAGCGTTGCCAGCTCTCTGGCGAGTTTGTTCCATTCCCCTCTGTCGAATGCCTGGCGGAGCGCTTGCCAGTTGGAAGGATTGTCAGGATCGCCCTCCGACAACCGGCCGAGGTTGCCGAACAGGCTTGTGCCGACGGTGCAGAGGAGGGTGTGACGCGTCATGGTTGCTGGCTCACGGTAAGGGTGGGTCGTTTGTCGGGAATTCAGTACACCGTCTTATCTGTCGGACGCGGCGCAACAGCTATGTGGGAAGTTTCAGCTCGAACAGGCGCGGACAGACCTTCATCAGTTCCTTTTCCATTTCCTGCGCGCGCAGCGCGCCGCTGTTTTTGCCGGCGTGAAGCAGGTCGTTGCGAACCTTACGCAGTTCTTCGTGAATCTCTCTAGCCATCTCAAGTTGATCGATGTCTGGGCGGAGCGCTGAATCAAGGAGGATATCACTGGCACTTTGACGACATTCCCGATCTTCAAAATCGGACGCTCCCGTCTGAAGCAGTACCCAACTGATAGTCCACTCGCGGGCAATGGCGACTGCCTGTGCATACTGTTTGCGCTTGAGCAGCCAGCCGATCATGTCCCGCTCATGCTGCAGCGCCAATGCAGGCATTTCTCTCTGCTGGCTGGAAAGTATTGCGAGCTGTTGGTATGCCTCTCTAATCGGGCCGGCCAAAAGAAGGAAAGGCGGGGCATTCGCCTTGATGCTGTACAAGGCAAGCGGATCGGACAGTTCGCGATCGAGCCTGGCGCTGGCGTCCATTGCCTCATTGGGACGAATCAGGCGCAAGGCGTGCGAGACTCGTTCCATAGAGTTCGCCACCCTGGCAAGACGATTCGCCTGTTGACCCGGTTGCGGGTCAGGCTTGCGCTCTGGGCCAGATCTGCGCAACATATCGACCGTGATCACTTGTGGCAGAGGGTTGTCCGCTTGAATCTGATCCGGCTTTTCTGCGCGCAGGTGTCGAGCGAGGTCGCTGGCATCGCCAAAACGGATGAAGCGGTCGGCGGCGGTCATCCAGTCAAAGAGCGAGACAAAGCCGCTCAGATCGATCACGGGCGTCCGGTGCGGCTCTACCGACCGGTCGCGCGCCTCAAAGTTGCCGTAGAGAATCGCACGCAGTTCGATCTGCTTGATCTGACGCAGGTAGGCGACCGCCAGCAGTGAAAGGAACGGCAAGGAACGATAACCGTGCGTGATATCGAAGATCACCTCTTCCTGCACATTCACGGCATCGACCACCGTCTGGAACAAAGACCACAGCTCGTTCTCATCAGCCCCGTCGGGGATTTCGACCGCCTCCAGGTTATCGACGTAATCTTCGGCAAGGCGTTGAAATGAGTCCCAATGAATCTCCCGGGCCTTATCGGTCACGAAAACCTTCATGTCGGCGCCGGGATTGAATCTCGCAAGGGCCACACCAAAGTAGGGCGCCGCGTGTTCGCGGCCGTCGGGCATGATGTATGTCGTTTCGTGCGCCTCTGCCGCCCCCAGGAAGGTGATCGCCTTCACCGGTTTCTCTCTTTCATTTCGACCAGGCACCAGCCCAAAGGCGCGGCGGGGCTTTCTACGGGACGCCCCTGGCGATCCCGGCTGATCTGCACGACGACGCGGCGGCTTTTGGGGAAGGGGTCGGCTCGCTGGCGGCGGCCGCGGGCGAGACGGTGGTCGCTCAGGATACGTTCCATAAAGTCAGTGTCTGACTGCAGGTGCGGTCCGAAGGTCTTGCTCGTCCAGCCGGTGCCCCAGCCCAGGCTGATCAGAAAGCGGCGCACGCCGGGGCTGGAACTCGCCAGCTGCTGAAAGAATCCGGCAATCTGCCGGGCCGGGCCGATCTCTTTGAACCATGCAGCCTCCTGGCGGGCGAGGGCCAGGCTGTGGTTTTGGATGGCGGACGGCAGATCCGTGAGAAACTCTTGTCCGTTCAGGCGCAGCCTGTTGGCGACAGCCCATTCCGAAAAGAGCGCGCCGTCGACTTTCAGGGTAAGGGAAAACTGTGTATCCGGGGCGATCGCCTCCATCTCGATCGGCGCGTCCAGGGAGCCGCGCCGGTTCATCACGCGGGCGTTCAGTAGAAGGAGCCGGTCCGAATCTACGGGCGCACTGTCGCTCACCTGCAGGGCGCGCAGAGAGTCACTGTTGGGATCGCGTCCGAAGAGCTCCTTTTCGTAGGCCTGGGCAGCCCACTGGCGGCGGCGGTCGATTTTGTTCACGTCCGGGCGCATCTGCCGCTGTTGCCACAGGTTCCACGCAAGGGCGGTGCGCACCGCGCCCTTGAGGCTGCTGCCGGGAAGGTAGGGCCGGTCGAACGCGTCCTTTATCTGCTCGCGCAGCTGCGCGCCCTCCGCACCGGACCGGGGGGTTCCCCGCAGCACATAGCGGAAGAGGCCGCTGTCGGGACGGAAATCCTGGCCGCGCAGAAGTTGCGCCGGCGGCGTTTGGGCCAGAGTGGCTGCCATCTCTGCGTCCTCTACGTCCTGGGCGTCGAGCAGGGCGCCCTCGTTCAGACGCCAGGTGCGTCCACTATGGATTGCATAGTCGTATTGATTGAGCAACTCCCTGCCCGTGCCGATATGCAGCGGGGTGAGGACGGAGACGGTGAGATCATAGATTGTGTAAGCGGCCATCAGCGGCCCTCCTGACAATCTTGCAGACCGACGGCCACAGCCAGGCCGCTGCGCCATACCGGGTGGGGGAAATCGCCTGCGCTTTGCGCATATTGCGGTCGCAGGTCGGCGATAACGCCGGCGGGCGAAGAGGACGGCCACGCGATCATGCTACCTGCGGTCAGGAGTTGGACCTGCTTGCGCCGCTGGTCGGCTCCCTGGAGCGCACGCGCCCAACCGCCAACCCGGATCAGCTTGTAAGCGGCTCGAGGGTCGTTCAGACATTGCGGAATTTCTGCCGGCGAGGGCAGATAGCGGCTCAGCAGCCAGGCGACGCCGCCGGGCCGCGGATCTCGTAGGTGGAATTCTTCTCCCCAGGCCGGCGCGAAGGCGCCGTAGCCGGCGTTGCGTTCACCGCCGATGCCCTCTTCGCCGAGAAAGGCCAGGCCCTGTTCGAGCGCGTTCCGGTAGGACAGGCCGCTCTTGTCCCCGACTGGGGTATCTGGATCACGCCACTGCACGCCGAACCAGAGGCCGCAGCCGGACGCAAAGCGGGTGCGGCCGGCGTGGAAAATGTTGGAGGCCGAGTTGATGCGGTCCACGGTGACGCGCGGGGTGCGCTCCGAATGCCAGACGTTCTGGCGCTTGAGCAGGCGAAGAGAACGCTTGCCGCCCTGTGCATTCAAGCGCAGCCCATCGGGCAGTTGGTCCGCCTCCTCTTGCAGCAGGCAAAGCGCGTCCTCCTGCAACCGGACCGCGTGTTGGTCTTTCGCTGGCTTGCCGGGTTGCTCGTCCAATTCGGGGAGGAACTCCGGCAGACCCTGCCCCGACAAGGCCCGGTGCAGCAGCCCTTCGGAGAGATAGCGGACGCGCTTCAGCGGCTTGTCGACCGTTTCCTCAGGCCGGTCCGGGGGGATGAGCAGGCGCAGGTTGACGGGCGCGGGGTAGAAGCGGACATTGCCGGCGAAGGGAAAGGCCGAGGTGAGCAGAAAGGGAGGTTCGCCGCCGCGAAACGGCCTGGTCCAGAGATCGGCGTCGCCTCCCGTGCGGCTCCAGGTATCGACCAGCGCGGAGAAAAGCGTATCCGAGGGAATATCGACGCCAGCCTCCTCCAGATTGAGGCCGCGGGCGCCGACATGCAGCCCATGGGGAAAATCGAGCGCGACCGGTTGCAGGTGAGGCATGGCAGGCTCCCCTCACGCGCCCAGGCCGAAGCGAGCTCGAAGATCGTCCTGCAGCCTGCCCAGATCGGCGGCCCATTCGCTCAGCGAGTCGTATTCTCCCGCGACCTCTTTGTCCTGGGGATAGTTGCGGCGCACTTTGACCACGATATCCTTGAGTTCCACCTGTCCGGCGCCGCGGCTGCCCTGGCCACCCAGATAGTCGTCTTCCAGAAGTTGTAGACCCTCAAGCACGGTTGCCACGCGCTCGACGTCTTTGCCTGGATCGCAGTCGCTGCCGTTGTAGACGGTATAGAGCAGTTCGGCCGGGCCGAATACGGCCCCCGCCGGCACCCGTTCAAACTGGCGCGGGTTGGCGGCCGAAGTGACGCGATCGATTGAGACTTCGGTCTTGGCCTCGGTGTAGGGCAGCTCGGTGCGGTCTTGCAGCGCGCTCGCGCTGGCGTCGGTCATATGCACATCGCGCACGACAAGACGGGTGGGCGTGCCAAAGTCGCGTTCGCCCGGCACGCCGAATACCTGGCAGACAGGGCAAGCGTCGTAGTCGCCCGACTGCTGGCAGGAGTGGATATTGCCCTGGCCGATGCGCTGATTCTGTTCCAGACCCTTGTACTTCTCCAGAAGGCTTCGCATCTTGCCCCGCAGCGAGGAGCCGGGAATATAGGGTCGGTTGGTCAGGCGGTCGCGGATGACGGTCTTGTCCACGCCGCCGATTTCGATGCCGGTGTCTGAGCCGCCGATGTGCAGTCCGGTCTGCGCGGTAATGTCGAAAGTGATGAAGATGCGGCCTTCTAACTTGATACTCTGGTTCTCCGCCATGAACTGTTTCTCCTGAGATAGCGATGGCCGATTCGGGCCCGCCTAGTTGCCGCCAGCGGCCTTGTGATAGGCGAGGATGGCTTCGAAGAATTCGACGAAGCGCCGAAAACGCTCTTGCTGGTTTTTCAGGTCTGTCCCGCCCACGACCAGGTCGATTGCTGGATCGAGAACGTTATTCAACTCTTCTACGCCCCGGCCCCGCTCGCGCCGGGCGCGATAGGCCATCTTGGGCTTGAGCAGGATCAGCTTACGGAAGGCTCGCTCCTGATCGGCGACCGGCAGATCAATCGTTGACAACTGCGCATCAATCTGACGCACCTCGCCAAAGATCGCCCGAATCTGGCTCGTCGTGAGATTCGCATTTTTGAGCTGCCTACCCATAGCCTCGGCGTGTTTGACCAGCAACTGCGCGCTTTCGGGATCGCTTTGCGTGATCAAGGCGCTTAAATCCGATTCCGGTATTACTGCTCTTCCACCCTCTCGAGGCGGGCGGTCAGAGCGGTCACGGGGACGATTGCTTCCCCGGTTCGAGTCTGGTCTGGACCTTTGTGTCATTCCCGTTCCTCCTGGAAAAGATATTTGAGCTAAGATTTGGGTCTAGAAGTGATAGGCGCTGATTCAGACCGCGTGTGGGTACAGTCGTTCGCCCTGATCTGCAGTCCTGTCTCTATTCCCGCCTTCGTATACGCAGGTCGGCCCAGCCGGCCGCGACGCCGAGCCACTCCATCATCTGATAGCCGTTCGCAGGCAGCTTCTCCTTTATCCGCTTGACTTCCTCTATTCCGGTGCGGTTGTACAGACGTTGCAAGGAATATGCGGCACGCCAGGCCCACGGACCCAGAAACGTTTGCGGCCGACCGTTCCTGTCGCTGTCAGCCTGCCGCTCTTGCCACTGCTCTTGCCACTGCTCTTGCGCCCCTGCATACTGGCGGTGAATGTCTGTCAGCGCGCGTACGAAGGCTCTGGGCGCGGTATTGTCGCGGTTTTCATCCGAGCATAACTTCACCAACGTATGCATCAACCCGTGGGCTGTCTCCAGGTTGCCGGCGCAGTCGGTCTCCAAGCCGAAAGTCCGCCATGGGAGTGGCGTGCCCAGGAAGGAGATCGCGTCTTTCTGCTTCCGGTTCCCCTCGTCCCACCAGACAAGGTTCTTGGCGGCCGCTTCCGCCTCCTCTGCGTCCTGGGCCGCCTGGGAAAGCGGGTATTTGCCTCCCACCATAGCGACACCGGCGCTGGCGTGGATGCCCGGGTGGCCGGCCGCGTAGGCGGTCAGGTCGGCGCGGATGCGGACTGCGAGCTCCAGTACGGCGTCCCAGGCGCTGGCGTGGATGCCCGGGTGGCCGGCCGCGTAGGCGGTCAGGTCGGCGCGGATGCGGACTGCGAGCTCCAGTACGGCGTCCCAGGCGCTGGCGTGGATGCCCGGGTGGCCGGCCGCGTAGGCGGTCAGGTCGGCGCGGATGCGGACTGCGAGCTCCAGTACGGCGTCCCAGGCGCCCACGAAAAAGAGATCGTCGCCGCCTGAATAGATGGTATAGATACGGTCCAACCCCTGCTCGTCCGTACGGTTGACCTCATTGACAACCTGGCTCACCCAGCCGTCGAAATAGAGGGAGACGGCGAAGCTGAGCGCGGCGATGCGGGAAAGGGTGGCGCGTTGCCCGAAACCGTTCTGGAAAAGTTGCCCAAGGTTGTCGACGTCCATGCGCAAAATGCCCAGCCGCTTGATCCCTTCGGATTGGTGGGCGAGAACGGAGAAAGGTTTGACGCCGCCGGATTCCCGGGGCAGTTCATCGCTTTCGGCAGAGGTCATGACCCGGTCTGCCCGCAGGTCTTGCAACTCGGCATCGGTAAGGATGGGCGCATGGTTCACCAGAAAACGCCGGCCGACAATGACGCGAGAGAGCGGACGCAAGCCGGACGCGGCCTTGTCAGCCAAGGCAAACAGGTGGCGCCTCGTGGTGGAGCCTTGTTCCGGCGCGTTCTCGCAGATAGCGAAGCGCAGGCCCAGGCGTTCCAGCGTGTCGCGCCATGTCCCGGGAGGGCGTTCCGGGTCGAAGGGTTGCGATTCGGCCGGCTCTGTTTCTTCCAGCACAAGGTAGCGGGCGTTGCGCAGGTCGTCTCCCAGTTTCTCGAACGCCAGGCAGGACGGGCATTTTCGTACCGATTCAGCGTCGGATTCTTCCTCCGATTTCGTTCCAGGATGTTCCTGGCCGCATACCTGGCACAGCCGTTCTTCGTTGCCGCCGTGGCCGGCCGGTTCGAAGAGGGCGGCCAGTTCATCATCCAGTTCTGCGAAGCGGCGCAGCTTCTGCTGGCGCAGCGCTTCATGCAGGGCATCCCATTTGCGGCTCATGGAACTGTCAAAGAACTCTTTGCCCGCCACCGGAACACCGGTCAAGGCCGCATACAGTTCACCGCCATGCTGCTGCAGGAGGATACGGCTGATCTCGCGTTGAATGCCGGGCAGGCGCCTGGCGTCGTCGGGCCGCGCCAGCAGGAAGAAGCTGCCACCGCCGGCGTAGAGCAGGTTGGTGACGGGCAGTTCCAGGCGGCGGAGGAGATAGCGGGCCAAAGCATCGGTGAGCACCTGGAGATAGAAGGAACGCCCGCGCAGGGTGGGCGTCGCGCCGCGCGCGGTGATGGTGTAGATGAAATCCTGCACGCCGCTGATGTCGCCTCCCACCAGAAGCGCGAGGTTATCTTCGACGGCTTCAGGGTTGCTGTGCCAGCGTGTGAGTGTACTTTCGTCCACCTCATCGCGGTTCAGGACGGCAGCCAGCGCGGCCGCAGTCCTGCCGTGGTCGTAGAGGCTGATGTCGGGCAGGCTCCTGTAATAGGCCGAGGGCACGCACCACAGGTATCGCTGCATCAGCAGGAGGAGCGACTCCAGATAGGAGGGCAGGTCAGGGTCGGCGATGTGGGCCGCTTTGAGCTGTCCCAGTTCCGGTGTAAGTCCTCTCCAGAGAGCGGCGTAATCCTGCCAGACATCCCTTTGAGCGGACTCCTTCTGCGGAAAGAGAACATCCCGCTCTACAGCCAGGGCGCGCAGGGGCAGGTAACGCCGATCAGCTTCTGACTGCCTTATTCCATCGGCCTCTAACACTGAAAAGATGGATAACAGCTGCTGCGGATGCTGGATGCGCGGGTGTTCGTCTTTGGTTCCGTCATTGCGTTCCGCCGCGGACAGCATATCGGCCAGCGAGACGATCCGGTCCTCGCGCGTGCGGGGCCGGTGATGGTTGCCCGCCATATTTTTGACGGGTATGCGCCAGGGTTCCGGGATGAACCGTTCTGCAAACGCGGCGCTGAGCATGGCGTGTTTGTAGCGGAAGTCGCCCTGCGCTTCCCTATCCCAGATGCGGTCGCCGCTCACAGCGGCGCGCAGCATAAACTTGCCTATGTCATGGATCAGGCCGGCGAGCGCAAGTTGGTCGGTCAGTTCATCGGTCATTTGCGGGGCCCTTGAAATTCGTGGAAGCGCAGAGTTCGTAAGCCCAGACGGCAGGCCGGGCGGGGCCGGGGTCAGGCCCTGGAACCACCGGCGTCACCATCCTTCGCGCCCCTTCTTTTTCGGGGCTCACTCTGTTCCAGGAATCGTTGGCGTTTGTCTGAACAGCAGACTGCGGGGCATAGTGCGGTTGACCCACGAACGGTCGCGCAGCTGCGCAAAGAAAATCCGATACGCCTCAGGTGTTCTGCGCGGCCCTTCGCGTGACTGCGCGGTTCGATCGGTCTTGTCTATCACAACGTTCAAGCCGGAACTACTCCGAACAGGCCTTCGGGCGTTCCGTTCTTATCGCAATGATGTTGACGGATCCCCCGCTACGCCAGCGTCCAATGTGCGCAGTCTTTGCGACCGGCAAACATATCGCTCTCTACTCAACGGATTGTCGACCATCATAGTATACACTCGCCGTATATCACCTGCGCGTCATCTTCGGCCTAATTCCATGTTAATATTATGTCAATATGTCCAGCAAGGGCGTCCATGCGGGACGCCCTTGCTGGGATTCATGGAATGTAAGGGATGGACTGCGGGTGCGGTGCGGGCGGTCCGGCTGTCCAGACCGTGGGTTGTGCAGATATGCGCACAGGAGCTTCAGCGGCATCCACGCAAATCCTGGACGCAGCCTTTCCGTTCCTACTGTCACATTGGGGGCTGATCCCTGCAAAGGGCAACAGAACCTGGAATTCACGCTGATCGATGTTCTGGACCCTCAGGAGAATCGGAGAAGGTAAGGAGTATTTCTGAGGCGCTGGCCGCTGCAGCTTGCGGGATCAGAGTGCCGCCGTTCCGCACAAATGCGCAGAGAAAACCCGATACGCCCTTGGTGTCCTGCGCGGCTCGATCGGTTTTGTCTATCACAACATTCAAGCGAGCAACAACCCAAGCAAGTCTGCATATGGTGAGCCCCGATCTTTGGACCACGAAACGGGAAAAATAAGGTGGATCCAGACGGACGCGATCTGCCGTAATCAGAGCACGAAGTGCTCTTCCGCGGGTGTGCGATAGTTGAGACTTTGGTGTGGTCGCTCATGGTTGTAGAAGTCGAAGTATGCGCGTAAGCCGGTGTGCAGCTGAGGCACGGTGTCATACTGGTTGAGATAGATGTTCTCATACTTGACGCTGCGCCACAGGCGTTCGCAGAATACGTTGTCGAGGGCGCGGCCTCGGCCATCCATGCTGACTTGGATGTTGGCAGCGAGCAGGCAGGTGGTGAAGGCATCGGCCGTGAACTGTGCGCCCTGGTCGGTGTTGAAGATCTGGGGTCGACCTTTGCTGAGCGCCTGGCGCAGGGCATCGAGACAGAAGATGCCGTCCAGGGTGTTGGAGAGTTGCCAGGCGAGCACGTAGCGGCTGTGCCAGTCGATGACTGCGACCAGGTACATGAAGCCGCGCAGCATAGGCACATAGGTGATGTCAGCGCTCCAGACCTGGTTGACATGCGTAATCGGCAGATTGCGCAACAGATAGGGATAGCGTTTGTGCCCCTGGCCCGCAGAACTGCTGCTTCGCCTGGGGTAAATCGCTTGAATGCCCATCAGACACATCAGCCGTCTGACCCGTTTGCCATTGACTGCATAGCCCAGCCGGCGCAGATAAGCGACCATCTTGCGCCAGCCATAGAAGGGTGTGCGCAAGTACTGTTCGTCAATCAGGCGCATCAGATGCAGGTTCAACGCTGACTCGGGAACCGCCTGATAGTAGATGGAGGAACGGCTGATCTCGAGCAGTTTGCCCTGGCGCCGTACACTCAGAGTCGGGTCTGCTACATCGACCATACGCCGTCTCTCACGAACCGAAGTGGGCAACTTTTTTTTTCAGCCACTCAAGTTCCATCTTGAGCCGCCCGATCTGTTCATAAAGTTCTGCTTCCTGCGCCTCCTGCTACCGTTGCTTGCGCTCGCCATTGCTGGCGAAGACGCGGGGCCCGTCTTCCAGCAGCTGCCGTTTCCAGGCTCCTATCTGATTGGCATGTATCTGGTGTTCACTCGATAACTGGCTAATCGTCTTGCTGCCTTCAAGCGCTTCCAGCGCAATCCGAAACTTGTAGGCCGCCGAGTGTCGCCGCCGTTTCTTGACCATCGTTCTGCCCCTCCACAGGCTTGGTGAATTGCTCCATTGTAGGGTAGGCAGCAAGCGAGTTGCCTTTGGGCACTTTTCCTACAGCCCCCC
>JAPOWG010000087.1 GCA_026707745.1 Chloroflexota bacterium
CCTTCAATAGCGACGCCGGCGTTGCCGCGCTGACCAAAATGAAAGAAGTCGTCGACGCCTGTATGGGCGCCGAAGGCTTGACCTACAGCATTGACGACAGCGAGATCGGCATGGAAACTGGTACGCTCGCCTTTGTCCATATCTGGGCCAGCCGCGCCGCTAATATGGACGATCCGGAAAAGTCCGATTATGTCGGCATCATCGGTTTTGCCGGTTCGCCCGCGCCCAATCCGGATAGCGGCATCCTGGGCGGCAGCGCCTGGATTGACGCCTACTCCATCGCCAAGCGCTCCGGCGTCGACCATGATCTGGTCTTCCGCGCCATCATGGAGACCTTCGACTTTGAAGGGCAGGTCGGCGGCGCGGCGCATGGCGCGGTCGTTCGCACTTCCGTCGCGGAAGCCGGCCATGGCGGCCGCAACCTGCCGGCTATGGCTGTTTCCCTCGGTCAGGGCGTCGGCGGAAGCTCGCTGAACCCGGCCGCGGCGCTAGTGAGCACCGCCCTCGGCAACTGGCTGCCGCTGGTTGGCTCCGGCGAGCTCTCACCCGAAGAAGCGCTGGATAACGCAGCTGAGGAATACATCGCCGAAGCGACAGCCCAGGGTTACATCGACGGCTAGGCGGAATCCGCACAAAATCAGCATTCTGTAGGGGCGACTCTTGGGTCGCCCACTAAGGCAAAAGACCTTGAGCCCCGCTGTGTTTAGCTCCCCCTCCCTGATGCTTCGGGGAGGGGGCCGGGGGGTGGGGTTGGTCGCCCACCCACGCAAATGACCTTGCGCCCCGCTATATTTGGCTCCCCCTCTCGAGGCACGATGTCTACGTGCGCCCCTTGTGGGAGCGAGGGGCGGGGGGTGAGGGGAAAGCCACCCACATGAACCGACGCACCTTCTACATGTTCATGTCACCAAGCCTGCTCGTCATGTTGGCGCTGATGGTATTCCCCCTGCTCACTTCAATTTGGCTCAGCATGCAATATATGACCTTTCGCAATATCAATGAGCCGGAATTCGTCGGCTTGGCAAATTATGTCGCCGTCTTCGAAGACCTGAAGTTCTGGAACGCCTTCAGCTTCACCATGACCTACATCGCCATCTCCGTGCCATTGTACATTTTCACCGGCTTCTTGCTCGCCGTCTTGCTGGACCAGGTCTCCCGGCGAGTGCGCGGCATTTATATCGCCGCCTTCCTGATGCCCTTCATCGTCGTGCCAGTCGTCGGCACGCTGATGGTCAAACAACTCTTCGAATCAGGGGGGCTCATCGCCTGGGCTTATCGCGAAATCATCGGCTCGCGCTTTATCCTCACCGAACAATCGGTCAAATCGCTCATCATCATTCATGCGCTATGGGCGGCGACGCCCTTCCCGCTTATCGTATTCTTCGCCGGCTTGCAAACGCTGCCCGATGAACTGGTCGAAGCCTCAATGATCGATGGCGCCACTCGCCTGCGCCAGGTCCGCCATATCATGATCCCGCACTTGCGTTCGCTCTTCGTATTCATCGGCTTAATCTCAATCATGGATGCCTATCGTGTCTTCGATAGTGTCTTTGTGCTCACCGAGCAAAACCCGATCTACAAAGCGGAAGTCATGATGCTCTACACCTTCCGCACCGCCATGAGCGTACAGCGCCTCGGCAAAGCCAACGCCATGTCCGTCATCACCGTCGTCTTGATTCTCGTCGTGCTCGTACCCTTCTTGATCCGCACCTATAAAGAGCAGACCGAAGAGCGTTAGCATGAGACGAATCGAAAACCGCTGGGCGCTCGCCATCGTTTACCTGCTCTTGACTTGCTACGCCATTTTCAGCGTTACCCCCTTCTTCTGGACGACCATCCAATCTTTCAAGACGCCGCGCCAAGCCAACTCGCGCGTGCCGCTCTTCATCTTCGAGCCGACCGCCGACAATTACACCGACCTCTGGCTCAAGGCAATTCCCGATGATCCCTTCCTCGTCGCCATCGTCCTCGTCGCCATCTTTGGCGCCCTGGTCATGGTGGCGATCAATGCGCGGCGCTTCCCCGTCGCGCCCGGCATCGTCTATATCGCCGTTCTCGCGCTCGGGTTTTACGTCCTCTGGTCGATACCAGCCTACATCAAAACGCAGACCTTCTACGATTACTTTCTCAATACCATCATCGTCACAGCCGGCACCATCTGCATCTCAATCTCGATCGGCTGCCTGGCCGGTTACGGTCTGGCGCGCTACAGCGGCATCGCCGGCGTAGTCATCCTGGTGGCCGCGCTCGGCTTCCGTTCCTTGCCCGGCATGTCCTATATCCTGCCCTACTGGTGGTTCGGCCAGCGCTCCGGCCTCTACGACACCCATATCCTTTTGATCATC
>JAPOWG010000066.1 GCA_026707745.1 Chloroflexota bacterium
TGGCGCCGGCCAGCTTGCGCAGCGCCTGGCTCATCAAGCGCGCTTGCAAGCCGACGTGCGAATCCCCCATTTCGCCCTCGATTTCCGCGCGTGGCACCAGAGCCGCAACACTGTCGACGATGATGACATCTAGCGCCCCGGAACGCACTAGATGCTCGGTGATCTCCAGCGCCTGCTCGCCGGTATCGGGTTGCGAAACGTAAAGCTGCTGGATATCGACGCCGATCTTCTCGGCATAAAGCGGATCCAGCGCGTGCTCCATGTCGATAAACGCGCAGATGCCGCCGGTCCTTTGCGCTTCGGCAGCCACATGCAAGCAAAGAGTGGTCTTGCCAGAGCTTTCCGGCCCGTAAATCTCGGTAATGCGCCCGCGCGGCACACCGCCCACACCCAGCGAAATATCAATGCCGAGCGACCCGGTGGAAATGGCATCCACCTGCAAGTTATTGCCGGATCCCAGGTTGAATATGGTGCCGTCCCCATAGCGTTTGGTGATATCGGTCAAAGTGGCGTCGAGCGCGCGCTGTCTGGCTTCGTGGTCTGTACTTTCGATGATTTGGGTTTCCTTAACCGCTCGTCTCGCTCTTGCCATGGCTGCCGCCTCGCTTTGTCTAGGAATATGCCTAAGTGTAGTGTCTTTGCCGTCATTTCGCTATGATCGCCATCATAGCACTTTTGTTCTAGTCGCGCAAGAGCAGATTCTCGATCATCGGTCACGTAAGTCCCGTAGCATTCTCAAGGGCGACGCTTGTGACTGCAGGGCAATTGCATCAAAATGAGACGGCTGACATGGTAGGAAATTGGACTGAGCATTAAGCACCGAGGGCGCCGAGGACACCTATTCTGAATGCGCAGGTCGCCCGTCTTCGGGGATCACGAGGCCGGCGGGTTTCGTGAAGGACTGAGGCGCTTCCAAGATTTCTCCGCACTGTCCCAGAAGTCAAGCTCCGGAAGTCAAAGGTTGCCGCCGCGGCAATTGCCGGGGAAAAAGTTTTTTCGGCAGTTTGGCAATCTGGCGTCCGTCCTGCAGCCGGGCTGATTCGGTTGTTAAGGCGCGTTTTATGTAGGGTAGCGCAGATTGGGGCGCGGGTGGCGACTAAATGGTCGCGTTTTGGGGAGATTTGCCACAGCCGCTGGGCGCGTAAGGGCGAATATGGGCTACCGCGCTCCGACAAAACAATATACTTGCTCGGCTACCGCGAATCGCGGTCCATTAAAAGAGGTGAAGTTTCGCTTGCGACTTTGCCGTATTCAGGTGACGGAATTAGAGTGAAAGTCGACAAACGATCCTAAACTCGGCGCTGGCGGTCAGTGTCTACGCGACCCTCGGTGTTCTCGGTGGTGAAAAAATTTGATGCGATTGCCCCGCTTGTGACTGAGCAAATTTCGTAAATCGAGAGCAAAAATGTTATAGTAAGCTGTAGATAGACCTTTGCAGTGTTCGCTCAAGAGAAAAAAGAGGAGATATCCATGAGAGTGTTCAAATTTCTACTAATCCTGTTGCTGGTGCTTTCCGCAGTGGCTGCGACGGCGCAAGACTCGGAAACCATCGTCATTCGCGGCTTCGGCAATATCAGCACTTTTAATCCTATTGTCAGCAGCGACGGCGCTTCGTTCCAGGCTTACAGTCTGCTGTGGCCCAAGCCATACGAGATTGATCCCATGACCTACGCGCCCGTACCCGGTCTAACTACCTGGGAAGCAGCGGATGATGGGCTTTCTTTCACGTTCCATATCCTTGAAGACGCCAATTGGAGTGATGGTGAGCCGATCACATCCCACGATATGAAGTTTGTCGTCGACGCCATCAAATCGCCCGAGGTCGCTTCCTGGCGAGCGGCAGATTTCGAGAATGTAGAGGGTGTAGAGATCATTGACGACAAGACCTACAAGGTGGTATTGACGAAACCGGACTGTACGGTCTTCGCCGAATTAGGCGGGACGCGATTTCTGCCTGCACATCGTTTCGCTGCGGATTTCAGCGACTTCCGGGATGGTGAAATCAGCACCAATCCGCTCGAAATCAGCGGCGGTCCTTACATTATGGACGCTTGGGAGCCGGACGCGTTCCAGAGCTTCTACGCCAATCCTAACTGGTGGGGCGGGGATGTTGGGATTCCCTACCTGATCAACCGCCTTATCAAAGAGCACGCGGTGGCGGCGCAGTCGCTTCAAGCCGGCGAGGTAGATTACACTTATCTGCACGGCGACTTCTTCGGCCAGATAGCCGATACCAGCAATCTGCAATGGGAGATCTTCCCGCAGATGTCGGTCAAATTCATGAGCTTGAATTGGGCGGACCCAACCCAGCCGACGCCGGCTTTTGATGCCGACGGCAATCGCAACGAGCAACCGCCACATCCGATCTTCACCGACGTCAATGTGCGCAAAGCGATCGCGATGGGCTACAACAAACATGACATCCTGGCGACGATGGGCGGCGAGCAAGGTGGCACGCGGCTGGTTGGGGCGGTGAACCCGGCTCACGGCTTGGCGTACAATCACGACCTGGAACCATATCCCTATGATCCGGAAGCCGCCATGGCGCTGCTGGAAGAGGCCGGCTGGGTCGATGAGGACGGCGATGGCGTGCGCGAGAAGGACGGCCAACGCCTAGAATTCACCATCTCCTACACCGATATACTCTCCATGTTCCCGACCACCACCCTAATCGCCCAAGATCAACTGAAAGACATCGGCGTTGATGCCAAAGTAGAACTAGTCGAATGGGCCAACTATCTCAGCGAAGTCTTTTTCGGTCAGAAGCACGACGCCACATCGATGAGCAGTAGCGGCGGTACCGGCGGCGCGCCTGACCCGAATGACTTCATGGGGATCATTTACAGCCCACAGGACATTGCAACGGGCGCTGGCGGTGGCAACACCAGTTCCTATGTCAATCCGGAGGTTGACGCTCTCATCGATAAAGCGCGGACGTTGCCGGGCTGCGATCCGGTGGAACGCGGTGAGATCTACAAAGAGATCCAGCGCATCACGCACGAACAAGTGGCCTATGACTGGACCTTCGTGCCGAATATCTGGCAGACGGCCACCAAGCGTGTCCAAGGCTTCGAGCCGACGGCCTTCTGGGTGTTTTACGGCTACACTGCGGACATCCACAAGTGGACGCTTGAGGAATAGGTCGGCGCACCAAATCACGATGCAAAAGGGCGACTCGCTGAGTCGCCCTTTTCTATTTTGAGGTTATCGTATTACCGGGTTCTCGTGTCAATGCTATGACTCGCTCGACCGTAACTTGCCGTCGAGTTCGGGACTTTCCACTCGTTTGATCTTGATACGCCCATCTACAATCTCTTGCATCTTTATCTTTTTCACTTCCGCATCATAAGCAGCGCGCACCAAGGTATTGATGTGATCATTCAGTTCCTCTTCAACCAAGCCGAATTCCTCGTAGCCAATGTTTTTCTTCGCGCAAATCGCCTGGACGATATCCTGGATTTTTTCTCGATGGTAATCGCGTTGAGATTCACTTTCCTCCTGCGCCATTGCCGTGCCTAACTGTTCAGTCTGATACTTGATTTCGAAGCACTTAAACGGCCGCATTAGCATCCAGCGTTTTGTCTTGAGCTTGATTGTATCAAACATCTGGTTTCTCCATGTTGTCAGTGACTAGCGACTGCCGTCAGTGTAGCACATACGAGCTATTGCTGATAGCGCCGGGGATCGAGGGCATCGCGCAGGCCATCGCCCACCAGATAGAAGCAGAGGACGGTGATCATGATCAGGATGCCTGGCGAGAAAATGAGATGTACGCCGGTGACGAAATAGCTTCGTGAATCGGTAAGCATATTGCCCCAAGTCGGCGTCGGTGGCTGGATGCCCATGCCCAGGTAACTCAGTCCGGACTCAATTAGAATCAGGTTGCCCGCAATGATCGTCATGGTGACCATGACGATGGAGAAGACATTGGGCAAAATGTGAAAGATAAGGATGCGGAAGTCGGACGCGCCCAGTGCCCGCGCCGCCAAGACATAGTCGCGCTCCTTAAGTGACAAAACCTCGCCGCGCACCAATCGGCTCGTCCCCACCCAACCTAAGGCCGCCAGGGCCACGATAAGAACTTCTGTCGACGGCTCCCAGACCGCTGCGGCGATCAAGAGCAGGAAGAGTGGCGGTATTGCGCTGAGTGTATTGATACCCCAGGAGATCAAGTCATCGATCCGCTTGCCGTAATAACCAGCGAGCAATCCCAGCGTGATGCCGATGAAAACGGTCAGGACGCTGGCTAGGTAGGCGATGGTCAAGGACACGCGCCCACCATATAACAGGCGCAGGAATTGGTCTCTGCCCAGTTGATCCGTCCCGAGTAAAAAGCCATCTTCTCCCGGCAGTTTGAAGCGGTCAGGAATGCTGGTGTCGTTCACATCGAGGTCGAAGACTCCTTCAATGACGATAGGCGACAATGAGCAAATCAGCGTGGCGATGAGTAGCACGCTAATGGCGAAGAGAGTAAGTCGGTCGCGTAGGATAAATGCGAAGGCATCTCGCCAGAAAGAACGAGACGGGCGCTGCGTTTCTGCCTTGTCAAGACGGGCAATCTTCGACCCCTGCGCCATTAGAAACCGCCTACTCCAGCCGGATACGTGGATCTAGAATGACATACATGATATCGGACAGCAGTACGCCGAAAATGAACATCATTGAGGCTATGACAACAGAACCCATCACGAGAGGATAGTCGCGCGAAAAGACCGCATCAATAATCAGCTTGCCCATGCCGGGCCACTGGAATACCTGCTCGATAATCACCGAACCCGCCAGCAGCGTGCCGATTGAAGGACCCAAAAATGTCGCCACCGGCAGCAAGCCGTTACGCAAGGCATGGCGAAACCAGATCGCGCGGGTTTGCAGCCCCTTGGCGAAGGCGGTGCGGACATAATCCTGCTGAAGAACCTCAAGGATCTGCGTCCGCGTAAACCGGGATATGAACGCGATCGTGTTAAGCGACAGGACCGACACCGGCAAGATCATGTGCGAGAGCGCGTCGCCAAGGTCGAACTTGCCGCGCTTCGTGATGTCGGACATGCCGCTTATCGGCAAGAGATCCAACTGTACGCCGAAGATGATAATCAGAAGCAAGCCCATCCAGAATGCTGGCACCGCATTCCCAATCACAGACAAAATGCGAATGATCTGGTCGACCCAGGTTCGATGAAAGACAGCTGCAAACACACCCAACGTAACACCGATAAGATAACCTAGTACAAGCGCGGCAACGCCGAGGCGGAGCGTGGCGGGGATTCGCTGCGCGATCAGATCCATTACCGGTCTTTTTTGCTTTATGGAATTGCCGAGATCACCACGCAGGAGACCCCGCCGTTCGCCTTGGGTCTCGCCAACTCCATCGCCATCGACATCAAGCAGCGTCCAATCGTTGCCCACTAACCAATAGACATACTGCAACAACGGTGGCTGATCCAAGCCAAGCTGACGGCGCAAAGCCATGATCGCTTCAGGAGAGGGATTCGGCGAGAAAGTGATCATCGCCACCGGATCGCCCGGCGCCGACAAGATTATGAGAAACGAAAGGATGGTCACGCCAAAAAAGGTCGGAATCGCTTGTATGGCACGGCGCTGCAAATACTTGAACATTCGCGAGGTTGACCTTGATTTTCTCTAGTCTGATTCTATCGTCAGATAGCAAAATCACAAGTGCCCCTGAAAACCGCTTTCCCCTGTCCCTCCCGAACCAAGCCATACTTGACCCTGTCGACTTCTAGCACAAACACTAAGACCTGAAAACTGAAATTGCGCATAAACAAGAGTCATCCAGACTTTAACGTCACGATAACATGAGTTTAATCTATAGATCGGCTCGGTTAACAGTCGGTTGCTATCCTTGTTTCCGTGTGGATATCCAACCCCTTGTCGAACATCTTTTAGTGCTTGACGGAGAGTATGATAGACATGCAGAAACCACGTCTAGTTTTCCTGATTCTGGTATTCGCTTTGGTCCTGATCAGTGTCTTCGCAATGGAATTCGAACTGCCGGAAGTTGACCCCCTGGAGTACACCGAGGGCGAGATCATCACCGCCGGCAGTTCCACCGTCTTCCCGCTGAGCGAACGCATGGCTGAACTTTGGACCGATGCCGGCGGCGTCGCGCCCAGCATCGCTTCCATCGGCTCCGGCGCCGGCTTCGAGCGCTTCTGCGTCGAAGGCGAAACCGATATCAGCAACGCTTCCCGCGCCATTAAGGACAGCGAACGCGAATCCTGCAACGCCATCGGCCGCGATCCGATTGAGTTTCGCGTCGGCACCGATGCCCTGGCCGTCACCGTTTCGGCCGCCAACGACTTTGTCAGCGATGTCACCATGGAAGAACTGGCGATGATCTTCAGCAGTGCCGACACCTGGTCGGACGTCCGCGCGGAATGGCCGGACGAAGCGATTCAGCGCTTCATCCCTGGTACTGACAGCGGCACCTTCGATTACTTCGTGGAAGAAGTATTTGAGAAAGATGAAGAGCCGATCCTCAGCGCCAACCCACAGCTTTCCGAAGATGACAACGTGCTGGTGCAAGGCATCACCGGCAGTCCCTACGCCATCGGCTTCTTCGGCTATGCTTACTACGTCGAGAATCAGAACGCGCTGAATATTCTCAACATTGATGGCATCGAAGCCAACGCGCAGACTACCGATGACGGCAGCTACCCGCTGGCGCGCCCGCTCTTCATTTACAGCGATGCCGGCGTTATGGCGGAAAATTCGCAGGTTGCCGCCTTCATCAATTTCTACCTGACCCATGTCAACGACGAGGTCATCGACGTGGGCTACTTCCCGGCCGCGCCTTCAGCCTTGGATGCCGCGAAGCGAGCCTTCCTTGACGCGACGATGGGTGGTATGTAAGCTATCTGAGATTAGTCTCCACGACAGGGATACGGTATCTTCCTTCGGTGCCATGTCCCTGTCTGAGTTTCACATTGTTACAAGTCTTGGCTAGTAAATGTTGAACAGGAAATAAGGCATAAACGACGAGTAACATTTGCGCTGGTTCAATGCGAAGCGCGCTGCGCAGGAGGCCAAGATTTACCCGGCGCGTAGCATCGTTCTGTTAATCGGATAAGAGATATAGATGAGTGACACAGAAAATCCTGACTTGACGCTTCATCTGGTGCAGCGAAAGTCCAGGTCGCTCAATTTGAAGCATCGCGTCAAGTGGCATGAAGTCGCCATTCAGACGAGCTTGCTGGCCTGCGGCTTGCTTTCCATATTCACCACCATCGGCATCATTCTGGTATTGGGCAATGAGTCGATTTCCTTTTTCACCCGCGATCAGTGGGTGAATACCAACCGCGCCATTTTGAGCGACATGGACGAAAGCACAGCCGAGTTCACGGTGCAGCCGGGCAAGGCGCTGAAAGCCCTCGCCATCGGCGACACGATTCGCGTCGGTCAAGAGGTGATGGAGATTGTCGAGTTTCATAACAATCGCTTTGAATTTGATGTGCTCGGCACCGGCGGCGGCTTTCGAAGCTGGTGCGCGACCGACGCGCAACTGGCCGAAGTCGGACGCGCACGGCCATTGATCGTTAATGCCAGCCGGCCGATTAAGCAAGCCGAAATCGAGGCATGCGCCGCGGTGGGCATTGGCCCGCTCGACTTCCGCGTCGGCGCCGACGCGCTGGCGATCGTGGTGAGCGCCGACAACGATTTCCTTACTGAGTTGACCACCGCCGAGCTGCAGCGGGTCTTCAGCGGAGCGGCGCGCTGGTCCGATGTACGTGCTGGCTTTCCAGACGAGCCAATCACGCTGGTCATACCGGGCGAGGACAGCGGCACTTTCGATTTCTTCGTCGAAGAAGTTCTGGATGGGGATCCAATCGCTATGTTGGCGACTGACCCGATCATGTCCGAGAATGACAATCAATTGCTTGGCAGCATCAAGCGCAATCGCTATAGTATCGGATTTTTCGGTTATGCCTATTACTCGAACAACACGGATGACCTGCGGATCATCACGCTAGACGGAGTCACACCGAGAGCGGAGACGGTGGAAGACGGCAGTTACGCGCTTGCGCGCCCCCTGTTCATTTACAGCGATGCCGGCCTCATGCGTGATCATCCGCAGCTGAAAGACTTTATCAGTTATTACCTCAGCCATGTCAACGACGTCATCGTCGACGTCGGCTATTTCGCGGCGTCGGCCGAGGTCATGGCGGGGACGCGCAAGGAGTGGATGCGGGCGACCGGCGCGAAAGAAACTGCTACGGTCAAACCGGCGGCGGTAAATGGCGAGCTGACAGCAGCGGGCAGTTCAACCGTCTTTCCATTGACCGAGCGCATTGCCAAAGCCTTTGTGGAAGATGGATATCTGCCTCATCTGAGGGTTAAGCGCGGTATCCGCGGCGAGAATACGCTTGCGCCGCACAGCGCCGGCGTGACGGTGGAATACAATGACCGCCCCACCATCATAGAGTTCTTTACCAATACGAATTGGATACCCGCAATTGGGGAATTCGGGGTCATTCCCTTGATCAACGCCACTCTGATGACGAGTACCATCGCGATGTTGGTCGCGTTGCCACTGGGCATTGGCGCGGCGATTTACCTCAGCGAATACGCTTCGCCTCGGGTGCGTGCTACCTTGAAGCCGGTGCTGGAAATCCTGGCGGGCATTCCGACGGTCGTCTATGGCTATTTCGCGTTGACGTTCATGACGCCCCTGCTGCGCGCGGTATTCGGGGTCGAAATCGTGAACATCTATAACACAGGTTCAGCTGGCATTGTAGTCGGCATATTGATCATCCCCTTGATTAGCTCGATGAGCGAAGACGCTTTGCATGCCGTGCCGAACGCGCTGCGAGAAGCCTCGTACGGATTGGGCGCGACGAAGCTGGAGACGGTGATCAAGGTCGTCGTGCCCGCAGCCTTGTCGGGCATTTTGGCCGCCTTCATCGTGGCGGTCTCGCGCGCCATTGGAGAGACGATGATCGTGGCGATCGCGGCTGGCGCGGGTCCCAATTTCAGTTTCAGTCCCTTCGACTCCGCCGAGACGATGACGGGGCATATCGCCCGCATCAGCGGCGGCGACCTGAGCTATGATTCGATTGACTACAACAGCATCTTCGCCATCGGGCTGACGCTCTTCGCGATGACATTCATGCTCAACGCGCTCAGCCGCGTCATCATCGGTCGCTTCCGGGAGGCCTACTAATGGAAGAGGGCAAACGGGTGCACTGCATGCCCGAGGAGAAAGCCTTCTTCCAACGCCTGGAAGCGCGGCGCCGGCGCGGGCGCTTGGGGGTGCTGTTCAACTACTTCTCGGTGGCCGTGGCGGCGCTGGCATTGGTGGCATTGTTTTTCAATGTCGTCAACCAAGCATTTGGCGCGATCGGCGTCGTCAATGCCATCGAGCCGGCGACGCTGGCCGCTGGTCGTCCCTTGGACACGCTGAATAATGACGAGTTGGCGCTGATCCTGGCCGAACACGTCCGCGGACGGCTGCGCGTTTTGATTCGCAATACCATCAGCCAAGTCGACATCCACGTATTCACAAAATCGACAGTGGCGGAGATCGTCGGCGACCCGAATGTCGACCCGGCGATTGCCGGTGAGTTGTTGAAGAGTATCAGCCCACAGCAGCAGGCGGATCTGCTGGCGGATTATGCCGATCAAAACACGCTGCGCGACCTGGTCTTGGAAGAAGTGGTAGAACAACAGGTGATCGCAAGTTTCCCCTTGGTAGATGCGATTTTCAACTTCGACTCGGTAAAAGCCGAGATAGAGGGACCGATCATGGAAGACTACAAGCGCCGCGAGCGCCTTGAAGATGGCGAAGTCACGGTCATCCGCTTCCACAGTTGGCTGCATGGCAAGTTCCTGACCACGCCGATGTCGAGTACACCGGCGCTGGCGGGTGTGCGCTCGGCTTTGATCGGCTCGATCGGCTTGATGGCGGTGGTGGTGGTGGTAGCCTTACCCATCGGCGTCGGCGCGGCGATTTATCTCGAGGAATATGCGCATCACGGCTTCATCAACCGCTTGATCGAGACCAATGTACGCAATCTTGCGGGTGTCCCGTCGATCATCTACGGCATGCTGGGCTTGGCAATCTTTGTTCGAGCATTGGCGCCTTTTACAAGTGGACTAATCTTCCATTACAACTTCGACGCGCCCACTGTCGACACGGTGATTGAGCGGATCGCCCCCGCTTTTGAGGGCGCGATAGCCTACGACGGCGCCGCAATCCGCAGCGATCCCGAGGTTGTCGATGTTGCGACTGTCGAACGTGTAGTCGATACATTCATGTTCTTTGGCACGCCAAGCTTGACAATGGCTGGCAATACCGACGTGCGTGAGATGTCGCATTCCTTGGCGGAGGCGCTGAAGATCGCCGTAGATAACGTGCCTGTACGGGCAGATGAAGTATACGATATCGAGGTACGGGGCGATTATTATCGCTTTGATGTCGCCGCCGACGCCGCCATCAGCGATGATACCTTCGGCGAACTGATGGCGAGCCTTGCCCGGATAAACAGCTTCGCGCCGAATGGCCGCACACTGGTTAGCGCCGGATTGACACTGGTCCTGCTGATCTTGCCCATCATCATCATCAACGCGCAAGAGGCTATTCGCGCTGTGCCATATACGATACGGGAAGCCTCCTATGGCTTGGGCGCGACCCGCTGGCAGACAATCTGGAATCAGGTCTTGCCGGCCGCGCTGCCGGGTATCATGACCGGTACCATTCTCTCCGTTTCACGCGCAGTTGGGGAGACGGCGCCCTTGATCGTGGTTGGCGCGGCGACCTTCCTGGTGACTGACCCGACTAGTCCCTTCTCGCAATTCACGGCGATGCCGATACAGATTTATCAGTGGACAGCCCGCCCACAGGGGCAATTCGCCGATATCGCCGCCGCCGCCATCATCGTGCTGCTGGCATTGATGCTGACGCTGAATGCCGCGGCTATCGTCCTGCGCAACCGCTATTCGATAAGGTTCTAAGTCATGGCTGTGCAAACTAAAGAGCGAGTTCAGACCGATACCGACCTGGTGATGGAATTGCGCGAATGCAGTTTCTATTACGGCGGTTTTCGCGCGGTAGCTGACGTCAGCCTGCCGATCTACCAAAACAAGACCACGGCCTTCATTGGTCCTTCAGGCTGTGGCAAGAGCACGGTCCTGCGCGGCATCAACCGTATGTTGGACCTGGTGGACGGGGCGCGGGTCGAGGGCGAGATCATATACCGTGGCAAGAATCTTTATGACCAGGAGGTTGACCCGGTAGAGGTGAGGCGGCGCATCGGCATGGTCTTTCAGAAACCGAATCCCTTTCCCAAGAGCATTTACGACAATGTGGCATACGGACCCCGCTTGCTTGGCGTCAAGAAGAGGAGCATCCTGGACGAGATCGTCGAGCGCAGCCTGCGCGGGGCTTCGCTTTGGGACGAAGTCAGTGGCGATCTGAACAAATCGGGCCTGGCGCTTTCCGGCGGGCAGCAACAGCGCCTGTGCATCGCGCGCACGATCGCGGTCGAGCCGGATGTGATTCTGATGGACGAGCCTTGCTCGGCGCTTGATCCCATAGCCACCCAGCGCATTGAAGCGCTGATGTGGGAACTGCAGCGAGAATACACTATCGTCATCGTAACGCACAACATGGGGCAGGCGCAGCGCGCTTCCGATTACACCGCCTTCTTCAACATCCGCAAGGAGAGCGTAAACAGCTATGAAGCGCGTTGGGGAGAGCTGGTTGAATACAACCATACTCAGCAAGTATTCGAAAACCCGGCGCTGCCAGAGACGGCCGATTATATCGCCGGGCGTTTTGGCTAAAGCGCGGCAAACCCGCTCCAGATAAAAACGGGCGGCATAGGATGTCGCCCCTGCATGGCCCTGAGTTTGAGAAGATTCCCTCTATTCAGCCGCGTCCAATTCCGCCTGCTGCTCGGCGATCATTTCCGGGCTACACTGCAGGCTTGCCAGCAACTCCGCATCGGCCGCCATGCGCGCTTCCAAGTCCAATTCGGCATAATCGGCGAAGTAGGCATCCGCGTCTGCTGGTCCAATCGTCGGTCCAAATGAGACTTGCCCCTCTACCATCACCATATAAGCCTGCTCCATCAACTCGTCCACAATCTCGACTTCCTGCGCGGCCGCCGCATCCACATTCACGCCAACCCCCGTGCTGGTTGACAGGTTGATGGCTGTCGCGGCGATGTCAATATCGCCATTTAAGTGGGCGACCAGCACACTGCCGACATCGGCTCCCTGTTTATAGTAGCGGTAAAATCCCGTGCTGACGGTGGCGCCGACGAAGAAAGAACCAAAACTGGCATGGAATATCGGTTTGTTGTTTTCGTTAGCGACCGTCACGACGACCGGCAGCCCGTGTGATACGGTAATATCCGGCGGCAGCACCAGCGCGTCGACGCCCTTGCCGAACAGCCCCTCGGTCGCCAGCCGCAAATCAGCGAAGTCGGTGACGGCAGCCTGCTCGACAGACAAGCCCATTTCGGCGCCAAGGGCGGCAATGTGCGCCGCGCCAAGAGCGCCAACCATTCCAGAGGAATCGTAGAGAACGCCAACGGTATCCAGATCAGGGTCCTGCATCACCAGCAGCGACAAGACGTCTTCGTAAGATATGAAGGACTCCGCGCCGGTGACGTGATCGGGCTTGATGCAGGATGACCGCGCGATTCCCGCCTCATAGGGGTTGTAAACAAAGGCGAATAGCACCGCCGGCGGATGATCGAGATCAAGCGTGGCATTGATGGCAATTTGCGTGATCGGCGTCGTCAACGGGATAAGCACATCCGGCTGCTGGTCAAGCACATTCTCGATGACCAGGTTCACGCTTGCAAAATCGGAGTCGGATTCACCCCAGATGATATTGATATTCTCGCCTTCAAAGGCTTGCCCTAATTCCAGCGTGGCGCGTTCTTCCGAGTCAATAAAACCATAAGCCAATAACGAATCCAGGACGCCCTTCTGCACTTCGGCAAAGGCTGGATTGGGATTCAGCGTCAAAAACGCTACTGTTGGGTTTCCGTGCTGATCCGCCCCTACAACTGGCGCCAACAACTGCCCCCCCAAAAGGACAACAAGCAACCGCAGTTTCGTAAGCACTCGTATTCTCCTTGTCTATTCGCCGGCATCCAATTCGGCCTGCTGCTCGACGATCATCTCCGGTGTACATTGCAGGCTCTGCAGAAATGCCGCATCGGTCGCCTTGAATTGGTCGGCGCGCCGGCCGTGCCGCTTCCGTCTGTCAGCGAATATATCGTGCCTACGCGCTTCATATCAGGATTCTGCAGCAAAAATAGCCGCAATGCTTCATCGTACGGCGGCGCATTCTGCGACCCGGTGACATGATCGGGTTTTATGCAATGCGCATCGGCGATGCCCGCTCGGAAGGCTTCGAAAACCGCCGAAAACAAGACCGGCGTTGGCGCGTCCTGATCGAGCGTGGTATTCACCGCAACTTGCGTCACCGGCGTTGACAGCGTGACCAGGATATCCACCCCCTTGTCAAACGCCTCATCGATCATAAGATTCACGGTAATCAGGTCATAATTGGCATCGCCCCAGATGATACTAGCTTTTTCACCCTGATAATCCTGCCTGCCACTCAGGAGCGCGCGCTCATCGGCGCTGATCCACTCATAGACCTGCAAGATATCCAATATGGCGTATTCCTGCATCCCGACGAAATCCAGCGAACCGTAGCGAAGTATCGCAACAGTAATGTTCTCGCTGCCTGTCCAAGCGCTCAGGGTATTGCCAGAGTCAGAAGGCTAAGCGTCAACAGCAATCGAACGTACATGGCATTTCCTTAGCCTTATATTAATATATTTGTAATGATAATAGTAAGACGAATTCTGTCAATAGAGAATGGCCGGCATGTAATGCCGGCCTATTCGAATCTGTATTCGATGTCGGTGCAGATGGGAAGTCTATGGGGCAGCCGCGTCCAATTCAGCTTGCTGTTCGGCGACCATCTCGGGTGTACATTGCAGGCTGTCCAAGTATGCGCGATCGGCCGCCATGTTTTCCGGCGACTTTCTCCCTTCAATCAGCATCCTGTTGATCATCGCCGCCGCCTGCTGCTGTTCGCCAGACTGTGATGCCATAGCGCTTAAATCCACATCCTGCAAATATGCAGCCGCCATCTGCTTGACCTCGTCACTGGCGCCCATCGAATCCAGCAAGCGCAGAAGGCCCAGCGGCGACATCGCGGACACGCCGTCTTGTACCACCATTTCCGCCATATCGATCAACTCAGGCGGAATGTCAATGCCCAAGGTATTCGCGACATCCAGATTAATGCCTACCGAAAGCCCGCTTTGGCTATCGATAGCCGTCGTCGCCAAGTCGAGATCGCCATTCAAATAGGCGGTCAACATCAGACCGGTGCTGATGCCTTGCGTGTAAAAGTTGTAGAAACCCGCCCCAACCGTCGCGCCCGCCAAAACCGAGCCCGGATGGGGGTGGAAGACGGGTATCTGATTCTCAGTAGCGACAGTTGCAATGATTGGCAGACCGATAGCGACCGTATAATCGAAAGGCAGGATAATTGCCTCGACACCCTCGTTGGCCAGGCTTTGTGTGGCGCTGCGTAAATCACTAACGCTCGTTACCGCTGCGCTCTCGACTTCCAAACCCAGGGATTCGCCAATAGCGGCGATCGTCTCCGCGCCGTATATGCCACTCGCGTCATTCGATGAATAGATCAAGCCAAAGCGACTCAGTGCCGGATTCTGCAACAAGAAAATCTGAAAAGCCTCTTCATAGGGCGGTACTGATTCTGACCCGCTGACATGAGCGGGTTTGATGCAGGGCGCATCGGCCAGCCCCGCGTGATAAGGGCTGTAGACCGCGGAGAACAGAACGGGTGTGGACTCGTCTTGATCTAGTGTGGTGTTCAGTGCGATTTGCGTGACGGGGGTGGATAGGGTGAGCAGTATATCCGCGCCGCGATCCAGTGCATTATCGACCATAATGTTGACGTTTGTGAGATCGTAGCTGGCATCCGCCCAAAATATGTTGATCTTCTCGCCTTCAATATCCTGCCGTTCGTTCAAAAGCGCGTGTTCTTCCGCAGTGACCCATTCATAAACGAGCAGCGTATCGATTACGGCGGTTTCCAGGCTGGCATCGGACAGGGACAGCCCGAACCTCAGGAAGGCGACAGTTGGCTTGCCGTCATGCGCCATCGCCGGCGCAGCAAGCCAAAAAGTCAATACGATGACAGCTATCAATTGTCTCTTGAACATAAGAATCGCCTCTTCGACACCACGCTTTAAGGACACGAACTCCGGACCAAATTCACTCATAATAGTATCACATTTTCTGATTTCGCCTTTCCCTTGTTGCGCGAAACTGACAAAAAAGCGTCAGCCCGCGCGGGCTGACGCTTGCAATTGTGACTGGGCGACCGCGAGCGGCTTTATCCGCTCGCCGCGTCCAGCGCCGCTTGCTGCTCGGCGATCATCTCGTCCGTGCAATGCAAGGAAGCGAGCCAAGCCTGGTCGCCCGCCTCGCGTTGTTCCAGCGGGATGATTTTGCCGCGCCGCGCAATCGCCGCCAGCACTTCCGGCGCCAGCTTAGTCGTTCCGCCACTCTCGATTACGGCGATGGCTTCATTCATCACCGCTTCGCTGATATCAACTCCCTGCGCTTCAGCCGAATCCAGATTGACGCCGATGTGGAGGTCCCCGGTCGTGCCGATGCCGACGCGCGCAAGATCGACGTCGCCATTCAAATGCGCCGTCAAAATGCGCCCGAGATTGACGCCATTTGTATACATTGGCGACGAGCCCGCGCCGATCGTGGCGCCGTAATAGATTGCGCTGAAGCTGGGATAGAATACCGGCAAACCAATTTCGCTGGCGATTTCTGTGATGACGGGCAATCCGCTCGATGTGATTGTATCAAGCGGGAGCAGGATCGCGCCGACCCCGGCGTCCACCAGGCTATTGGCGGCCGGGCGCAAATCTGACAAAGAGACGACTCCAGCTGTATGTATCTTGATGCCCAATGATTCAGCGGATTCCATTATCTTTTGAGCGCCGTATCGACCGGACGCATCGCTTGTGCTGTGGATCACGCCGACCCGCTCGATGTCTGGATCCTGCATGAGTAGCACGGAAAAGGCGTAATCGTAAGACAGCGCGGCGGACACCCCGGCGACATGATCCGGTTTCACGCAGGCGGCTTCGGCGGCGATGCCACCCTCATAAGGCGTCGATACAAAGATCACCGGCGTCGGCATATCCATTTCGCTGGTGATATGGACGGCGGTTTGGGTCACCGTCGCCCCTTGCGTGATCAGTACGTCAACTTCTTTATCCAGCGCGTCTTCCAGCATCAAATTCAATGTCGGAAAATCAAAGCCGGCGTCGCCCCAATAGATCGTGATATGCTCGCCTTCGTAGTCGCGCCGCGCTTCGAAAATGCGGTTCTCCTCCGTCGAAATAAA
>JAPOWG010000030.1 GCA_026707745.1 Chloroflexota bacterium
GGCATGGGCGACGAGATGATGGACGAGGGCGACGACATGGAAGAAGACATGGAGATGATGGAATACGACGGCGGCATGGTCATGATGGGCGATGACATGATGGACATGGCTGGCATGGACATCACGCTGGTTGACGTGCCCAAACTGGTCGGCATCGGCTACTTCGCCGCGACCACGCTGGGTCAACAGCAAGCCGCCGAAGAGCTGGGCAACGTCTCCGTCACCACCGACGCGCCGACCGAAGCCAATATCGACGACCAGATCCAGGTCATCGACAGCTATATCACGGCTGGCGTTGACGGCATCCTCTTCGCCGCCAACGACCCGGTCGCCATCGCGCCGGTATTGCGCAAGGCGCTGGAAGCCGGCATCCATGTCGTCGGTTATGACGCCAATAGCGAGCCGGACGCCCGCGAGTGGTTCGTCAACCAGGCAGAATTCAATGGCATCGCCAAGGCGCTGGTGGACAGCCTGGCCGACCAGATGGGCGCAGAGGCTTCCTTCGGCATCGTCACCTCGACCTTTACCACGCCCAATCAGGCGCGCTGGATCGCCGAAATGTGGGCTTACGCTTCCGAGTGCTATCCCGACCTGACCTGGCTGGAGACCCTCGAGGCGCAGGAAGACGCCGTCTTGAGCTTCCAGCAAGCGCAGACGCTGATCAACAAATACGGCGAGGACCTGGATGGCATCTTTGCCATGACTTCGGTCGCCACGCCCAACGGCGCTGACGCGGTTCAGCAGGCTGGCGTCTGTGAAGACGTCGCGGTCGTCGGTTTGGCGACGCCCAACGGCATGAAGCCTTATGTCAACAGCGGCTGCGTCCGCGATGTGATTTTGTGGAACCCGGTCGATCTGGGTTATGCCGCGGTTTACGTCATGCGCGCGGTCGTCGATGGCGAGTTCAAGCCCGGCGATGCGTCGGTCTCGGCCGGGCGCCTGGGCGATCTTGTGGTCGTTAATGGCAGCGAAGTCTTGCTTGGCCCGCCCTTCACCTTCACGGCGGACAATATCAACGACTTCGATTTCTAGCGATCACCCCCATCCCCGGCCGCCAGTGTCTACGCGGCGCGACCCCTTCCCTCATCAAGAAGGAAGGGGAGCAAAGCGGTACTACGCTAGGGGAATCAAGGTCCCTCCCTCATTCTGGGGGAGGGATTTAGGGTGGGGGTTACAGAATGAAGCCATGACCAACCCAATTGACGCGCTCGTCGAAATGACCCGCACACTCGGCGATCCGCAAAACGATTACGTCGTTATCGGCGAAGGCAATACTTCCATGCGGCTCGACGCCGCGTCCTTCGCCGTCAAAGCCAGCGGACAGCAGATGCATAATATCGACGCCGACGGCTTCGTCAGCGTTTACCTGGAACCGATCCTGGGGCTGCTCGATCGTCCGCCGACTAGCATGAGCGAACAAAAGGCGATCACGGAGGCGGCGCGCCTTGACCAGTGCAGCGCGCGCAGCCCGTCAATCGAGGTCAGCTTCCATGCCATGCTGCTGCAGGAATGCGGCGTCAAATACATCGGTCATACCCACCCTACCGCGATCAACCAGGTCTTGTGCACGGAACATGCCGCCGCCTTCGCGCGTCAGCGCCGCTTCCCCGATGAAGTAGTGCTCTGCGGACCGCAATCGCTGCTGGTGCCCTATGGCGATCCCGGTCTGCCGCTGGCGCTGATCATGCGCCATCATTTGCGGCAATTCAGCGCGCAATACGGCGAAGCGCCCAAGCTCATCCTCTTGCAAAACCACGGCATGATCGCCCTGGGCGATACGCCAAGCGAAATCTTGAATATCACCGCGATGGCGGTCAAGGCGGCGCGGATCTTCGCTGGAGCGCTTCAGATCGGCAAAGCCACCCATCTGCCGGACGAGGAAGTCCAGCATTTGTACAAGCGGCCGGACGAGATTTACCGGCGACAATTGTTTGTCGAAGACAGCAAGACCCACTAGAATATCCCCTACTACTATGGAGGAGAACCCATGCCCACACATGGCGCATTGACTTGGCTCATCCCCGATGCTTATCTCGCGGCGCCGGCGGACGATGATCCCGTCAACAAGAATCACGAATCCATCTGTGTGCTCAATACCACCGTTGACGATGCCAACCTCATATTCGATTTCTACTTCGAAGATCGCGACGCCGTTGAAGGGATCAAGGTGACAGTACCCGCCAAACGCTGCCCGCATATCCGTCTCGACAAACCCGAGCAAATTGCCGGATATCAGATTCCCTTTGATGCGCCCTACGGCATCCGCATCCGCAGCGATGTGCCGATCACCGTGCAATATTCGCGCATGTATGCCAGCGGCGGAAAAATCGAGAGCCTGATCACCACCATCGCCTATCCAGTGACCTGAGGCCCGTCACAGGCGCGGCCGCTCGCGCTAAAGGAGCCAAAGCATGAAGACGCTTGAGATGCTAGGCAACGCGATGCTGCGCGTCATTGACGCCGAGACTCCTGTCCCGAACGCTGGCGAAGCTGTCATTCGAACGGCAGCTTCAGCCATTTGCGGCAGCGAGATGTATCGCTACCGCGGCGATGGCGTCGTCCGCGGCAACAGCGGTCACGAGGCAGTGGGTACGGTCGTCGCTCTGGGCGACGGCGTCAGCAAACTGACAGTCGGGCAGCGCGTCGGCGTCAGCGCTGTCGTCGGCTGCGGCGACTGTAGGGAGTGCGAAGCCGGGCGCTATACCTGGTGCGACAACAACAAGACCTACAGCCAGATGCACGCCGAGCAGTTTGTCATCCCGGCACACGCTTGCAACCTATTGCCCGACGATGTGCCCTGGGAAGACGCCGCGCTGCTGACCGGCGACGGCTTGGGCGTGCCCTATCACACGTATAAGCGGACAAAAGATCCCGCAATCGGAACCGTCGCTGTCATCGGACTGGGACCGATCGGCTTGGGCAATGTCCTGCTGCAATCCCACATCGGCCGGCGCGTGATCGGCGTCGACATCGTGGACTATCGCTTGCGGCTGGCGCGGCAACTGGGCGCCGATGTCGTCATCAAATCCGACGAGACGCTAATTGAGCAAATACGGGAACTGACCGACGGTATCGGCGCCGATGTCGCGGTCATGTGCGCTGGACGGGCTGAAGCGGTGGCCGATGCCTTTCTGGCAGCGCGCAAGGGCGGTACGGTCGTCTTCAACGGCGAACTGAACCAGGCAGTGCTGGCGCCCAGCCGCGACTTCAATCGGCGCGATATCACCGCCATCGGCTGCTGGTATTATCATTTTCACGACTTCCAGGACATGCTGGCGCTCTATCGAAATGGGCTGGATATCGGCAAGTTGATCACGCATCAGTTCCCGCTCGGCGAAGCTGATACGGCCTTCGACCTGTTCAGCCGCGGTCTAACCGGCAAGGTGCTGCTGCGCCCTTGATATGGCGCCTAAAGTTCCGGCGTGATTTGGCATGCGCCCAGGGTAATCGCTTCAAATAACTTTTTTACCACCGAGGACACCGAGAGTCTTTTGACGATTTTTCCTCTAATTCCATCATCTGAAGACGGCAAGATTGCCAGCGAAACTTCATCTGTGGCTAAAAAGGAACGTCTGAAGTATGGCAAGAGCCTTAATGTTTTGTTTTTCTCGGTGTTGTAGGTCAGTGTCTACGCGACCCTCGGCGCCCTCGGTGGTTATTTTTCGATCCAATTTCGAATTATGCCAGTCGCCATCAGTTCGAAGCGATTGCCCTGACATGCGCTTCCACGATTTTGCAAGAATATACTCACCTGCGCTACACTAGATCATGCCTGTATATGATACGGATCTATAGATTGGAGAAAATCATGTTGAGAAGATTTATGGTTGTTCTTGCCTTGCTCTCCCTGCTCTTGGCTGGCGGTTTTGCCACGGGCCAGGACATGTACAACGAAGCACCCTCATTGGCGGAGATGGTTGCCGCCGGCGAGCTCCCGCCCGTCGACGAACGCCTGCCGGATGAACCGCTCGTGATCGAACCGGTCGAAGAAATCGGCCAATACGGCGGCACCTGGCGCGCGGTCGACAACAACGACAGCAACGGCTGGACGCAAATGACGATCAACGCCGAAGGATTTCTGAAGTGGAATCGCGATGTCAATGGCTTCCGCCCCAATATCGTCACCAGTTGGGAATGGAACGACGAAGCCACTGAACTGACAGTCAACTTCCGCCAGGGCATCAAATGGTCCGATGGCGATCCCATGACCGTCGACGACTATCTCTTCTGGTGGAACGATATGGTGCTGGACGAAAATGTGCCCGTGAACGCGCCATTCGGCACCACCGTCCGCGGCGAGTTGATGTCGGTGGAAAAGCTCGACGACTACACCCTGCATTTCAGCTTCCCGTACGCCAACCCGCTCTTCATGGAATACAAATCGCGCGGCGCCTACCACTCATCGATTCATATTGTGCCCGAGCACTATATGCGAGGCTTTCATCCCGCATACAGCGACGCCGAGGACGCCACCGAACTGGTCAACCGCTATAACTTCGGCAGTCGTATGCACTATCCGGACAGACCGACGCTTTCGGCCTGGATGACCGTGGATTATGTCCCCAGCCAGCGGCTGGTGCTGGATCGGAATCCCTTCTACTGGAAGGTCGATACCGAAGGCAACCAGTTGCCTTATATCGACCGGCTGGATATCGAGATTCCCCAGGGCAGCGCTACCGAACTCGTCGCGCTGAAGGGCATCGCCGGAGAGCTGGATATGCAAGTGCGCGATGTGAACCTCTTGGATGTGCCGCTCGTGCTGGAAAACCAGGAAGCGGGAGACTACCGCGTCATCATGTGGAGCCGCGGTGACTACGCCTGGCCCTGGATCATCCCTATGTACGATTATCCGGACGAGGGCATTCTCGATCTGATGTACACCAAAGAATTCCGTCAAGCGATGTCCCATGCCATCAACCGCGACCGCATCAATGAGATTACATCGCTGGGCTTGGCGACCGCGCGCCAATTCTCCTTGAGCGCCGAAAGCCCGGAATTCCAGACGCCGGAAGGCCAGGAATTCTATCAGAAATGGGCGGCTTCTTACGCCAGTTACGATCCTGAATTGGCCGGTTCCCTGCTTGATGGCATCGGCGTGGTGGATGCCGACGGCGATGGCTGGCGCGATCGGCCCGATGGCTCGGCGCTGGAACTCATCGTCGATATCCCCGCCGCCGACACCGGCTCCATTGACCGCATGGACTTGGTCAAGGAAGATTGGGAAGCGGTCGGCTTGAAGACGGTGCTCAACATCATCGCCTGGGAAGTCGTCAGCGCGCGTCATCTGGCCGGCGAAATCATGATCCGCGCCTGGGGCAGCGCCGCCGCCTGGGGCTTGGTCTCCGCTGCCACCGTCTGGACCCCGATTGAAGGTGTGACCTATTCAATCGGTGGCGCAAGAATCGGCGACTATTACAACTCCGGTGGCGAACGTGGCGTAGCGCCGCGACCGGGCTCCATGCTTGAGCAGCTCCAAGATGCCTACACCGAATTGATTAGCATCGTCGATCCGGAAGAACGGTCCGCCAAATTGCTGGAAGCCTATCAAATCCACATCGACGAAGGTCCCATTACCATCGGCACCATTGGCGAACATCCCAGCCCGGTCATCGTCAAGAACAACTTCCGCAATGTACAAGACTTTGGTCTGGTCGCCGGCTGGGACCTGGCATTCCCCGGCACGGCCGATCCGGAACAGTTCTTCATCGATCAAGACGGCTAGAACCGGCACGTATCTTTAGCATTCTCCCTGTCCCTCTGCGGATGGACGGGGAGAACACGCACTCGGCCATAGTTTTCTGTAGGAATCGACACGATGACCATTGTGCCGCTGAAGGGTCAAGCCTCAATACGTCTGGTTGAAGCCCCTCTTCCTTGATGGGAGAGGGGTTTAGGGTAAGAGTAAGCCCCCTATGGCACGATACATCCTTCGCCGCGTCATCGCCGTTTTGCCGACGCTCTTTCTAATCACCATCTTCGGCTTTCTGGTCATGGAAGCGCCAGCCGGCGACTACGTCACGAGTTACATCATCCGCCAATACGGGCATGGCAATACCGAGGCCGCGAGGATCGAAGACGAAATGCGCTCGCTCCTCGCCCTGGATCGCCCGGTCTACGAGCGCTTCGTCACCTGGATCGCCCGCTTCGCCCAAGGCGACTTCGGCGATTCCTTCGACCTGCGCGACTCCGTCCGCAATATCCTCAGCGACCGCATTGGTCCCACCCTCACCATCTCCCTGGCGACCTTCGTCATATCCTGGAGCATCGGCATTCCACTCGGCGTCTACAGCGCCACCCATCAATACTCCAAAGCCGACAACTTCCTGACCACTGTGACCTTCGTCGGCCTGGGCTTGCCCGACTTTTTGCTGGCTCTGGCTTTTCTCATCCTCGGCTGGCAATTGACCGGCGAAGTGCTGACCGGCTTGCAGTCCCCCGCATTCGTCAATCAACCCTGGTCGCTGGCCATGCTGCTCGACCTATTGAAACATATGTTGATACCCGTGCTCGCCGTGGTCATCACCGGCACCGCCTGGGTCATGCGCGTCATGCGCGGCAACCTGCTCGACCAACTGGGCAGAAACTACATCGTCACCCTGCGCGCCAAGGGCGTGCCGGAACGCGTCATCATTTGGAAGCACGCCGTCAAGAACTCGCTGCACCCGCTGATCGCCGCGCTGGGGCAAACACTGGCCTGGCTGATCAACGGCTTCACCATCACCAGCATCGTGCTGGAACTACCAACCATCCAAACCGTCTATCTCAATGCCACCCTGCAGCAGGATGTTTACCTGGCCGGCACGATTCTTATTCTCATCGGTTTTCTTGTTCTCATCGGAACTTTACTGGCAGATATCATGCTGGCCTGGATGGACCCGCGCATCCGCTATGAATAAGAATTTTTGCTCGCTCTTAGTGTAGGGGAGACCCTTGGGTCGCCCGAAAACACTTGCTTCATGAGGAACACGGGCTGGGCTTGAAAACTAGCAAGGACATGTCCTGATGGTCGCTACCGGCGACACACTACCAGACAGCTTAGTCGGCCCGGACTTCGACGCCGCGGAAACCGCCGTCATCTCCGTCCGGCGCTTGATGTGGCTGCGCTTCAAGCGCAACCGCCTCGCGCTCATCGGCAGCGTCGTCCTTGTTTTCATGTATCTGGCCGCCATCTTCGCCGGTTTCATCGGTCCTTACGGCTTGCGCGAGACCCACGAGAAATTCCCGGCTTCGCCACCGCTCCTGCCGCGCTTCGTCGATGAAGAAGGCAACTTCAGTCTCCGTCCCTTCGTCTACGCGATGGAATCGAAAGTCGACCCCGCGACCTTCAAGCGGGTCCAGACGCCGAATACCGAAGTGAAACACTACCTTCATTTCTTCGCGCGCGGCACGCCCTACACCATCCTCGGCTTCATCGAAACCGATATTCATCTCTTCCATGTCTATGAACCGGCCAAGGTATTCCTGCTCGGCACCGACAAGCAAGGACGCGATCTCTTCTCCCGCATCTTCTACGGCGCGCAAGTCTCGCTCACGGTCGGTCTGGTCGGCGTCAGCTTGAGCTTGATTTTCGGCACGCTAATCGGCATTGCCGGCGGTTACTTCGGCGGCCTCTTTGACGATGTCTCGCAGCGCATCATCGAGGTCCTGATCTCTTTCCCGCAGATACCGCTCTGGCTGGCTTTGGCGGCGCTGATTCCGCCAACATGGTCATCGGTGCAGCGATTCTTCGCCATCTCGATCGTGCTTTCACTGGTGAACTGGGGCGGTTTGTCGCGTCAGGTCCGCGGCATGGTTTACGCCCTGCGCGAGGAGGACTACGTCATCGCCGCCCGTTACGCCAGCGCCTCGGATTGGCGCATCATCACCAGGCATCTGCTGCCCAATACCTTGAGCCATATCCTGGTCATCGCCACCATTTCCATCCCGGCAATGATCCTGGGCGAAACCGCGCTTAGTTTCCTCGGGCTGGGCATCCAGCCGCCCATGACCAGTTGGGGCTTGCTGCTCAACCAGGCGCAGCATACCCGCGTGCTGATACAACAGCCCTGGCTCTTGACACCGGCGCTCTTCGTCGTCGCCAGTATCATTTCCTTTAACTTCCTGGGTGACGGGCTGCGCGATGCCGCCGATCCCTTCGCGAATTAACCGATATGGCAGCTAAGTCCAACATACTTGAAGTCAGCGACCTCAAGACGCATTTCTTCACCGAGCAGGGTGTCGTGCCAGCCGTCGATGGCGTCAGCTTTCAGATCAAGCGCGGCGGCACGCTCGGCGTACTCGGGGAGAGCGGCTGCGGCAAATCGGTCACCGGCTTCTCCATCCTGCGCCTGGTGCGCCCGCCGGGGGAGATCGTCGCTGGCCAGATCCGCTATTACGGCCGCGATACGGTTAATGGAGACGACCTTGCGCAGATTGATGCTACCAGCGAAGAGATGCGCCAAATGCGCGGTTCAGAAATCGCCATGGTATTCCAGGAACCGATGACATCGCTCGATCCGCTCTTCACCGTCGGCAACCAGATCATGGAAGCCATCCTGTATCATCAAGATGTCAGCAAAGCGGAAGCGCGAAAGATCGCTATTGAGATGCTGGACAAGGTCCGAATGCCACAGCCGCGCGAGATGATCAAGAAGTATCCGCATCAGCTTTCGGGCGGGATGCGCCAGCGCGTTATGATCGCCATGGCGCTCTCCTGCCGCCCAAAACTGCTGATCGCCGATGAGCCGACAACCGCTCTCGATGTCACCACCGAGGCGCAGATCCTGGAACTGATGCGCGAACTGCAAGAGGAACTGGGCATGGCTATCATGTTCATCACCCACGACCTGGGCGTCATTGCGGAAATGGCGGAGGAAGTGGCCGTCATGTACCTGGGCAAGGTGGTGGAGCAAAGCGATATCGAGTCGCTCTTCACCGATCCCCAACACCCCTATACAAAAGCGTTGATGCAATCGATTCCCAAAGTCGGGCAGAAGGCCGACGGACGGCTGGAGACCATCCGCGGCATGGTGCCATCGCCGCGGAACATACCGACCGGATGCCCATTCCATCCGCGCTGCGCGAGCTTCCTGCAAGGGATCTGCGATACAGAGCTGCCGCAACTGAAGCAATCCAAGCCCGGACATTGGGTGAGTTGCTTCTTGTACGAGGATGGGAACGCCGGCCATTCATCTACCCCACCCCCGGCCCCTCCGCAAAGCATCGGAGAGGGGTGACTCTATGGCTGAGCTGATGAATCTCATCCCGCTCGATACCTTGCATGCGCATTCGAATGATTGGTCCAAGCGGATGTGGGACAATGTATCCGGCCGAGCCAGAATGTACCGAGACGGAGGCGCCAGCCATGGTGGATGAGGGGCGCGTCGTGCTCAAAGTGCAAAATCTCAAGAAGTATTACCCGATCACGGCGGGCTTGCTGCGGCGCGTCGTTGGTCATGTCAAAGCGGTCGATGATGTGACTTTTAGTATCCCGGAACGGACGACCCTGGGTTTGGTCGGCGAAAGCGGCTGCGGCAAGACGACTGCGGCGCACACCATCATGCGCGGCCTGGAGCCAACCGGCGGCAAGGTCGTCTTCCACGATCGGCAATTGGGGGCTGTTGATCTCGCGACAGCCGACAAAGACACGCTTTACCAGGTGCGGCGTAATATGCAGATGGTCTTCCAGGATCCCAATTCCTCGCTTAATCCGCGCATGACCCTGCTTGACTTGATTGGCGAACCACTGCTTGTCTACAAACAGGCGAAGGGCCAGGAATTGGTCGACCGCGTCGCTGAATTGCTGAAGCACGTCGGCTTGCGTCCAGAATACATGCGCCGCTTCCCTCACGCCTTCAGCGGCGGGCAGCGTCAGCGCATCGGCATCGCGCGCGCCCTGGCATTGAACCCGCAATTCATTGTCGCGGACGAACCGACATCGGCGCTGGATGTTTCGATTCAAGCGCAAACGCTGAACCTGCTACAAGACCTGCAGGACGAATTCTCCTTGTCCTATCTCTTCATCGCCCATGATCTGAGCGTCGTGGAGCACATCAGCGATTTCGTCGCGGTCATGTATGTCGGCAAACTGGTCGAGCATGCCGATACGCGCCGTCTCTATCACAACCCCAAACATCCCTATACCGAAGCGCTATTGTCCAGCATCCCGCGGCCCGATCCAACCACGTCCAAAAGACGCGTGCCGATAACAGGCGAATTGCCAGACCCTGCCAACCCCCCGCAAGGCTGCTATTTTCATCCGCGCTGCCCCTATGCCGAAGCGCTCTGCACCCACGAGGAGCCGCCCCTGCAAGAAGTAGAGCCGGGGCACTACGCCGCTTGTCACTTCGCGGATAAGCTAAGTCTGCGCGGCGTCAACGACTTCTGAGCCATTGCCCCTGGCTGGCGGCCTCATCTGCCGCGACTTATGGCGACCCGATCACCACGATACACAGCGCTTGCCTCTGAACAGGTTTTTACTTCGGTAGCGTATCGAAGTCGGTTGAAATAAAGAACAACACTCACCTGACAGCCGGTAGGGGCGATCCGATGGATCGCCCGACGAGTAGAAACTGAATGAGTATCGGGCGACTCGGCGCTGCGCGTAGACACCGCAGGTCAGTCGCCCCTACCAAATCGTTCGTATTTTGAGTTAAGGATCTCATGTTGAAGACTGGCTACGAAGGATTTCAACCAGAAAGGATACACTACCTTTACTTCTGGATTTTTTGACCAGATTTGACAAATGTGTTACGGTATGGTTAATCGAATAACCCACGGGAGCCGTCTGTCCGATCAGCGACAAAGCAAAGGGGATTGTGCGGATAGAGCGGCCTTCGCCGCCGTTCCATCGGAGTTTTCTCGCCTGTGGCGCGCACAAATCTAAGTACGCATTCTTGAAGTCCAGGACGCCGAAAATGCAATCCAAATCCACTCAAGAAGATGTCGCGAGAAAAGCTGGCGTTTCGGTCGCCACCGTTTCTTACGTCATGAGCGGCCGCAAAAATGGGCGCAGCAGAATCCCCGAGGCGACGAAGAAAGTCGTCCTGGCCGCGGCAAAGGAACTGAATTACCTGCCAAATTCCGCCGCGCGCGATTTGCGCCGCGGCAAGTCCGATCGCATTTGTCTGGTGCTGCCGGTGGCGGGCGCGCCGATCAACAACTTGTTATACAACTCCGTCGACAAGGTCTTTGAAACCCACGGTTATTTTCTCATCTCTTGCTTTGCCGGCACCGCGGAACGGGAGTATCGCATTTACCAGCAACTGCTGCGGGGCTTCGCCGACGGCGTCATTTTCTTCAGTAACTTTTACCTGGGCGAAAGCCACTTTAACGAACTATCCGCCTTGGGCATCGCAGTCGTGGCCGGCTCGATGCTGACAAGCCGCAAGATCAATTCGCATGGATTTGACGTGATCCGCTCCGATGCCTCGGAATCGCAAGAAGCAGCGGTGCGACACCTGCTCCGCACGGGCCACTCGCGCATTGCGATTATCTGGGACGAGAGCAATCTCAACCACGTGGATCGCGTGGAAACTTACATGCGCATCATGCGGCGATACGGCGTGAAAATCGACCCCGCCTTACAGCGCAATCGAGTGCCGGACGGGCGCTCCGCCTACGAGGTTATGGCATCGCTGCTGGCCCTGGATTCTCCGCCGACAGCGGTGCTCGCAACCTCGGACCGCACCGCGGAGGGCGCCCTGAACGCTGTCAAAGATCACGATCTACGGATTCCCGGGCAAGTTGCGATCATCGGCTTTGGCAATACATCGGAGACAGCGATAACCACGCCGCAATTGACGACGATCGGACCTGAATCCTGGAGTTTGCCTGTGGCGGCTCAGTTAATGCTCTCGCGCCTGGAGCAGGACGCGCCTATGGAGGGCCGCACATTGGATATACCGGCAAAACTTCTGTTAAGGGAAACCGCTTAGCAGCGGGAACTGGCAGCTTTCTTTAAGGGGAAGGAGGAAGGCAATTTGGATAAACAAGAAACGGGTGTCAAATTGAATCGCTGTTAAGGAGTCAAAGGGAGGAAAAGATCATGAAAAGAATGCTACTCATATTGCTGGTATTTGCCTTCGCCATCTGCATAACCGGTGGCGCGCTCCTGGCGCAGTCCGGGTATTCCGAAGCGCCGATGCTGGCGGAACAGGTCGCCGCCGGGGAATTGCCCCCGGTCGACGAACGCTTGCCCGCCCAGCCCTTTGTCCAGGAGGCGCGCAATAACATCGGCACCTACGGCGGTACTATCGTCGGCATCTGGAACGATGAAGTCGCTTGCGATCCGGAAACCTGCTCGGTCTTGAACGCCAATGTCGCGCAATTCGACTTCAACTTCAATATCGTGCCCGATATCGTGGAATCCTACGCGCTCAGCGACGATGCCCTGACCTTCACAGTGAAACTGCGCGAAGGGCATCGCTGGTCCGATGGCGCGCCGCTGACGACCGAGGACGTGCAATTCTGGTATGACGCCGTGGTCAAGAACGACGATGTCTTCCTGGCGAATACCGACAACGGCATCCTGGCCAGCGGGCAGCACGCCGATCTGGAAGTCATCGACGACTACAATTTCGTCTTCCACTATCCCGAACCCTTCGTGCGCGTTTTGGATACCATAACCGACTTCCGTCCCTTCTTGCCCAAGCACTACTTGAGCCAGTTCCACATTGATTACAACGAGAACGCGGATGAACTGGCGCAGGAAGCGGGCTACGATTTCTGGCACGAGCTCTTTGAAGCCAAGCTGCTGGGCGGGACCGCGGCCGACCCCTACTTCTCGGTTCAAGATCCCGATTTGCCGGTGCTGAGCGCCTGGATCTACGAGAGCACGGATTCGGAAAACAACTATACCTTTGTCAGGAATCCCTACTATCACGTGGTCGATCCCGAAGGCAATCAGTTGCCATATGCCGATTACTTCCTGCGGCTCACCGCGCCCAGCACCGAGGTGATGGTAGCCAGGATCGTCTCAGGAGACATCACGCACGCCGGCTTCGGGCGTAACATTTCCGAGTTTCCGCTGCTGGCGGAAAATGCCGAGGCCAATGGCTATGTGGTGAACTTGCACCCCGATCTGCGGGCGTCGGAGTTCGGCATGGTTCTCAACTTCACGCACAATGATCCGGTTCTGCGCGAGATCTTCAACGATATCCGCTTCCGCCGGGCGCTTTCCATCGCCATCAACCGCGCCGAAGTGCAAGAACTGGTCTTCCTCGGCCAGGGCAAGCCGCGGCAGCCGATCTTCGATCCATCAGCCACATTCTACGAAGAGGGCATCGACGAGAATGCCATAGAGTACGATGTCGACGGCGCCAACGCCCTGCTGGACGAGATGGGCTTGGAGCGCGGCGACGATGGTTGGCGTATGCGTCCCGATGGCGCGCCGCTCCAGATCACCTTCAGCGCGCCCTTCGGCAGCGGCCCCTGGCGGACGGAACTGGTTGAACTGATCAAAGCTTATTGGGCGGAAGTCGGCGTGGATCTCTTGCTGGATCCCATTGACGGCACACTCTTCCGCGAACGCCTGCGCGCCAATGACATCGATATGGGCTCCTGGGCGATCGGCGGCTCTTCCGAGGTCTTCAGCCGCAACAACGCGCCGATTCGCTATCGCCCGCCGTTTCACTGGCCGACAACGCCTATCGGCGGTCTGCGCTGGTATCAATGGTACGAATCCGGCGGGGAACAAGGCGATGAACCGCCCGCGGAAGTACAACGTCTTTACCAGGCGGTGGATGAATGGATGCAAGTGCCGCGCGGCACCGAGCGCTATCTGGAGCTCGGCCAGGAAATCATGCGCACCAACGCCGAGAACCTCTGGGTGATCGGTACGGTAGGCTTGATGCCGCGTCCCATCGTTTTCGACAAGGATTTGCGCAACGTCCCGGGACCGGAGGATATCGTCAGCGTCGAATTCTGGGTTTGGGGACCGCACCATCCCGAGCAATGGTACTTCGCTGAATAGACCATCACGCCGAGTCCGCGCGCGCCTTCGAAGCCGCGCGGACTCGCCACTTTTGCGCACCCATAGCTGGCTCGTGTAATTTATCTTATGCTGGGCTTTATTTTTCGCCGTATCCTGCTCTTCATACCGACCCTGCTCTTCATCTCGATCTTGGTATTTTTCTTGATCCAGTTGCCGCCGGGTGATTATCTCGATACGCTGATTCTCAGGATGCAGGAAAGCGGCTCGTCAGTCGATGCGGAAACCGAGGCGCTCCTGCGCGAGCGTTATGCCCTGGATCAACCCTTTCTGGCGCAATACACGCGTTGGATAAGCAACATTGTCACCGAGGGCGATTTCGGACGGTCCTTTAACTGGAACCGACCGGTTTCCGAACTGATCTGGAGCCGGCTGGGCTGGACGCTTGCCATTTCCCTCGGCTCGCTGCTTTTCACCTGGGTCCTGGCCTTCCCTATCGCTATCTATTCCGCCACCAATCAGTACTCGCTCTTTGACTATTTCTTCAGCTTTATCGGCTTTATCGGCTTGGCGATCCCGAATTTCCTGCTGGCGCTAGTCTTGATGTGGATCGGCTTTTCGGTATTCGGGGTGTCGATGGGCGGCTTGTTTTCCAGCGAGTTCCGCGACGCGCCCTGGAGCATCGAGAAGTTCATCGACTTTCTGTCGCACCTGTGGGTGCCGATCGTCGTGCTGGGCACGGCGGGAACAGCCGGTTTGATCCGCACCATGCGCGCCAACCTGTTGGATGAATTGAACAAGCCCTACGTCGAAGCGGCGCGCGCCAAAGGCCTGCGCGAGCGCCGCCTGATCTGGAAGTACCCGGTGCGCGTGGCGCTGAACCCCTTCATTAGCTCGCTGGCGACGATCTTGCCCGGGATGATCTCCGGCGCGACTATCGTTTCGGTCGTGTTGAGTTTGCCGACGACAGGACCGCTCATGCTGGACGCCCTGCTGGAACAAGATATGTTCTTGGCGGGGAGTTTCTTGCTGATGCTGAGCCTGTTCACACTCGTGAGCACCCTGGTCTCCGATATCCTGCTGGTGCTGGTGGATCCGCGGATTCGCCTCGATTGAGGGGTAATAGACCGTGTTTCGATCTCGACCCGTGAGCGAAGAAGCGCTGAAGAAGGCCGACGAGCGCCAACTGACCGCTTCGCAATGGCAGTTGATCTGGTGGCGTTTTCGCAAGCACCGCGCCGCCATGATCAGCCTGGCTGTCCTGCTGCTCTTCTACTTTGTCGCGTTCTTTGCCGGTTTCTTCGCCCCGCGCGATCCCGCCCGCGTAGACGCGCAATTCGCCCAGGCGCCGCCACAGCCGCTGGTCTTCATAGATGAGACGGGATTCCATTTCCCGCCAATCGTTTACGGATACGTCGGCGAGCGCGATCCCAAGACCCTGCGCAAATTCTACCGCGTCAGCGCCGACGATCGATACCAATTGCGATTCTTCGTACGCGGGGACCCGTACTTGATTTTTGGTTTTATCGAAAGTGATATTCATTTTATCGGCGCCGACGATCCGGATCTGCCGCTCTTCCTCCTGGGTACGGACCTGCTCGGGCGCGACATGCTCTCGCGGATCATTTACGGCGCGCAAATCTCACTGACAGTGGGCTTGGTCGGCGTCTTCCTGAGTCTGATACTGGGCATCTTGCTCGGCGGCGTCTCGGGCTACTATGGCGGCTGGCTGGATGTCGCGATTCAGCGTCTGATCGAGGTATTGCGTTCTATCCCGACTATCCCGCTGTGGCTCACGCTCAGCGCCGCCCTGCCCCGCAACTTGACCCAACTACAGATGTATTTTGGTATCACGATCATCTTGTCCTTCATCGGCTGGACCGAGGTGGCGCGCGTCGTCCGCGGCAAGTTCATGTCGCTGCGCAACGAAGATTTTATCCTGGCCGCGCGCACCATCGGCACGCCCCGCTTCCGCATCATTTATCGGCACATGGTGCCGTCGTTCATCAGTCATCTCATCGCCGCGCTGACGCTGGCGCTGCCGATCATGATTCTCAGCGAAACGGCGCTTAGCTTTCTGGGCTTGGGCTTGCGCCCGCCGACCATCAGCTGGGGCACCTTGCTCGACGGCACACAGAATCTCAACGCTATCGCTTTGACGCCCTGGCTGCTGCTGCCGGTGGTGCCCATCATTATCACGGTGCTGGCTTTCAACTTTGTCGGCGATGGCTTGCGCGATGCCGCCGATCCCTACGCCTAAACGGAACGACCTGAACCATGCCCACATCCAAACCGCTGCTGGAGATCAAAAACCTCAAGATGCACTTTCCCATCAAGCGGGGCATCATGGGGCGGACCGTCGGTTTTATCAAGGCCGTCGACGATGTCAGCCTGACCATCGGCGAAGGCGAAGTCGTGGGGCTGGTCGGCGAAAGCGGCTGCGGCAAATCGACCGTATCGCGCTGCATCGTCCGCGCCTACACGCCGACCGCCGGCCAAATCCTGCTATACGATGAGAAAGGCGGGGCGGTGGACCTCGCCAGCATTCCCGAACCGGACATGCTGCCCTATCGCCGCGATATCCAGATGATCTTTCAAGACCCCTTTTCGTCTCTGAACCCGCGCATGACCTTGCGCCAGATTATCGGCGAGCCGATGCGCAACTATCAGATCTGCCGCGGCAAGGAACTCGAAGATCGCGTGGCTCATCTGCTGGAATCCGTCGGGCTGCGGCCAGAGCATATGTCGCGCTATCCACATGCTTTCAGCGGCGGTCAGCGACAACGCATCGGCATTGCACGCGCGCTGGCGCTCAACCCGCGTTTGATCATCTGCGACGAACCGGTATCCGCGCTCGATGTATCGGTACAGGCGCAGATCCTCAACCTGCTGCGCGACCTGCAAGCGGAATTCCGCTACAGCTATCTCTTCATCGCCCACGATCTCAGCGTGGTCGATTATATCTGCGAGCGCGTCGCCGTCATGTACGTCGGCAAGATCGTCGAGACGGCCGATACCGCCACCATTTTCAAGGACCCGCATCATCCCTACACGGCTGCCCTGCGCTCGGCGATCCCGCAATTGAATCCGCGCTTGCGACAACTCCCGGTGCCGCTGGAAGGGGATGTCGCCGACCCTGCCAACACGCCTTCGGGCTGCGTCTTTCATCCGCGCTGTCGCTTCGCAGAGGATCGCTGTCGCCACGAGACCCCAGCAATGACGCCGACTGGGCCGCGCCACCATGCGCGCTGCCATTTCGCCGGCGAACTGAATCTTTCCGGACTGTCGGAGCCGGCGGCGACTGCCTGACCGGGATGATTATGGAACCCTTGCTCGAAGTCAAGAATCTCAAGGTGCATTTTCATACCGACGAAGGCATCATCGAGGCGGTTCGCGATGTCTCCTTCGAGATCAAGCGCGGCGAGACAGTCGCCATCGTTGGCGAGAGCGGCTGCGGCAAGTCGGTGATGGCGCGGGCCATTCTGCGCATTGTTCCCGCGCCGGGTCGCATCGTCGAGGGAAGGGTCAACTACTATCGTGACGAGGGCAACATTGATTTAACGGCGCTGGAAGCGAAAGGTCCCGAGATCCGCGCTATCCGCGGCGCGGACATCGCCATGATCTTCCAGGAACCGATGGCCACTTTCAGCCCGGTGCATACCATCGGCAATCAAATCAACGAAGCCATCATCTTGCACCAAGGCATCGACCAAGCCGGCGCGACAGCGCAAACCCTCGACATTCTGAATCGGGTTGGCATGCCGCGCCCGTCGCGCATCATCCACCGTTATCCACACCAATTGAGCGGTGGCATGCTGCAGCGCGCCATGATCGCCATGGCGCTCTCCTGCCGCCCGCAGTTGCTGATCGCCGATGAGCCGACCACCGCCCTGGATGTGACGACGCAAGCGCAGATCCTGCGCCTGCTCTATGACCTGCAACGTGAATTAAATATGGCGATTCTTTTCATCACCCACGACCTGAGCGTGGTGTCGCAGTTTGCCGATCGGGTCGAGGTCATGTACCTGGGAGAAGTGGTGGAATCGACCGACGTCATCACGCTATTCGAGGACCCAAAACATCCCTATACCCGGGCCTTGCTCAATTCGATACCGCAGACGGGCGCGGGGCGCGGGCAGCGGCTGCAATCGATCGCGGGCTCCATCCCCAATCCCTTGCATCGCCCCTCCGGCTGCCTGTTCCACCCGCGCTGCGACAGTTTTCGGTCCGGCGTCTGCGATCTGGTTTCGCCCAAGGAGATAAACATAGACAGCGGCCATCGCGCCCGCTGTATTTTGTACGATGAGCAATACTCCGATAGAGTATCTTGGGTGGCTAGCGAACAATGACAAGAATGCTGAACAAGTTCTTATCCGACCATCCACGGCTTAAGCGAGGAGCCAAAACAAAATGACTGATCGATTGGCCGGCATCCTGCCGGTGCTACAAACAGCGCTCACCGACGACGGCGACTTCGACATGGCGAGCATGGAACGGCAGATCGAATTCTGTATACGAGCCGGCGCGGACGGACTTGTCTTCCCGGTTTTGGGCAGCGAATTCATGTTCCTTTCCGACAACGAGAGGCGTGATCTGGTGGCGTTCACCGTCAAACATGCTTGCGGTCGCATTCCGATCATCGCCGGCGTCGCCGGCGCTTCGGCGGCGATTGCGGTTGAGCAAGCCGCGCATGCCGCGCATGTAGGCGCCGACGCCGTCGTCGCCATGCCTCCTTATGTCGCCGTCGCGGCGCTGGACCAAATCTTCGATTATTTCAAGCGGATAGCCGAGGCGGCCCGGATTCCCGTTATCATCCAGCACGCGCCCCTGGGGCCGGGTATGAATATCGCCTTTCTCAAGCGCCTGCTCGCCGAGGTAGAGAATATCAACTACATCAAAGAAGAGATGGACCCCAGCGCCCACCACATCAGCGAACTTGTCGGGGCGCGGATTCCCGGTTGTTGGGGCATATTCGGCGGGGGATTCTGCCGCTGGATGATGTCGGAACTTGATCGCGGCGCCACCGGCTTCATGCCCGCGGTAGAGATCGTCGACATCCATGTGCAGATCTGGCGCGCCTATCAAGCCGGCGACAAAGACCGGGCGCGCGAAATCTTCAACCAGATCGCGCCGCTCATCCTGTTGACGCAGCAATTGCGCCTGCCGCTCGTCAAAGAGATTCTGCTGCGGCGCGGCATCTTGACCAGCGGCGCCCTGCGTCAGCCAGGTCTCCAGCCGCTGGACGAAGCCGATCATCGCGAACTTGACGCGACGCTGGCGGCTGTGAGCCATCTCTTTATCAGCACGGAAATCTGAGGTAGCAGAATGAAGATTAAGGAAATAAGAGCGGTCAATGTCGATTTGCCAAGGCCGACGCCCAAGACCAAAGCGCGCCGCCCGTCCTGGAGCAAGACGACTCCCGTCGCCATGCCCATCAGCAAATATCGCGACGAGTTTTACGGCCAGCCCGGCTCCTATCCCGGCAATCAAGGCGGCGCGGTCTGGGCGCAGGTGACGGCGGAAGATGGGACCTGGGGCCTGGGACGCAGTTATTTTGGTCGACCCACCGCCGCCATCATCGACGATATTTATGCGCCTTTGTTGATCGGCCGCGACCCCTTCGCCATCGAGCACCTGAACGACCTGATGTGGCGCGCTACCCAGCGCGTCGGCAGCGCCGGCCACGCCGATGTCGCGCGCAGCGCCGTCGATCTGGCGCTTTGGGATCTGAAGGGCAAATTGCTGGGTCAACCCGTCTACCGACTTATCGGCGGGCCCAGCCGCGACGCCATCCCGCTTTATGCCACCGGCGACGACATCGACTGGGCGGGGGAGCTAGGCTTCGAGCGCTTCAAGCTCACCAATCAGGCGCACTACGAGATGGGCATCGCCGCGCTCAACCTGATGGAAGACAAAGTCGCCAGCACCCGCGAACAAATCGGGGACGAAGCCGAACTGATGATCAACCCGGTCATGGCCTACAGCTTGAGCTTCGCCGTGCAAATGGCCGAACGACTGCGCTCCTATCATTTACGCTGGATGGAAGAGCCCCTGATTCCACCTGACCTGGAAGGCCACATCGCCCTAAAACGCGCCGTGCCCTGGATGCCTATCGCCACCGGCGAAGATCATCACGGCCGCCACGCCTTCCGTCAACTGATCGAAAACCGCGCCGTCGATGTCGTGCAGCCGGATATCAGTTGGTGCGGCGGATTGACCGAAGCCCTCAAGATTTACACGATCGCGGAAGCGGCTGGCATCCCTACCATATTGCACGGCGGATGTAATTCGCCTTTCGGCCAGCATTTCTCCCTGGCTATGCCGGAATCGCCCTTTGCCGAGTACTGGCTGGGTACCGACCCCGGCATACCACTGGAGGAACTTCGGCCCATCCCGGGCATGGCCATGCCAGCCGACGGCCAACTGACGCCCAACGACGCGCCCGGCTTTGGCATGGACATCAACGCCGACTGGATCCGTCCCTATTCGGGCCCGGCGGAAGTCGACGTCACCTTGCGGACCTACGGCTAGAGGCGCCGCTATTGGAGAAGATAATGGACGACAGAGCCAGCGTTGCCATCGTCGGAAGCGGCTGGTGGGCGACCGCCAATCACCTGCCCGCCCTGGTCAAACGCGCCGATGTACAGGTCGAAGCCATTTGCGACATTGATGAAGCCAAAGCGCGGGCTGCGGCAGATTTTTTCAACGTGAACTCAACTTATACGGATCTCGCCGCCATGTTGCGCGAACGTCAGCTTGACGCGGCTGTGGTGGCGACCAACCACGCCGCTCATTACGACGCCGCGCGCCAATGCCTGGAAGCGGGGCTTCATGTCTTCATCGAGAAACCCATGACCCTGCTTGCCACCGAAGCGCGGCATCTGCTGCGGCTTGCCGAAGACGGAGGCAAACAAATCGTCATGGGTTATAACCACACCTACAGACCCTGCACCGTGCGCGCCCGCGAACTCATCGGCAGCGGCGCCCTGGGCGCGATTCAATATCTGGACGCGCAATTTTCGCGGCCGGTATCCTCATTGCTGGCTGGTGTCGACAATGTAACGATTGGCAACTTGCATCGTCCGGGCGATGTCTATGGGGATCCTGCGCGGTCGGGCGGCGGGCATGGGCAATTGCAGTTGACGCACATGGCCGGCATACTCTTTTACACGACCGAGACGCGTGTCCGTCGGGTGGGTGCGCGTATGGCGCATCACGGGCTGGCGGTCGATCTCGTTGTCGCTTGTAGCGTCGAATTCGAGAACGGCGCCCTGGGCACCGTCGGTGGCACCGGACATGTCAGCGGAGGCGGCCAAAGCACGCGCCTGACCATCTTTTGCGAGAAGGGCTGGCTGGATATCGACGATACCGCCGGCACGCTGCATGTGGAACGCGAAGATGGCGCGAAAGAGTTCGTAGATTCCGGTTCGGACGCCGATGAAGCTGAAAAGCGCTATTTTTACGGCCCTATTCACAATTTCGCCGATGTCATCACGGGGGTAGCCGAAAACCACTGTTCCGGCTATATCGGCTGGCGCGCGGTGGAATTGCTGGACGCCGCCTATCGCTCGGCTAAGCGAGGCGGCAGCGCTGTTACACTCGACGAACTATATGAGGACGAGCAATCATGATCTTTGACTCCCATTGCCATGCCTGGCAAACCTGGCCCTACGATCCAGCCGTGCCCGACCGCGAAACCCGCGGCAGCATCGAGCAGTTGGCCTATGAAATGAATAAGAACGGCGTGGACAAAGCGCTGATCGTCTGCGCCGAGATTGAAGGCAACCCCGACAACAATCAGTATGTCTACGAGCAATCGCGCGCCTACGGAGATCGCTTCGTCTACGTGGTCGATGTCGACAGCCGCTGGAAGCACAGCTATCACAGCGCTGGCGCGGCCGAACGCCTGGAGCGCGCGGCCCAACGCTGGAATCCTGTCGGTTTCACGCATTATCTGCTGGATGACGCCGACGAAGGCGCCTGGCTGCATTCCGAAGCTGGCATGGCTTTCTTTGAGGTCGCGTCGAGCCATGGCTTGATCGCCAGCATCCATTGCCTGCCGGGGCATCAAGCGCACATACGCAAGCTCGCGGCGCTATTCCCCCAACTGGCGATTCTGATTCATCACATGGGGCATCCCAAGGTCATCGAGCCGGAAACGCAAGCGGAAGTGCTCGCCACGGCGACATACGACAACGTCTATATCAAGGTATCCGGCTTCTACAATGGCACGACGGGGCCCAAGTGGGATTATCCCCTGGCGGACGTGCAGCCGATCTTGCAGGGGCTTTACCGGCGCTACGGGGCGGATCGCCTGCTTTGGGGTTCGGATTATCCCGTCTGCCGCTGGTTTTACAGCCATCGCCATGCTATCGAAATCGTCCGTCATCATTGTCGTTTCATCGCGTCGGAAGCTATGGACAAAATCATGGGAAAAAACCTCGCAGGCATTTTGTAGCGGCAACAGCCGCTCGGCGGCGTCTCCCGCTGTCCAAATCCAATTCGCTCGCGCGACTATATAGTCGCCCCTTTCTCCCCGCCTTGCGCTATCCTTTCATCGTGCCACAACCGCGCCGGCAATCGCCACAGCATGTCCCGCTTTCCTGCCGACGGCCTGCCGCTGTCAGCCCGTCCCCAGCTCCGGATCCGAGCAGGGGGTACCCCCCCCTCCCAGTATACATACTGTATATATACTGTTGCTCAAAAACGGGTCAAGATCAGGGCAAGTTTCGGGTATTGGAGGGTGAATATGCGCGATTTCGCAGCGAACTTGCGGTACAATGCAAGCGCTCTGAACAGAGGATTGGAAGACGTTCATGATCGTTGATGTGCACTCGCATACGCCGCAATATCGCGGCGCGGTGCCGCCGGAGCGCCGCAAAATCAATCCGGCCTGGCGGCCCGACCGGGCGGTCAGTTCGGTTTACAACTGGGAGGAGTACCTGGCTGAACAGGCGCCGGCCGATATCACCATCGTCTTCGGCGTCGCCTGGCACCCGGGCGACAGCACTGGCGGCGTGAACGGCATCGACGAGTCATCCGATATGCCGGGCAACGTCAATGACAAAACCGCCGCCTTCGCAAGCGCCTATCCAGAGCGATTGATCGGCTTCATGTCCCTGCACCCGCACGACCCGCGAGCGCTCGAAGAACTGGAACGCTGTCGTGGCGACCTCGGTTTGCGCGGCATCAAACTGGGCGCGAATTATCAGATTTTTCATCCGCTGGAATCGCGGGTCCTGGCGATCTATGAGCGGGCGCAGAATTACGGCTTGCCGATCTTGTTTCATCAAGGCACATCACCCGTGCGCATGGCGCCCATCCGCTATGCCCATCCCCTGCTGATGGACGAAGTCGCCATGCGCTATCCCGATCTCAAGATTATCATGGCGCACCTGGGCCATCCCTGGACAGTGGACACCGCCGTGGTCATCCGCAAGCACCCGAACGTCTATGCCGATATTTCCGGCTTGTTTTACCGCACTTTTGGCTTCTACGAAGCCATGATCAAAGCGACAGAATGGAACGTCCTCGATAAACTGCTCTTCGCCTCCGACTATCCTGTAACCACCGCGGCAGAAACTTTTGAATCTTTGCGCAAGGTCAACAGCATTGTCGAAGGAACGAACTTTCCCAGAGTTCCGGAAGAGGAACTGGAAGCGATCATTTATCGCGATTCGCTAGCGCTTTTGGGGTTGAGCTAAGATGAGAAACGCATCTCTCTTTGAAAGAGCCGTCGCCGTCACACCGGGCGGCGTCAACTCGGGTACGCGCGGACTGAAAGAACCCATCGTCTGGGAAGCCGGCGAAGGCGCCTATCTGGTCGACGCCGAGGGCAAACGTTATCTGGATTATCACGCCGCCTTCGGTCCCATCATCCTCGGGCACAATCACCCGGCGGTGAACGCGGCTGTCGCCCAAGCCATGACGCGGGTCGATCTCACCGGCGTCGGCACCACCGAACTGGAAATCCGCTTGGCGGAGAAAGTCGTTGAGCACGTGCCCTCCGCGGAAATGGCGCTGATCTTCGGTTCCGGGACCGAAGCCACCTATCTGGCGGGGCGCCTGGCCCGGGCGGTCACCGGGCGAACAAAGCTGATCAAATTCCAGGGCTGCTTCCATGGTTGGCACGACTATCTGCTGATGAACATCATCAGCCCGCCGGATAAAATCGGCCTGAAAGATCCCGCTTCCGCCGGCATGCTGCCGGAAGCGATCGACAATACGATTGTCTTGCCCTTCAACGACAGCGAAGCGATAGAAAGCGCCGTGACGGCGGGGGGCGACGAGATCGCCGCCATCATCCTGGAACCGATCCCGCACAATATCGGCTGCGTCCTGCCGAACATCGAGTTCGTCAAGACCTTGCGGCGCCTGTGCGACGATCACGGCATCATCCTGATCTTTGACGAAGTAATCACCGGATTCCGACATGGGCTTGGCGGCTACCAGGAAAAACTGGGCATCCTGCCGGATTTGACGACCTTGGCAAAAGCTATTGCCAACGGCTATCCCTGCGCCGTTCTCGCCGGGCGGGCAGACCTGATGATGCGCTTTTCCAGCGCCGGCGGCGATGTCTTCGTGGGCGGCACTTACAATGGACACCCCGTCGCCACTTCAGCGGCGCTGGCTACGATCAACGAACTGGAAGACGACGCTGTCTATGAAAGGCTGTTCCGCCTGGGCGACAAAGCCCGGCGCGGCCTGCAAGAGATCGCCGATCAGCTCGATATCGACATGACGGTGGCCGGTTATGGATCGGTCTTTGTGCCCTACTTCATGAGCGGACCCATCAACCGCTACCAGGACCTGCTGCGCAACAATAGCGAAGCCGATGTCATGTTTCGCACGGGGATGAGCGCGCGCGGCATCTTCATGCTGCCGATGGCGATGAAGCGCAATCATATATCCGCGGCGCATAGCGAAGCCGATATAGACCATACGCTCGGCGTCGCGGAAGAGGTACTGAAGGAAATGGCCCGCAATTATGGCTTGCGGTAAGCGAGAGCCCGACTAATCTGCGACGCTGGGTCTGCGAAGATTCAAACCATCGCGATTCAATTCAACGCCCCAGCCCGGCTTATCCGGCAAGTGCATATAGCCGTCCTGCGGCAAGGGCTCGTCGATGAAGATATCGCCGAAGATCGGCGCCATCTCATCGGCGGCCGGGCTCATCATCAAGAATTCGGCCATCGGGCAATTGGTGAAGGCAACCTGCAGATGATATGCGAAGATGCCCGAGCCATGCGGAATGACCGGGATATCGTAAGCCGAAGCCATGGCGACGATACGCCGCGCTTCCGTCATGCCGCCGACCCAGGTCAGATCAGGCTGCAAGATATCGAAACATTTGCGCGCGATTAATTCGCGATGACCGTAACGCGTGTATTCGTGTTCTCCGCCCGTGAACAAGCAGGACGATACGGTCGCTTTCAATTCGGCGCAGCCGTCGTAGTCGTCCGGCGGCAGGCATTCCTCCAGCCAATAGACATCGTATGGCTCCAGCGCTTTTGCCAGGTCAATCGTATAGGGAACGGTCAGCGACATGTAACAATCAAACATGAGACGAAAATCGGGGCCGACGCTCGCGCGCGATTTTTCCATCAGCGCGACGTTTTTCTTCAAGCCCTCGATTCCATCCGCGGGACCGTACATTAGCGGCAGCTTGGCGGCGTGAAAACCCATCTCCTGCGCCAAGTCGGGACGAATTGTGGTGGCGTACATCGGCAGTTTGTCTTTGGTTTTGCCGCCCAAGAGGGCATAGACAGGCTCGTCGCGCAGTTTGCCCAGCAAATCCCACAGCGCCAGATCGACCGCGCTGATTGCGTGAATCGCCAGTCCCTTACGCCCGTAAGGCAAGGTCGCGCGCCACATTTGATCCCAAATGACTTCGATATCACGAGGAGACTGGCCCACGAGAAAACGCTTGAGATGGCGCTCGATAATGAAGCAGGCCGGTTCGCCGCCGGTGCTGATGCCGACGCCGATCGTGCCGTCCTCCAGTTCCACCTCGACGATTACACCGCCCAGCGCGTTTATGCCCCAGCTGACGCGGGAGTCTTTGTACCCTTCATATATGGACATGGGGTTGGCGATGGGCGTATCGATGATCCAATGGCCCCGCGGCTGAAAGTGATAGTCCGCCCCGCGGCTGGCATCGTTGACGTAGGCGCGAACTTCGACGATCTTTGCGCGTTTCATCGCACGGCCCTCCTCAAGCGTCTAGAAGGCATCATAGCGCTCGTGTACCCGGCCGAAGGGGTTGCGCAGGGCGCGACCGGGCGTCGCGCCGGTCGACTGCCCATTCGCCAGCGCCTGTACGCCGTTAACGATGACTTCGCTGACGCCCTCGGCAAGGCTTCGCGGGTTCTCGTAGGTCGATGTCGCTCGCAGGGTATCGGGATCAAATACGGTCAGGTCCGCTTTGCAGCCGGGGCGGACGAGGCCGCGGTCGAGGCTGCCGATGCGCCGGGCGGGAGCGGAAGTCAGCTTGCGAATGCCTTCTTCCCAGCTCAAAAGTTCCAGGTCGCGCACATAGTGAGACAAAAATCGCGCATGAGCGCCCCATCCACGCGGGTGAGGCTGGCCGCCGACCAGGATGCCATCGCTGCCGACAACATGAGCCGGGTGCTGCATGATGGTCTGCACATGCTCTTCGATGCCGAAGAAAGCGAGGCAAGATACACCCAGTCGCGTTTCCAACAGAAGATCAGCGAAGAAGTCAAAAGGTGGCTTGCCGGCCCTTTCAGCCGCGTCCGGCAGAGCCATGCCGATGATGGCTGGGTCATGATCGCCCAGGATGCCGCCGATACGAAGCATCTCCCAACCGAGCGGCACGCCTTGCATGCCGTCAGAGCCGGTCACTTCCAGCTCGCGCTGCAGTTTGGCGCGGCTCTCCGGCGAGCGCAGATGCCCCAGAATGGCTTCCACGCCGCCCTCGTGCGCCCAACTGGGCAGCATGGCGTGCAGATAGGTTTGGCCCGCCAGATAAGGATAGGCATCCATGGTCACTTCGGCGCCATCGACACGCGCTCCGTCAATCATGTCGATCAATTCGCCGACGCGCCCCTCGTTGATGGGAAAGCTCAGGTGACAGTGCGTCAAATGCACCGGCACGCCGGCGCGCCGGCCGATTTCAATCGAATCCCAGTAACCCTGGAGCGCCTGGACGCCGTAGTTGCGGTGATGGGGACAGTAGAATCCCTGATAGGGACGGATGACTTCGCAGAGTTCCACCAGTTCGTCGTCGCTGGCGAACATGCAGGGCGCGTAGGTCAAGCCGGTCGACAAGCCGATCGCGCCTTCGCGCATGCATTGATCGAGGATAGCCTTAATACGCGCCATCTCGTCAGCGCTCGGCTCGCGGTTTTCCATCCCGAGGACGGCCATGCGAATAGTGCCCTGCGAGGCGAAGGTAGCTACATTGACGGCGGAACCCCCGTCAAAGCGGTCGAGATAGCTGGTCAGCGTGGTCCAATCGCGATCAATATCGGGCAGGCCGTTCCAGGCGGACAGTTGATCGCGCAGGATAGCTGCTGTCTCGGGCGTGGCTGGCGCCAGGCCCAGGCCATCGTGCCCGATGACATCGGTTGTCACGCCTTGATATATCTTGCATTCGTGGAGGGGATTGACCAGGGGCTGCAAGTCGGAATGCGTGTGCATATCGATGAAACCGGGGCTGACGAAGCGGCCATCGGCTTTGATCGTGGATTTGGCCGCTTCGCCAGCCAGGTTGCCGACAGCCACGATTTGATCGCCGGCGACAGCGACATCGGCCCAAAACCAGGGAGATCCCGTGCCGTCGATCAGGCGTCCGCCTTCAATCAGCAGATCGTGCATCAATTCGCTCCCTTGATCTCCGCCTCTTGATAGGCATCGAGGACGACTTTCATCAACTCGCGCGCCACCTGGCCATCGGTCTGCGGACGCGCGCCGGTATCGACGCAGTCGAAGAAATGCCGCACTTCTTCCGTCAGGTCCAGCCCCTCGTCGCTGTCGAGCAAGACTTTGTCTGCGGAACCGGGTTGGGAGACCGTGATCCGCGACTGCCAGGGGCAACGATAGCCTTCTACGGCCAATTTGCCTAGCGGATTGACCGTCAAGGTGATGACCGCCCGCTCACAATAAGCGCGCATGACGTACCAGCGATCCGGCGCGGGTGAAAACCAGGTATGTCGCGTGGTGCCAACCACGCCATTCTTGAACTTGATGACGGAAATGGCGGTATCTTCCCCCTCCATCGGGATGCCGGCATGGGCGCCAACCATCGATACTGATTGCACCTCTCCCGCGATCCAGAGCATAACATCCAGCATGTGCGCCGAAGCGGAGAAGAATACGCCGCCGCCCAAGGTCGCCTTCTTCACGAACCAGCCGCCAGTGACGTATTCGCGATTGTCTTCGTCCATGAAGGCGTCCAGCATGAAAAGTCGGCCATAGTCGCCGCTGTCGATCGCCTGCTTGAAAGCCTGCGTACTCACCCGATAACGATGAGGGAGCGCGATCATCAGCGTTTTGCCCTGCGCGTCGGCCTCAGCGATCATGTCATCCGCTTCGTCCAGCGTGATGGCGAAGGGCTTTTCCAGAAGCACATGACAGCCGGCGCGCAGGGCATCCATGGTGATGGGATGATGCAGGTGGTGCGGCACCAGAATGATCGCGGCGTCGACGCGGGCCAAGCCATCGCGATAATCGCTGAGCACGTCGATATTGCCAGCATCCTGCAAGGTCGCTGCGATATGCGCCGCGCGTTCCCGGTCCGGGTCGGCGGTCCAGATGACCTCTGCGCGATCGGAAAGCCGGTTGAGCGCCGCTACATGAAAAGGCGCGATCCAGCCACAACCGATGATCCCCAAGCGATGTTTGTTCATAAACCAGCCTTTACTGCGACTTCCCGCGCGCGGCTACGGTCCACTGATCGATAACACGATCGCCCTGCGTGATGGTCATGCTGTCAAAGAGATTGATCACCGGGCAGATATGGTTGGGAATGACCTCGACCCGTTCACCGATTTGGGCAGGATCGTCGGGCGGCACCGCCGTAGCGCCGTGCTCCTCGCTCAAACTTCGGATTTCCCAGTCCGGATGACCGAGGACGATGCCGTGCCCGGCCACCGGCGGCGAAACACCCGCGCGATCGCTGGTTAGCGCTTTGGTTCCGGCATCGAGAATGATGCGGTCGGCTGCCGGGCGCGTCGCCACCGTCGCCAAAACACGGGCGGCGCAGCGATCGGGCCTGACGACCTGATGCAGCACTTCGCTGCGGTCATAAAAGACATAGATGCCCGGTCGCGTCTCGGTGACGCCAGCGACCGTGGCCGTAATTTTGGCGGTGGCCGTCAAGCCGACGGAGATGATCGGCACCTCCTGGCCGGACTTGCGGATCAACACGGCCGTTTCCGCCATCATCTCGCCGGCGGAGAGACCGGTGGCGCGCACTTGATCGGGCGCTCCCGCCAGTTGCGCATGCCCCTCATGGGTTAACAAGCCCGCAAAGCGCAAACCCGGCAGCCGATCAATAAGTTGCGCCAGATCACGAGCCGGCTCGCCGGGGGCGACGCCGCAGCGGCTCAAGCCAGTATCGACTTCGACCATCACCGGCAATTCGATTCCGTCAGCGCTCATCGACTTCGAAAGCGCCTCGGCAATGTCGATGTGATCGACGACGGTGCTGATATGGGCGCGTTCGCATAGCTCAACCAAGCGCCGATGCTTGGTCGAACCAACCAGCGGATAAGCCACCAGGATGTCGCTGCAGCCAGCATCAATGAAGACTTCCGCCTCGCTGAGCTTGGCGACCGTCAAGCCGACCGCCCCCGCTTCCATTTGCAGCTTGCCGATTTGCGGCGTCTTATGCGTCTTGGCATGCGGACGCAGGGCTATGCCGTTCGCTTTCGCGAATGCAGCCATATCGTCGATGTTGAAGCGAAGTTTGTCGATATCGACGATCAGCGCTGGTGTATCGAGATCATCCTTCCGCGTCGCCATCAGAAAGCCAATACTCGCTGTGGATTGGTCACGAACATGGTTTCAACCTGGCTGTCGGTGACGCCATGCGCCTTTTGCAGCTTGGGCACGAACCGCGAAAAAACATAGGTATAATCGTCCCAGACATCGTCGCCGGAGGCCGCCTCGTAACCGTGGGCGAAGACGGCGGCATCGTGGCTGAGCATGATTTGGTCGATATAGCCCTTCTTGATGGCGTTGCCAACCACTTCGAGCCAGTGGTCATCTTCAAAGAAGGCGCCGACCATGCCGATGCGGTCAAAGCTGACATTGGCGCCCCGTTTCAAGACAAGCTCGGAGCCGGTGATTGGGTCGGGCTGGCAGCCGATATGGCTGAGGATGACTTCCTCGGGCATGACGCCTTCCGACTCGAATATATCAAGCTGTTCGGGACCCAGGCCATCCGTGGTATGCGTGATGATAGGACAGCCGGTCGTTTTGTGCGCGCGGGAGGCGGCGCGCAAGACCTCTTCTTCCTTGGCGGAGATCTGACCTTCGCCGGTCGCGCATTTGATCAAACCGGCTTTCAACAGCGTCTCGCCCATGCCCTCGGTGATTTCACGTACGAAGAGCGCCGCCATCTGGTCGATATCCATCAATTGCGCGTAAAGATGCATCGGCGCCCAGGATTCGTGAAAGAAACCGGTAGAGCAGATGATCTTGACCTGGCTGCGGCGGGCGACATCGTGAAAGAGATCGAGATAGCGCCCGGTGCCGATGGGCGTGCATTCGGTCATGGCGCCGATGCCGGAGGCATAAAGCTCATCCATCTTGGCGACCATACGGTCCACCATGTCGTCGCGGTCGAAGTCGATAAGCTTGGGGCGTCCCAGCAGGTCTCCCCAATCCACGCACAGGTGCTCGTGGATTAGCGTGCGACCCAGTTCTTCCGGCGGAACATCGCCCGTAATCGTACGTACTTTTTTGCCCATAGCCTTCACCTCCGAATCAATCGTTTATTCTAACGGGTTTGCCAGTGCGAGCCGATTCATAAGCGGCATGCACACAAGCCAAGCTGCGTCGGCCGTCTTCGCCGGTCACGCATGGTTCTCGATCTTGCAGGATGGCGCCGACAAATTCGCCGATTTCTTTCTGAAATGTATCGTCCCGCTGGCGCTTTTGCACCCAGGTATGATGGGTATTGGAGAACTCGAGCGCGTTCCAGGTATCAATGCGGATCGCCCCGCCGGTACCGTAAAGATCCAGATCGCATTTGAAAGGCAGGGCAAAATCGACCACCCAGTTGTGTACGGTCGCGCCCATAGCGCCATTCTCAAAACGAATCGCCACAACAGCACTGTCTTCCACCGTCTTGCGCGGGTCGTAGGTCTCGGCATAAGCGAAGACCTCGACGATCTCCGACCCGACCAGCCAGCGCAGCCGATCAAAGCTGTGGGCGCCATTGACGTGCAAGACACCGCCGCCGGCCTGCTCTTTCTGCCAGAACCAGCCCGGGATCTGTCCTCCCGTGGTCATGATGTCAACAGCCAGGGTCACTTGCCCCAGTTCGCCGGCGTCGATCAGCCGTTTGGCAGTTTCCAACTCGGAATGGAAACGATGTGTAAAGCCCAGCATCAGCCTGATCCCGGACTGCTTCTGCGCGTCCAGGATACGATCGGCTTCCTCCAGCGAATTGGCCATCGGTTTTTCCAGCAAGATATGTTTGCCGGCCTCCGCCGACGCGACCGCAACCTCTTCGTGCAGGTGATGAGGCAAGGCGATGTAAACCGCGTCAATCGATTCGTCTTCCAGAACCGCGCGGTAATCCTTCTCCCAAGCGATTCCATGAGGTTCCGCCAGCGCGCGAGCGGACTCTTCGACCAGATCGCAGATGACCGCGACCTCCAGGTCCGGCACCTCCGGCGCGGCTTCCATGAAAGATCCGGCGATGATCCCGGCACCCAGCACGCCAAGATTAACAGGCATCCCGCTTATCCTTTCACCGCGCCTTCGCTCAAACCGCGCACCAGGTACCTCTGGAAGACGAATGCCACAATAACCGGGGGCAGGACGCCGACGGTGGTGGCCGCTGCCAGGGCATTCCAATTGACCTGCGCCAGATTGCGGAAGGACATCAGCAGAGGCGGATAGGTCAGCGAATTGGTCAGGGTCAGAGCGAAGAAGAATTCGCTCCAGGCTTCCATGAAGGACATGACGCCGACAGCGATCAATCCCGGCACGGCCAGTGGCGCCACCACCAGGCGGAAGGCTTGGAGGCGCGTCGCGCCGTCGATCAAAGCCATCTCCTCGATATCGCGGGCCAAGGTGTCGAAGTATTCGCGCAGGATCCAGATCGTCAGCGGCAGAATGAAAATCGTATAGGTGAAGATCAGCGCCCAGAGCGTATTGATCAGTTTCAGTTTACGCAGAATGATGAAGAGCGGCACAATCAGGCTCAAAGCCGGCAGTACCCGCGTCATCAGAATCCCGAGGTAGGCAAAGCGCGAAAGCCGAAAGTCAAAACGGGAAAAACCGTAGGCAGCCATCCCGCCAATGAGCAGATTTGACAAGACCACAGCCACCGAGACAAAGGTGCTGTTGAGCAAGGCGGGCATCATGCGAGAGAACTCGGTCGTCGAGCCATAGGACCCGCGCTGACCCGTTTCTCCAATCACGACCTCGCGATAATTCTCTATCGTCGGCTCCTGTGGAATCCAGTGCGGTGGTTTCACGCCCAGTTCGGGGGAATCCATAAAGCTGGTGATCAGCATGTAGTAGACCGGGAAGCCGACCCAGAATAGCAGGCAGAAGAAGGCGATATAGGTGACGGTCTTGCGCGCGACTGTGGCGCCCAGGACGCCGAAATTAGAGGGCATTGTCCCTATCCTTTCACCGCACCTTCGCTCAATCCGCGCACCAGATAGCGCTGGAAGACAAAAGCCACGATGACCGGAGGAAGCACCCCGATCGTAGTCGCCGCGGCCAGGGCGTTCCAATTGACCTGATGCAAATTGCGAAAGGACATCAGCAGTGGCGGATATGTGAGCGAGTTTGTCAGCGTGAGCGCGAAGAAAAATTCGCTCCAGGCTTCCATAAAGGACATGACGCCTACCGCGATCAGCCCCGGGACGGCCAGGGGCGCAACCACCATGCGGAAGGCTTGGGGGCGGGTCGCGCCGTCGATCAGGGCCATCTCTTCGATATCGCGCGCCAGCGTATCGAAATATTCACGCAGGATCCAAATGGTCAAGGGTAGAATGAAAATCGTGTAAGTGAAAATGAGCGCCCAGAGCGTGTTAATCAGTTTCAGCTTTCGCAAGATAATGAATAAGGGCACGATCAAGCTCAAAGCCGGCAGCACCCGCGTCATCAAAACGCCAAGGTAGGCGACGCGCGAAAAACGAAAATCAAAGCGTGAAAAGGCGTAGGCGGCCATCCCGCCGATAAGGAGATTGAGCAATACGACAGACACCGAGACGAATGTGCTGTTGAGCAAGGCGGGCATCATGCGGGAGAACTCGGTTGTCGTGCCATAATCCCCGCGTTGGCCGGTCTTGCCGATGATGACCTCGCGATAATTTTCTACCGTCGGCTCCTGCGGTATCCAATGCGGCGGCTTGACGCCCAGCTCGGGCGGGTCCATGAAGCTGGTGATGAGCATATAATAGACTGGGAACCCAACCCAGAAGAGCAGGCAAAAGAAGGCGGCATAGGTCACAACCCTGCGCGCCGCAACCTGCCGGATGGACCGTGACGAAGCGCTCATCGCATTGGCCTAGCTGTAGGTCGCCTGCGACCGATAAGTCAAGCGAACGAAGATCAAGCCGACGCCCATGGTGATCAGGCCGAGCACGTTCGAGACTGCCGCGCCCATGCCCAGATCGAAGTTGATGAAAGAATAACGATAAAGCAGCACCGATATCAGCATGGTGGCATCCCCGGGTCCGCCCTGGGTCATCACCCAGACGGCGTCAAATTGCAAGAAACCCAGGACGATGTTGTAGAGCAGGACGATGGTGAGTGTCGGGCGAATCCAGGCAATAGTGATAAAACGGAAGCGCGCGCGCATGCCGGCGCCGTCCACCTTGGCGGCATCGTAGAGATCTTCGGGGATGGTCTGCAGCGCCGCCAGCAACAAGATGGCGCTGAACGAAGTCTGTCGCCAGGCCGAGGCCATCGCGGTGAAAACCAAAGCCCAGTTTTCGTCCGCCATGAAGGGTATGTACTTGTCGATCAATCCCAAGCTGTAGAGCAAACCGTTCAGCGCGCCGAACTGCGAATGGACGACCCAGTTCCAGAGCAAGCCAATGACGATCCAGGGCAGCGCCCAGGGCAGGATCAGCAAGGTGCGTCCAATACTGCGACCCACAAAGTCTTCCACCAGCAGCACAGCGAAGAACAGACCCATCAAGGTCGGCACGACGACGACGATCGCCGCGAACTTCAAATTGATCTCGACTGCTTTCCAGAACAGACGGCTGGTGAACAACTCAACGTAGTTGTCGAAGCCAATAAAGGTCGTGCGATCTCTGATCAGATCGATATTGGAAAAGCTGTAGTAGATGGTGGTGACCAGGGGACTGAGGATGACCACAACGATTGTGATGATGGCGGGCGCCAGCAAGACATAGGGGATCCATTTGCGATCCCAGTGCTTGCGCTCTTGAGCACTTGTCTTTCTAGCCTGCGCTGCTGCCATGGGAAGGGTCCTGCTACAAGATAGCCATCGCTAGCGCGGAAATTGACGCCTGCGGCTTGGGAAGCAGCTCCCAAACCGTAGGCATTGACAATCGTGTTTATACGCTTGTCGCGGAACGGATAGCAACTTACGAGTCTTGCGCTCGCAATTCCACAACTTTGTCCGCCAAGCTCGTGACGGCGTCCGCCGGCGCCAGATTGCCCTGGAGCATGCGCTGGATTTCGTCGCCGACATGGGTCTGGAATTCGCTATACCAAGGTTGGTTGCGCGCCTGAACCACATCGGAGTTGTTGGCGAACATATCCTTGATCTGGTCGAAGTCGTAGTAGTCGCCGTAGTTGGCTTGCACTTCCGGATCGTCGTAGAAATCGGGATATGGCGCGCCCAAAGCAGCCGCCGCCGCCCATGACTTGTGCACGGAACGCTCGCCGTTGGCGTCCTTCCAGGTATAGAACTTGACCAGGTCCCAGGACCTGTCGACATTCGGACCATCGGACATTTGCACGACCTCGCCCATCTGGAAGGTCATGCCGTCGGAACCGGGCATGCGATCGGCGATGCGCAGGTGTTCAACTTCCGGCCCGCCGCCGCTGTTCATCAACTTCAAAAAGTAGTGATGCAAGACATAAAAAGCCGAAGTGCCGTTCTGCATGGCGGTCATCTGTTCGCCGGGCTGGTCGGTCAACTGGGTCGGCGAAGTCATGCCGTCCTGGAACATGGCCTGCCACCATTCAAAGACGTCCGCTGTCCTGGAATCGTCGGCGAATGTCGGTTCGCCATCGGGCGAGAAGGGCGTGATGCCTTCCGACAAGAGATAGACCTGCAAGTATTCCTCGCAGAATTCCTTGATCCAATACGCCAGATAAGGCGCCTCTACCCCGTCTTCCTTGAGTTTTGCGCATTGGTCATAGAGGTCCTGCTTGGTCTGCGGCGGCGCGTCAAATCCGGATTCGCTGAGCAGGCGTTCGTTGTAATGCAGCACATGCACCGCGCTGAAGTAAGGCATGCTGATCAACTGGCCATCCGGTGTGGTGTAGGAGGGCACGGAACTGGCGAACATTTCACCAAGCACGGCGTCGGCATCGGGCAGGTCGTCCATGCGCCGCGCCCAACCAGCGTTGAAAAAGCGGGTTGAGTTGTATTTGAAGTTGTAATAGACATCCATTTGCACGCCACCGAGAAGCTTGGTTTGGATACCGGTGGAGTAGCCTACGTTCGGGATGATATGGAGCTCAACCGCATTGCCCGATTGCGCGGTGTAATTGTCGAGATGCTGGCGGATGGTATCGGGCTGGAAATCCCAACCATAGAATTGAAGCGCATCGCCCTGCCCCAGTACGCTGCTGGCCGACACACCGCCGAGAGCCAGGGACGCTAGTCCCGCCCCGGTCGTTTGCAAGAACTGCCTTCTGGAAAGTTGTCTCTTGTTCATTTTACTTTAGCACTCCTCTTTTTGGATAAACCGACATCAATAAGCAGCGCCGCGCCGATCAAAAGCGATGCCGCGCTGCTCCGTGCGCTAGTGAAGATTGAAAACAAACGAACAATCCGCGCATGCTCAAAATATAGCACCTCAGGAAGGACACTACAAATTTTCCTCGGATACTGGGTAGTGTATCCATTTCGGTTGAAATACCTTTAGCCAGTCCTCGACATGGACTCCTTAACCTAAAATAGCAACGATCTGGTAGGGGCGACTCGGCGAGTCGCCCGATACTCATTCAGTGTCTACGCGTCGAGGGATCCAGCGGGTCGCGTAGACACTGACCTTCGATCGCCCCTACCGGCCTTCAGGTGGCTATTGTTCTCAATTTCAACCGACTTCGATACATTACCGGATACTGTCACACATGCGGGCGTAAAACGCGAGCCCAGAAGGACCAGGCTCACTCCGTGCCCATCTCGCCGATGGTCGGCTGTGGCACGCCACCCGCGCCGATGACCGACTGATCATAATGAAAGACGCTGCCGGTCATCAGGCCGGATTCATCCGATGCCAGAAAAGCGATGGCGCGGGCGGCATCGGGCGGCTTGATCAGTCGGCCGAAGGGTTGAGCCGCCTCGGCTTCTTCCAGCCAATCGGCCCCATCGCTGTGGAATTTTCGTTGGATCGCATCTTCGCCCGGCGTGTCCATCCAGCCAAAGTTGATGCCATTGACCCGAATGCGGTGGCGCAACACGGCGTAAGCCACGTTCAAGGTCAAGGTTGCCAGCGCGCCCTTGGAGGCCGCATAGGGTGTGAGGAAAGCCGGTCCGCCATTGGCCGCGACGCTGACGACATTGACAATGGAACCTGGGATCCCCTCGCGTCGCATCAGTTTGACCGCCTCCTGCATGAGCAAGAAGGGTCCGCGTACGTTGACCGCCATGATCTCATCCCACAATTCCGGCGTGGTATTCCAGATCGAACCGCGTTCCGATGCCGCGGCCGCGTTGACAAGGGCATCTACCTTGCCGAAGCGCTCATCCGCCGCCGCCACTGCAGCGCGGCATTCGGCGATATTTTCCAGGTGAATCCGCAGGAAATGCGTCTTGCAGCCGCCTGCTGATAAATCCGCGGCGACGGCCTGACCGCGTTCGTTATTGCGCCCGCAGATGACAAGCCCGGCCGCGTCCCGCTCCGCGAAGAGCCGAGCCGTGGCTTCGCCGATACCCTGAGTGCCGCCCGTAATAATCGCGACTTTGCCCTGAAATGAACTTGTGTCCTTTGTCATTGCGAGGTTGCTTTTCTCCTGCTTGTACTTTGTCTTGATTCGTCCATCGACGCGCGGTCAATACATCGCCGGCCGCTCCACGCCAATGACCTGCTCCGGCTGGCCGGACTCGGTTGACTTGATGCAGGCCTCAGCCACGACAAGGGACATATAGCCGTCCCAAGCCGAAGGACCTGTCGCTTGTCCCGTCATCACCGAGCTGATCCAGGCTGCCAGTTCGTCTACATAAGCGTCAAAAAAGCGATCGGGCCAGTCGGGCGTGATCGCTTGAGACCGTGTACCGCCCTGTCGCAATATCGGGCTGTGATTGCCGGTTGTCCCCGCTGTACCAGTTTCACCGGTAATCTCGACCTCTACTTCATAACCGTAACCGGAGTCGCCGCTCCATTCCAGCGTTCCGATGGCGCCACCATCGAAGCTGACGTGAATGATCGCATAACGGGCGGATCGCGCGTCTTCCGGGTTCGCTGGCACCCAGCGCAGGAACACCTCGGCGATTTCCGCGCCCATCATAAATCGCGCCGAATGAATGTCATGGATAAGGGAATTTACGATTGCGGTATCGACGGTTATGTAACGTGAACGGGTGGGATTCATATGAATGCCTCGGAAGCGCAGCGCCCGGCCGATATCGCCGCTGCGTAACAGATCAACCAGCGCTCTGTGGGCGCGATCATATTCGCGCATGAAGCCGACCTGCAGCAGCCTGCGTCCCGCCGCCATCTCGGCACCGAGTATGCGCTCGGCATCGGCGCGTGTGGTCGCCAGCGGTTTCTCGCAAAGTACCGGCTTACCCGCTGCGATGCAGGCCAGCGCTCCCTCCGCATGGAAAGCGTCCGGGCTGGCGATCAGGACAGCGTCGACATCCGCGGCTTTGATGAGCGCATCGGCATCGGAATAGACGCGCGCGCCGCCAGACTCAGTCGCCACCGCCGCAGCGCGATCGCCGTCAACGTCCATCACCGCTACAACTCGAGCGCCATCGGTCTGGTTAGATAGAACCCCGGCGTGCAAACTACCTATCATACCTGTCCCGATGAGGCCCACGTTAACAATCCGATTCTTCATTGGCTCCCTCCAGGATCGTGCATCGGGCAACTGTATCTCGCAGGAGAAGTTTAGCAATTTTGCTCGTATCCGCAAAAATCGCTGCGGAATTGGCAGTGTATCTTTTTCGGTTGAAGTACTTCGTAGCCTGTCCTCGGCATGAGATTCTTAACCCAAAAGACAAATGATTTGGTAGGGGCGACTGACCTGCGGTGTCTACGCGCAGCGGTGAGTCGCCCGATATTCGTCCAGTTTCTACTCGTCGGGCAATCCAGCGGGTCGCGTAGACACTGACCTTCGATCGCCCCTACCGACAGTCTGGTGGTCTTTGTTCTCAACTTCAACCGACTTCGATACGCTGCTGAGATTTGTACATCGGTATCTAAAACGTTAAAATACCCATGCTAAATCGCGATGAGCAAGGTCCTCAAATCTGGTACCGAGTTGTCCGATTATTTGGCGCAAGTTCATATTGATTTTCTAGATTCCAGGAGGATGTACCGTGTTACTTCGTAAATTGATGCTTGCAACGATGCTGCTTGGCATATTCGTTATTTTGTTAGCGCCCGCAGCCGCCCAGGATGATGCCACCACCATAACTTGGCTGACGCTGGGCTGGCCGGCAGATTATATCATCGAGGAATTTGAAGCGCGCAATCCGGATATCAACGTAGAAGCGGAACAAGTCGGCTTCAACGATCTCTTCGCCCAGATACAGGTTCGTTTGGGCGCCGGGTCGGAAGTGCCCGATGTCATTTCGGTCGATGTGCCGCTGGTATCCGGCTATGCACTGCGCAATTGGCTGCTGCCGCTGGACCCGGTGTTCACCGGCGACGAGGTAGAAGACTGGCTGCCCGCGGCCGTAAATGCCGGCTCCTACGAGGGAACGCTTTATGCCGCGCCCGTCAGCACTTCGACGCAACTGCTGTTTTACAATAAGGGCTGTTTCGACCGGGCCGGGTTGATGCCGCCGGGCGCAGATGATCGTCTGACTTGGGAAGAAATCGCCGAAATCGCGCCGCAACTGACCTTTGACGACGACGGCGACGGCACGCCTGACGTTTGGGGATTTATCTGGGAGCAAATGGTGCGCATTTACCAGTTGCAGGCGCTGCCGGAATCGCTCGGCGGCGACGCAATTGGCGAAGATGGATTGACGGTGGACGGCGTGATTAATTCGCCCGAGTGGATCGAAGCCTTCACCTACTACTACAATATGTTCAACGTCTGGAATGCGGCGCCGCAAGGCGAGGAATTCTGGCCGGCCGATATCTTCGAAACGGGCAATATCTGCATGTTCGTTGGCGGTCCCTGGAATATCGGGCGCTTCGCGAACAATCCCGATCTCGACATCGAATGGGGCGTTTCCCGCCATCCCTACTTCGCGGACGGCGAACCGGCGACGCCCACCGGCAGTTGGCATATCGGCGTCAACGCCAACACCGAAAACATTGACGCAGCAACGCGCTTTGTTCACTTCATCTCCACCGGAGAGGGCGCTGAATTGTGGTGGCGTCGCCCCGGCGGCGGGGACTTCCCGGCGCAGCAATCGGTACTGGCAATGTTCGCGACCGAAGAAGAATTCGACGAACTGCCGATGTCCTACATGCGTACGGCAGCTGACGAAGCCACGGTCAATCCCAGGCCGCGCGCTGTGACCGTTGGTTTCCTGGAATACGAGCAGATCTTGCAGAATACCTTCCAGGATATCCGCAATGGCGCCGATGTCGAGGAATCGCTGAACCTGGCTGTTCAGCGCATTGACAGTGAAATGGCCAAATATCGCTAGATATCCGGTCATCCGAGCAAGGGCTGCGTCAGACGCAGCTCTTGCTTTTCATTCGGTCGGCAGAAGGCAACTGCCCCGCACACATTCGAAGTCCAAATTGCGCTGAAAGTGAATGATGCGAGCGCGACAGCAAATCATTCCCTATTTGTTCCTCTTGCCTGCGCTGCTCTTGCTCATCGTCTTCAATTTGATGCCCACGATCGCCACGCTTTTTGAAAGCATGTTTGTCATATCGCTGCGCAGCGGAGAGCGCGTTTTTGCCGGGTTCGCCAATTACAACCGCATCTTCAACGATCCCATCTTCTGGAAATCCTTCCAGGTCACCGTTGTGTTCAGTTTATTGGTCAACCCGATTCAGATTGCCCTGGCTTTGGGATTGGCCGTGTTGATCAACCAGCGCGCGCCCGGCATCGGCATCTTCAGAAGCATTTATTTGCTGCCGATTGCCGTTTCGCTTAATGTCACCGCCATTGTCTGGGGACTGATGCTGGACCAAAACTCGGGCATGGTCAACGGGATTCTGCTGCAATTGGGTATTCCGCGGCAACCCTTCCTGCACTCGGTCGATCAAGCGCTCTGGTCCATCATATTAATCGCTTCCTGGATCGGCGTTCCTCTATGGAGCCTGTTCATCCTGGCCGGATTGCAGAACATCCCCCCGCCAGTTCTGGAAGCGGCGAAGATCGACGGCGCCAGCGCATGGCAATCTTTCACCAAGATCACCTTGCCGCTGCTGCGCCGTGTGCTGGCTTTTGTATTGGTCGCTGATACCGTCGCCAATTTTTTGATGTTTGCGCCTATCTTGCTGCTCACCTCCGGCGGTCCGCGGCTCTCAACCAACCTGATTATGTACGAGACCTATCGGCGGGGCTTCCTTTACGGCGATCTGGGCGCCTCCGCCGCCATGCTGTCTGTCATGTTGGTGATCGTATTCCTCATTGTGGGCATTGAACTCTACGCCCTCCGCGGCCGGGACTGAGGCGAGGGCTGCTTCAATCATGTCCAAGCGCGCCCGGCCAACGTCATCCGCAGTGGCGATGAACAGCAAGCCTTTGCGCTCTCGCGCGCAGCCGATTGCCGTCTATGCCTTGCTGATCCTCGGCGTTGTCATCGTCATTGTGCCCTTGATGTGGGCAGGGGCCGCGTCTTTCACGCCGAATCACAAGGTCTTCGAATACGCCTACCCCTTTTCCTGGCGCGCGCTCTTCCCGGTCGATTTCACGTTGGAAGCCTATGACAACCTGTTTGACCGCGGATTCGGACGGGCAGTCAGCAATACCTTCTTCCTCGCGATCGCGACCGTCATTATCGGCGGCGCGGTCAACGCCCTGGCCGGTTTCGCATTTGGGCGCTTTGAATTCCGCGGCAAGAACGCGCTCTTCCTGACCATTGTCATGCTCACTTTTATGGTGCCGGTCGATCTAACCGCCATACCGCGCTATATCCTGGTCAATAGCTTCGGCTGGATCAACACCTGGCAGGGTTTGCTCGTACCCGGTCTGGCGAACAGCCTGGTGATCTTCCTTTTTCGTCAGTTCTTCGCCGAGATACCGCAGGAGTTAATCGATGCCGCGCGCGTAGACGGGGCTACCTGGCTGCGCGTGCTGGTCAGCATTATCTTGCCGATCTCCAAGCCGGTTCTGGTCGCCGCCGCTTTGCTGATGTTCATCAGCCAGTGGAATGCCTTCTTCTGGCCGCTGCTGATCGCGCCTACCAAGGAGATGCGCGTGGTTCAGGTCGAGATATCGCTGGCGATCGGACAATACGGAACGGTGTGGAATGAACTCTTGGCCGGCTCTATGATCGCTGCCATCGTACCCATTTTGCTGGTGATCCCCTTCCAGCGCTATTATGTCCAAGCCATCACCGGCACCGGGCTGGAATGAAGTCTCGATTTGCTCGTCTCAAATGACATTGCGTCGGTGCGATGAGAGGGCAAAGGTTCCAACGTTCCCGCAGCGCAAGACTATCCTAGCGGCATCACGCTCCCGCAAAAACCAACTGGATTGAGCAATCCAGCGACTCGCCACCATCTTCGGTGATCGACTCTGTGCCCGCAAACTTGCCGTCATCTCCTAGGCTTAGCGCATACGCGATTGTGTAAACAACATCGCGGCCATCGGCGGGCATAGGCGCGATGAAATCAGCGCTGCCTTCGAAGACGCCATCACTGTTACGTCGCAAGTGAAAGTCGTCGAAGACCAATTCGGCATCGTCCAGGCGGGTGACCTGGATCGTCTCCGATTCCCGCCCGGCACAGCCGCCGGTATATTCGAGCGTCCAGCGGCCTAGTCTACTCCTCTCTAAATCTCCACCTATCGCGATGGGGGAAGACTTTTCCAAAGGTGTTTTGACCGGTATGGCCATGGTGCCGCAGCCGGCAATCCAGATCGCCGCCAGCGCAAGACAGCAGAATCGAAATAACATCTTCGACGCTTCCAGGCAAAGAGCGACCGGCGGGTCGCCCTTGTCGACTTCAACTTCGCCTAAAGCAAGACCTCGCGGCCGGTCTTCTGGCTTTCATAGATGCCATTGAGGATCTTCATCACTTGCAGCGATTGCTCGGCTGGCACCGGCGAGGGCGCGCCATCGACGATCGCCTGCGCGAATTCGACGCATTCTTGCGCGTGCGGTTCGGAAACATTTTGCGTCAATTTCAGTTTACGATTGTAGAGTTGCATGCTGTCGTAGTTGGTGTCGTAAACCTCGCACTTGGGCCAATGCGAGCCGCCATTGCTACCATAGAGCCACATCTGCATATCTTCGCCATCAATGTCGTGGTGCAGCAGCCAGGATATTTCGAATACCAGCGTCGCGCCGGTTTCGAAGCGGACAAAAGCCATCGCCATTTCTTCGACATCCATCCCTTCGGGAATGCGTCCATACCGCGGCCAGCGACCGAAGGCCAAGGGATTGCTGGCGAGCTCTCGGCGAGCGACGCCGGTAACCGAGACCGGCTCGGGATTGCCCATCATCCAGAGCGTCAAATCGAGTATGTGCACGCCGATATCGATGCAGGCGCCGCCGCCGCTATGCTGGCTGGAGAGGAAGGCGAGACTGGTGGGGATGCCAGAGCGGCGCAACATCCAACTGCGGGCGTGATAGATCTCGCCCAGCGCGCCGCCTTCGATTTCCGCCTTCAGCGCCTTTGATGTACCGGCGAAGCGAAAATGCTGCGCGGTCATCAACAGTTTGCCGGATTTGTCGCGCGCATCAATCATGCGCTGGACATCGGCCGGGGTGGGCGCCAATGGTTTTTCGCAGATGACGTGCTTGCCCGCCTCCAGCGCGGCGATAGACAAGGGGGCATGATACATATTGGGTGTGCAGACATCAATGATATCGATATCCGGGTCGTTGATCACTGCGGCGCTGTCGGTCTCCAGCTTGCTAACATTCCAATCGCGGCTCCAGCGCTCCAGCGCCTCGGGCACTAGATCGGCGCCGGCCACCACTTCGGCATGTGGGGATGCTTCCCAACCCGGCATATGCGTACGGGCGATCCCGCCGACGCCAATGACACCCACTTTCAATGTACTCATGTTCTATCGCTCCTTTTAAGATCTTTGAGGCTGAACCCAAGTATTTGATTCCGCAGCTTGATAAAACGCTTCCATTACGGCTGTACGGTCAGCCGCTTCTTTCGCCGAAATCAGTGGCACGTCTTTGCCAACGAGCGCATCAAGGAAGAGCTCGAAGGCGTGCGGCAGCGCGCTAGGCAAGTCTGTCCATTCGCCGCCGTCCGCACCCGGCAGATTATCGGATTTTACATACAATATGTCATCGTCAATATAGGCGACGCCCCCAGTGCCGCTAACCAGAATCTCCTGTGGACGCAAGAGATCGACCCAGCCCGCCGCCAGCGTTCCGATCGCGCCATTGGCAAAGCGCAGCATGCCTTCGCCGTATTCGTCGCAGGGGTACTTGCCCAGCAGCGAACCCATCTGCGCCGTGACGGAGACGACATCGCCCATTAGCCACATCAGGATATCCAGGGAATGCGCGCCCACATCGCCAAAACCGCCCACACCTGATTTCTCCAAGTCCGTCATCCAAAGCCAGCCGTCGTCGTACCAGCCCATGCCCGCATCAAACAATCCCGCAATGGCGCCAGGGTGCACATTGCTATGGCGGATACGCGTGATCGCGCCAAGCGTCCCGTCATCGACCAGTTGTTTGATGAAACGATAGGCGGGATAACCGCGCATAAAATGCCCGATCTGGAAGACCACGCCGGCTTCGTCGATCGCCTTCCGCATGGCATAAGCGTCACGAGCCGTGACGCCCAGCGGCTTTTCCACGAACATATCTTTGCCCGCCGCCGCAGCAGCTTTCACCAGCTCGCGGTGCAGCGCCGTCTCCGAACAAATGATGACAGCATCGATTTCGTCGTCGCCGACGATCGCAGCGACATCCGAGACCGAACAGTTGTTTAGACGAGCCGCGGCGATCCGCGCCCGCTCCGGTTGATTATCCCAAACTGCTTTGACACGGAACTCATCGGACCGTTCGTTTATTTTGTTGACAAAGCTCGGCGTGTGGATATGCGCCACACCGAGGAAACCAAGCGATTTCATATCTCGATCCTGTTTACTTAAACCGCGTCGCTCATGCGACGAGAACGCTTACGATTTTGCGTGAGCGGGAAAGACCTTTTCGCTGCCGCCGAGCGGCTGCATTCGATCAATAGAAACGTTAAGTTAAGTTTCATTGCCATCCCGCAGCGCCGATACGAACCGAGCTGTGATCGTACGAGGTCTCGTGATGGCCGAACCAACCACCACCGCCCATGCGCCGATATCCAGCGCCTGTCGCGCTTGCCCCGGCGTATGAATCCGACCTTCGGCGATCACCGGGATCGGCAGCGCCGCGACCATCGCAGCCAGCAGCTCAAAGTCGGGATCGTCAAGTGTGGGACGCGCGCCAGTATATCCCGACAGTGTCGATCCCGCCATGCCGACGCCGTATTCAGCTGCCGCCTGCGCTTCCTTGAGCGTCGAAACATCGGCGAACGTAGGCTTGCCGATCTCGTCATGGATGCGCGCCAGCAAATCGCGCAGGCGCAGGCCGTCGGGACGCGGACGATCCGTGCAGTCGAGGGCGATGATATCGGCGCCAGCTTCGGCAATAGCGGCCGCGTCGTCAAAAGTCGGCGTGATGAAAACGCCGCTGCCGCCGCGTTTATACAAGCCGATCACCGGCAGATCGACCGCTTCCTTGATCGCGCGGATATCAGCCGGGCTGTTGGCGCGGATGGCCGCCGCGCCGCCGATCTTCGCCGCTGTCGCCATCTTCGCCATGATTGACGAGCCATGCAGGGGTTCATCCTCCAGCGCCTGACAGGATACGATCAGCTTGCCTTTGACGGCAGCGAGGAAGGCATCGGCGTTCACAAGCGCTCCAGTTCAAAGTCGACTTCAAAGCGGCGCTTCATGGGCAGGCGAACATTACTCACCTGCCAAGCGCCAAGACCGGACAATTGCCGAATCTGCTCATTCAATGCGCGGCTCACAAGTTCGATCATCGCTGCCTCGGTCTTATCATCGTAGCGGGGCATGTCGACGTTCATGGTCGGGCGCACCTGATGCATAAAGCAGTAGTCCTCTGCAAAACGATGCGTCAAGAATCGCAGCGCCGCTTTTTCATTAAATTCACGCAGTTGCGCAATGCCCTGCGCAAGGGCCACGCCGATAGTATTGCCTGCGGTATTCCAACCGCCGTAGGCTGCTAGATCCCGGAGCCGAATCTTCTGCTGCAGGGCCTCGATCAACACCGGATCGCTGCCATTGGGATACGCCAGGTCGCAGACGATGACACGACGTCCTTCGTCAAGCCAGCATCCGATCCGCTCGGCAAGATCTGCAAGAGCGCCTTGCCGATAGTTTCGATCACTCTCTGCTCGATCTGGCTGGAAGAATGATCGCGCACCCGGCGCGGGTGGATTGACGGCTACGATCATATCGGCAGCATCTATGTCGTCAACTTCTGTTCCGCCAACAGCGCGGATCTGCCGCTCCAAGGTCAAGCAAACCGGTCCGTCCTCAAAAGGCGCGGTCCGCTCTTTATCCGCCTCGATCGCATAATGCGTAAAGAAGCGCGGGGCCTGATCGAGAAAATCGACAAAGGCGCGCGCCAGCAGCGCTGACGCGACCTCATCCGCGCCCGGGTACACTAGCAAGCGTTCGTCACCGCCGCGCCGATCGACCCACTCTTGAACCCAGATTTTTTCGCGCGTGCCAAAGCCATACTCGCTGGTATCGTCAGAGCTGATCACCAAGAGGTCAAAGACATTCTCTGCCAGTAGATCCAGAACGGCCAGATTAACGATATGATTCCGCAACCGTCGGCGAAGCACATCCAGCAAATGGCTTTCGTTCAACTGCTCTCGCTGCGGCGCGGGTTCATTTCCCCAACGGCGCGCGTCGTAGGCCTGAGAATAGCGATAGATCTGCGGACCCGATTCGCTCCAATAATCTGGCTCGGCGACGCTGTCGGGATCGCCGGAGATACGTGTGATGAGATTGAAGCCATAGATACGCAGATGAGGATGCCCCTGCTTCAGTTCGCGCAGGCACTCCAGGCGGTTCAGGAGAGCGACCGTCGCGTCGTCGCTGATGCGCGATGCTGTCAGTCCGCCGTAGACCAGCATCTCAATCGATACGACCAGGGCGTCAAGTTCGCTCGCGTTCTCGCGCAACCAGCCAGCGATCGCCGGGCAATCGCCGGGTTCACGAATACGGCTGAGCGCCGTGGCCGGCGGCAACAGCAGTTTCACACCTGCGATGTCGCCAATCATTTGCGGATAACGCGCGCAGGCCGGGCGTTCGTCCAGCGGGATCAAGCCGATCTTCATGGCGTCACCTTGTCCCATGCCAGCATGGCCGCGCCCAGCAGCACGGCTTCGACACCCAATTTCGCTGGTAGTATCGGCGTCGAGCGCAAAAGGGGTGGCACGCTCTCGCGGAACGCCGCTTCAAAGGCGTCCCACCAAAGCTCGCCGATTTGCGGTACGCCGCCGCCGATCACCAGCGCCGTCGGATTAATCGCCGCGACGAATCCGCCCAGTATGATGCCAAGTTGTCGCGCTTTCTCTTTTATCGTCTGCGCCGCGATAGGCTCGCCCCCATAGGCGCGGCGAGTGATTTCGGTAAGCGGTATGCGATCTTCCGCTCCCGTGGATGCCTGGTAGGCGCGTTCAATGCCGGGGCCGGAAACAAATTGGTCGAGAATGATCGGTTTATCCCCTTCCCAGCCGACCACCAGATAGCCGATTTCGCCGGCGCTGTAGTTCGGGCCGTGCCAAATCTCGCCATCGAGGATGATGCCCCCACCGACGCCGGTTCCAACCGTGACACAGAGCAAGGACGTATAGTGCCGGCCCGCGCCCATTTTCGCCTCGCCGTATGACAGGGCGCGCGCGTCGTTCTCGGCCACGACGGGAAGGCCGTCGCCAATTTGGAGCGCGGACAAAGGCGTGCCGGTCCAGCCGGGTAGGTTGTTATTGGCGTGGATCACTTGTCCCCTCTTGCTGTCAACCATGCCAGCGCTCCCGATCCCGATGGCGACGATCTCGCCCTGGAAACCGGTGATCAACTCATGACACAGTTGCTTGACTTGAGACAGGATCGCTGACGGTGTAGAGGGAGTAGCGACTGAGCGCGTCCGCAAGATCTCGCCGTTTGGCGTGACCAAACCTGCGCTGATCTTGCTGCCGCCGATATCGACGCCGACGACACACGCGGGAACCCAGTCGCTCACCTATGACCTTGCCAGCTACGTTAGTTTCAACAATTCTTCGTCGCCGCGGCGTTCACGATACCCTTTAACGATCAAGCCGGGGCGTCCATTGCTCTGCCCAGCCAGCTGATCGTTATGCGGATCGCGATAACCCATACGCACCATTCGGCGCGGATCTGCGGTCTGGTTGATGTACGAACCATGGATGCAGTAGATATGGAAGACGACCACATCACCGCGCTTGGCCGGCACGGGCACAGTGTCTTCCAGTTTATATTCGTCCGTATTAAGGTGCGGCGAGCAGGCTGTACCATCCGGATTTTTGAGAATATGCGGGAGCTTGCCCCTTTTATGAGAACCGGCCAGGAAACGGATCTCGCCGTTTTCGTGGAAGGTGTCGTCCAGGTGCACCAGTGTATCGATAAAACGCCCATCGGTATGTTCGTAGAAGGGAGAATCCTGATGCATAGGGAAGGGATGACCAGTCTGCGGCGGCTTGATGTGCATGGTTGTGTGGTGCAATTCGACGCTCGAATCCAAAAGTTGGGAAAGCGCCGTCGCCAGCTTGGTATTGGTCACTGCGCGCATCCAGGCGTCGGAGTAAAGGTGCAGGTCGTGCATGGCGGTTAGCTTAACCTGCTTTTCAATCTCCTCGTCCAAATAAACATCGCGCCAGGGACCAGACCAGCCCGGGCTGGTCAAAGCCCAGTCCTCGATCAATAGGTCGAGGCTATCCGACATTTGGCTGATTTCGTCTTCAGAGTAGACTTGCGGGATTCGCAGAAATCCGTTCTCGTGAAAGAAATCAATCTGTTCTTGACTTAACATCGCAACTCCCTCTACAGCTAGACAGAAACGCTATCAAATCCGCGTCGCTTAGATCATGACTGATACGGACGCAGGAAAAGTTTAACCCTATTGCTGGTGGTGTCAAGCTTTTGCCCGTGTTCTTTCAATAGATCGCGTCAAACGCTTTCGGAAAAAAGTCGCCCCTCCGCGAAAGATCGTGGAGGGGCGCCCGCATCAGATGATATCCAACACGTTTGTCATGCCCCGTCTAGCCATCTGCGCTTTCAACCACCAACTGATACTCGGCATCGCCAACCAAACCGTAGCGATCAACCTGTGCGGTACCGACGACAATGCTGTACGTCCCGGATCTCAAGGTGAGTGGCGCGTTGTAGCTGCGTCTAGGGCGGACGCCGGGATCACCTAGGGCGGCCAGGAAATTGCCATCCGGATCGTAGATCGTACCGTAGGGCGAATTGAGGTTGCTGCCGCTTAAGCCGCCGCCACCGGTGCGAATCTTTATTGATACCGTCTGTCCGTCACCCGCTTCATAGCGCCAAATATGCTTCTCGTCGGCTTCGTGGATTTCGTCTTTGCTCACCACGTCGAGCGCCAACGCGCCCTTGTCCGTCGCGCCTTCGGGAGCCAATACGAAGTCAGGAACCGGAACAGGCGTCGATGGGTGAACTGGCTCCACTTCCGCTGCCACAGTTGCTTGCGGCGCTGGCTCGTCGCCCTCGACGGTCACTTGATATTCGGCATCGCCAACCAGCCCGTAACGATTGACCTCTGCCGTCCCGACCACGATGGTATAACTACCCTCCATCGTTATGAATTCCGCGCTATAGCTGCGTCTGGGGCGGACGGCGGGATCGCCCAGCGCCGCCACGGGATTGCCGTCCGGCCCGTAGATCGTGCCATAGGGCGAGTTGAGGTTGCTACCGCTCAAGCCGCCGCCACCGGTGCGGATCTTGACATTCACCGCCTGCCCGGCAAGCGCTTCAAAGCTGTAATTGTGCCGGTCATCGGCTCCTGCGATTTCGTCCTCCACTGTCACGTTCAGCGTCAGCGTCCCTTTGTCAGTGGCGCCCTCCGCGCTTAAGCGGAAGTCGGGCAAATCCAGCTCGGGCAGCTGTGTCGGCTCCGGTTCTTCGCCCTCCACGGTCAATTGGTATTCGGCATCGCCAACCAGCCCATAGCGGTTGACTTCTGCTGTGCCAACGACGATGGTGTAGGTTCCGGCTGCGGCGATGACATCCGCGCTATAGCTGCGTCTGGGGCGGACAGCCGGATCGCCCAGCGCGGCCGCAAATTCGCCGTCCGGTCCGTAAATCGTTCCGTAGGGCGAGTTAAGGTTGCTGCCACTCAAGCCGCCGCCGCCCGTGCGAATTTTGATCGTTAGTTCTTGCCCGGCGGATGCGTCAAAGCTGTATTTATGTACGTCATCGGCGCCACTGATTTCATCTTCCAAGGTCACATTCAGCGCCAGCGCGCCCTTGTCCGCCGCGCCATCGGCCAGCACCCGGAATTCCACCGTATCTTCATCGTCGGCGGCTGGCGCAGCTGCTTGCGGCGTGGGTTCGTCCGGCGCCTCCGTTGCTGTGGCGGGTATCGCCGTGACCTCCACGATAACTTCTTGAACAATCGTCTCCGGTTCTTGATTCGACCCAATCAGAAGGCCAATCGCGAAGGCAACAATTACCAGTGCCGCTGCTGCTACCAGAGGCAAGCGCGCGCGGCTGGACGCGGCAATAGCGTCGCTGATCGGCCGGTTGACCAAAACAGGCGGCTCTATCGGCGCGATATCATTCTCTTCGTACAAATAACAAGCAGCTTCGTGCTTTGGCTTGTCCATCTTGAACAGCGGCGGCTGCTCTTCCAAGCATTTATCCATACGATGAGGACAACGTGGATAATAGCGACAGCCCTTCGAGGCAGCCGTGCGCATCTCTTCTTCGCTGGGCAGCGAAATATTGACATCCCATTTATCGGTCGGGTCGGGCACGGGTACCGAATCGATCAAGAGTTGCACATAAGGGTGCTGCGGCGCGTCAATGACATCCATAGCGCTGCCGCGTTCGGCAGTCGTGCCCTGATAGAGCATATAGATCTGGTCGCCAATTTGGTACGCCGTACTCAAGTCGTGCGTGATATAGAGGAAAGAGATGTTGTGATCGTCGCGCAGGCGCAGCATGGCATCCAGAATGGATGCGCGCAGCGAGGCATCTACCATGGAGACGGGTTCGTCCGCCACGATCAGACGCGGCTTGATCATATAAGCGCGCGCCATCATGATGCGCTGCCGCTGTCCGCCGCTTAACTGGTGCGGGTACTTGCGCAACACGTCCTCGCCGTACAAGCCGACAACGTTCAGCCCGGCTTCCACCATATCGCGATATTCGCTCTGATTGTCCGACAGGCTGAAATGCTTGTTGACGAGATCAAAAACGTGGTCGATGCGATAAAAGGGATTGTAGACCCCAAAAGGATCTTGAAAGACCGCCTGCACGTTGCGGCGGTATTCTTTCAGTTGCTCGTTGGTCATGTCGGTGATGTCTTCACCGTCGAAGATGATGTTGCCGGAACTAAGCTTGATGAAACCGAGTACCAGGTTAGCCAGGGTCGTTTTGCCGCTACCGCTTTCCCCAGCGATTGTCGTGATGGTCGCCGGGGACTCGGCAATGGTCATATTAAAATTGTCGAGCGCGACAACTGATTTCTTGCTGCCGCCTATGAATCCGCCCGACGAATAGATCTTGGTAGCATCACGAATTTGCAATAGCGGCGAAGGCATTGGACCTCCTCTCTTCGAATTGCTCGTCGAACAAGTGACAAGCAACTTCGTGCTTTTCTTCTACGGTGATCTGCGATGGTTCCTCCAGGGCGCAATGATCCCAGGCGAAGGGACAGCGCAACCGGAAGATGCAGCCCGAGGGCGGGTTGCGCGGATCATGCGTGATGCCTTCAGTGATCTTCAAGGGTTTGCGCTCTTTGATCGAGGGGATGGAATCGATGAGCAGTTGCGTATAGGGATGCAGCGGATTGGCATAGACATTTTCCACTGGCGCGATCTCGACGATTTTGCCGGCGTACATCACAGCGATGCGATCGACGATCTGCGCCAGCAAGCCCATATCGTGGCCGATGACGATCAGGGAAACGCCGATCTCGTCTTTCACCTCCACCAGGGTTTGCGCCACGATCCGCTGCACCACCACATCCAGCGCGCTGGTCGCCTCGTCGGCGATGACGACCGTAGGATGCAGCGCCACGCCCATGGCGATGCAAACACGCTGCTTCATGCCGCCGCTGAGTTCGTGGGGGTACATATTGAAGATGCGGTTTGGCAAGCCCACCTGTTGAAAGAGGTCGTATATCCGTTCTTTGAGCGGTTCATAGCGCAGCAGTACGCTCAAGTTCCGCAGCCATTCGCCGACATATTTTCTAAGTGACTCTTTTCGCCTTGGCCGCCTGACCTTCCGCAAGAATACTTTGAGGCGTTCTTTGAACGACTCATAATTCGCTTTGCCCTCATGGGATTCGATGACGTCGATGATTTGGTTTTTGACGCGCATGGTCGGGTTGAGCGAATTCATGGCGCCTTGCGGTATCAGGGATAATCTGGTCCAGCGGAACTTGCGCAATTCCTCTTCGGTCAGGTCCAGCACCTCGGTGCCTTCGACCTCGATGCTGCCATGCACGATATAACCGGGCGGTTGCACCAATTGCAGAATGCCATAGGCTGTGGTTGATTTGCCGCAGCCGGATTCGCCTACCAAGCCCAATGTTTCGCCCTCGTACAACTCGAAGCTGATATCGCTGACAGCGATGACATCGCCCTGCGGCGTCGCATAATGAATACGCAGGTTGTCTACATTGAGGACAACGCGGTCGCTACCGGAGTTATTCTGCTCAGACATGCGTGTTGGTCCCTTCCGGCTCTAGTTCGCCTTGCGCAGGCGCGGATTGGCTATTTCGTCCAGGCCCAGGTTGATCAGCAAGAGCGCGATGAAGACAATTGCCAGAATCACGGTCGGGATGCCCCACCACCACCACATATGGCGCAGCAAGGCAGCCGCTTCAATCGAGAAGAAAATCGCCACCCCAAGCGAGGGAATCCGCTGCGGACCGAAGCCAAGCACTTCCAGACCCACCGCCGAGATGATCGCGCCGGTCATGTTGCCGATGTAACTAGCCGCTAAATAGGGCAGCAAATTGGGCATGATTTCCTTGAACATGATGTCGCGCACCGGTACGCCGGAGAGCCGCGCCATTTGCACATAACCGCTCTCGCGCATGCTGAGGACCTGGGCGCGGATGTAGCGGGTCGGCGTCGCCCAGGCGAACATGGAAATCAGCAGGGCCATGGTAATCAGGTCCACACTGCCCAAGACCGATTGGATCACGATCAAGACGAGCAGCGAGGGTATGGTAATGGTGATGTCGGTGGCTAAACGAATCACATCATCGATCCAACCGCCGAGAAAACCAGCCAGAAAGCCCAGGAAAATGCCGACGAGCATACCAACCGATGCGGCGATCGCGCCGACGCCAAGCGTGCGCGGCGTCCCGACGATCAAGAGCGCCAGCATATCGCGCCCGCTGTTTTCCGTGCCCAGTGGATGTTCAGGGACGCCGACCAGAATGGTGTTCTTGCCCTTCTGATATTCCATCCCATAGGGCGGTAAATTGAGTGGCGCGCTCGCATTAAGCGCCAGGCTGGTATCCCAAAATGTGTTGCCAAGGAAGATCAGGAAGAAGATGATGCCCAGGATCGACACACCCGCGAGGAACTTCCAATTGAGCCAGGGATTGTCGAAACGGTTGAAAGCGCCGGCTTTTTTGGTACCGCCGGCAACGATCGTAGTCTTGGCGTTTGCTTCTGCAGCCATCGCTACCTCCCTTCCAGGCTAATGCGCGGGTCGATAAGCGGGTAGCTCAAGTCGATGATCAAGACCGCCAGGGCGCTGGTGACAATCAAAATGAAAGAGGTGCCTTGTATCAGATTGAAGTCTTGTTCGCGAATCGCGGTGAAAATTAAGGTGCCCATACCGTTGTAATTGAATATGACCTCGACCAGGACGGAGCCGCCCACAAGCGTACCGATAGACACGGCCAGAGCCGTCATCTGCGGCAAAATCGCATTGCGGATCATGTAGCGGTACAAGACATAAAAGGGCTTCAAGCCCTTTGCTTGCGCCAGGATCATATAATCCTCGCCCTCGATCGTCACCATCATCCCCCGCATACCAAGCGCCCAATAACCAAATGTCACCAGCACGATCGCCATTGCCGGCAAGAAACCGTGATGGAGCACGCTGGCTATGAAGTCCAGTGTAAATTCGGGTTTGCTGAATGAATGGTGATAGGCATATGCCTGGGGGAATATGTTAAGCAAAAAGCCGAATATATAGACCAGCAACAGACCCGCTAACAAGGGCGGGATGGACGTGAAGATCATCGACATTGGGATCAGAACTTTGACCAGCTTCGGCGTCTTGGTCCATGCCAGCAGAGCGCCAAACAGATTGCCGACGGTGAAGAAGATCAGTGTCGCTATCCCGACCAGGCCAATCGTCCAGGGCAAGGCGCGCCCGACCAATTGCGAGACAGGCGAGGGAAAGCGCGCCATGGCCAACCCAAGGTCGAAGTTCAGTAGATTCCCCATGTAACGAAGATACTGCACGTAAACCGGATCGTTTAGCCCAAAGCGTTCTTTCCAGCCTTCAATTATCAGATCGGCGTTTTCTACAAAACCCGCCTGCTGCGACATGCGCGCTACCATCGCGGTGATGGGATCGCCCGGCGCCAGGCGTGGAATGATAAAGATCAAGGTCGCCGCCACCCACAAGGTCAGGAAAAAAACCAATAATCGGCGCACAATATAGTTGAGCGATAGGCTTCCCATTTTAGAAGCTTCTTTCTCCTAAACCGTCGATCGCGGTGAACGCACCATAAAAGAAATACCTATCAAGATTCTTAAGCAATATTCAACAAAATATGCCGGTGCCGAACATGGCCAGGACCAGGGCGCAGGCGGAGAATGAGGTTGGGGCGAACCCCAACCTCGTACGGAATCGCATCAATTACATGCCAGCTTTGGTGATTTCCTGGAAGAATTGATGGGTCGATTGCCACCAGGTAGCCGGGTGGTTCCAGTTGTTCTCCGAAGTCGGCCAGCCGTCCCAGTAGGTGCTGTTGAAGGGAATCAGCTTGGTTGCCTGATTGAGCGGGATGAAGGGCAGATCTTCGTAGAGATAACGATAGGCTTCTACCACCAGATCAATGGAATCGGGGTGACCCAAAGGCAGCGAGCCGAGCTGGCCAACGAGTTCGCTGTAGGCTTCGTTGTTCATGCCGTCCCAGCGGACGTGGTTGCTGCCGGAGGAACGCTCGCCCAAAGGTACCCACCAGCGGGCGGTGTAGCGATCCAACGAAGCCCAGGGCTCGTTGATGGAACCGCAAGCGTCCCAGTCGGTGGTGGCTTCATAGTTGCCGAAGCGCTTATTGTCGCCCCAGGTGGGCCCAGCGATGACCGCAGCCCGCGCGTCAATACCGAAGCGCTGCAACTGCTCTACCAGGTTGGTGGTGATGCGGCGTTTCTCGATGAAGCCCTCGTGAACCTGGATTTCCAGGCTCAGCGCGTTGCCATCGCCATCCACCCAACGGCCGTCGTCATTAAGCGAATAGCCGTTCTTTTCCAGCAGGGCCGCGGCGGCATCCAGATCGGAGTCGCTGTCGAAAGCCATACCGGCATCTTCAATCGCATCAATGAAGGGGAACATGGCGCCATACTCGACGTACAGGGTACGCGAGGGAATGGTGACGCCTTCATAAGCGATTTCGATGACCTGATCGCGGCTGATGGCATGGTTGATCGCCCAGCGCATTTCCGGGTTGTCCCAGGGAGCGCGCTGCGTCTGGAAGGACAGTTGGCGCGGGCAGGGATCCAACCATACGAAGGGCATGCCCTCTACCCAGGCGAAGATGTTGTCGTTCTGCGCCTGCATCGCCTCGAATGCGCCCAGGGTGACATCCATGATGCTGTCGAGTTCGTTGGCGACAGCCATGGTAGTGCGGATCTGATCGTTACCGGTCACGACCCAGAGGGCGCGTTGCGGTTCAGGCAGCTTGAAGACACCGGTCTTGGCGCCCCACCAATCGTCGTTGCGGTCGTAGACCCAGGTGGTCTCGTTGGCGGAGGTCAAAACGTAGGGACCCGTGCCCATCGGCCAACCTTGTTCGGGATCGAAGTTATTGAAGGTGTAGGGATCCTTGTCCGCCCAAACGTGCTCGGGAAGCATGTTGATGCCGCCCCAGATACGGACCGAGAAGAAGTCCAGTTGGAAGCGCGGGTTCGGTTGCGTCAGGTTGAATTGAACCGTCAAGTCGTCAACAGCCTCGACGCTCTCAATCCAGGTCTGGACGTTGCCGGCGTAGTTGAGCGAAGCGGTCTCGTCATTCAGCAGCAGGTCAATGCTGAAGACAACATCGCCCGAATCGAAGGGATGACCGTCAGCCCATTCCGCGCCTTCGCGCAGGTTCAGGGTCCAAACGTCGAGCGTATCATTGCTTGTCATGCTCTCGGCCAACCAGGGCATGATCTCGCCAGTTTCGTAGTTAAGAATGAAAAGCGGCTCGGCGACGGCTTGATGCAAACCCTTGTTACGGTGGTTGTTGGGCAGCATGTAGTTCATCTGGTCGAAGTTGGCGACAGCGCCGGCGGGACCGTCAATATCGAAGATGACGGTGTCTTCGCGCGCGACATCTTGCGCGACAGCGGTGAAGCTTATCGCGGCAAACATGACGACGAGAAGTACGAAGAGAATCGATCTTGCTTTCATGGGTTGTACTCCTACAACTAATCACTAAAAGATATGCGTTTGCCAACTCCGGTATTGGTTTGTCATTCGAGGGGAATGACGGGCGCGTTGACGGCACCCTGGACTAACAAAGATTGGTTCGTCCTGTTTCTTCCGATGTGGCCTCCTCTCCCAAATCCACTTCTATTGCCGCATGACCAACAATGGCGCTGCGGTTGAACTTCGGATTCGCAACTGAGTCGGCACCTCGTGAGAGCGAGTAGACATTTCTCCGCCCCGCAAACGCTCTATCAGCATCCGAGACGCGACCTTGCCCAACTCATAGGCATTTTGAGATACGGTTGTTAGCGGGACACCAATATGAGAAGCCATACCAATATCGTCGAAACCGACTATTGATACATCATCTGGCACGGCATAACCGATATTCCGCAGCGCGCTCATCGCGATAATCGCAAGAATGTCGTTGATACAGACTATCGCAGTCGGTTTGGGCACTACCGAATCGGTAAGCCATTCAACTTGCTCAATGATGTGCTGGCTCTGTTCGCCGACCAAGCTGTAGATATCGGTCTCGTGGAATTCGTGACGCGCCGGCGGGTTGATTTTCCAAGGGGCATAGGCAACCAAGCCACGCTCTTCAATGGCGGTCACATAGCCACGATGCCGTTCATTGACTGGATGGAGATCGTCGATATTTGGCATTAATGGCACAATTTGCTGATGCCCCAGTTCGATCAGATGTTGAACCAGATCATAGGAACCGCCGAAATTATCGCTCGATACATAATCCGCCCGGATACCCTCTACGGGGCGATCCATAAAGACGATGGGAATCTTGCGACGTTCGTATTCCAACAGAATGGATCTGGTAACATCCGTCGGTTTGGCATTCGCCCAGAGCATCAGGCCGGCGACGTTGTCATCCAACAATTGTTGCAAAATACGCGCTTCGTCATCACGGTCTTGTGAATTGCTGAATATCACCTGATAGCCGGCAGAACGCAATTCGGTCTGGGCGCTGTTTAGGATGTTGGTATGGATCTCGTTGTGGAAACTGCAAGTGAGGTAACCTATGGATCGACTGGCGACATGGTCCTGGGGCTGGTAGACGACAAAGGTCCCGCGTCCCGCCGTTCGTTTGATCAAGCCTTCAACTTCAATCCGTTGCAAGGCGATGCGCACGGTCGTTCGGCTAATATCCAAATGCTTGGACAACTGAGTCTCTGTGGGGATTCGCTCACCGTATCCCCATCGCTCGGATACGATCAAACGACGCAATTGATTGTGCAACTGCACATGCAAGGAGATGAAACTGCTATGGTCGAGCCGTATTTCACCGAGTTTGTCGTGCATAGAAAGCGATAATCTAAGCAAATAGTACTTTTGAATTGTACATAAATGTATGTACAATCATTGACTTTATCATGGACTAAGCCAACATGCAATAGAGTAAAAGTCGTGAGTTTCCTTGTCCGCAACCGGGAGATATTATAAGCGGCGCGCCACAATCGCCACGCTCTATGTTATCATTCTGCCGCTGCTGGGATTCTAATGCCAGGACATCAAGCCCAGAGCCTGAGATACAGCCGACCCCGTACCAATACGATATAGAAGGAAAGGAATAGGAGACGACTCGTGGAAGCCACCCGCAACCAAGCAGGCTGCGTGAAGACCACAATCCTCATGGTCGGAAGCGCAGTCATGTTCATCGCAATAATCATCCTGCTCGCCGATATCAAGTGCGGTTACGATATCGAAAATTGGTGGGCGCCGCTCTATCCCAATGGCAAGACCGTTTCTGTCGAGTACGACCTGTTCCGACCGCGCGCCCTGGGCGTGACCAAGTGGATTATGGAATCGACCGATGATGTTGAAACGGTGAAGCAATTCTATCGAAACAAGCGCTTGGAAACGCTGGATGCTGGCAAGTCGCGCGGCCTGGCCTGGAGCGAGTCCTTTGTGCAGCCGCTGGAAGACGGCCCGGGCAGCCGCATCATTATCTCGAGCGCTTGCGGCAACTAATCTCAAGCGATCACAAATCTAGGACAGTCAATGAAGATTTCGGCTTTTCCCAAGTGCTACCTGGAGGAAATCTCGGATGAAGGCGGCATGACCGTCTTCGACTGGATCGAAATGGCGAAGCCGCTAGGCGCGGAGGGGCTGGAAATGTACGAGGGCTTCTTCACCAGTCTCGATGACAGTTATATCCGGCAAGTGGGCGATGCCATCGCCGGAGCCGGCTTCGCCATGCCCATGCTCTGTTGCTCGCCCAACTTCACCCATCCCGACGCGGAGGAACGCGCGAAAGCCGTGGACAAAGAAGCGCAGATGATCCGCATCACCAAACTGCTGGGCGGCGACGGCGCGGTATGTCGCGTGCTCAGCGGGCAACGTTACCCTGATGTCAGCCGCGAACAGGGCTTGCAGTGGACGGTCGAATGCATTGAAGAAGTGCTCCCGGTGGCGCGGGAGCACAATATCGTGCTGGGATTGGAGAACCACTATAAGGACGGGTTCTGGGAATATCCGGAGTTTGCGCAGAAGATGGACGTCTTCCTCGATCTGCTGAACGCCATCCCCGAGCGCGAGCATTTCGGCGTCCAATACGACCCATCCAACGCCATCGTCGCCGGCGATGATCCCATCGACTTGCTGCGCGCGGTCGTCGGGCGCGTGGTCAGCATGCATGCCAGCGACCGCTTTCTCGCCGAGGGTTACACACTGGAGGATTTGATGGGTAGCGACGGCACAATTGGATATTCGCCCGCCCTTCAGCACGGCGTCACCGGACAAGGCCTGAACGACTACGACATGATCTTTCAAATTCTCAGTGATGCCGGCTACACTGGCTGGGTCAGCATTGAGGATGGCATGAACGGCATGGATGAAATGCGCGCGTCGATCGACTTTCTCAAAACAATGCGCGAAAAGTATTTCAGACCTTCACAATAATGGATAATGCAGGGGCGACTGACGGTCAGTGTCGAAGGGCTGTTTCTACCCGCTCTACACGACCCTGTGAGTCGCCCAAAGACAAGCAAATAAAATCAAGGACAGTTTAATATGGAAGCCCTAGTCAAATTCGGACGCGAGGACAAACAGGTCGAGATCCGCGATATCGCGCAACCGCCGGATCCCGGTCCTGGCGAGGTCGTGGTGGAAGTGCGGGCAGCGGGCGTCTGTGGCAGCGACCTGCACATGTGGCGCGATCATCAGAGTTGGACGATCAAGCTGCCGCTGGTGCTGGGGCACGAATTCTGCGGCCTCGTCGCCGCCATCGGCGCGGATGTGGCAGGTTTCCAGGTCGGCGACCGCGTGGCCGTCGAGACAGCGGCAGAGATCTGCGGCAACTGTGTCTTCTGCCACGCGGGGGAATATAATCAATGCCCGCATCGCTTGGGTTACGGCGCTCTTTACGACGGCGCCTTCACCCGTTTCGTAACCGCCCGGCAAGGGATACTGCATCACATCCCGGCAAATGTGCCCTTTGAATATGCCGCGCTCACCGAACCGATTTGCGTGGCTTACAACGCGCTGGTGGAAAAGACGCCGGTGTTGCATCCCGGCGACACGGTTGTGATTCAAGGTCCCGGGCCGATCGGCATGATGGCGCTCTTCGTAGCCAAGCTGCGCGGCGCCAGCGAGATTATCATGCTCGGCACCGACGTTGACAAACAGCGCCTGGGCGTCGCGGAGCAGATCGGCGCGACCAGGACGCTCAACATCGACGAAGACGACCCCATCGAATTGCTTCGCTCGCTGGGGGACGGCTACGGCGCCGACTTGATCGTCGACTGCACCGGCGTCAGCATCGCCTTGCAATCGGCGCTGGAAATGGTCCGCCCCAACGGCATCATCACCAAAATCGGCTGGGGACCGGAGCCGTTGAACTTCAATCTGGATCCCCTGGTACAAAAGGCCGTGACGCTGCAAGGCACTTTCAGCCACCTGTATTCGACCTGGGAACGCGCGCTTGGCTTGCTGTCATCCGGGCAGATCGATCTGGAACTGATCATCGGCGGCGTTTATCCCCTGGGCGACTGGACCGAAGCCTTCGAAGAGATGGAAGCCGGCAACAACGTCAAGTCGGTTCTTTTGCCCGCCTAGACAGCCGCTAGGCGGCAGCGAATAGGGACTCCGAGCTCGTGCAGAAAAGCTAGCTCGTTCCGCTGGGGCGGCTGGCGGTTTTACAAGGCACATGAAGGAATAGCTATGGATGCCAAGATCCAGATATCGATTGATGTCATCGACCTAGACGAGGCGCTGGCACTCGCCCGCGCCTCGGTCAACGCGGGCGTTGACTGGCTCGAAGTGGGGACGCCGCTGTTGCTCGCGGAAGGCCTGCACGCCGTGCGCGCCTTCCGCGAAGCCTTCCCCGATACGCCGATAGTCGTGGACCTCAAGACCATGGATGGCGCCGGGCTGGAAGCGGAAATGATGTTCAAAGCCGGCGGCGACATGGTGGTTGTTATGGGCCAGGCCCACGACGCCAGCATCATTGAGCAGGTCAAAATGGCAAGGCGCTACGGTAAACAAGTGATGTGCGATGTCATGCTCTGCCCGGATAAAGCGGGCCGCGCGCGCCAAGCGCAAGCGATGGGCGTGGACTACATCATCGTGCACACCGGCTTCGACGAACGAAATATGATTCCCGGGCTCAGCCCGCTTGATGACCTGCCCGCCATCCTGGACGCGGTTGATATCCCGGTGCAAGCGGTTGGCGGCTTGAGTGTGCCGCAGGCCATTCAGACGCTGCGAATGGGCGCGGAAATCGTCGTTTTTGGCGCGCCCCTGGTGATCAGCGGGCAAGAATTCAAAGCGGCCGATCCCAACTTCGACCGGCAACTGCGCGAAATCGTCAAAACGGTGCGCGAGGCTTAATTCGTAGCTTGCCAAGTTTCAAAGTGTTGTAAGCCATAGACGCTTGTGAAAATTTTCCTTTATGGCGCCGGACAGGCGCCCTATTGTTATGAAATGGAAATGACCGTATACTAGCCCGCTGGTAACGATCAGTTGGAACTGTTTTATATGTTCATAAACGATTCGAGATTCGGCGATATCGTGGATTTTGACAAGTTGCGCGAATCAATCCGCCACTTGTACGATGCGCTTTTACCAGACTTCGATATGCACAAGTCGCTTCAAGTCGGCACCGAGCTTTACGGCGACGAACCGGACTTGATGATCGCCGCCGGCGCCAGCATGCTGGCCTGGATGACCGTTATCGCGGCTGGCGAAGACGAGATCGCCGAAGGTCTGAAGGATAGCCTGTTCACCCTCGGCTGGACCGAAGAAGAGATCGGATCTGACCTCTTAAGCGCGAAGACCATCGCGACGCCGCTCAACGATGATCCCGACTGCGCCGATTATCACATCAAGGGCCGCAAGTGGCTGATCAATAACTCCTACCATGCCGACTATCACACGATCGTCGCCAAGATCGATCCGGATTCCAGTGGACCGCGTTCGCTTTCGATCTTCCTGGTGCCGCAAAGCAGTTGCAAGAACTGGGAACGACTGGAGACCCACGTTTTGCGCAAAATGGTGCTGACCACCTTCGACATTGACGGTCCCGGACGGCTCTTGGGCAAGGCCGGCCACGGCTTGCAAATCCTGCAGCGGATGGCGATGCCCAGCAAATACCAGTGCGCCTACGTCGGTATCAAGCTGATCAACGAAGCCATACCCGCCGGCATTGAGCACTTGTCGAAAAAACGCATATTCAACGAGAACCCGATCAACTTCAGCAATGTCCTGCGGCAGATGTATAACCTGGTGCTGCAAGGCGCGGTACTCAATTTCATCTATTATCGCGCCCTGGCATTCAGCGCGGGCAGCTTCTTGCAATTCCACGGCGTCATGCTCAAGTCCTGGTTATTGCTGCGCGCCAACGAATTGCTGGGCCAGAACCTGCTGGTGGTCGGTTCCAAGGGATTTCTGGCGGAATCCGTCATCGGTCGCAACACCATTGATTCTTTTGTCCTGCCCGTATTTGACGGTCATTACACCATCAACACCTTGATGACCGCTAAACATATGAAGCGCTACCTGGGGGCGGCCCGCCGCGCCAACGTAGAAGAACGCTTGTCCATCTTGCGCGGGGGCAGCGTCACGTCGGGGGCCGGCGATCCGATTCGCGCGCCCTCGCGCAAGCTGCGCAATCCCGACTTCTTTGATTACGCCAGGTACATTGAGGACCTGGACCTGCCCATCGATCTTGACGCCCGCGCTGTGGTCGCGGCGATGCAATCGCTCTTTGACGAACTTAGCGCGCGCGAGCTGACCACGGATCCGGAACACCGTTACAAAATGGGCGCCATGCTCCATTGGATGGAAGCCTTGCTGGCTGCTTGCGAGATGTGGCGAGCAACGGAAGAAGACGAATATCTCAATGCCGTGATCATGCAATACAACGCCTTTGTCAATCAATTCAATTCCGTAATCAGCGAGAGCGCCTTGAATACGCCTTTCCTGACATTGATGCGGCAGCGCCCCATGCGCAAGTTTGAAAAGCCGCGCGAGTTTTTGCTGCGCCTGTATCACCTGGTCGAACAGTTTTCCGTTCGTCAAGAAGCGCTTGTTGCGGAGTGAAATTGAGCCGCTTGGCGGGCATGCCATTTTTGCCGGACGAGGCCTGCTGCGCCTTTGCTGTGGCGCTTTAGCATAATACTGCCTTGGGCAAGAGGGGCGGCAAGTTGAGGACGCGCGTTCGACGCTCTTGTGAAAAGTCGGTTCGTCAATCACATAGCTGGACTGCATTAGGATTCTGCCAAGAACCATGGACATCGTAAAAGACCGGAACTTCGGCGACATCATCGATTACCAACGCTTGCGCAGAGGCATGAAGGCTGTGCTGGATAACGTCTATCCTACCTTCAACTTAATGGGTTCCATGCTGGAAGCCACCCGTCTCTTTCGCAACAACCCCAGTTACATGACTGCCTGCGCCGCCAGCGGCCTGGCTTATATGATGCTGGTAGCCGCAGAAGAATACGAATTGGCAGCCAAACTCAAGGGCAAGATCTTCACGCTGAGCTGGACCGAAGAGCATACCGGCACCGACTTGCTAAGCGTCAGGACCAAAGCGACGCCAACAAGCGACGAGCCGAACGAGAAAGTTTTTCATATCAGGGGTCAGAAGTGGCTGATCAACAATTCCTACCACGCCGACTATCATTCTGTCATCGCCAAAGTAGATCCCGCCGCCGACGGTCCGCGCTCACTGTCCATCTTCGCCGTGCCGCACAGCAGCACCCGGAACTGGGAACGGCTGGAAACCCATGTGCTGCGCAGCATGGTGCTGACCAAGTTCGAGATCGACGGACCGGGCATCTTGATCGGCCAGGTCGGGCGCGGCCTGGAAATCTTGCAGCGCATGGCGTTGCCCTCGAAATACCACTGCGCCTACATGGGTGTATCCATGGTCGCGGATTCCTTGCCCGCTGCCATTGACCATCTCTCGACCAAGCATATTTTCGGGGACAATCCCATCCAATTCAGCAATGTCTTTCGCCAGCTTTACAATCTCGTTCAACAAGCAGCGCATATCAATTTCACGTTTTTCCGCGCGCTGGCTTTCAGCGACAGTCCCTTTCTACAGTTTCATGGCATCATGCTGAAGTCCTGGCTGCTGCTCAAATGCAACGAGATCCTCTCGCAGAATCTGCTAGTCACGGGATCCAAGGGATTCTTGAAGGAATCCAACATTGGCGGCAACGCGATCGACTCCTTCGTCTACCCGGTATTCGACGGGCATTATACGCTCAATACTCTGCTCACCTATAAACATGCGCGGCGCTACCTGGAAGCGACGAACCAAGGCGACATCGCCGAACGCATGGCTGCGCTGCGGAACAATGCCTACATCCCGCTGGAGGGCAAGCAAATCCTCAACAACAGTCGGGAGACGCGTCATCCGCCTTTCTTCGATTACGCCGATTATGTGAAGCGCTGCGAATTGCCCATCGCCCTCGACGCCTCGACCCCGATCAAGGCAAGCCGGCAGATTATCAATGCCATTCAAGCGCGCGGCGCCACCAACGAGCCGGAATACCGCTACAAGATCGGCATGCTGATACACAACCTGGAAGCCTTGCTCTCGGCAGTGGAACTATGGAAAGTCACCGGCAACGACCATTATCTCAACGCCATCATCATGCAATACAACGATGTCGCCAAGTTGATCAACCGCATCATCAGCGAGGGCTATTTCGATGTCCCCTTTATCGAACCGCTGCGTCAGCAACCATTGCCCGCGATCCGCGATCCCCGGGGATTTCTTTTGGATCTGCTCGATGTGAAGGGACAGATTCGATCCAGTTAGTTCTTGTCTGTAGACCGAGTCTCTTCAAAATTCCCGGTTTTACGCTACTATTTTTGTCAGAATCTCACCCTCTCTGCTCGGAGATCATCCATGAGCGAACTGATTGCCCTTCTAACCGATCTCGTCTCCATCGACTCGGTGAATCCCGACCTGGTGCCAGGCGGCGCCGGGGAAGCGGCTATGGCTGAATTCGTCGCCGATTGGGGACGACGAAACGGCTTGGAGACACATGTGCAAGAAGCTGGTCCCGAGCGCCCGAATGTCATCTTGATCGCCCGTGGCAGCGGCGGCGGCAAGTCGCTGATGCTCAACGCGCATACCGACGTGGTCGGCGTATCGGGCATGGACGCGCCCTTCGAGCCAACGATCAAAAACGGGCGCATGTACGGGCGCGGCGCTTATGATATGAAGAGCGGACTGGCCGCCTGTCTGCTGGCTGCAAAAGCGGCACAGGGCATGGCGCTCGCCGGCGATGTCATCGTCAGCGCGGTCGCCGACGAAGAATACGGCAGTGTCGGCACGGAAGCCCTGCTGGCTGAATGGGAACGCTGGCCGGCGGACGCTGTGCTGATTACCGAACCAACCGAACTGGCGATCAGCATCGCGCATCGCGGCTTCGTCTGGCTGGAATTCGAGGTCACCGGGGTAGCGGCGCACGGATCCCGCCCCCAGCTCGGGATAGACGCCATTGTCAAAATGGGAAAGGCTTTGGTAGCCCTCGACGCCCTGGATCAAAAACTGCGCGCCAACCCGACGCACGACCTGCTGGGTAGCGGTTCCCTGCACGCCTCTTTCATCGAAGGTGGCGAAGAAATCTCGATGATCCCGGCGCGCTGCAAACTGCTGGCTGAACGTCGCACCATCCCCGGTGAAAGCGCCGAAAGCGTAGAGGCGGAAGCGCAGGCGCTGCTCGACGCAATCGCCGCGACGGACCCCGACTTCAAAGCGGGGGTAAAAGCGACTTTTTCTCGAAGCCCTTATGGCATCGCCGCCGATCATGCGCTGGTGCGAACGCTCAAGCGGCACGCGGAAGCTTGCCTGGGAAGCGATGTACCCGTCATCGGCAGCAGTTGGTGGATGGACGCCGCTTTATTCGGTGACCGCGAGGTTCCCACCGTCGTTTTGGGTCCGGCCGGCGCTGGCGCCCATGCTCGTGTCGAATGGGTTGATTTGGAATCGGTCGCGCACTGCCAGGAGATCTATACGGCGCTGATCGCGGATTTCTGTCGCTGACGTCGCTCAGACATTGAAGCGGAATAATATGACATCGCCGTCACGCACAACGTAATCCCGTCCCTCCACTTGCATCAAGCCCGCTGACTTGATGAGGTTGCGGTCTTGATATTCCTCAAAGACCGAAAAAGGGATGACCTCGGCGCGGATGAAACCGCGCTCGAAATCGCTGTGGATCACGCCAGCCGCTTGCGGCGCCGTCCAGCCGCCGCGAATGGTCCAGGCGCGCGTCTCGTTCTCATTGAAGGTGAAATAGCTGATTAAGCCGAGACTGCGATAGCATTCGTGGATCAAGCGCTCCAGACTGCTCTCGCTAATGTCGTACAGGCTCAAGTATTCCGACCGCTCCTCGTCGCTCAAGCTGCCGATTTCATCCTCCAGGCTGGCGCAGACCGCGATCACTTCCGCGCCCTCGGCAGCGGCGATCTGTCGCGTCTCCGCGAGATAGGTATTGTCGCCCTGCAGGCCGCCTTCGTCGACATTGGCTAGGTAGATCACCGGTTTGGCCGTCAGAAAACGCATCTCTTGATCGAGCGCCACAAATGCGGAGTCGTCACTTTCCGGGAAACCACGTAGAGGCTGTCCCGCGCCGACACGCGCTTCGACCTTCCGCGCCATCTCTAGTGCCGGCAAGAGCTTGCGATCGCCCTTGACTTCGCGTTCTAGTTTTTCCAGCCGCCGCTCCAGTTGCTGCAGGTCCGCCAAAGCCAACTCAGTATTGATGACGGCGATATCATCGGCCGGGTCGGGCGAGGCGTTGACGTGCACGACATTCTCGTCATCAAAGCAGCGCACAACATGCACGATAGCATCGACATCGCGGATATAGCCGAGGAAGCGATTGCCCAATCCTTCCCCCTGGCTGGCGCCTTTCACCAAGCCCGCCACATCAACAAAATCGACCCGGGCGGGAATCGCCTGTGGGACGCCGACCCAGCCTTGCAGTTGGGTCAAGCGGGCATCGGGCAGGGGCACGACCGCCTGGTTGGCCTCAATGGTGCAGAAAGGGTAGTTTTCCGCAGCCGCGTTCTGCGCCCGCGTCAAGGCGTTGAAAAGGGTGCTTTTGCCGACATTGGGCAAGCCGACAATGCCGATACTCAGGCTCATGCCTTCGTCCTTCGCATGTGCGGATCTTGCCTATCGTACAGGAGCGAACCATGCTTAACCAGCGCAAAGCGCGATCGCGGGTGGGGATTCGCATGCGCGGCACTCTCAGCGCGTCCGCACCAGCCGGCAAAGGTGTTATAATCATGCCGAAATGCGTCAATTTGCGCAGGACTAAGGACAATTATGCTAGAGATTCCGAGCTTCGCACGCCTCCCCCAAGACACATTAGACCAACTCAGAGACATCGGCACTGCCACTATCGCCGGCGCGCTGGCAAAAGAAGGCATTCGCAACCCGCACATGGTTGGTCTGCTTCCCTTCAATCCGGGCAAGTCCTTGGCCGGTCAAGCCGTCACCTTGCAATTCATGCCCAAGCGCGAGGACCTGCACTGGGGCGACGAGTATGCCTACGCGCCCGAGCGCGAACTGCACCGTAAAGCCATCGTGGCCGCCGCGCCCGGCGATGTCGTGGTGGTCGACGCCCGCGGCAGCATGGCCAGCGGCGTCTTTGGCGAGATGATGCTGACATCCTACAAAGCGCAGGGCGGCGAAGGAGTCGTCATCGACGGCTGCATACGCGACTTTCCCGAAGTGCAAAAGCTCGATCTGGGTTTGTGGCTGCGCGGTGTCACGCCCAATTTTCACACCCAGACCGATATTTTTCCCCATGCGGTCAATGTGCCGATCGCCTGCGCCGGTGTTTATGTCGTGCCCGGCGATGTCATAGTCGCGGACGACGACGGCGCCGTGGTGGTGCCGGCAGCGATGGCGGCGGATATCGCGGATAAAGCCTCGGCCAAAGCCGAATGGGAGGTCTTCTCGCGCATGAAACTGGAAGAAGGCGGCGCATTGGAGAAATACTACCCGCTCAACGAAGAAGCCGGGGCGGAATATGAGGCTTGGCTGAAGCGGTCGTCAACCCCTCCCCCGGCCCCTCCCCGAAGCATCGGGGAGGGGTGACTCTTATGCCGTCCTCGGTACTTGAAACCATCGTCATCCGGCTTCGAAAAAGTGCTGCGAAGTGCTGCCGTGACAGAGCCCCTGCTCTCTCAATACAGTGGAAGACCTAGCATTATGTCGCAAGCTGCCCTGGCGATCAGCCTCTTCTTCCACATCCTGGCAACTGTCGTCTGGATCGGCGGCATTCTGTTGATCACGTTCCTGGTCATCCCACAAGTTAACAATGTGCTGGAGGATCAGACCGCTCTGCATCAAATCTTGTTCCGCATCCGGGGGCGCTTTGCCCAGGTCAGCAACCTGGCGCTCGCCGTGCTGATCGTCACCGGCTTGCTGCAGATGACAGCCGACCCCAATTACGGCGGCCTGCTGCGGCTCCACAATCAATGGAGCCGCGTCTTGCTGCTGAAGCACTTGTTGATTGCGATCATGGCGATACTCGGTCTGGCGCTGCAATGGAGCGTCGCGCCGGCGCTGGAGCGCGTCGGCTTGCTCCTTCAGCATGGTAAGGACGGGGATAGCGAGTGGCGGCGCTTGCGCCGGAGCGAACGACGCCTGACCCTAGCTATTGCTCTGCTCGCCATGTTGATTCTAGCGACAAGCGCCTGGCTTGTCTCGATCTAAAGTGTTTTGATCGTCCTTTTCTGTTATAACATGGAGATGAGAACCCATCGCATCAACTCGCAAAAGGTCTCGCATGATAGAAGAAAAAGCCCTGCCTGAATCAATCAGAACGAAGCGGGACTTGCAAGAATTCACTTTGCGAGATCGTTACACAGTTGAAAACGGCCGCATTATCCTGAACGGGACCCAAGCCCTGGCGCGCTTGCCGATGGACCAGCATCGGGCGGACAAAGACCGCGGATTGCATACCGGCAGCTTAATTACCGGTTATCGCGGCTCGCCAATGGGCATTATCGACATGGTGCTGGAGCAAATCCCGGGACTATTGGAAGAACATCACATCCGCTTCATACCGGCAGTCAATGAAGAACTCGCCGCAACCGCAATCCTGGGCAGCCAGACCGCCAACCTCCTGCCCGATCCCAAATACGACGGTGTCTTGGGCATGTGGTACGGCAAGGGTCCCGGCGTCGACCGCAGCGGCGATGCCTTCAAACACGCCAACTTGACCGGCGTCGGCCGCTATGGCGGTGTGCTGGCGCTGGCGGGGGATGACCCTTCTTGCAAGTCCTCCACCATCCCTTCTCATTCTGAAGTCGCGCTTTATGACGCTTTAATGCCGATACTCTTCCCCGGCAATGTGCAAGAAATCCTCGATTTGGGCAGGCTCGGTTTCGAGTTGTCGCGCTTTTGCGGATTGTGGGTCGGCTTCAAGATCGTCACCGATGTCGCCGATGAATACAGCAGCGCGGAAGTATCGAGCGAAGGCATCCAGATCGTCGAGCCGCAATTCATGGTTGACGGCAAGCCTTGGCGCCATACGCAGAACACCGCCTTGATTTCGCCCTACAGTCTGCAATTGGAACAGCAGATCCACGACGTGAGGCTGGATGCCGCCCTGGCTTTCGCCAAAGCCAACAAGATCAACAAGATCACCGTAGCGACTCCGGATGCCTGGCTGGGGATCGTCGCCGCGGGCAAGACCTACTATGACTTGCGTCAAGCGCTGCTGGACATCGGGCTGGACGACGCGGAACTGGAGAGAACCGGCATCCGTCTGTTGAAACTCGGCATGATCTTCCCGCTGGAACCCGATATCTTGCATCAATTCGCCGATGGCTTGGAAGAGATCCTGGTCATCGAGGAGAAGCGCTCTTTCATCGAGATGTTCTGCAAGGAACAGCTATACACCATGCCAGACGCCCCGCGCATCGTCGGCAAAAAGGACGAGCGGGGCGAGCGCCTGGTCAAGGCCGACAACGAACTGGACGCCGACGAAATCGTTCGCGTGCTGGCGCGCCGCTTGATCGGGCGTGTCGACGCGCCTATGCTGGAACGACGCCTCGATCAGATCAATAGCTTGCCCGATATGGGCACGATTCCGATCCTGGCGCGGCAGCCCTATTTCTGCTCGGGCTGCCCGCACAACCGCTCGACCAAGGTGCCGGACGGCTCCATGGCAGCGGCCGGTATCGGCTGCCACACCTTGGCGATCCTGATGGACCGCAATACCGCCGGCGTCACGCAGATGGGCGGCGAAGGCGCCAACTGGGTCGGCGCTTCTTTATTCTCCGATATCGATCATATCTTTCAAAACATCGGCGATGGCACCTTCGCCCATAGCGGTTCGCTGTCGATCCGGCAAGCTTGCGCCGCTGGCACGCATATGACCTTCAAAATCCTCTACAACTCGGCGGTGGCGATGACAGGCGGGCAGCAAGCCGATGGATTGATGCCGGTGCCAGAACTCACGCATTTTCTCTATGCCGAAGGCGTGGCGAAGACCATCGTCGTTTCCTCGGACCCGGGCAAGTTCGCGCCCGATACCTATTGGGCGCCGGGCGCGGAGGTTTGGGATCGCGACCGCATGGAAGAGGCGCAGCTCTATCTGCGCGATACGCCCGGCGTTACTGTGCTGATCTATGACCAGGAATGCGCGGCGAACCTGCGCCGCAAACGCAGACGCGGCCATGCAGCCGACCCCAGCTTGCGCATATTCATCAATGAGGCTGTGTGCGAAGGCTGCGGCGACTGCGGCAGCGTTTCCAATTGCCTAAGCGTACAACCGGTCGAGACCGAATTCGGCCGCAAGACGCAAATCCATCAATCGTCTTGCAATAAGGACTACACCTGCCTGGAAGGCAATTGTCCCGCCTTCATGAGCCTGGTCCCGGCTGACAAGCCGCGCGCGCAATCAAAACCGGCCTTCAAGGTAGAGCGCACAATCGCCGAACCGGAACGCCACCTCAATGGTGCCGCCAACATCCTGCTGACGGGCATCGGCGGTACCGGCGTTGTCACCGCCAACCAGGTCCTCGGCACGGCCGCGGCCTTGGACGGGCTACATGTGAGGTCACTCGATCAGACCGGCCTCAGCCAAAAGGGCGGTCCCGTCGTCTCCAACCTAAAGATCACCGCCGAGCCGATTGATATCGCATGCAAGGTCGGTAATGGCGCGGCGGACGCCTTCCTGGTCTTTGACGTGCTAACGGCGACGGAAAGCAAAAACCTGGCCCGCGCCCACCCACAGCGCAGTGTCGCCATCGTCAGCACCAGCCAGGTGCCGACCGGCGCTATGGTCCGTGATACGACTGTCGAGTTCCCGGAAGCCGATCACGTATTGGAGCTCATCAATCGGCAGACGCGCGCGGGCGACAACGTCTTCTTTGACGCCATCGGCATGGCGGAAGCCTTATTCGACAATCACATGATGGCGAATATGATCGTCATCGGCGCCGCTTACCAGGCGGGCTTGCTGCCGATGTCCTCCCTGGCGATCGAAGTCGCGATTGAGCTCAACGGCGTCAAGGCGGCGGAGAACCAGCAGGCCTTCCGCGCCGGTAGATTGGCAGTGGCAGATCCGGCCTGGCTGGCCGAACTGGATTTGGGGCGCAAGGGCGCTGTTACCGAACGGGTCGAGCTATCCCCGACTGCGAAAGCGCTGGTGGATTCTGTCGACGCGAGCGGCGAACTAAAGCGCCTGCTGGAAGTCCGCGTACCGGAACTGATCGCCTATCAGAACGCGTCCTACGCCCAACGCTATGTCGAGGATGTCAAGCGCGTCTATGAAAAAGAACGAGCGGTCTGCCCGGACAGTCACGAACTCAGCGAAGCCGTGGCGCGCTATCTTTTCAAATTGATGGCATACAAAGACGAATACGAGGTGGCCAGGCTAAGTCTCAAAGACGACGTGCGAGCAGCCATGCGCGAGCAATTCGGCGAGGTCGGCCGCCTGCGCTATCACTTGCACCCGCCCATCTTGAAGGCCCTCGGTCTCAAGCGAAAGCTGCAGTTCGGTCCCTGGTTCAAGTCTGTGTATCGCGGGCTCTACGCGCTAAAAGGACTGCGCGGAACGCCTTTCGACATCTTCGGCTACGATAAGGTGCGGCGCGTCGAGCGCGACTTGATCCATCAGTATCGCCGCCTGATATTCGCCGCCGTCGACGAGCTAAGCGAAGACAACTATGGGCGAGCGGCGCAAATGGCGCAACTGCCGGATATCATTCGCGGCTTTGACGAGGTCAAGCTGCGGAATGTGGAGCGCTTTTGGGGCGAGGTGCGGGCTTTAGGGTATTCGCAGGCTGACGATTAGGGCTGGAGCGCCTTAGTCCTTGAGGAAACCAACTGTCTTGCGCGGTACCTTCAGATGGTCCATGATATCGGAAAGCATCTGACTGTTCTTGGCGATTGCTCGGCGATTCGCTAGGATCTCGTCGCGGTTCGCCTCAATTGCAGCCCGGTTCACCTCAATCGCCTTTGCGTTAGCAGCCACCTGATCGACCAGGCGCTGCAAGACATCGCCAAGCCCATTCATGCGGTCCATCAACTTGCCTTGGGTCCCGCGAACAGTTTGATATTCACCTTCAATACGTTCGAGACGGATGTCATCCGTGAGTATAGCGACCTTGTTTCTAACACTATCTATATGTGGCTATTTTATCACAGGCCGCTGCCTTCAATCAAATCTGGTAGTGTATCCAACTCGGTAGAATTTGAGAACAACAACCACTTGACAGCCGGAAAGGGCGATCCGTCGGATCGCCCTCGGTTCTTCCGGTTGGAAGGTCAACGTCAGCGTTCAAATGGTCGCGGATTCTGGCCCTGAACGCACCAGTACCAACGATCCCGGCCGATAGAACACACTACAGGTCCAGCCGGGCTCTCCATAGGCTGCCATCCAGCCGGGTCTACGCGGCGCAGTCGTCGCATCCAAAAATATCAGCGAACCGCTGCCGCGCAGGCAGACCTCCACACCGGGATCGACATATCCCCAGATATCAACCGCGAGGATCAATCCGGCATCGATGACGCTCTGAATGCCGACGCCTCTGGCATCAATTTGCTGGCATTGAATGCCGCTGCGCGTGCCTGCGAAGGCGCGCACGACGATGTCAGCGGGCAGGTGCTCGCAAGTGTAAACCCGCGCGCGTGGCGCAGGCGTCGCCGCCGCGATTTTTTTGTGCTTCGGTGAGCTGCCCCGGGGCTTCGATCGTTCGGGCATACTGATCGACGAATCCTGCGTGGACTCTGGATCGAAATCGTTCGGGTCCGGCGGCGGGATAATCGGCAAGTGGGGATTGAAGGGCTCGCTCTTGCCACAGACACTGCTATGAGCGCCGATGCTGACAAGTGCATCGGAGGGCGCCACGATCTCCTCCACGCCATGACAATTGATGATCTTCGCGACGTTTAGATGGAGCCTGCCGCCCGCCCCGACTTGTATCTGCCCGGTCTCGCGCGTGCCGTATCCGTTGGACATGAAGAAATCCTGCAGATTCACCGTCACGCCCGGCGCTACCCGAAAGAAACTGTATCTGCCCTGGCCGTCGAGTGTGGACGTGTAGCGGTCTCCAACAAAGCTCATATCCTCGGTAATCTCCACTGGGGAGTCGACAATCCTGACCGTGTCAACCACGTAGATAATGTCACGGCCTGGATCGCCGGCGCGGCAGCCGCCGACCGACGCATCTGTCAAGGCAGAGCGGATCGCGTTGTTAAGCGTGCAACCGAATTCAAGACTGATCGTCTCGGCAAATGCGAGCGGGGCAGCAAATATCAGCAAGACCGCTACGGAGAAGAAAGCAAGCAGATTGCGCGCAGGAAAACTGAACATTGGAGTCGTCTTTCCTTTCGACAATGTTAGAGAACTCGCAATAGCGATAAGAATTATTCAGCGCAGAAAGAGACGTTTTTTGGGCGAGCCGCAGCTGGGCCGGGATCTCCTTTCTCGAGCAGTCAACAGGCTGCGGTTTCTAAACGGATAAAAGACATTGTATGACCGACGATACCTGCCCGTCGCGCTAGTTACATTAAGCCACGATAGTAACTTGATAAGAGCGAGAATCTTGTACAAGCGAAGATGATCGGGGCTTGTCACGCAGCAAGGCAGGCGGCGCGCTTCTGGGTTCACAGGCGCTGCAAAACCAAGCGCTCGCATTCCTGAGCCCGCTCTGATACTTCCTGGCCGATCAATTCATGCGAACGGCCAATCTAGCGCCAGCGTCCGGGTGAGGTTGCCTGAACGGATTTCACTGGAATCGTGGTTGACTGGCGAAAGACCATATCACCCGCACTGACTTCGCCGTCAAACGGCGCCAGGCAAATCAAATGTGTACCTGCCTTCCCTTTCACGTTACCATTATGAGAATCTTGATACACATCCACTTACGAGGACAAACAAAATGAGCGAAAAACTTGGATTCATCGGCTTGGGCATCATGGGACGCGGCATGGTCGACAACCTGATGATAGCCGGATTCGATGTCACCGTCTGGAACCGCACCGCCAGCCGCATGGAGCCCTTCGTCGAGCGCGGCGCCTCCGCTGGCAGCTCGCCCAAAGCGGTGGCCGAAGCCTGCGATATCATCATCATCTGCGTCAGCGATACCCCCGATGTGGAAGCGGTCGTCCTGGGCGAAGACGGCGTCATCCACGGCGCGTCGGCAGGCGATCTGGTGGTGGATATGAGCACCATCAATCCAGTCAATACCGTGGAGATCGCGCGGCAACTCATGGCCAAGGGCGTCTCCATGCTCGACGCCCCCATCAGCGGCGGCAGCGAAGGCGCGGCCAATGGTACTCTGAGCATCATGATCGGCGGAAGCGAAGCCGATGTCGCCCGTGCCAATCCTTGCTTTGAAGCCATGGGCAGCACCATCACCCACGTCGGCGAACAGGGCGCCGGGCAAACGGTCAAGCTCTCGAACCAGATCCTCTGCGTGGTTAATATGCTGGCCGCCAGCGAGGCCCTGCTCTTCGCCCAGGCCGGCGGCGTCAATCTGGAAAAGATGCTACAAGCGGTGACGGGCGGCGCGGCCGGCAGTTGGATGCTGGCCAACCGCGGACCGCAAGTCATCAGCGATTATTGGGAACCGGGCTTCTCGATTGATTTGCAACAGAAAGACCTGCGGCTGGTGCTGGGCGCTGCCGACGAGATGGGCGTGCCGGTCATCGCCACCGCCCTGTGCTTCAATCTTTACCGGACGCTGCAAGCCCAGGGGCTGGGCAGCGAGGGCAATCACGGTATCGTCAAGGCGCTTGAAGCCATGGCCGGCATTCAAGCGCGCTTGACTTAGGCGACGTTAGTACACCTTTAACCGCAATTGAACATTACTTGCGGAGATGTGTTATGCTCTGTGTGTACATTTTTGACAGTAGGAGCGAATGATGGCGACGGAAGTTGCGGAACGCCTGCTGAGTGTAGACGAATTCCTGGAATGGGAATACCAACAACCTTTTAGACATGAACTAATATATGGCAGGGTCATTGAAATGACGGGCGCAAGTAGATCGCACAATCGCATCAACTTGAATCTTGCCTTCGCACTTCAGGATAGGCTGCATAGCAAGGGATGCGAAGTGTACGCCATTGAAATCGGTGTACTGGTCAACCCAGATGGAACATATACGTACCCCGATGTGGTAGTTGTATGTGGTGGGTCTAGAGTCCGCGCCGGAGCGCCACAGACTTCGCTGGAGAATCCCACGCTGCTCTTTGAAATCCTGTCTCCATCCACCGAAACACGGGATCGCAATCAGAAGTTGAAGCAGTACCTCCAAATCCCAACGCTCATGGGCTGCTTCCTTGTCGCGCAGGATAAACCACTAATAGAAGCCCATTACCGCACCCGTAACGATTGGCAGACAGTGAAAATCGCCGGTCTGGAATCAAGCCTAAACATCCCGGCGCCGGACTGTGCAATTCCACTCAGCGAAGTCTATCGCCGCGTCCGCTTTGAGCAGGCTCAGTAAATCTAAATCGCCTCCAAAACACTGCTTACAGCGCTCAAGCTGTAGCCCCCAAATGCGGGATTTCTCGCCCAGCCTCTGCAAATCTGAATTGTAAACCAGCGCCGATCCGTGCATAATGCGGAACACAAAGATTATCCCTACCAGGAAAGGCACGAACATGAACCCAATACGAGTGACCGTCTGGAGCGAATACCGTCACGAAAGGCACAGCGAAGCGATCGCCAAAGTCTACCCCGACGGCATGCACAACGCGCTGAAAGAAGGCTTGGAACCCTATGGCTTCGACCTCAGAACGGCGACGCTCGATGAGCCGGAACATGGCCTGACCCAGGATGTGCTGGACAATACCGATGTCTTGACCTGGTGGGGGCATACGGCGCACGAAGAGGTCTGCGACGAGATCGTCGACCGCGTACAAGAGCGGGTGCTGCATGGCATGGGATTGATCGTGCTGCATTCCGGGCATCTCTCGAAGATCTTCCGCCGCTTGATGGGCACCGGCTGCATGCTCAAGTGGCGCGAAGCCGACGAGAAAGAGCGCATCTGGGTGGTTGATCCTTCGCACCCGATCTGCGACGGACTGCCCGAGTACATCGAAATCCCCGAAGCGGAAATGTACGGCGAACACTTTGATATCCCGGCGCCCGACAATCTGGTCTTCATCAGCTGGTTTGAAGGCGGCGAGGTCTTCCGCAGCGGCTGTTGTTATCAGCGCGGACAAGGCAAGATCTTTTACTTCCGACCCGGTCACGAGACCTATCCCATGTACTATCGCGACGATATTCGCAAGGTCATCGCCAACGCCATCAATTGGGCCAAGCCGGTTTCCAACCCGCCCATGGTCCGCGGCAACATCCCTGAATTCATGTCTTAAGCCTCCATTCAGATCGCCCAAAGATAACCGGAGATTGCAGGGGCGACCGGCGATCAGTGTCCACGCGACCTATCAGGTCGCCCGCCGATACATAGCCAAACTGTAGAGGCGATTCGGCCGCCGGCAGACGAAAAAGGAAATCCTATGGAAACTCTCAACATCGGTATTATCGGAACTGGCAATATCGCGCCGGCGTATATACGCGGCTGCAAGCCCTTTGAGGTCATCAATGTTGTGGCCTGCGCCGACATTCTTGTCGACCGCACGCGGGCCTTCGCCGCCGAGCACGGACTGACCGCGCACAGCGTAGACGATCTGCTCGCGAATGATGATATCGATATCGTCCTGAACCTTACCATCCCGGCGGCGCATGCCGAGGTCTCCTTGCAAATCATCGAGGCGGGCAAACATGCCTACTGTGAAAAGCCGCTGGCGCTCAACCGCGCTGACGGCGCGGCCATCATCAAAGCCGCGGCCGACAAGGGCCTGCGCATGGGCTGCGCGCCGGATACCTTTCTCGGCGGCGGGGGACAGACAGCGCGCAAAGCCATCGACGACGGCAGGATCGGCGCGCCCGTCGCCGCGACCGCTACCTGGATGTCGCACGGGCACGAGTCCTGGCATCCCAACGCCGGTTTCTATTATCTCAAGGGCGGTGGACCGCTCTTCGATTTTGGACCGTATCACCTGACGGCGCTCGTCAATTTGATGGGTCCGGTCGCGCGAGTCGCCGGGCTGGCCCAGATGACCTTCCCCGAGCGCATCGCGACCAGTGAAGCGCTCAAGGGCCAGATTCTGCCGGTTGAGGTCAACACGCATGTCGCTGGCACGCTCGAATTTGAGAGCGGCGCGATCGCCTCCATAATCATGAGTTTCGACGTCTGGGGACATCACCTGCCCCACATAGAGGTCCACGGCGCCGAGGGCTCGCTCAGCGTCCCTGACCCCAATCAATTTGATGGCGAGGTAGCGGTTGTCAAAGGCGGGACGCGCGAATGGGTCGATATCCCGTCGACGCATACCCCCAATATCGGACGCGGCGCCGGCGTCGCCGATATGGCCTATGCCATCCAATCCGGACGTCCGCACCGCGCCAGCGGCGATCTCGCCTTTCACGTGCTGGACATCATGTGCGCGCTGGAAGAATCCTCAGAGCAGGGTCGGCACGTCGAGATCAAAAGTACGCTTGATCAGCCGCAAGCGCTGCCCGCGGGCTTGCCCGACGGCGTGCTGGACGCCTGACATCCCATCCCTTAAGCCCTTCCCACAGGGCAAGGACGGCGGTCAGTGTCGGCGGTCAGTGTCTACGCGACCTACGCGACCTGCGCGACCCCATAAAGAGCTGAGGCGGGGAACGTAAAATGGAGTTGACCGAGGAGACGCATTTGCAAACATTAAACGTTGGAATCATCGGAACTGGTAATATTGCCCCGGCGTATATACGCGGCTGCAAGCCCTTTGAGGTCATCAATGTTGTGGCCTGCGCCGACATTCTTGTCGACCGCACGCGGGCCTTCGCCGCCGAGCACGGACTGACCGCGCACAGCGTAGACGATCTGCTCGCGAATGATGATATCGATATCGTCCTGAACCTTACCATCCCGGCGGCGCATGCCGAGGTCTCCTTGCAAATCATCGAGGCGGGCAAACATGCCTACTGTGAAAAGCCGCTGGCGCTCAACCGCGCTGACGGCGCGGCCATCATCAAAGCCGCGGCCGACAAGGGCCTGCGCATGGGCTGCGCGCCGGATACCTTTCTCGGCGGCGGGGGACAGACAGCGCGCAAAGCCATCGACGACGGCAGGATCGGCGCGCCCGTCGCCGCGACCGCTACCTGGATGTCGCACGGGCACGAGTCCTGGCATCCCAACGCCGGTTTCTATTATCTCAAGGGCGGTGGACCGCTCTTCGATTTTGGACCGTATCACCTGACGGCGCTCGTCAATTTGATGGGTCCGGTCGCGCGAGTCGCCGGGCTGGCCCAGATGACCTTCCCCGAGCGCATCGCGACCAGTGAAGCGCTCAAGGGCCAGATTCTGCCGGTTGAGGTCAACACGCATGTCGCTGGCACGCTCGAATTTGAGAGCGGCGCGATCGCCTCCATAATCATGAGTTTCGACGTCTGGGGACATCACCTGCCCCACATAGAGGTCCACGGCGCCGAGGGCTCGCTCAGCGTCCCTGACCCCAATCAATTTGATGGCGAGGTAGCGGTTGTCAAAGGCGGGACGCGCGAATGGGTCGATATCCCGTCGACGCATACCCCCAATATCGGACGCGGCGCCGGCGTCGCCGATATGGCCTATGCCATCCAATCCGGACGTCCGCACCGCGCCAGCGGCGATCTCGCCTTTCACGTGCTGGACATCATGTGCGCGCTGGAAGAATCCTCAGAGCAGGGTCGGCACGTCGAGATCAAAAGTACGCTTGATCAGCCGCAAGCGCTGCCCGCGGGCTTGCCCGACGGCGTGCTGGACGCCTGACATCCCATCCCTTAAGCCCTTCCCACAGGGCAAGGACGGCGGTCAGTGTCGGCGGTCAGTGTCTACGCGACCTACGCGACCTGCGCGACCCCATAAAGAGCTGAGGCGGGGAACGTAAAATGGAGTTGACCGAGGAGACGCATTTGCAAACATTAAACGTTGGAATCATCGGAACTGGTAATATTGCCCCGGCGTATATCCGTGGCTGCGAGCTTTTTGACATCATCAGGATAACCACCTGCGCCGATATCCTGGTTGACCGCGCGCGAGCCTTCGCCGCTGAACACGGTCTGGCTGCGCACAGCGTGGACGATCTGCTGGCGCGCGATGACATCGACATCGTCGTCAATTTGACCATTCCGGCAGCACATGCCGATATCTCGCTCCAAATTATCCAGGCTGGCAAACACGTCTATAGCGAAAAGCCCCTGGCGATCAACCGCGCCGATGGCGCGGAAGTCATCCAGGCGGCAAAAGCGGCCGGTCTTCGTGTGGGCTGCGCGCCGGATACCTTCCTCGGCGGCGGCCTGCAAACCGCCCGCAAAGCGATTGATGACGATCTTATCGGTCGGCCGATTGCCGCGACCGCCGTCTTCATGGCTCACGGACCCGAAGCTTGGCATCCGAACCCAAGTATCTTCTATCTCGAGGGCGGCGGTCCCCTCTTCGATATGGGTCCCTATTATCTGACCGCATTGGTGCACCTGATGGGACCGGTGGCGCGCGTGGCTGGCTCGGCGCGCATCAGCTTTCCGGAACGCATCGCCACCAGCGAAGCGCTGATGGGACAGGCGCTTCCGGTCGAGGTCAATACGCATATCGCCGCTACGCTGGAGTTTGAAAGCGGCGCCATCGCCACTGTCATCACCAGCTTCGATATCTGGGGCCATCACCTGCCCCCGATCGAGATCCACGGCGAAAAGGGCTCGCTGAGCGCGCCCGACCCGAACCGATTCGATGGCGATGTGCGGATCATGCCCGCTGGACAGCGCGAATGGGTCGATGTCCCGCTGTCGCATACGGCAAATATCGGACGTGGCGCCGGCGTGGCGGATATGGCTTATGCGATCCAGTCAGGACGTCCGCATCGCGCCAGCGGCGATCTCGCCTTCCACGTGCTCGATATCATGTGCGCGTTGGAAGAATCGGCGGCGCGGGCAGAGCATATCGCGGTGGAGAGTACGCTCGCGCAGCCTCCCCCGGTGCCGACCGGCTTGGCTGACGGGGAGTTGGACGCCTAGATACTATACCCTATCCTTTATATTCAAACGCTAGGAGTGACCTTGTGGGTCTTCTGGGCTGAATACTATATGATATTTGGGCGATCTGTCGGATCGCCCCTACCAATCGCTGAAATGACAGCTTCTGCACTATAATCCTTACACCTTGATAACACAATTTTGGACATGGGTATGGTCGATTATGTCATCATCGGCGGCGGCATCTATGGCTGTGCGATCGCCTGGGAACTGGCGAAAGCGGGTGAAGAGGCGCTGCTGCTGGAAGCCAAATCCATCGCCATCGGCGCTTCCGGCGGCCTGGGCGAGCGCGGCGTACGCGCTAACGGACGCGATCTGCGCGAACTGCCCTTGATAGGCCTGGCTTACGACATTTGGCCCGACTTGCACGAGCACATCGGCGGATTCACCGGCTACCGACGCCTGGGCCATCTGCATCTGATCGAACGCGAAGCCGACCTGGCGGGCGCCCCCGCGCAGGTCTGGATGCAGAATCGGCAAGGTATTGAATCGCGCTTGCTGGACGCCGGGCAATTGCGCGAGTTGGAGCCACAGCTCAGCGAGAACGTCATCGGGGCCATCTATTGTCCGAAGGACGGCGTCGCCGATCACAGCGCGACCACGCGCGCCATGGCAAACGCGGCGCGCCAAGCAGGCGCGCGGATCATCGAAAATGCGCCGGTGACCGGCCTGCGTCGGCGAGGCGACACCGTCGTCGGCATCCGAGCGACCATCGACGGCGAGGACAGGGAAATCAAGGTCGGCAAGCAAGTCATCCTGCTCTCGAATGCCCATGTCGCCAGCTTCGTCCGTGACAATCTCGACATTGAATTGCCTGTCTGGCGCATGTGGCCGCAGGTGATGGCGCTGGCAGCTGACATACCGCCGCCCATGACGCACTTAATCGGTCACGCGCACCGAACGCTCGCCATCAAGCCGCTGCCCGACGGCCGCGTGATGGTCTCCGGCGGCTGGCGCGGCCGCTGGGATGCGCGCGCCGGTCACGGCCAGCCCATCGCCGAGCAAGTCGAGGGCAATCGGCGCGAGGCACTCGCGGTCTATCCGGCGCTGGCGGACCTCCCTGTGGACGAGGTTTTCACAGACCGCGCCGAGATGATCTCGGTTGATGGCATTCCCATCATCGACTACTTGCCAGGCGCGGCGAATATGCTGGCCGGCGTGGGCTGGTCGGGGCATGGCTGGGCGATCGCGCCGGCGGTCGCGAAGCTGATGGCGCGTTGGGTCTTGAGTGGGGATCGGCCAGGGATGTTGCGTCCGTTTGGGTATGGGCGGTTTTTCGCATAATTCGTCCGAAAATCAACCACCGAGAAATAATCGCGTCCCTTTCTTTACGCTCTCATTGTCGCTGCGGCGAATCCAGCCACTAGAACTTCGGCTGCTCAGCCACAGCCACCGGATCACGCCCTCGCAGAAAACCGCAGCCCAGCGACCCGGAGCAACCCGATCTCGCGCCTAATCTGTCGAACTGATTGAGAGTGCGCTATACTTAAAAAAGATAAGAGACGCGCGCGAGGCAACAATGGCTCTCCAAGAGAAGCTGTACACAGTTGAAGACGTCTGGCGGCTTTCACAGCTGCCGGAAAACGAACTCAAGCACTATTATCTCATAGACGGGGAGTTGTTTTGGGACATGCCTCCAGGATATGCGCATGGACGTATCGCTGTTCTAATCGTGAGCTATCTATTGAACTATGCCGAAGAGCATGACCTGGGCGAAGGGACCGTCGAAACTGGCTATTACCCGATCGATGACCGCCATACCTTGCTCGCGCCTGACGTCGCCTTCATCCGAAAGGAATACGTCCCGCCAGCGGATCATGAGAAGTTCGTCCCGCGCATGCCCGACTTGGCGGTCGAGATCCAGTCCCCGAGCAACACTGTCGCCGAGTTGCGTCGTAAGGCAGTTGTATATCTAGCGAATGGCACCGCGATCGTATGGCTTGTCTTGCCGGCGCGGCAAGGCGTCGAGGTCTGGCGCGCTGGCGCTGATGGAGAGCCGCAGAGCGAGTTTGTCTCCAGAGATGGCAGCTTGTCCGGCGAGCAGATCTTGCCCGGCTTCGCGCTGGAATTGCAACGGCTTTTCCCGCGCTAAAACTTCGGCTGCTCGGACACAGCCACCGGATCGCTCCCCCGCAGAAAATCAAAATCGCAACCCAGAGGCGCTTGCAGCACGTGACGCAGGTACATCTGCCCGTAGCCGCGCGCGAAGGCCGGCTGCGGCGCAGACCAGTTGGCCCGCCTGTTTGCCAACTCCTCATCGCTGACGTGCAAGCGCAGGCGGCGCTCCGGCACATTCAGTTCGATGACGTCCCCGTCCTGGACCAGCGCCAGCGGGCCGCCGAGCGCGGCTTCCGGCGCGACATGAAGGACGATCGTGCCGTAGGAAGTGCCGCTCATACGGGCGTCGGAGATGCGAACCATATCGCGAATACCTTGCCGCAGCAGCTTCTGCGGGATGGGCAGATTGCCGACTTCGGGCATGCCGGGTCCGCCGACGGGACCGGCGTTCTGCAGCACCAGCACATGGTCTACCGTCACATCCAGCGCGGGATCGTGCACCCGCGCCTTGAGATCCGCCACGTCTTTGAATACCAGCGCGGGTCCGCTGTGCCTTAGCAATTCGGGGGTCGCGGCAGCATGTTTGATGACCGCCCCATCGGGCGCCAGATTGCCGCGCAAGATGCTCAGCCCGCCTTCGGCAGCCAGCGGATCGTCGAGCGAGCGGATGATTTCGGGATTGCTGACCGCGGCCGACTCAACATTTTCCGCCAATGTTACCCCGGTGACGGTCAGCGCATCGCCGTTGAGCAGCGGCAGCAAACCCTTGAGAACAGCGGGAATCCCGCCGGCGTAGAAGAGGTCTTCCATCTGGTACTGACCACTGGGGCGCATATTGGCGATCAGCGGCGTCGACCGGCTGAGTTCGTCAAAGCGCGACAGCGGCAAGTCGATGCCGGCGCGTCCGGCGATGGCGGGCAAGTGCACGACGGCGTTGGTGCTGCCGCCCAGCGCGTGCAGCAGTCTTATTGCGTTGTCAAATGCCTCGGCAGTCAGAATCCGCGAGGGACGGATATCGGCTTTGACCAGTTCGACGATCTGGCGGCCGGCGGCTTGCGCCAGGCGGGTGCGGCGCGAATCGGCGGCGGGGATAGCGCCATTGCCCGGCAGCGCGATGCCCAGCGCTTCCATGAGCGAGTTCATGGTCGAGGCGGTGCCCATGACCATGCAATGTCCGGCGCTGCGCACCAGATTCTCCTCGACCGCCCGGTAAGTCTCCGCCGTGATGGCGCCGGCTTGGAACTCGGCGGTGTAACGGCGGCAGTCGGTGCAGGCGCCCAGGATCTCGCCATTGTAATGCCCGTTGAGCATGGGACCGCCACTGAGCATGATGGTCGGGATGTCGGCGCTGGCGGCCCCCATGAGCGCGGCGGGCGTGGTCTTGTCGCAATTGGTCAGCAGGACGACGCCATCCAGCGGATTGCCGCGGATCATCTCTTCGGTGTCCATAGCCGCCAGGTTGCGGTAGAGCATTGAGGTCGGGCTGAGGTAGATTTCGCCCAGGGAGATGGTGGGGAATTCCAGCGGCAAGCCACCCGCCTGCAACACGCCGCGCTTGACCGCTTCGGCGAGCTGGCGCAGGTGCCCGTTGCAGTTGTTGAGTTCGCTCCAGGTATTGCCGATGCCGATCAGCGGCCGGGCCATGTCGGCGCTGTCGTAGCCCATGGCGGCGGTGAAGGCGCGGTGGGTCAGGCCGGCGACGCCGTCTTCGTTGAAGAAGGATTGGGAGCGGGATCGGGTCATAATTGAAGCCCTCGATTTTTCTCTGTTTTACCACCGAGTACACAGAGGACACAGAGCCAGACGGCGGCAATTGCCGGGAAAAAAGTTTTTTCGGCAATTTGGCAATCTGGCGGTGGAGATTCGGTTTTTAGGCGCGTTGTATGTAGTGTAGCGGGGATTGGGGCGCGGGTGGCGACTAAATAGTCGCGTTTTTTTGGATTCACCCCGGTCTCCTCCCGCAGATTGGAGTTTGCATTTCAACTACCAGTCTTGTCGAGCTGTGTCGATTTGGAAACGCGTGTTAGACTTCGCACAAGCAACGTCCAGCATAGAGTTAATGTCAACTAGGGACGCAATGTATGCCATATCCTCTGAACAACATTATGCAAGAGATGCAATATGCATACTTGCACGCTGTAGTATCAAGAGCCGGTGCAAAGGTGAAACGCACCGACGGAAATGTAGATTTCGGTTCTGATGGCGACATCAGCTATGTAAAGAATCTACCCGACGGCAAGTTCGGCGACACCAGCATAACGTTTAACTTTCAGATGAAGGCTACTAGAAGATGGAAGCTTGAGAACGATCATGTTGTGTATGATATAGGTGTAGATTCGTACAATAAGCTGGTCACATGGGAAGGCTTTGGGTTTATCATCCTAATCTTGTTCAAGATGCCTAAAGAAGTTTCAAATTGGCTTGTGGTAAGCGAAGATCTATTTTGCATGAAGGATTGTTGCTATTGGTTTCGTGTTCCAGATAAAAGGTCAGAAAACACTAGTTCCGTCCGAATCAAGATACCAAGAGATCAACTATTTGATGTGCGAGCGGTAAACAAGCTCCTTGACGAAGCAAGAGAAGCAGCGAAAAAGAGTCGGGAGGTAAACACATGACTGCCCCTAAGTACGAGCTTCCTGTCGATAACATAGCTTCGTATTTGCAGACTGCGGGTTGGACACTTGTCAGTGACAACAAGATCTTATACGCATTTGAAGGCTTTCAGGACGAAGATGGAGCACCGCTAGAGTTAATTCTTCCGAAGAACGAATCAGCACCCGACTATTCCAATTACGTAAGAAACTCCATTGGTTTGCATTCAGTGTTGACCGAGAAAGCACCAGAGACAATTGCCAGCGAGATTTTGCTGTTTGACCGCGATTTGCTTGTGATAAAAGTGGATTCAAGGTCCGTAGACAATGCCGCCATGCAGATGCCCCCAATCAAAAGACTAATTGGACATTCGGCTAACATGGAACGCAGCCTAAAGCCATATTTCAATCAGTATTACTTAGAAGCCAGAAAAATGCTCAAGCACTTTGAAATACATCAAACTTGTAATGGCAATGTTAGCTATCACGTTGAATCACAGGTCGGTGAAATAGAACCTTATCAAACGCTGCTGTTCGACGACAAAGAAGATCCGGGGCAAAGGATGCCGTTGCAAAGACGTGTCATGGAGCGCATAGCAACCGGTCTAATAGATTTGCAAAATGCAACAACTAATCGGAACCCGCAAGCACTTATTTCAGGCTACGCTGACGGTTTCAACGCCAACATGTGCAATGCGATCTTGGAGATCTCTAAGCACTCGCCAAGACCAGTTCAATACAGCGTAGATTGGTCTAGAAAAGTCCCCGTCTCGCCAGGAGTAACAGAATTCAAAAGCATACTTATTGAGCGTCCGCATATCGAATTCTTGAAAAAAGCCTGCGACAAGCTCAAGGAGCGAAAGCCAGACTATCAAAGGATTGAGGGGCGTGTTATTGGCTTGAGTTCTTCAGTTGACCCGCAGAGCGACGACGTTGACAATAATGAGCGATCTATAGTTGTCTTGCGGACCGACCGAAACGGATCAGGTCGAAAGCTTTGGATCAATCTCGGTAAGGAAGATTATATTGCTGCACATAAAGCTCACATCGACTGGAAGACCATTTCAGTTGGTGGCCTTGCCATAAAGAGGCGCTCCGGCTGGCAACTTGCAGATCCGCACGAGTTCAGAATTCTCCGCTAGTTCCTAGTCTCGCCGAAACTTCATTGATCCCAATCTTGCAAGCCCTTACCCACCTAACTTTTCAAACGCAGCTTGCCGACTCTGCGCAGTTGCTAGCTGCTGCGTTTGCAGCACCCGCGTCAGATCGGCCAGGTCATCCGCGATGGGAAACAAGTCAATGCGGTTGGCCGTATTGATCCGCTCCACCCAGTCGGGACGCAGGGCGTCGATGCCATGCAGGGCGCCGGCGATGGCGCCGCCCATGCCGGCGATGGAATCGTTGTCGCGGCCGTAGTTGGTGGCGCCCATGATGGTGCCCTCGTAGTCGCCGCCGGTGACCACCAGGAAGCCGAGCGCGACCGGCACTTCCTCGATGCTGTGCGAGCGGCTGGGCGTCCAGTCGTCCGTGCCGTTGCCGCGCTGAGTTTTGGCGTCATCCGGCGAGGTGTCGAAGTCGCGCATGACTTCGCGCAGGGGAGCGATGGCTTCGCGCCAGTCGCTGAGGGTACGGGCTAGCTCGACGATGGCGGCGATGCAATCGGCGGTGCCGTCTTTGGCGACCGACAGCGCGGCATCGATGATGGAGTTGACGGAGGCCTCCGGCTTGAAGGCTTCGGCCACACAAGCTGCCTGCACGGCGGCCGCTTCCAGGCCGAAGCTGACTTGATGGGGGCTGAGTACATCGACCGCTTCTTGATAGGCGCCGAGCGGATCGCAGGCGTTGATAATGCCGATGGGCGCGGCGTACATGGCGGCGCCGCAGTTGACCATGTTGCCGACGCCGGCGTAGCGCGGATCGGCATTGGCCAGCCAGCGGATGAAGAGCCATTTCTCGGGATAAAACAGGCGCTCGGCCAGCGGCATCTCGCGCCCGCGGTCGGGGATCCAGCGGGTTTCGTAACCGATCATGGGACCGATGCGGCGGAAATACTCGTGGGCGTCCAGGTGGTCGCCATGTTCGATGTAACAGCGGCTGAGCAACTGCACCATGTGACTGTCATCGGTGTAGCGGCCGTCGCCGCGGCCGCTATCGTCATTGGGCGCATCCCAGGCTTCGACCAAGTCGGTAATATAACCGTAGCGCTCGCGAATCTCGTGGGGCATGCGCCACTCGGCGACGCCGCCCATGGCATCGCCTATCGCGCCGCCGTAAAGGCAGCCCTGGATTTTCTTCAGCAGAAGATCGGGTGAATCCGTCATTCTTATTTCCTCATTTCCCGCGTTGTCAAAAGTCAATTCAAAGATAATGCGCTAATCACCAGGATAAAAGTAGGGGCGACCAATCTGGTCGCCCGCCGATCGCCCCTATTGGTTGCGTAATGGCGACCCGTTTACATAAAGCGGGCCGAATAGATCACCGCCAGGTTATGCGCCAGGCAGCGCCAGTGATCGCCGCGGTCATCGGAGACGTAGAAATTGCCGGCCGTGGTGCCGAAGACCAGGGTATCGCCGCGCGTGTCCATGGCGTGACGAAAGATGAGATCGTAGGCGTTTTGCTGCGGCAAGCCCTGGCGCAGGTCCTGCCAGGTCCGCCCGCCGTCTTCGGTGCGGCATATGCGGATAGCGCGATCCACCGGTACGCGGTACTCGGCGCTGACGGCGGGCGCCACCCAGGCCACGCGTTCGTCCTCCGCGTCCAGCGCCAGCGCGAAACCGAAGCCGGCGGGACCGTCATTCTCCGAGATATCTTGCCATTGCAGCCCACCGTTCTCGCTGCGGTAAATGCCGCAATGGTTCTGTTGCCAGAGCACATCGGGGTTCGACGGGCTGGCGAGAATGATATGGGGATCGTGGCCGTAGTCGTGGTGCGGGTCGGGCAGGTAGTCGGCGTAGAGACCACGATTGCGCGCCTCCCAGGATTCGCCGGCGTCATGGCTGACGTAGACGCCGCCGACGCTGATGCCGGCGATCAAATGGCGGCTGTCGCGGGGATCGACCACGATGGAACAGCAGCCGGGATGATCGCGCCCGGCGCCAAACCAGTGCTTGTTGGTCGGGTGGTACCAGAGCGTCTCCATCAATTGAAAACTGTCGCCGCCGTCATTGCTGACGAAGAGCCCGCCGGGTTCGGTGCCGACGTAAAGGCGGTTCGGCTCGTCGGCGCCGCCGGGCTCGATCAGCCAGATATAGCTGGTGGCCGCGGGGGTGGTGAAATCGGGCGGGACGGTGTCGCCTTCGGGATATTTGGGCGCTTCGACCTCTTCCCAGGTGGCGCCCAGATCGCGCGAGCGGTGCAGCTTGCCACCCCAATGGCCGTGATCGAGCGAGACCCAGAGCGTGTCGGCGCGCGGGTCATGCATGGCATAGGGCACGGGGATGCCCTCGAAGTGCGCCGATTCGATGGTCCATTCTGTTCCGGCCGCGCCGTTTCTGTCCAGCAGGAGCAGCCCTTTGCGGGTGCCGATGAGTAGTTTGTCGCGCATTTTTCAACCCCTCCCCCGGCCTGTGCCCCTCTCGGTCTCCCCGCTCAACGGGGAGAAGTCATCCATTGCAATGGAGAGGGGTGACGCTACGATGCAATTGGTTTGGTAGTGTGACGTGTGTTCCAAGTTAACCTCCGGATAGCGCTTGCATGATGTAAATGCGGGTGTCGGCGGAAACGCGATCGGAGAGCGTCCGTTTGTCGCGGATGAGTTCGTCGCCGATGAAGATGTTGACGTGCTTGCGCAGGGCGCCTTGTTCGTCGATGATGTAGTCGCCCAGGCCGCGCCAGCGCTGGTCGACTGCGCTGACGGCTTCGGCGATGGTGGTCGCTTCGACCTCGAGTTCGGTCAGGTCGGGGAAGAAGCGCTGCAAGTTGGGTGTGAATTTGACCCGTGGCATGAGGGTTTTCCTTGGATTGGCGTGTGGGCTAGGTTAGAGGATGTAGGGCGGGGATGTCAAGATTAGGGATTCACCACAGAGACGCAGAGGGCACAGAGGGGATCTGTTTGAACCACAAAGGCGCGAAGGCTCCGCGAAGAGAATTGGTAGGGGCGACCTGGCGGGTCGCCCGTCGTTCTGGTTTAACCACCGAGGACACCGAGAGCACCGAGGAACGAAATTTAATCGGAAATTCGCGCGAAGTGCGATGGCTTCGCTATGTGGGAACTGGTAGGGGCGACCCGGCGGGTCGCCCGATGTTCATTGCATAATATTATAAGACGCGAAATGATATATAATATTTGTTACTTCGACTCATAAGAAAGCAGCGTGTTTAATGAATGCAGATGAAGATGCACAATGCGCAATCGACTTTGAAGAAGTGATGCGACCGGGCGGCTTCAGAGCGTGGCGCTTCCAGAGTGACATGGTTGGCGGGCGACCATGGAGGCCGCAGCTTCCGTCAAACCTTGAATCGTGCGACGTTTTCCTGTTGGCAACAACAGCAAATGCACTGGAGTCCGACACGTGCGAAAAAGAGTGGCAGCACGCAGCGCTTATCCAGAAGCCAGTAGTGACTGTCGTATTTGTGCGCGGCATTCATCCACCATCTCCGCTAAACGATCACCAATGGGTTCGCTTTGACGGGTCGGCCGAATCCGGCGCACGTCTTATCAGCGCTTTGCAGAACGCACAGCCAGTGCCGTGGGAGACGATCCCAGATGATTGGAAGACTCGGGATGGAAAGACTAAGGCTGAACTTAGCTCTATCAAAACTAGAAGGCGTGAGATTCCATTGCCAAGAATGCGGCGTCGCCTGACGGATTTGGAAAAGGATAACTTCTTAAACGAAGCGGTGGCGGGATTTCGCAACTACTTCGGTCAGGCTCTCAGTGAATTTGAGGCTACCGTAACACAAATTCAAACGACAATTTCGGACGAATCTAACACCCTCTTCAAATGCCAAGTATATCTGAACGGTGATATCAAGAAGAGTTGCGCGATCTGGAAAAGTGACAACCTTGGAATCAACGGAATTGCCTACAGTGAGGCACACGGGCGCATGACATCATTCAGCAGAAACTCATTCAATGAACTCGCTCAAGTAGCTGAACTCGACGGTAGACCCGCACTAAAGTTTACACTAGGTTTGACAATGTTTAGTCAGAATGAAGATTGCCGAATTTGCACAATTGATAAGGCCGCCGAATGTCTGTGGCAATACTTCATAAGGGATTTTGACGATTCCTCGACATATTGGTAATTGTATTGCCCCGCGATGATTGTCGCTTTGTATCTTCGTGGTCGAAAAAGTACCTGAATTCCCAAAATTTAGTGTACTCGGTGGTTAAATGAAAAACGGGCGACTCACAAAGTCGCCCCTACGGTTTGTAGGTGGATGCGCCCAACGTGACCCTCGAGCCATTGCGGTTCGATATCCCCCGCTCGGTGACCTCGGTGTTCTCGGCCGTTAAAGAAAAAATCGCCATCTGTGTTAAAATACCGCCTCATTATCAACAGACATTCTTAAAGGACATCCCCATGACCCCATCCAAATATGACGGACTAGCCGAATTCCGCTGCATTGGACCCTTTCGCGGCGGGAGGGTGGTCGCCGTGGCCGGCGACCCGCGCGACCCCAACGTCTTCTATTTCGGCGGCGTCTGCGGCGGCGTCTGGAAGACCACGGATGCCGGGCAATATTGGGAGAACATCAGCGACGGCTATTTCACCGCGTCGTCCGTGGGCGCGTTGGAAGTGGCGCCGGCCGATCCCAATGTTATCTATGCCGGCACCGGCGAAACCACCATCCGCATCGATGTCTCCATCGGCGATGGCGTCTACAAATCCACCGATGCCGGGCGCAGTTGGACACATCTGGGCATGAAAGAGTCGCGGCAGATCGCCAAGATCCGCAGTCACCCGGAAAATGCCGATCTGGTTTACATGGCGGCTTTTGGCCACGCTTTTGGAGCGAACGCCGAGCGCGGCGTCTACCGTTCCAAGGACGGCGGCGCAAGCTGGGAGCAGGTCCTGCATGTCAGCGAGGCAGCCGGGGCCATCGATCTGAGCATCGACAAGAACAATCCGCGCATCATCTACGCCGCCTTCTGGGAGGCTTATCGCAATTTCTGGCAGATCTCATCCGGGGGCGAGGACAGCGGCCTCTGGCGCTCGCTGGACGGCGGCGACAGCTGGGAGAACATCAGTCGAAATAAGGGCTTGCCGGAAGGGTTGCTGGGCAAGATCGGCGTGGCGGCGTCGCCGGCGCAGAGTGGGCGCGTCTGGGCCATCATCGAGAACCAGCCCGACGGCGGCATCTATCGCAGCGACGACTACGGCGAGACCTGGGTCCTGGGCAGCAAGGACAACCGCCTGATCTCCCGCGCCTGGTATTATATGCACCTGACCGCCGACCCGCTGGACGCCAACACGATCTACGTCAACAACCTCAACTTCTGGAAATCGACCGATGGCGGGCACAATTTCAGCGAGATCACCACGCCCCACGGCGATGACCATGACCTGTGGATTCATCCCGGCAACAACCAGGTGATGATCCACGGCAATGACGGGGGCGCTTGCGTCTCGCTCAACGGCGGCTTGACCTTTTCCAGCATATACAATCAGCCGACAGCGCAGTTTTATCACCTCGATGTCGACAGCAACGACCCGTACTATGTCTATGGTACGCAGCAGGACAATTCCAGCTTGCGCGTACCCAGCCGCAGCCGCTATTCGTCAATCATGTGGGACGATTGCGATATCGCCGGTTCCGGCGAGAGCGGCTATATCGCCGTCCATCCCGACGACCCTAACATCGTTTATGTCGGCGCCGTCGGCAGTGCGCCCGGGGGCGGCAATTGCTTGCAGCGCTACGATCACCGTACACAGCAGATCCGTCTGATTTCAACCTGGCCGCGTTCGTCCACCGGTTTGGGCGCGGGGGCGGACAAATATCGCTTCGCCTGGACCTACCCCATCGTCTTTTCGCCCCATGACAGCGGCACCATTTACATCGGCGGCAATCAGATACTGAGGACGACCGACGAGGGCCAAAGCTGGCAGGAGATCAGTCCCGACCTGACCAAAGCCGATCCCGAGACGCTCAAGCCCTCGGGCGGTCCCATCAATCGCGATGCTGTTGGCGCCGAGCATTTCGCCACGGTTTATACGCTGGCGGAATCTCCCCACGAGGCCGGCGTCATCTGGGCCGGCTCGGACGATGGTTTGCTGCATATCACGCGGGAGGGTCGCGTAGACACTGACCCGTCTGGCGGCGGGGAGTGGACCGAGATCACGCCACCGGGTTTGGGCGATTGGTGCATGTTTAATATGATCGAACCTTCGCCGCACGATGCGGCCACCGCCTACGTCACCGCCACGCGTTACAAGAATGATGACTATGCGCCCTACGTTTTCAAGACGACGGACTATGGGGAGAGCTGGTCGCTCATAACCGCCGGCATCGCCGACGATCATTTCTGCCGCGCCGTCCGCGAAGATCCCAACCGCGAAGGTTTACTCTACCTGGGCACGGAGTTCGGCTTGTACATTTCATTTGATGGCGGCGAAAGTTGGGAGCGCTTCCAACTCAACCTGCCTATCAGCCCGGTTTACGACTTGAAAGTCAAGGGAACGGACTTAGTCATCGCGACGCACGGGCGCTCTTTCTGGATCCTGGACGATTTGACCGTGCTGCATCAATACGACGACGACATCGCCGACAAAGCCGTGCAGCTTTTGGCGCCGCGCCGGGTGGAACGGCACTTGCCCAAGGTCTTCGACGGCCTCTTCGAAAGCGGCGACGGCAAGCAGTATATGAGTACGCTGGGCGCCGTCGCGCCTTATCTGGTTGAAGAGACGCCGGAACACGGTCGGAAGGAGACTTGGCTGGATAGCGGCGTTAACCCGCCCAAGGGCGCGGTGATCACCTACTATCTGCGCGAAAAGCCGGAGTCGACGATCAGCTTGCGCATTGAAGACGCCGAGGGCAAAGAGGTCAAGACCTTCAAGAGCTTGCACGCCGACGAAGAGGAAAAAGCAGCCGAGAAGCGCGAGGGGCGCGGGGATGGCAGCGGCGCCGATGAAGCGCCCAAAGAACTGCGCATTCCCTCGAAGGCCGGCTGGAATCGCTTCGTCTGGGATCTGCGCTATCCCGATGCGCGCAAGGTCATCCCGCACAACGATAATCAGCAGGGTTTCATCAAGGGACCGCATGCCGCGCCCGGCACCTATTGGGTGACGCTCTGTGTCGGCGAAGAAGAACAAAGCGCGTCCTTTGAAGTGAGCAAGGAAGCAGGCGTGCCGGCATCCAATGCCGAACTCAAAGAGCAGTTTGATCTGCTCATGACGATCCGCGACAAGGTCTCCGAGACGCATAAGCGCATCAACCAAATGCGCGATGTACGGGCGCAACTCAAGGGATGGCGCGAGCGCATCGCTGGGCTGGAATCGGCGGCCGGCATCATCGACGGGGCCAAGGCCCTGGAAGAACAGGTTCTCGAAGTCGAAAAGGAATTGATGATTCCGGACACGCGGCCGGGCTGGCCGGACGCGATGAACAATGGCGACCGGCTGGCGGAGCAGTTGAAGAACCTGACCTTCAACGTGGCGCTGGGGGATTACAAGCCGACCGACTATGAATACGGCGCCTACGAAGAAATCGCGGGGGACATTGACGGTACCGTCGGCAAGTTCGATGACATCGTCGAGGGCAACCTGGCGGAATTCAACACCATGCTGGGCAACGCCGGCTTTGGCAAGGTTGTCCTCAGGGTGGAGTAGCGCGAGAGTCTGGACTAGAGAGATAAGCACAAAGACGCGAAGAGCACAAAGGCAACGCACTTTAAGTCTTCGAGACCTCAGTAATCGAAGGTAAGTCAGGCAGCATATGGTTGTTAATCTATGGGAATTGCGGGCGAGCCAAGGCTCGCCCCTACACAGTTTCGATTATTTCGGCGATTTCTTTCTTATGGCAAAGTTTTCAATTACTTAGGCGCGCTTACTTCGGCGCCTTTGTGGTCAAAAAAATATGCGCCGTAGCAAACCCTTCCTCAATCTCATGTTGGCGGACTTCCTGGCGAGGTCCGGCTATCAGATGGGCAAGACGCCGCTGCTGCCCATTTTCGCCGACGCGCTGGGCGCCTCCGGCGCCTTCCTTGGCGCAATCGTATCCGTATCCACCATTACGGGACTGGTGCTGAAGCCCTTCTTCGGCATCTTGTCCGATCGCGGCGGACGGCGTGTCTGGCTTTTAATCGGCACTTGCTTTTTCGCCTTCATGCCTTTTAGCTACGGCTTCATCAGTAACACCGAGCAACTGCTCGTCGTCCGCCTGCTACATGGCTTGGCGACGGCGATCTATGGACCAGTAACCTTGGCCTACATCGCAGAGACGTCGCGCGGGGAGCGGGGTCGCGTGGACACTGACCCGTCGGGTGGCGCAGGGTCGCTAGGTCGCGTAGGGTCGCGTAGACACAGACCCGCCGACACTGACCCGTCGGTCGCCGAAGACATCGGCTGGTTCCAGATGGCGCGCAGCGGCGGTTATATCGTTGGTCCGGCGCTGGCGGGCGGGCTACTGACGGTGATGGATCCGGCGGCTGTCTTCACGGTGATCGGGTTGATCAGCTGCGCCGTCTTTGTACCGGTGCTGGGTCTGCCGGATACCCATCCCGAGAAAAGGCAGAAGCGGAAGCCCCTGCTGCAGCACGTCCGCAACGCCATTCGCGACGGGGGACGTACGCCGGCCATCTGGTTGACTGGTTCCCTGGAATCCATCACCTTTGTCGCCCTGTATACACTCAAAGCGTTCTTGCCGATATACGCTCTCGACGCCGGCGCGAGCGCCGCGCTGGTTGGTACATTCTTCAGCTTGCAGGAGGCGATTCATGTGATCGCCAAGCCGTACTGCGGTCGCTTGGGCGATCGCCTGGGATACCTGACGAGCATCAGCCTGGGCATGCTGGCGCTGGCCGTATCCCTGCCGCTGGTGCATGTGCTGGACGCCGGCGCGGCCTTCCTGGCGCCCGCGCTGATGATGGGTTTGGCGCAAGCGCTGATCTTCCCGGCGGCGATTGCCCTGGTATCGGACCACATCAGTCCTGAACACCTGGGCGCGGGCATGGGACTGATCGGCATGATGCAGAACTTCGGCAAGGTGGCGGGTCCGATCCTGGGCGGGCTGGCGATTCAGGCGCTGGGCTACGAAACGACTTTGCTGTGCTTGAGCGCGGCGCTGGCGCTGGGCACGGCGGTGATTTGGGTGGTCTATCTGCCGCGCCGAACAGCCTCTACAGCCCACTGATTTTGCTAATCGTGGTGAAGACTATTAGAACGTTGAGTGTGGTATCATATGCTGGAATCAAAGCTATGGTGTATTGTCTTGGGACCGGTTTACACATATGAAGCAGCGACGAGAAAACGCCGACATATATAGCATCAGCGGTGGATTGCAGGGCGCGGACTTGACTGGCGCAGGCTTGGAGGGCGCCCGTTTGTTCCGCGCGAATCTGGCAGAGGCGGTCCTGGATGGCACAAACTTGCGCGGGAGTAACCTGCAAGGCGCCAATCTGAGAAAGGCAAGACTATACGAAGCAGATCTTAAATGCGCGGACCTCAGCGGCTCGAATTTGGGCATGTCAGATATGCGTCGGGCTTGCCTGGAAGAGACTATATTGGGTCGCGCCAACCTGAACCGAGCAAACTTGCTGGGCGCAAGGCTGATGGGCGCTCGCCTGGATCATGTGGATCTGGCGTCAGCGATTTTGCCCGATGGGGCGCGATACGAAGAAGGCGTCTGTATAGAGCGGTACACAGACAAGAATCATCCCGATTTCGACGCCACCTTAGCCCTGATTCTTGAACTCGGCAAAGATACCGACCATGTGTCCCCGCCCGAGACTAAAGATGAAGCATACCGAGAGTTGCCCTGGAAGAAATTCGTGGATCAGACCTATGGCAGTCTGGCCGATAACCCTATCGAGTTACATGAATACGGGGACTCGCTTGAATGAGATATCTGCTCGATACCAATGCATGCATTACTTACATCAACGGGCGAGCGCCACAGTTGCGGGACTTCATAGACACTCAATCATATGCGGATATCGCCGTTAGCGCGATCACCAAGGGCGAAATGTATTTTGGTTCCGCCAAGGGTCAAACACCTGAGCGTTCCCGCGCTATACAAGACGCGTTCCTACGCCACTTTGAAAGTTTACCCTTTGATGACGCGGCCGCTGATGAGTACGGCAGCATACGCGCTTACCTCGAGCGACGCGGTACGCCCATTGGCCGGCATGACATGTTGATCGCCGCGATTGCGAGAGCAAATGGGCTGATCGTCGTGACGCATAACACAAGAGAATTTGAACGCATTCCTGGTTTGAATGTAGAAGATTGGGAAATCGAATGAGTGTTTTCACGGTTATTCGCCCACTCCTCACACCCAGCAGCCGTTGACCACCTCACCGCGTATGTTGGCCACCCGTCGGATATTGCTCCCGTCAGCGTCCATCACCATCAACTGATTGAAACCCGGGAAAGACGAGGGCGCGACATAGCTGATCCGCCGGCTGTCGGGCGACCAGCGCGGACCTGAAATACCACCTTGATGAATACTGAGCCGCGTCAGATCGCCCCCATCCGGGCGTAGCTTGTAGAGTTGCCCGCCGATAACTGCGGCGATCCACTGATCATCGGATGACCAGGCGATATCAGTCAGCGTCAGTGGCGTATCGTAGATGACTCGCTCGCCACGCCTATCGGGGGTCGCGATCACGAGCGCATAAGACGGACGCTCTTCAGGCGCATGCTTGACAACGATATATGCGATACTGCCTCCATCAGGCGACCAAATCGGCGAAACATACGAGCGCTCCGCGCTCGGCGACTTTATGGTCCTGTACTCGCGGCTGGCAAGATCGCCGCTGACCAAGCCATAGCGCGGCTGCGGAAATTCCCGGTATTGACGCGATACGATGACGTTAATGCCATCCGGCGCCAGCGCGATCTGCTCCAGCGACGTGAGCAGCCGACCGCTGGCCGGTCGGTCTAGGTGCAGCATTGAACCGTCAAGCAGAGCATGGTAGAAGCCGTTGAGATCGTGTCGCCCGCCGGCGATCACGAGCGACCCCGATTCCGCATGGCAATCTATGTCCGAGATGCGGAGATAGCCCTCGCCATGCGGTATTGAACCGAGGATGTGCTTCATGCCGCTGCCATCCAGACCAACGCGATAGATAGAATTGGATTCGCGCCGGGCGTCGATCGCATCTGCATCCGAGATGAACAGCAGTTGATCGTCAGCCGATCGCGGTACGCCAGTCCAGATTTGATCCAGCCACAAGATCGACGTCACGATGATCAAATAAATCGTGACGATGTCTTTGCGTAATTTGGCGCTGCCTCTCATCGTTGTTCCCCTTCGCGCGCTACAGTGCCTCGACCAGAATGGCTTTCAACTCCTCATGCGTGAGCGGAAGGGGATTGCCCTTCATGCTGCTCGATACAGCCGATTGCTCGACGATGCGGTCGAAGTCCTTTTCCTCGATGCCGTAAGCGCCCAGACCGGGAATCGCGAAGATCTCGCTGGTTTCCTCGATCCAGTCCATAGCGTCGTCCGCGGTGGCGGCGCGATCGAACAAGATGAATTGGGCGGCATATTCATAGCGCCTCAATATCGGGTTATCCGGCTGGCGCTGTTCCAGCGCTCTGATATTGGCTTTGATGACCGGCGGCAGCAACGTCGCGCAGATGGCGCCATGCGGCGCATTGTACATCCCGCCCAGCACGCCCGCGAAACCATGCACCGCGCCGAGCTTGGCATTGGCCAATGCCAAGCCGCCCAGCAAGCTGGTCAGCGCCATATCGGTTCGCGCCGCGGCCTTATCCGGTTCCGCATATACCCGGCGCAAGGAACGTCCGGCGCGGCGCAGTCCCTCGACGCAGAGACCGTCGGTGAGCGGATTGGCCTGGCAGGAAACGTAGGGTTCGAGTACCTGGGCCAGGGCATCCATGCCCGTGCTAGCGGTCACCGAAGGCGGCATCGAATGGGTCAACTGCGGATCCACCAGGGCGATATCGGCGAGCATGCGGTTGTCGCGCAGGCTGACTTTGACGCGATGCTCGTAGGAAGCAAGCACGGCATTTTTGGTCACCTCGGCGCCGGTACCAGCCGTGGTCGGCAGCGCGACAAAGGGTAGGGGCGCCGTTTGCAAGGGCCGCCCCTTGCCGATCACCTCGAGGTAATCAAGCGTGTCGCCTTCGTTCGGGATGAGCGCGGCTGTCGCCTTGCCGCAATCGATGACGCTGCCGCCGCCGATACTGATGACCAGGTCGCAGCCGGCGGACAGCGCCCTTTCCACCGCGCGGTTGACCATATCCACGCTCGGTTCGCCGGTCACAGGGAAGAGCGTATGCCGCAGTCCCGCTCCCTTGAGTGAGTGAATCAGATCGCCGACGCGTTCGGGTTGGTCGTCGGTGAAGAGCAGCGCATGGCCGCCCAGGTTCCCGGCCAGCGACGCCAATTGACCGGCGCTGCCGTCGCCGAAGATGATGCGCGTTGCGGTGGCGAATTCAAAGCCCATGCTCTTCCCTTTCGATGATTGTCATCCGCAAGCCTGTCGCTATAATGGCATTATCTCGAAAAATGCGGGGTTTTGCGAATGTTGCAAACTGAGATCGTTCTGACTGATGAAGTACAAGCCGGGCGCGCTCTGGTGGCGCACATCGGGCGTGTGCTCTTTGATCGCCGTCTGACCGATGCCGGCGGCGGCAATATCAGCTTGCGCGTGGACGATGTCTATTGCATGTCGCCGACGCTCGCCGGACAGATGCGTCAGTGGCAGTTGGATGCCGAGGACGTTCTGGTCGTCAGCAAGCGGGGAGAGATCCTGGAAGGCGATGGCGGCTTAACGCGGGAGAGCGCCGTTCACTTCGGCCTGCACCAAAACTTCAGCGAATACGGCAGCGCCGTAATCCACGCCCATCCGCGCAACCTGATGGTCTTCGCCTGCGCCAACCGAGCCATGCCGCCAATCATGGAAGCCACGCGCAAATTCGGCGTCACGCCGGTGATCGAGTATGCGCCGGCGCATAGCCCTAAATTGGGCGAACGAATCGTCGCTACCATGCGCGGCCGCGAGGCGCGCATCGCCAAGCACGCCGCAGGAACCATCGCCCCCTGGCACGGCTTGTTCTTGATGGGCAAAAACCTGCAAGCCGCGCTGGACGCCGTCGAGCGCCTTGATACCAACGCCTTTGTCATGATGATGTCGCGCCACTTGGACGCCAGCCCCATGCTGCGCGAAGAAAGCGCGGACATGGAAGCGGCTATCGCCGACTTCAGCGACGACTAATCCGGATGATCGTCTCCCTGACACCCAATACCACGATTGATCTGACGGTATTTGTCCCTAAATTGATCACCAATACCACTCTTCGCGCATCCCGCACAGTCTACAGCCTGGGCGGGAAGCCGACCGACGCTTCCTGGATACTGGGCAGGATGGGGGTCGGCAGCCTGGCGCTGGGGCTGGCGGCGGGGTCGGTCGGCGACAAAGTCAAGGATATGATGGAAGCCTATGGCGTGACGACGGATTTCGTCAGCGCCGAGGGCGAGACGCGCATCAACACGGTCATCATTGACGAAAGCACAAAGGAGCATACGACCATCACCTCGGCGTCCATGTTCGTCAAGCCGAGTCATCTTGGCGCATTGCGCGAGCGATACGAGGCTGCGCTTAAGTCGGCATCGGTGGTGATCACCGGCGGATCCTTGCCTCCCGGTATGGATCCCGAGTTCTACGTCGAAGCGATCAATATGGCGCGCGAGCAGGGCGTTCCCGTACTCTTTGACGCCTCGCAGCCCAGCCTGGAAGTCGGCCTGCGCGCCAAACCGACCTTTATCAAGCCGAATAATCATGAAGTGTCGGCGCTAGTCGGCCAGGAACTGGAATCTACGGAAGCCCTGTACGCCGCAGGCAGCGACATTCTGGCGCGTTACGGCACGCAGGTCGTCATCTCACGGGGCAAGAAGGGCGTGCTGGCGGTCCTGCGGGAGGGCAGTTATCGCATCCCGGCGATCCCGGTTGATGTCAGCAGCCCGGCGGGGGCGGGGGACGCGCTGCTGGCGGGTTTGGCGCATGCCATTCATCACGGGAGGTCAATAGAAGACGGCTTGCGGCTGGGGGTTGCCGCGGCAACGGCCGTCTGCCTGCAACCAGGCACGGCCGCCTACGAGGTCGCGGATATGCGCCGCTTCTTGCCGCGGGTGGAGTTGATCCCGTACCCTTGAGTGTGAAGCGGGCGGAATGCCAACTTCCACCAGGTCGTTCCAGAATTCGTATTAAATCACCTCGAGGTAATCACGATCCGGCAGTTCTGGGAAGGGCGCATGCGGCTCGGCCTGATACCAGAAAGCCGTCGATGCAATGTCATCTTGCAGGGGCAAGTAACGAGCCTCTTCAAAGCTTTCTTCATGCAGCATACTGGAACGCCAGCCCAGCGCTTGAATGGTCACTCGCAGGTCCTCATCGAATCGGATTGGATCCGGTATATGCCAGCGATACATACCAAAGCGCTGCTGGCTGTGACGAAAGCCATCCGGCTTGATGACCTGGGGCAATCCCAAATACGGCGTGGTAAAGGTGGAGTATTCGTTATCTTGCATGCCAAAGCACCAGGCGCCGCCGAAATAATCTTCGGTGCCGGTGCCGCAGATCGTCGGGAAGTCGGTATCGCCGTCCATGTAGAATTTGATCTCGCCCTCGCCCCACCAACCGCGGTTATTGCTGCCCCAAGCCATGTAAGTGCCGACGTAGTGGCCCATGCCCTTGACGCCATCGAGAATGGTATACACATCCTTATAGGGCAGCGGATTGCTGCGGCGCCATTGCGCGTGCAAGTAGCCGACATCCTCCGGCACATCCGTCAGCGTGTAATCGAATTGGTAAAACATGGGTTGTACGGGCTTGTCCAGCAGGTTTTCTATCGTGACGCGGGCGCTTTTGCGGAAGGGCATTTCCCAATAGCTGTTGAAGGCGCTGTGGGAATTGGCGGAAATGGGCATTGAGTTGACATGACAGTATTCCGTCCATCCGTTGCAGAAGAAGTCCCCAAAGGGCGCCTCGATCGAGGGTGTCTCTTCATCGTCCCAATAGAAGCGCAGGATCAAGGAGCGCCAATACTTTTCAAAGGTGGTGATCCAGATATGTTGAATGGCGCCCGGTCCCTCAATTTCAGCTAGCGTCGTGACACTGTTGGCTTCCAGCTGGATGCAAGGCGAGACCTTCCAGCCCTGCCCCAGGTCTCGCGCGGCTGACCAAGAGAAGCCATCGGTGGCCATGCCGCCCGCCCCTTTTTCACCTTTGAAGTTCTCTGCAGTGATGGAACGTGTCTTGGCTTTGGACAAGCGCGAGATATTGCCCATATTCAAATGCAAACCATTGAAGTATTCCATGTGACTCTCCTTCATATTGGCGATGCGCAGACCCTTCGTTATTTCCCGGGTGCGGCTAGCGCTTCCTTCGATTGCTGAGGATCGCTTGACCTTGGATCAAAGTCGACCGGTTTGTAGCAAAGCGCTTGCCGCTCGGCCGAAATTCGCACCATCGGCGGGACGGTATTTTCGCAGATTGCCTGTACGTACTTGCAGCGTTTAGAGAATTTGCAGGCGTGCGCCTGAAATTCTTTAATCTCGATATCCGGCAGGGTGACGCCTCGTTCCCATTTGTGGTCAACGGTCGGTACCGAATCGAGCAGCAGCTCGGTATAGGGATGAACAGAATTGGTCAGAATCTGTTCCGATGGACCGTACTCTACCACGCTGCCGCGATACATTATGGCGATGTAATCGCTGACGTAGTAGGCGGTAGAGAGATCGTGCGTGATGTAGACAAAGCTGACCTTGTACCTTTCTTTGAGTTCCAGGAAGAGATTGACGATATTCATGCGCAGCGAGGCATCGATCATGCTAACCGGTTCGTCGGCGACGATCAGTTTCGGACGCGGGATAAGGCTGCGGGCGACAGAGATGCGCTGCAGCTCGCCGCCGGAGAATTGATTGGCATATTTGCCTTCTACGCGAGAGAGATCGAGACCGACCGATTCCAGCACTTCTGCGACAATGGCGCGCGCTTCTTTTCTGTTACCGGCGATGCCCAAGCGAATGGCGGCATTGAAGAGATAGCGGTCGACCTTCTTGCGCGCGCTGAAGGCCTCGAAGGGGTTCTGGAAGATTGGCTGGACTGCCCGGTAGTATTCCCGCCCTTTCAGTCCAGCGCCGCCCTTTGAAAACAGGGGATGACCATCAATAAGCACATCGCCAGACGTCGGTTGCTCCAGTTCCAGGATGATGCGGGCCAGCGTGGTCTTGCCGCTGCCGGATTCGCCGACTATGCTCAGTATCGATGGCTCTGCCGCTGGCAAGCTCAGGCTGACATCGTCAACAGCCACCAGCCGCGTGCCTAGGATCAAGCCGCCGATGCGAAATACTTTGGTCACATTACGCAGTTCCAGCAGGTTCTCGCTCAAGACACGCGTTCTCCGTAAAGGTGACAGGACACAAAATGGTCGGGCTCGATCTGCAGCAGCGCCGGCTCCTGATGCGCGCAGTGGTCCATCACTTTTGGGCAGCGCGCGGCAAAGCGACAGCCGGCCGGCGGGTCAATCAAGTTTGGCGGCCGGCCGGAGATGCCAACGCGCTGACTTCGATCGCCAACCCGCGGCAAGGACCCAATCAGCATCTGCGTATAAGGATGCAAGGGGTTGTTGAAGATGGCTTCGGTGGGACCGTATTCCACCAGCTTGCCGGCATACATGATGGCCAGCCGGTCGCTAATCTGATAGTGCACGCCCATATCATGCGAGACGACGACCAAGGTGTTTTCCATCTGCTGCTGCAATTCAGTCAGCATCAGCAAAATCCCCTTCTGCACCACCACATCGAGCGCCGTGGTCGGCTCGTCCGCCAGGACGATCTGCGGGTGCAGAAAGGTGCCGAGAGCCACCAGCACCCGCTGCTTCATACCGCCGCTGAGTTGATGGGGGTAGGACTTCAAGACCTCGACCGGCAACTCCAGTTCTTTCAGATAGGCTGCAACCCGTTCGCGTATCGCCGTTTTGCCCACCACTTTGAGGGGATGGCCCTTCGGCACAGCATCGAAAAACTGATTCTCGATGCGGATGACGGGATTGAGCACACTCATCGAGCCTTGGGGGATATATGAAATGAATTCCCACCAGTGTTCCCGGATGTCCCCCGGGCCGATGGTTTTCAGGCTGCCGTTGCCATCGGGAAAATCGGCTTCGTAACTGCCGGAGACGATCCGCAGCGGCGGTTGTATATAATCATACAGTACCTTGAGCAATGTCGATTTGCCGCAACCAGATTCGCCCGCGATGCCCAGCACTTCGTTAGGCAGAATATCGAAGCTAAGTCCATCCACCGCCTGCACAACGCCGCGTGGCGTATCATAGTAGCACTTGAGTTCGCGCAGCCTAAGCATCGCCGTGTCCTCGCCTTTCCGCCGACAGATTCGCGATGCCAGTCGATAGCAGGAACAGGCAGATGAACAAGACGATAATGGCGACGACAGGCGAGCCGATCCACCACCAGCGCTGCCCGAGCAGCGCCTGATGCTGCAAAGCCCAGTAAATCATCGTGCCCAATGTGGCCTCCTCCAAGCTCGACAAACCGATCACCGCCAGGCCGGACTCAGTAGCGATGGCGACCAGAACTGTGTTGACGAAGTTGGCCATGGCCCAGTTGAATATATGCGGGACGATCTCTTCAGCCAGAATTTGAATAGTGCCCGAGCCAGAGAAACGCGCCGTATTGACGAATTGGCGTTCGCGCATGCTCAAGGCGATCGAGCGCATTTGACGGGCGGGCCAGGGCCAGTTGAAGAGAATCAAGATGATGCTGATGAGAACCAGCGAGGCGCGTCCCTGCAACAATGAGGACATCAAGATGAGGATAGGTAAGGACGGAACAACGATGAAGACGTCGGCAAAAAGGGTGATGACCCGATCGGAGACGCCGCCGAGGAAACCGGCGGCCAAGCCGGCAAAGACACCGATCAGCGTGGCGAAGAAAGCGACAAAGACACCGATAAAGAGTGAGTTCTGCGTTGCATAAGACAGCAGCCAGAAGGTGTCTTGACCCAGATTGGTCGTGCCCAGGAAATGCTCGGCGCTCGGCGGCAAGTTGCGCGGGTGCCTGATCCAAGAGCGGGGGTCTTCAGGCGAAAAGAAGGGCAAGATCACGCCAAGAATGATGAAGGCGACAAGGATGATCAAGCCGACCGTGAGGCGCGGGTTCGAGCTGCGCATGGCTATCGTTGCCTAATCCGCGGGTCGAAGAAGGGATAGAGCAGGTCAATAACCAGGGTTGACGTGGCGACAGCGATAATGGAAATCGTAATCGTGCCCATGAGCAGATTGTAGTCGGCTTGAAGCACGGCGTTATAGGTCATCGTGCCCAAACCGGGATAACTAAAGAGGATTTCCGTAATCAGCGCCCCGTTGAAGATGGCGCCAATCTGCAGCGCCAGAACAGTGACCTGCGGCAGGATGGCATTGCGCAGGACATAGGCGGTCATGATCCTGCCCTCGCCGGCGCCCTTCAGCTTGGCGAAGTAGACGAAGTCTTCTTCCGAGATGCTCGAGGAGAGCGCCTTCATGCTCAGCACCCACCAGCCAAAGCCGACGATGACGATCGATAACGCTGGCAGGATGGAGTTGTAGATCGCGCTGGAAATGAATTGGGGGGACCAGGCGTCGCCGCGGACGGAGAAAAAGAGCGGAAAAATCGGATTGATATGGATGAAAAGGATAATCAAGATGAGCGCGGTGATGTAATAGGGTATGGGATAAACAAAGATGGCGATGATCTCCAGCGTGCGCGAAGAGATCCAGCGGCTCTTGTAACCGGCGAGCAAACCAATGGCGTTGCCGACGATCCAGGCGATGATGGTCGATGTCAGCAGCAAGCCCAGCGTCCAGGGCAGCGCCTGCCCGATCAATTCGTTGACAGGCGTGGGGAACATCGACAGCGATGGACCAAACTCGCGGGTGACGAAGGTTCGGTGTAAGAACCCGAAGTACTGCTCCGCCAGCGAGCCTTCCAGGCCGAAAGCCTGCGTCAGCGTGGCGCGCATGGCCTCGACCTGGCTGGCTTCCATGTAGGCGCCTTGGCTCATGATGCGGCCGAGCATCGACTCGACCGGATCTGACGGCATAAATCGTGGCACAAAAAAGACCACGGTGATGCCGATCCAGATCACCAGCACATAAGCGATGATCCGCGTGACAACGAATTTGGCAAATTGCATGTACGAGCCTCTGGCAAGACAAATTGGGTGTACTCGCTAAGAGCACACCCAATCTATCAGATTATCAGTCTAGCCGTCTGACTTGGGTTGGATGAAGGGCATGTGATACTTGAATAGCGACCACCACCACCAAGGTCCTTCATAGAAGTTGTCGGCGGTGGGCATACCATCCCAGTACGTCGTGACGACCGGCACGAATTTCGAGGTGCCGAACATCGGCAGCCAGGGCCGCTCGACGATGAACTGCTTCTCGAATTCGGTCAGCAGCGGGATCGTATCCGGATGGTCGCTAGGCAGCTTCGCGATCTGATCGAGGATGGAACTAAGCGCGTCGCTCTCATAGCGCTGGTTGTTGCCGGGCGCCGGCTGACCAATGGGCACGATGTGGCGCTTGTGCCAGAAGGCGTCCAGCAGATCCCAGCTGTCAGGCAAGGCGCCGCAGCCGGGCCAATAGGAGCCGGCGTCAAAGGTGCCGTTGCTGTAATTGCTCCAGAATGTTCCGCCATCCATCTGCTGCACGGTGGCGTCAATGCCAAAATCGCGCCAATTGTCGGCGACGGCGAAAGCCAGACGCTGTGACTGCACCTCAAAGTTCGAAGGCGAGTTGATGGTGATCTGCCAGGGGCTGCCGTCTGGTTTGTGCCAAGCGCCGTTGTCCAATGTGAAGCCCTCGGCTTGCAGCATTTCCGTGGCTTTGTCGGGATCATGCTTCCACCAGCCGACACCGAAGAGATCCACCAACGCCTCTTCCCCTTGCGGCAAGCCTTCGACGCCTTGCTCGGCAAGGATAGCAGCGATATCCACCGCGTAATTGGGATCAAAGGGCTGGTAGCCGTCTTCAAAGGCAAACTCGGTCATCCATTCGCGCATGGGTTTATGGAAGGCATCGTGAATAACCTGTACCGGGGGCACAGCCAACGGCGATACACGCAAGATGCCGGCGAATGTGGCCAAGCCGACGGTCTTGATGTCGGTTGCCAGCGCCATCGCCCAACGCACATTCTGGTTGTCCCATGGCTCCTGATGGTTGGCGAAGACGATGCCGCGCT
>JAPOWG010000007.1 GCA_026707745.1 Chloroflexota bacterium
CCACAATATTGATGCTGGCGAAGCCAGCGGAATCCTGCTTTTTGTTTTTACAGCGATTAGCGACAGTCGAGATCTGAAGCCGGACAGTCCGGAAGGTACACTGGAATGGATATCAATTGGCAAAGTACTGGACTATGACCTGGTCGAGGACCTTCCGCAGTTGCTCCCGCGCATTTTTAACCTGCCAGACAGGCAAGGTCCATTGTATGCGCATGTCAGTTATGATGTGGAAGATCAGATAAGATTGCGATTCGTGGAATCGGGGTGAAATGGCTGCTCTGTACGGGTGTTAGAATATGTACAGACTTCTTGCTTGACGATAGCGAGCACAGGTTCATTCGCGAAAATGCCACCGAGTTGCGAGTAACGGGATTATCTCAATGTCTGAATCCACGCCAGCATCGCTTTCACATGCGGAAGCTGACAGGCAGCAAGAAGATGGCCGCACAAGGAGCAGTCGGTTGCGGCGCGTCGGATGTGGACTTCTTGTGCCGCTTTGGTTTATGCTCTTGCTGATGCCATGCGCGCTATTTTATTTGGCAGTCAACGGGGAAATACGAATCTGGCACGACAGTGTCCCCGATCCGTATTCACAGCCGCGTTTGCTGATTTCCTTAATCAGCGAAATGGATGATCGCGGTCTGCGCATCGAAACTTCGTCAGTCTTTAAGCCAAATGCCGATAATCTGTCGCTATGTGTGGAGACAAAGGTGCGATTTGTACTTTGGGAATCGCAAGGCGGCAACCAGGACGTCACATATTGTGAATGCTATGGGCGGGCAGATGAAGAATCAGCCTGGGCATGGGACCGAACGTATGGAAATAGCTGTACGACTACAGAATAGGCAAGCATGGGGAACGAAGGATGGAACTCCTTCAGAACATTGATCCAAGTCTATTGCCATATATTGGACTTGGTTGCGCGCTGCTGTGCTTGATATTGGTTGTCATCGGCTTCGTCTTGCAAGCCGTAAGCGGGTTCTTCGATGTGATCGTGGGCTTGGCGGAGATCGTTGTGGAGATTCTTCAAGGCGGTCCGGTAGCCTGGTGCGGCTGTGTACTGCTCCTTGCGGGGCTGCTTGGATGTTCGGGGCTGGTATTCCTGTATTTGAACGCCCCTGCCAGTTGCGCCGAGCACGCAACTAACTTCTGTCGCTGGTTTGGTTTCATCCCCTGATCCAGTTGAATTTCTAACGTCGATCAACGGAAATATACTTTGCATCGCTAAATAAATTGCGGTAAAATGATGGTAGCCATTTACGTTGGAGTATAGCCTTGGCAACAAGCGCCATAACACTTGCAGAATCTGAAATCTATGCAGCGGAGATCGACAAAGGCGGTCTTTGGCTACGCAACAAACGCTGGGATCTTTTCTTCATCACTTTGAGTGTAGTTGTGGTGCCTTTGCCCTATGTCCTGTACCTGCTCGGCGTGCAAATGGGCATGGACGACGACTTTAGCCGAAACTTGGTCAACGCCTTTGTCGCCATTGCTATCGGCGGACCGCACATGATGTCTACATTCCTGCGCACAGGATTGGACGAGGGCTTCAAGGAACGGTATCCAACGTTGATTCGATCCTCGATCATAATCCCCGTCATTGTCATATCTCTGGCGTTCCTGAACTTGAACTTGATGCTCACTTTTTTCTTCTTTTGGGCATCGCTTCATGTTCTTCATCAGGTGACCTATATCGTCGAGCTATACAACCACAAGGAAGCGAAATTCGTGCGCAAGAGCGCGCTGAGTCCGATGTCGAGAATCATTGATTATGCCATCGTGTTGACCAGTCTGTTTCCAATTGCGATGTGGAAGATTAGTCAAGGGCAATTTGCAATCGGCCAAAACGACCTGGGAGAGGCGATCCCGGATCTATTTCAGCAGCCGCACAATCCGTGGTTCTTCATTCTTGTGACAATCGTATTCGTGACGGCGCTTGTCGCGTATTTGTACAAGTCCCTTGCAGAATATCGCCACGGGACGCTAAATGTTCCCAAGTTCGTGTTTATCGGCTTGACTGTAACTGTGGCGTTTTTCACGCCAATGCTTCCCAATCTTGATACGGCATTCCAAGGTCTGAATACCTGGCACTCCTTCCAGTATTTGGCGATAACCTTTTACATTATCAAGATTCGGCAAATGATAGGCAACCTGGAGGGCGACGCGCCGCTTGTGGCGAAGTTCAGCCGACGGACCAAGGACGCTCGCGCGCTTTATGCATTCAGCGCAATGTTGCTTCTAGGCTCGGGGGTTATTTTCTTACTGGTCTATGGACTGGCCGGCATCGTCAAACCGGGTATTGACGGCAACAGTCATTTTGATATCGCGTACTATACGGCAATCCTGTCTTTCCTTTGGATCCATTACTACCACGACCATTTTCTGTTCACTGACTTTGAAGCTCTCGACGGCGCGTTCGAGTCCTAGCGATCAGGAGCCGCCGTAGCTACGGGAAGACTTGCTGCACCCACTGCAGCGGGTCGACATTCACGCCATTAAGCCAAACTTCCCAATGCAGGTGGGGACCGGTGCTTCTGCCGGTTGAACCAATGGCGCCGATGATTTGGCCGGAAGTCACTTGCTCGCCGGGGCTGACTTGAACGCTGTTTTGGTGCGCGTAGGCCGTATACAGCCCCCAGCCATGATCAATGACGGTCGTGCGACCGCGGATGTTTAGCATATCCGCCAGGACAACTACCCCGTCGGCCGCGGCCAAAACCGGGGTTCCCGTGCCGCCGGCGAAATCGACGCCGTGATGATAACGGTCGTAGGCGCTGCCGTTATACGAACGAAGGGTGCCAAAACGCGCGTTCATCGTTGCTGCGGCAGGCAGGCTTAGCGATGCGTCCCAGAATTTCTCTTCGGTGAATGGCGTTGTTACCCGGACCAGCAGGGCGAGTTCTTCGCTCTCCACGGCCGGTGACAACAGTTCAGAATTGTCGATTGAAATGTTCTGGTAGCCATATCCTCCGGCTATGATTTGCAGGTTGGCCGCAATCGAGACTGATGTTGTACCCTCATCAACCAGGTTGAGACGCAGCGGGTAAACGCCTTGTTCAGTAAACATCGGGATGCCGACCATGATGTTGTGACGCGTGCTGTCTTTGCTTCCGATGATACGCAATTCCTGCCCTAAAAACGTGCCGCTGACTTCGACTGGAACCGTCGTATGGACTTTGAAACGGCCGGTTCTCCCTTCTTCAAGTATCAGCGGATCTACCGTGAACGAAGTGACGATATCTGGCAGGTCGTGCGCCAGTCGAGGGGGTTCGATGCCGGGAATAACGAGTCGCTGGCCGATGAAGATCTTGGTTGGGTCCTGCAAATTGTTTCCTTTGGCGATTTCGCTGACTGTCAAGTTGAAGCGCATGCCGATGTCGAATACGGTATCACCGGCCTCAACCGTGTGGACAAAGGTGAAATTGGGATCGCCCAGTATGAGCCCCGAAGGATTAGTCGCGCCGGCGGAAATCGGCTGTGTAGATGAGGGCCTTGATGCTTCATCGACGGACTGGACCAAGGTCGGCGTTGGATCCGCCTCGAGCTCTCCCGGGACAATGACAAGACGTTGCCCGACATAGACTTCCGCATCTTCAGCGAGTCCGTTTAGAGACAATAGCTCGTCTACGGTCTTCCCGTAAGCAGTGGCGATACTATGAATGGTTTCGCCGGCCAGGGCGGTATGCGTGAGCGGTTCATCCGGCACGTTCTGTATGAGGGGAATGATCAGGCGTTGGCCGACGACGATGCTGTCGTTGTCAGTTATACCGTTGGCTTTGGCCACCTCATTGGCGAAGAGATCGTACTGCAAGGCAATCCGAAACAGGTTTTCGCCGCGCTGCACCACGTGTACAGTCAGGACGGAATTGTTTTGCCCTTGCGCCAACAGCAAGCACGAGAAACTCAAGAATATGCAAAGCAGGATGAAATAACTCAGAGCGCCGAGCGTCTTCAAGGTGGCTCCTTGTCAAAGACCAACATATCCCCGATCCAGCATGGCGGGCAATTCGGGCAGATCGAACAAGGGCCGGGGATTGGCAGCCAGCTTGTCGACCCTCAATCCGCGCTTGTTCAAGCAGATTATGCCTGTGCTGAAGCGCATTTCAACTGTAGGTACAGCGGCGGATACAGGAATTGAATTCGATAAAACAAAAATAGCGCCTTCGTTCTCGGCAAGACGTGATACGAATAACAGCCCTCGCAGCCGACAGAAGAAGCTCGCGCAGAATTTCGCGCGAGCTAATGGTTTGTTGTTGCTTCGGGCGTATACGACGACAGGCCATTGGCTTATCCCGGAATGATGAGCACCTGGCCTGGATACACAGTGTTGTAGTCGACGATGTTGTTATATGTGCCTAATTCGACGACACTAACGCCAAAGCGCTCCGCAATCTGGAACAGTGTGTCCCCGGCCTGTACGGTGTATGTCGTGGGCGCAGAAGTTGGAATTGGCGTAGGCGAAGGCACTGTTGTAGCCGTCGCGGTCGCATCCTGCTGATCCCCGGTCGGCGTTCCTTCTCCCGGGGCGGCCGGGATCCGCAAGACTTGGCCAGGATCAATACGGCTGGGATTGGATATGCCGTTCAACTGTACAATCGCGTCAATTGTCGTGTTGAACTGAGTCGCGATTTCGTCGAGCGTGTCGCCGATTTGCACGGTATACGTTGTATAGGAGGTAATCGTTGATTCCGCGAGCGCCGTCAAATGGATCTGTGGGGTGGCGGTCGGCAAAGGTGTTGGATCGGGAGTTGGAATCAGCAAGACCAGACCGACAGCCAATTGGTCCGGATTCTGAATGCCATTCAGTTGTACCAGCGCCTCGACCGTTGTGCTATATGCCACGGCGATATCCAGGAGCGTATCGCCTGTTCGTACGATATAGACCACAGGCGTCGCAGTTGGTATCGGCGTAGCAGTTGGCGTCGCTGTCTCGGTAGGCGGGATAGGCGAATCCGTAGGTGTTGGCAAATCGGGCGGCAACGGCGTTTCGGTCGGATCGGGCAGATTGATCGGCACGATCAATTGTTGGCCAACAACGATCAAGGAACTGGTGAGGTCATTGGCGTCTCTTATCGCCTCTTCTGTACTGCCGTATTGAAGCGCGATAGCTGAAATCGTATCGTCCTCGGCGACGGTATGGGTGACAGTTTCGGGATATCGATCAGAAATTGAAGCATCATCTGGATCATCGGTGGCCGCGGCTTCTTCCGTAGCGGTTGGTTCTGCCGTATCTGTAGGGACGGGCGTAGCTGTTGGAGGAATCTCAGTCGCGGTTGGCTGATCGGTGGCCGTCGGTTCTGGGGTAGCGGCTGGATCAACGGTTGCAGCCGCATCTGGAGTAGCAGTGGCTTCATCATCAGCCTCGCCCGCAAGATCGTCATTGGTCTCTGATGTAGGCGTGCTGTCCACAACGACGACGTTCTGAGTTGCCACCTCCAGTACCGCATCCTCCAGGTAAATATAGTTGTTGGCGACGGGCTCGCCGACGGTAGATTCGACGAAGACCGTAATCGTAGCGCTCTCCGCCGCGGCAATCACCGAATACTGGTAGTAGGCGTTGTACAAGAAGACCGCAGTTGTTGACCAGACGATATCTTCGCTGGTGCCGTCTGTGCCGCCGGATGGATCAATACCGACTCTAACGCTGACGTTGCCGGGCTGCTCGCTGATATTCCAATCTTGGCCGATAGAAGACCATACCCAGGCGTAGATACTGAAGCGATAGCTTGTGCCGACGGTCAGATCGTCAACTTGCTGATAAACGCCGCCCTGGTGAGTCGCGTATTGGTTGAAATAAACCTGGGCTTTGCCAGGCTCATCGCCGCGCGTGCGCACAGTCTCTTCATTGTAAAAGGGCGCGTGATTGGCGTAGGCTGGGCTGGAATCCGTGCGGGGTATATGCCAAGCGTTCCATCCGGTAGCGACGTTTTGTGGCGCCTCGCCGTCTTGCGCGACAAATGCTTCTTCAAAACCGGGATTGGTCAAAAGGTTTTCGGCAGTTTGTGGTTGTCCGTAAAAGACATTGAGAGCAAGACACAAGACCACAATGAAAATAAGTGCCGATAATCGTTTCATCGGTTACCCCCCGCGTATGAACTGCGTTCCGCGCCACAATCCAGTATAAAAGCTGCTCTATCGGACGATTCAAACAGACCGATAATCTGCCGTCAAACAAGCGCGATTGTGACTTGAGATTAGTTCCAGTATAGCGTAACCTTGCGAGGTCCGCCAAACGGCACACTGCCTATTCTGCGTCGACGGGAAGTGCCCGAAGCGATTTCCTACTTACAAGACAATTAGCCGAGCTTCGGCAAAGAAACCGCGTGTTGCAAAGACTCCGACAGCGTTTCGCATTGCCAGGCGGCAAGGTGACTTAATGGAGGAAGCAAGCATTGAAGTTGCACGAATACCAATCCAAGTTCTTGTTTCGCGATTTCGGGATACCGATTCCTGAAGGGGTGGTTGCGACGACAGCCGACGAGGTCCAGCAAATCGCTGCTGAGCTGGGCGGCGTTGTTGTCATAAAAGCACAGGTGCATGTCGGCGGTCGTGGGAAGGCCGGTGGCGTCAAAGTAGCGAAGAATGCCGAAGACGCCCGAGCTTGTGCCGAAGAGATTCTTGGGATGGACATTAAGGGACTGCGCGTCGAGAAAGTATTGGTCGATCCCGGCGCCGATATTGAGCGCGAGATCTATCTCGCGATTACCAACGACAGGGGGGCGGGACGGCCGTTGATCATGACGTCGATGGACGGTGGCATGGATATTGAAGCGCTTAATCGCGAGCGCCCGGACGCGATCACACGCGAACACATTGATCCAATCCTGGGATTGCAGGGATTCCAAGTGACTTACATTGCCAGTGCGATGGGCATGCCTCGGGCGCTGTGGCGTCAATTCGGATCAATCCTTCGCGGTCTTTACCGGTGCTATATTCAAAGCGATGCCGAACTCGCGGAAATCAACCCTTTGGTTATCACTGGCGAGGGCAATCTGCTGGCGGTCGACGGGAAAGTTATCATCGATGACAACGCGCTCTTCCGTCAGCCGGAGTTAACAGCCGAACGCGATGCCAGCGACGAACTTGAGTCGGAACGTCAAGCCCGCGAAGCGGGAATCACCTACATAAAGCTGGATGGCCAAATCGGCTGTATGGTCAACGGCGCTGGTTTGGCAATGACGACGATGGACATGACCAAGCTCTATGGAGATACGGACGGGATTGGCCCGGCGAACTTCCTTGATATTGGCGGTGGAGCGACGCCCGAGCAAGTTGCCACGGCCTTGCGTATCATCCTGTCCGACTCCAACGTGAAGTGCGTTCTCTTTAATATTTTTGGTGGAATCACCCGTTGCGACGAGGTAGCCAACGGCATCTTGACGGCCTACAACGAGGTGAAACCGGACGTCCCCATGGTTATTCGGCTGCAAGGCACCAACGCCCCCGCTGGAAACCGCATCATCAGCGAAGCTCGGATTCCCAACATCATGAGCGCTGAGACCTTGACCGACGCCGCCAAGATGGCGGTCGCCGCTGTGAAGGAAGGGGCCTAGCATGTCGATTCTCATTGATCGAAGTTCCAAAGTTCTGGTACAGGGCATAACCGGGCGGCAGGGCGGCTTCCACGCCAAGCTGATGATGGAGTACGGAACAGATGTCGTTGGCGGCGTCACGCCTGGAAAAGGCGGTGAGTGGTTTGAGGGCAAGCCCGTCTTCGACACTATGCGAAAAGCCGTCGAAACAACCAATGCCGATGTCAGCCTGGTGACGGTGCCGGCGCGTTTTGCCGCGGACGCCATGATGGAAGCTGCGGACGCCGGCGTCCGACTTGTCATTTGTCTGACCGAGCATATCCCGGTCTCCGACATGATGAGAGTAGTCCGCTATTGCGCGCAAAAAGGGACGCGCTTGATCGGGCCCAATTGCCCCGGCGTGATGACCCCCGGGCAAGCGAAAGTCGGCATCATTCCTGCAATGGTGGCAGTGCCGGGCAACGTAGGGGTGGTATCCAAGAGCGGGACCTTGACCTACGAAGTCGGTTTTGCCATGAAAAATGCGGGTATCGGCAACTCAACTATTGTCGGGATCGGCGGCGACCCCGTCATTGGCACGACCTTTGTAGAAGTTCTCGAAATGTTTGAGAACGACCCGGAAACGGAAAAAGTAGCATTGCTGGGCGAAATCGGAGGCAGTGCGGAGATCGTCGCTGCTGAATATATCAAGAATGCGATGACAAAGCCTGTCGCCGCCTTCATCGCCGGGCGCAGCGCGCCCCCGGGCAAGCGCATGGGACATGCCGGCGCGATCGTCGATGGTGGCGAAGGGTCTGCCGAGGAAAAGATCCAGGCGCTGGAAGCGGCCGGCGCGCGCGTCGCGGCGAATCCTGAAGAGATTCCCGGATTGCTAAGCTAGCGCGCTTCAATCAGGGAGCTTGTGTATCGGGGCTGCCGGGCACCTCATGATGCAGGCGGCAGCGCGCTTCATAGGATTCTTGAGCGCCTACCAATATGATGGAATCATGGTAGGAGGCGGGGGCGCCGTTAACCAGACGTTGTGTGCGGCTGGCATTTTCCCCACAGACAACACAGATTGCATGCAGTTTGACAACTTCTTCGGCGATGCTCAGCAATTGCGGCATGGCGCCGAAGGGCTCGCCTCGGAAGTCGAGATCGAGCCCGGCGATGATCACACGGATGTTGAACTTGTCGACGAGTTCCTGTACCACGCCGACGATACCGACGTCAAAGAATTGAGCTTCGTCAATCGCGACGACAGTCGTAGCGCCGTTTGCGCATTGCAGGATCTCGCTGGAATCCAGTACCGGGACCGCAGCAACCGTCTGGCCGGTATGGCTGGTAATATTTTGAATCCCGTACCGGTCGTCGAGGCTGGGCTTGAAAACCTTGATCTTCTGCTTGGCGATAATGGCGCGCCGGACGCGTCGTATCAGTTCCTCGGTCTTGCCACAGAACATGCTTCCGCAAATGACTTCAATACGACCCGAATGAGTCTGCATTTGGCAAGCGCCCTTCAATTATTGACGGATGAATCGATTGCGCGACCGAGAGCCGGCATGTGGTGTAAGTTATGGAGCAAAGGCGGCGATGCCTCGCTTTTCACATCAGGCGAGCCGTCAGTTGGCGATTTCGTAGCCCTTGGCGCGCAGCGTTTTCTTGAGATCGCTCAATACCTTGCGCCCGATGCCCTGGATCGCCAGAATGCTTTCGCCGTCGCCTTCGTCGCCCAGGCGATTCAGCACGTCAGCAACCACAACGATGCCATTGTCTTCCAGAATGTTGGTGTAGCGCGTGCCCAGGTCCAGCTCGCGAATCGGCAACTCCAGCGGCGCGCGTTCCGCCTCCCGCTGTTCTTGCTCGGTACGGATCTCGTCACGCTGCTTCAGCCGCTTCATAAACTTGTCGACACGTCCCTCGGTATCGACAATACGCTGCTCGCCCGTGTAAAAGGGGTGACAGTTCGAACATATTTCTACTGTCAGGGATTCGACTGTGGCTCCGGTCGTCCAAGTGGTACCACAGGTGATGCAGCGAACTTGCGCCTCGTGCCAGGCAGGGTGAATCGCTTCCTTCATGACTTCCTCCACGCATTCACGGCTCGACAGAGTGGCGTGAATGACTTACTGAGCCGTTTGACTAGTGCAGGGTCTGGCCCGTTTTCTCGTGCGTTTCATAAACGCTAATGCGCTTTTGCCCTTTGCGCCCGCGCATTTTTTCGAATGTCACAAAACCCGCGCGGGTTGCAAATATGGTGTAGTCTTTGCCCATATCAACGCCTTCACCTGGATGGAATTTGGTGCCGCGCTGACGCACGATGATGTTCCCGGGCACGACAAATTGTCCGCCGTAATTCTTTACGCCAAGCCTTTTTGAGTTGCTGTCGCGGCCGTTACTGGACGAGCCGCCGCCTTTTTTATGTGCCATTGTGTATGGTCTCCCGCTCGACCGGTCAAATCGAAATTTCGTCAATGCGCAGACGCGTGTAGTATTGACGGTGTCCTTGCTTACGACGGTAATTTGTGCGCTGGCGATATTTGTATACGATGATCTTCTTGCCACGGAACTGGTCCACAACGGTCGCCGATACCGATGCGCCCTCGACCCGTGGTTGACCAATGACTGTGTCGTCGCCATTGGCGACCAGCAATACGTCGCCGATCTCAATCGAGTCGCCAACGTCGTTCGGCAGGCGGTCTACATCTATCGTCGCGCCGACTTCCGCGCGATACTGCTTGCCGCCACTGCGGATAATTGCGTACATGATAAGATTCTCCAACCTTCGCTTCTGTTCTCCGCGGAGGAGGCCCTATTCGGCTCCACAAACGGGGAAAATTGGTCTAACAGTAAAACACCCTACACCGGGTTGCAGGGCGAGGGGAAGTATATACCTCCCCGGCCTAATCGGTCAAGGCGCATTTTCGCGGGAAATGACACAGGCGCCGTAGCGCTGACGAAGCCCGAGTCAGGTGACGAACATGGCATCGCCGAAGGAATAAAAGCGATAAGCTTCTTCTTTTGCGATCTCATAGGCGTCCAAAATGGTTTCGCGACCGGCAAAAGCGCTGAGCATCATCAACAAAGTCGAACGCGGCAAATGAAAATTTGTGATCATGGCATCAACGATGCGCCAGTTGAAACCCGGAACTATGAACAGATCGGTATCACCGCTCATGGGAGCGACCAGACATTTCCCGGAATCGGATAGAAATTGGTCTTGACCGGTGTTGTCGTCCCGATTCCGCGATCGCGCCGCGCTCTCCAGCGTTCGAGCGGAAGTTGTTCCGACTGCGATGACGCGGTGCCCGGACGCGATAGCGCCGTTAACTATTCCGGCTGCTTCGGCGTCCAAGGTGGCAAATTCACTGTGGATGACATGATCCGAGACATCGTCGACAGCAACTGGCTGAAAAGTATCAAGACCAATGTGCAAGGTGCAGTAGGCTAATTTGACCCCCAAATCCTGCAGATCCGCCATCAGCTCGGGTGTAAAGTGCAAGCCAGCTGTGGGCGCGGCGGCAGAGCCATCGACCGCGCTGTAAACCGTCTGGTATTTTTCGGATTCGTCAAGCGTTTTCTGGATGTAGGGAGGCAAGGGAATATCTCCCAAGCCGCGCAAACGCTCGTCGATCGCCCGGTCAAACTCTATGACATGCTGGCCTCGTCCCAGCCCGCCTATACATTTGCAGGATATGGATCCTTTGTCCAACTCGAGGCGCAGGCCTTCACGAATGTTTCGGCCGCGGATCAGGGCTTTCCAGCGGGTGGCGGTCAAGCGGCGGAGCAGCAGGATCTCGACTACCCCGCCGGTGGCGGCTTTGCGCGCCGCAAGACGAGCCGGTATCACGCGCGTGTTGTTCATCACCAGCACATCTTTTGGGTTCAAGAGGCGGACAATGTCATTGAAACGGAAGTGGCCGATGCGGCCCGTGGCTCTATCGAGATGGAGCAGTCTTGACGAATCGCGAGGACTTGCAGGACTTTGCGCGATAAATTCCGGAGGCAGATCGTAGTCGAATTCGCTGACTTTCATAAAAGGCGTTGCTGGTCGGGCGCGGCTTCCCCGGATAATTCGATATCCAAGTGCTTGTAGGCGCGCGGCGTACAAGTTCGGCCACGGGGCGTGCGGTCGATAAATCCCAACTGGATCAAATAGGGCTCATAGACGTCCATGATGGTCGCGCTGTCTTCGCTAATGGCAGCGGCGATCGTCTCCAGGCCCACCGGTCCGCCGCTGAATTTCTCGATGATCGTATGCAAGATACGCCGATCGATGTCATCCAAACCCAGGTGGTCGATTTCCATCAACTGCAAAGCCCGCTTGGTAACATCTTCGTCTATTCTGCCGTCCGCCCGCGCCTCGGCGAAGTCGCGCACGCGCCGCAACAAACGCAGCCCGACACGTGGCGTTCCTCGAGCGCGTTTTGCGATCTCGACCGTGCCCTCGCGATTGATATCAACCTCAAGCAGCCCGGCCGCCCGTTCTACGATCTGTTCCATGGCTGGCTGATCATAAAAGTCGAGACGAAAGCTCGCGCCGAAGCGGTCGCGGAGAGGCGCGGCCAGGAGCGCCAGGCGCGTGGTAGCGCCGATCACTGTGAATCGTGGCAGATTGAGGCGCAAAGTCTTGGCAGCAGGTCCCTTGCCAATGACGATATCGAGTACAAAGTCTTCCATCGCCGGGTAGAGGATTTCTTCGACTGCTTTGCCCAGTCGATGCACTTCGTCTATGAAAAGGATATCGCCCTTTTTCAGGTGGGTCAGGATGGCAGCCAAGTCACCGGCTCTTTCTATCGCGGGACCCGCCGTAACCCGAATATTGGCGCTGACTTCGTTTGAGACTACGTAGGCCAGTGAGGTCTTTCCTAACCCGGGCGGTCCGTAAAACAGCAAGTGGTCTATCGGCTCGCCGCGACCCGCCGCGGCGTCGATAATGATGCTGAGATTCTCTCGGACTCGGTCTTGACCCACCACATCTGCCAGCCGCTTGGGCCGCAGCGCGACGTTTTCACGGTCGGATTTGCCTTTGCTGCCACTAACGAAGCGTTCGTCGCCCGGCATCGCCTTGCTTGTCCCCGATTCTTTGTCCGTAGGAGAGTATAACCGAGGGGGTGGGGCTTGCAATGCTTGCTTTACAATGTCCGGCTGCCCCCGTACACTATAGTTGATTTCAATCGTTCGGGGAGCGGGCTCTCATGTCAGATCAGTTGCAGGTTTCGTCCCATCCTTTAGTCAAGCACAAACTGACCCGGCTACGTGATATCGATACCGACCACCGTCGATTCCGCGAATTGGTGCGGGAGCTGGCGCTACTCATGTGCTACGAAGCGACGCAAGACTTGCATCTTCGACCCAAAGTCGTGAATACGCCGATGGGTGAAGCGACCGGTTGGGAGGCCGACGAAATCATCGGATTGGTACCGATCTTGCGCGCGGGACTGGGACTGGTCGACGGCATTCAGGAACTCTTGCCTTCAGTCCAAGTTTGGCACATCGGCCTCTACCGCGACGAAGAGACACTGCGTCCGGTGCAGTATTACAACAAGCTACCGGATGCGCCCACAGTGCAACTTTGCCTGGTGCTTGATCCCATGTTGGCGACTGGCGGCTCTTCGGTAGCGACGATCGATATTCTCAAACGTTGGGGGGCGAAGCGCGTCAAATATGTTGGCATATTGGCAGCGCCGGAAGGCGTCGCCGCGTTGTCGGCTGCCCATCCCGATGTACCGATTCATGTTGCCGAGCTTGACGAAATGCTGAACGATATCGGATTTATCGTGCCGGGCTTGGGTGATGCCGGCGATCGCATGTTTGGCACCTGATGTTGGAATCATACGCCTATATCATCGTATTCAGTTGCGCGCTTTCTTTGTCTTTGTTGACAATACCGCTGGCGCGCTATTTGAGCACGCGCTTCGGCGTCTCTTCCATACCGGGCGGCCGCCGGCAAGAACGGGTGGCAATGCCAAAGCTCGGAGGCTTGGCGATCTTTGTCGGCTTCACATGCACGGTCTTGCTGGCGCAACTCTTGCCTGTGCCGCGCACCGACCCAAACGAGATGAACCGGCTGGTCGGTCTGGCTTGCGGCGGATCCGTGATCTTTATCCTCGGCGTCGTCGATGACGTTTTTGATCTGAATTACCTTCAGATTTTTTTCTTTCAAATTGTGACGGCCGTGATCGCCATCGCATTTCAAATCTTCATCGAGTTTTTCAACAACCCGCTGACTGGAATCAAGACCGATCCCTGGTCACCCGTTGTGACCGTGGCGCTGACGATGTTCTGGCTCGTCTTGATGATGAATACCGTAAATCTGCTGGATGGATCGGACGGATTGGCGGGTGGCATTGCCCTCATTGCGGCAATTGTCTTGTTTCTCAATAGCGCGTTTCGACAAGAGCCGCCGCAGACTAGCGTGAGCTTGCTGCATCTGGCATTTGCAGGAGCCGTGCTCGGCTTTCTCATTCACAACTTTTATCCGGCGCGCATCTATGTTGGCGGCAGCGCCTGGTTCCTCGGTTACGTTCTGGGTTGCCTCAGCATTATAGGCGGCGCCAAAATGGCGACCATTCTCTTGGTGATGGGCTTGCCGCTGATGGACCTGGGATGGCAAGTGGTGAACCGCATTCGGCACGGGAATAACCCGTTCCAAGGCGATCGCGGGCATTTGCATTTCAGATTGCTGGATACAGGTACGCTCAGTCCCCGTCAGATCGCGCTCGGGTACTATGCCGTCTGCGCCTTTCTGGGATTCCTGACACTGGTCACGACTAGTCAGTTGTTCAAGTTCATTGCGATTGCCGCGATGCTGGTGTGCATCGCGATTGGATTCATCGCGGTAGGGCGCTTTGCGAATCCGCGCGCGGACTACGACGAATCCTCGTCGAATGCTTCCCCGTCGTCATAAATGTCGACGTCATCCAGTGGTTCATAGCGGAGTTCGCCCGAATCGCCGTCGATGTCATCGTGTTTTGAACGCTGTGATGGCTTGGGAACGGGCCGTGTCTTTGGCTTGGGCCGGTCGATAGCCGCATTTGGCGCGCTTGCTGGAAGTTCTTCATCCGATACTTGCAGCGCATCGTCGGAATCGGAGTTTTCCGCTTCGCGCGTCGGCGGCAAGTCCCGCTGGGGCGTGAAGGGACGCGAGAATCCCAGATCAGCCAGCCGCGTATCCTGGATATCTTCAGGGTCTTCAACATTATCTGGAGACGCGACAAAGGGACGGCTAAAAGGCGCAGGCTCGGTCCTATCCCGATCGATGTCTTCGGGAATCGCCTGGGAGGAGGACGCTGTTGCCGGCTGTTGGAGAGAGGCAGGCATGTGCCCTCGCGTCGAGTCGGTCCGCGACCTCTGTATCGTCTCGGGCATCTTCTCGGGTCGAGAACTGAACCCGCGGCTCATGTCCATTCGCTCACTCGCAGCTATCGACGCGGGCTTGTGATCAGGGACGCTCTCCAGATCGGGACCCACCCCAGGCGATACATGGAGCACGGCAGCGACCGGTTTGCTCACGGGTTCTTTTCCCGGGGGTCCGGGGATCGGCAATGGCAGCGCATAAATGGAGCGGATCGGTCTTTCCAGTTTGGATGCATCGCGCCTTGCTCGCCGCGATCCGCATTCGCGCTCGCGGTCTTCATGTTCAGTCAGCGCTTGCTGACGAGTCCGCGTGATCATTTTGCCGTCATCAAATGTGGCGCTGTGGCCGGTGACCCTTTCAATGATGGCTTCTATCAAGCCCAGGGCAAGGACCATGACAAAATTAATGATCGATGTAGCAAAGAGGATAAACGACAGACTGCTCAACAGTCCGCGCAGTTTAGAGCCGAGGATTGCCATGCCTTGAATGTTGCTTCCCAAGCCGATGGCGAAGGCGCCGGTCAAGATCAGGAGGGATGTCAGGCGGCGACGGTTCCGCAACTCCTTCGAAAATGGCGGGAGCATGGTGTTGGCGATTGTGAACATCAAATAAAACCATAACCAGAAGTCGGGCTGCCTGACCAAGCTTCCGATCGCCCGGCCGATGTCTGCAACACTGCCGCCCGTCGCGATGCGCAGCGAAGACTCCAAATCCAGAACATCGGTGGCGATCAGCCAAAGCGAAGCGAAGGCGACGATCACGGGCGCCCCTTCGATTATCATTTGCTTGTGCGCCCGGGCATTTGGCGAAATCTGAACCAGGTTCAGTTGAAGTTCGCCGATCTCGTCATGCTCTGGCAATTGCGCCGAGCGAGTCGCCCGCACATTCAAAATGCCGGCTGTCAGCCATCGGCACAATTCGTGCAGCACTATGCCGGGCAAGAAAGCAGTGTAGTAGAAGACGACTGTAGTCTTACGATTATGGGTCAGCAGCCAGCCGACTTTGAAGATATGCTGGTGCATCCACTGTTCGCTGCGACGAAAGATGACGAACAGCAGGAGGAGAAGAGCGGTGAGCGCCAATAGATCCAGCGCGCCCAGATTACGATCCTTTCACCCTAGAGGCAATTTCGATGAGTGAGGCGAAATCATTGACATCAAGCGAAGCGCCGCCAACCAAGGCGCCATCGATATCGGGTTGCGACATGAATTCGTCCATATTCGACGGTTTGACGCTGCCGCCGTATTGGATCCGCGCCGCTTCCGCTACCGTCTGTCCGTACATGTCGCTGATGCTGTCGCGCACGGCGGATTTGATAATGGCGTTGGCGAGTACTCCGCTGGCGCTTCTGCCGGTCCCAATCGCCCAGATCGGTTCATAGGCAATGACAACCTTTGCCATGTCCGCCCCGGGCACACCATCCAAAGCCGCTCTCACTTGTCCGCTGACGAAGGACTCGGTTTGTCCGGCGTCGTTCTGTTCCAGGCTTTCGCCGACGGCGATGATCACTCCCAAGCCGTTAGCCAATACCGCTTTGGCTTTGCGGTTGACGGACTCATCCGTTTCGTTCAGATAGGCGCGTGTTTCGGAGTGGCCGACGATGATATAGCTCACGTAGTCGCGGAGCATGGCGGCCGATACCTCTGAGGTATAAGCCCCGCTTGCTTCCCAATGCCCATTCTGCGCGGCCACTTTAACGGGACTGCCTTGAAGCGCGCTGGCAACTGCCGTCAAGGAAAGGTAAGTCGGGGCCACTAGTTTTTCAATGTTTCCGAAGGTCTCGATCTTCGGCAGCAAATCCCTGACAAATTGCAGCGATTCGGGGGGTGTTTTGTTCATCTTCCAATTGCCGGCAACGATTGGCGTTCTTGTCATCGTCTATTCCTTTCGTCGTCGATTGTAGCAAATGTGAATGCTGTCGCCAGCCGATCATGAGGCTATTCTGGCGGCAGACTCAGCGATCCGCCAGCGCGGCAAGCCCGGGCAAGGTTTTGCCTTCAAGCAGCTCCAGGCTGGCGCCGCCGCCGGTAGATATGTGTGAAATCTGATCGGCAAGGCCGGCTTGTTCCACGGCGGCCGCGGAATCGCCACCGCCCACGATTGTGGTCGCGCCATTTGCAGTCTCGTTCGCCAGGACCTGCGCAATGCCAAACGTACCGGCGGCGAAGGCGGGCATTTCAAAGACGCCCATGGGTCCATTCCAGACGATCGTTCTCGCACCGCTAAGTTCGCGCGCGTAGAGGCCAATGGTGGCGGGTCCGATGTCGAGCGACTGCCAGCCCGAAGGCAGGTCTGCGGCGGCGTCTAGTATGCGGTGTGTCGCTACGCTGTCGAAGGCGTCGGCGATGCGCTGATCAATCGGAAGCAGCAGCTTGTTTCCGGCTTTGGCCAGCAAGTCCCGAGCGATGTCAAGCGCCTCGAATTCGACTAGCGAATCGGCCATATCCCGTCCTTGCGCGGCGAAAAATGTATTTGCCATCCCGCCGCCAACCAAGAGCTTCTCTACTTTGTCCAAGAGCGCTTCGATAACGTCGATCTTCCCGGAAACTTTGGCTCCACCAAGAATCGCGACAAAAGGACGTTTTGGAAGTTCAATCGTTGTGGATAGATAATCGATCTCTTTTTCCAGCAGTAAGCCGGCAACGGCTGTCATGGTTTCGGACAGTCCAACGTTCGAGGCGTGCGCGCGATGCGCGGTTCCAAAGGCATCGTTGACAAAAATCTCGCCATGTCTTGCCAATTGGCGAGCAAAGCCCGGATCGTTCTGGGTTTCCCCCGCATGAAAGCGGGTATTTTCCAAGAGAATGACGCCGGAGCGCGGTAGCGCGTCTATCATGGCGCCTGTGTCCCTACCAATGCAGTCATCGGCAAAGGCAACATCCAGGTCCAGATACTTTGCCAATACCGGCGCCACAGGCGCCAAAGAAAGATCCGGTTTAGCTTCGCCCTTTGGGCGGCCCAAATGCGACATCAAGACCAGCGAGCGCGGCCCCTGCTCGAGAATGAATTCGATGGTTGGGACGGCAGCGCGTATACGGGTATCGTCCACGACATTCGGCCCGTCCAGCGGCACGTTGAAATCGACCCGTAGCAAGACCCGTCTTCCGGCAAATGACAGGTCTCGAACCGTCATCTTATTCATTGACATGCTCCCGCAAGATACAAAAAGGCGAGGTGATGCGCCTCGCCCTGACTTTTGTAGCGCGCGTTTCCCTAGAGACGATCGCCGACAAACTTAGCCAGATCCGCGGTTCGGCAGGAATATCCCCATTCGTTGTCATACCAGGTGATGACCTTCACCAGGTCGTCCGCGACATCTGTTGACAGCGCGTCTATGACGCTGGAATGCGGATTGCCGATGTAATCCGTCGAGACCAAGGGTTCATGCGAGACATCCAGATAACCATTCATGGGCCCGGCCGCCGCCTCTTCAAAGGCGTCGATCAATGCTGCCTTGCTTGGCGTATTTTCCACTGTCGCAACGAAATCGACCAAAGATCCCGTAGGTGTAGGCACGCGGACCGCCATACCGTCGAATTTGCCTTTCAATTCGGGTATGACCAGGGCCACGGCCTGCGCAGCGCCGGTACTGGTCGGAATTATATTGACAGCGGCTGCCCGGGCGCGACGCAGGTCGCTATGCGGCAAATCGAGGATTTGCTGATCATTGGTATAGCTATGAATGGTGGTCATGAATCCCTGCTTGATGCCAAAGACGTCATTGACTACTTTGGCGGCGGGCGCCAGACAATTGGTTGTACAGGAGGCATTGGACAAGACGCTGTGTTCGGCGGGATCGTATTGATCCTGGTTGACGCCAAGGACGATCGTGATGTCCTCTCCCTTGGCCGGCGCGGATATGATGACCTTTTTCGCGCCGGCTTGAAGGTGCTTCGAAGCGCTAGCTCTGTCGGTGAAAATGCCGGTACTTTCAATTACGATGTCAACGCCCAGATCGCCCCAGGGTAGTTGAGCCGGATCTCGTTCGGAAAGGGCGGCGATGCGGTTGCCATCGACTATGAGCGCGTCGTCGGCCACCTCAACAGTCCCTTCGTATACACCGTAATTCGAATCATAGCGAAACAAGTGCGCCATCGTGTTCAAATCACCAAGGTCGTTAAAGGCCGCAATGTCAATGTCATTGGGGTAACGTTCCAGCATGGCTTTTAACACCTGCCGTCCAATGCGCCCGAATCCATTGATTCCAACTCGTACCGCCATCGTCAATTCTCCCTTTAGTCTTCGCAAGCACTTGCCAGCGCGCACAACTGCAATAGCTTAGTATAGGCCAGCCGATTTTAACATGCTGAAACGGGACATTGATTGAGAATTGCCCTCTCGCCTTTGAGCCGGCTGCGTCTATGCCTTGTTCGTCACAATTAGCGGAAGGGCCTTGCAGGCGCAAAACTGATCTTATTGCAGCTTGTTGCTGGTTCGGGCATACAGCAACAGCACAAGCAGGCAAGGTGTGGCCACAAGCACGATGATGGCAATCGCGGCGTCTACAAACAGGCGTTCAGGATACAGACGTATCAGGGTATCGGAGAAGGGAAATCGCCAAGTGCCAGCGGCGAAGAACAATTCATGAAAGGCGTCAAAAGCCCTGTTCCATGTGGCCGCGGCTACGACAGCGAGTGACGCCAGCACTGCCAGCGTCAGCACACTGCCCAGATGCAAGCCGCGCAGGATGGCTCGGCGGTAGGTTGCGGAGCGTCTTACGAAGATGACAGTTGCGCAGGCAGCAATGGCTAGGCCCAATCCGAAAGCAAATGTCAAGTTCGTGATATATTTGACATCTTCCATGTGGCCAAGCGCAGCTTTGGAAAACATGGGACAAGTGTCTTCATTTTTGTGCCCGCCCAGGCATTGATCAGCGGTCAATGTCAATGAGCTCAGGAATTCAATTGTCTCGCCATTCAGAAGGTAGTCGATGGCATAGAAGCCCAGGGCAAGACGATCCTCCCTAGTCAAACCGTAGGGATCAGCCGGGAATCCCGGACGCGTGTATTCATATCGCAAAAACTCATGGGAAAGCACTAAACGCAGCGCGCCCAGCAACAGAAATGCCGGAAACGCCAGCGCAGCGCCGACGACCAAGAGACGGGCGATTCTGGCGCTATGGTTCATCAGCTTGCCGGAATTCTTCGGCCCGACCAGACAACAGGAAATTTAGTACGATTGAATCGACCAGCGTTTCCACCGGCGCTCGATCATCCGTAAAGATGATGTCGCTTTCACCGAGCGGGACCAAGTAACCCGCGGCCCGTTCCATTACTTCATACAATGCCGGATCAATACTATCAATCCGATATCCCAGGTTTTGACGCAAGTTGGACGCGCTGGATGAATCGACAGTCCCGAAGAGAATAGTGTTGAAAGAGGCCGGTACATCCAGCGCATGTACGCTCGGGAAAACTTGCGACATGGTATTAGCGAGCGCGTCAACCAGGCGCCGGTCCGTATCGGTGCGCCCCACATTGATGATGGCAACTCCGTTTTGTGACAAGCGCGCCTTCACTTCCAGGAAGAATTCAACCGTCGTGAGGTGCCAGGGAATATAGGGCGGACGGTAAGCGTCAATGCCGATAACGCTGTAGCTGCGGTCCATTTGATTGAGCAGATATCGTCCATCGCCTGTATATGCGGTCAGGTTGGGAAGGGAAGCCGCGTTCATATCAAAATATGTTGCCCCGGCCTCGACAATATCCGGATCAATTTCAATGCCGTCGATAAGTATGTCGCCGTAGATGGCCGCGTATTGCCGAGGGATGGTCCCCGCAGCCAGGCCAATCAGTAGCAGTGATGTCACTTGGTCGGCGCGAAAAGGCGGTTGATTTAAGTAGGGGCCGACCAAGAAAAAGTCCCAGGTTCCACCATAGAGGATTTCGGTTTCGTGCCATTTGCTATGGATGCCTTGACCTTCGTTCAGATACAGATAGCGATAGCCATCGCTGTCTTCTTGCACTTGGATGTAGTTGTAAGCGCTTTCTTTCTCGTATCTGAGAGCGGCGTTGGCGGCGGGAGGCCGGAGAGGTCCTTGAAGCAGGAAATGCGCCAGCAGTGCGATAATGAGCGGCATGGACAGATAAGCCAAGGCTGCCCTGCGATTGACCAGGAAGAGGCCGACCAGGGCGACCGAATACAAGATGCCGGCGAAGAGCAGAAAGGTGCGCGTCGTGCCCAGCTCTGGAATGATCCAGAGTACCGGGAAGAACGTTCCCAAGAGACTTCCCAAAGTACTGACGGCATAAATCTGCCCGGCGATTTTGCCGGATTCTTCAATCCGTTGAACCGACAGTCGAATCACGAACGGCGATACCGTGCCCAACATCGTAACCGGGATCGAAAAAAGCACGAGCACCGAAAGGAAAGATCCCAGAGCCAGCGCCGCGTCCGCGCCGAAGACCGCTTGAGCGGCCTGGGTGACAACAGGTCTAGCGATGATCGGAATCAAGGCGCAGAGGAAGGCTGCCCAGATGATGATCTGCAGCAAGACAGAGATGCGAGGATATCGGTCCGCCAGGCGGCCGCCGACGAAGTACCCGACAGTCAGATAGAGCAACATCAGTCCGATGACATTTGCCCAGACCAGATTGCTGTTGCCAAAGACGTTGCCTAGCAAGCGGGAGGCCGATAGTTCGATGGCGAGGGTAGTCATTCCGCTGACAAAGGCGATAATGTACAAGTATCTCTTGCCAGGCGATGACATGCTCAAATCTGATTCCGGGAATCCAGGACAGATGCGCCTTCATTATGTGCTTGCGGCGAGGAAAAATCAATGAGCGTTAGCATCCGTCGACCATCGCCTTCGGATGCCTCGGCGATTGCCGCCATCGCGGAAAAAACTTTTGGCGAACCATTCGATCGAGATCGAATTGGGGGGCTTTTGAAGTCGGGTCGAGACTACTCGCTCGTTGCGTTGGACGCCCGAGGGATCCTGGCCTTTGCGGACAACTTTATGACTGTGTCCGAGACGGGAACCCAACGCCTCGAGTTGGATCTGTTGGCCGTTGAACCGAAGGCACAAGGTTTGGGCATCGGCCGCCGGCTAATTGCCGAAAGCCTTCTGATCGCGCGAGAGCTCGACGTGCCATTGCTCCGCGCCTTAGTCAGAAGCGAGAATCTCGTCATGCGCGGCCTCTGTGCTTCCTGCGGATTCGCGGCCTCCGCGCAAAGCTATGACCTGTATGTTGCGTCGCCCGGGCCTGGATCGAATGGTTCGTTAGAAATCAAAGGAACCCATCTTGTACCGGTGGAGACGCTCGCCTACAGTGGAATCTGGATCGAGGGCAGCTTGAGTCGGGCCGGCATAAGCTGGGCGCTGTCTGTCGCCGCCACCCAGCAATTGCAAAGGGTCGGCGCGCTGGTGGCGCAAAGTGATCGCGCCCCGATTCAACTTCTGGCTGACAAGGGATTCCAACTGCTCGGAACTTACAATTGGTGGGCGCTCAAGCCGAAAAACGGCTGATTTTGAAGAGCCGATCGTTATGAGGCGTCGTGCCATCGAGGGCTAGATCGCTGAGCATTTTTCCGACGATGGTGCTGAATTTGAATCCATGACCGCTGAAACCGGCGCCAATCACGACATGAGCGTGTTGCGGATGCTTGTCCACAATGAAGTGTTCGTCCGGCGTCTGCGTGTAAAGGCAGATGCGACTCTCTCTCACTGGCGCGTCCGCAAGTCCGGGGATATGGGATCGCAAGAAGTCTCGAACGCCCTCAACATTTTCAGGATCAGGATTGTAATCGATTTCGGAAGGGTGACTATGAGGCGCGCCACCATGAAAGGCGATCTTAAAGCCGGAACCCCCATGCGAAGGAATGCCGTACAATGATTCGGGAAATAATCCGCTCACGTGCGCAATCCAGACCGGGCAAATGTCGGATTCATATATCTTTGACGACGGCGTCGACATGAAGTTGAGTTGACAGCGTAACGGAGTGAGGGGGAGGTCGAGTCCGGTTTCTAAAAGAAGCGATCGCGCCCAAGAACCTGCTGTGACGACCAGCTTGCCTGCCGAGTAGTCTCCGGCGCTTGTGGCGACTTCGACACTGTCCTGATTGATCGACACGCTTTTGACGACCGTGTTATCTTTGAGAATGGCGCCGTTCTGCCGGGCGAGCCGGATATGCCCCCTTACAGCCTTTGACGCCTTGACGAAACCGCTATCCGGTTGGTAGAGGATGCGGAAGTCCTCCCCAAAGCGATACTGCGGAAAGCGCTTATGGGCTTCTTCAACTGATAGAAGTTCATGCTCAATCATAGCCGACTGTACGGACTCAATGGTTGCTCGGAGCATCTCATCGTCGGCGGGGCCGAAATCGATACCACCTGTTTTCACGTAGAGTTGCTCACCCAGGCTGTCTGATAGAGCGAACCATAGTGGAAATGTGTCTTTTGCCAGCTCGACGTACTCCGGGTAGTCATAGGAATAACGAATGATGCGTGAATAGCCATAAGAGCTGCCTCGCCTATGATCGAGCTCAAATTGTTCAAGCAGGAGTACCCGCTGTTTCCTCTTGCTGAAATAATAAGCCGCCGCGCCGCCCATCGCGCCGGCGCCAATGATAATCACATCAAATGTTTCGTTCATATTCTCAACTTTCGTACTGATTGGCATTTTTGGAGGGACAAGTATAGCAATATTGTCTGAATCAGTTTCAGGATAGTCAGGGATCGCGTATCGATAGTCTCTTAAATTGGACGTTGTTCCAAGGCGACTGTCAAGTCGTCGCCTTTGCCGACAATGAGTGTAGGAATCTTCGCCAATAGCAGCATCCCGCGAATTTCGCCGGAATCTTGCCGAGGATCGAAAGTCTGTGGATCAATGAAGACACAGATTGGGCGGACACCGCGCCTGATCATGATTTGCGCCTCGGCAATCCACTCCTCGTCCAATGATGATGTGATTATCATGAGTGTTGTGCCACGCGTGAAATGCGGCGTCTCCAGTGAAAGCATTTGCCTCAACGTATGGCTTGACGTGCTATGCGCGACCGCCAGCGCTTGAAAGATCCTTGTCAATTGACGGTTGCCGCGATCTGGCTGGAAAACCTGTCGGAAGGGCGTGTAGGCCGCGTAACCCACAACGCGCTCGCTCTCGATGAAATACTTCGCCAGGGAGGCCGCAATGACGACGCCGTATTCTTCGGTCGATGGCGGAATCCGGTATCGACCCCAAACCCCTTGTGTCCCGCGCCGCAATTCACCCGCCTCGTACAAAGAGTCGGAAGAGAAATCGCTAAATAGCCAAATGTCCACCAGCGGATCCAATTCAAATTCCTTGACCATGATATTGCCTGTCCGCGCGGTGGAGCGCCAATGTATGCGATTCATGCTGTCACCGGGGACGTAGTCACGTATGCTGCTGGCGTTGGTGGTGATCTCGTGCGTAAGCTGCCTTTGGGCATCGCCGCCAGATAAAAAGCCTATGGGCAAAACCACCTTTTTGAGATCGACTGTCATCGGGTAGACGATCAGCTTCTCGGTGGCGCTTACCCGTCGCGGAGAACGAAAGAAACCAAAGGGATCGCTGCTAATCACGGTCAGCGGACCAAGCTGAAACTCGCCGCGTACGGCGCAGATAGTCTCGACGTCCCAACGGTATTCTTTTCCTCCTAGGAGGGAAGGCACAACGTGGCTGGCGTGGTGGCCGGGCAGGTTTGAATGATCGTGTATTTCCAGCCAGAGTTTCGGCAAGATTCCGGTTTTTCGTACGCTGAATGACTCGCGAAACATTCGGCCCACCTGGGAACGTCGCGTGCGCGTCGTCCGCTGCAGGGCGATGCCGCGCAGGGTAATCCAGGTCCAAAGGAGCGATAGCAGGAGCACCGCCGCGATCAGGTAGGTCAAATTGAACAACTGAGGACGGCCGGTGAACAAACCGGTCAGCAAGCTGATGATCATCAAGATATAGAGAATGTTGCGTCGGTTTGGCATACGATCTTAGCGCACGGATGCGCCGGGAACCGGCGTCGTCTGTAAGATATCTTGCACGATAGTTCGCGAGGTGATGTTTTTGATGCGCGCGGCCGGACCGACGATAATGCGATGCGCTAGCGTGACTTCGGCCAGGGCTTTAACATCGTCCGGGATAACGTATTCGCGGCCGGTCATGGCAGCGCGCGCCTGGGCGGTGCGGAAAAGAGCCAATGAACCGCGCGGACTGCTACCGAGATATACATCGGGGTGTCGGCGCGAAGCGGTGATCAAGTTTACGACGTATTGCTTCACCTCTTTGGCGACATAAACATCTTTGATCAATTGCTGCACAGAAAGCAGTTCTTGCAAGCTGACCACCTGCTGGAGATTGTTAATGGGATGCTGGTATTGTTGTGCGGATAAGATCTTCAACTCCTCTTGCGGCTGCGGATAGCCCATCTGGATCCGAATAAGAAAGCGATCCAGTTGCGCTTCGGGCAAGGGGAAGGTGCCTTCGTATTCGATCGGGTTCTGGGTAGCCATAATCAAGAAGGGATTGCTGAGTCGATAGGTAACCCCGTCGACCGTCATCTGGCCTTCTTCCATCGCTTCCAACAGGGCGGACTGCGTTTTCGGCGTCGCGCGGTTTATCTCGTCAGCGAGTACAATCTGTGCCATGATCGGTCCAGGTCGAAACTCAAATTCGCGCGATTTCGGGTTGAAGATGGACACGCCCGTAATGTCCGAGGGGAGCATGTCCGGGGTAAACTGAATGCGATTGAAGGTACAGCCGACGGCGCGCGCAAGGGACTTCGCCATCATGGTTTTGCCCACGCCGGGTATGTCTTCGAGCAAGATATGGCCACGACAAAGCAGTCCGAGTATGGTGAGCCGGATCTCGTTGCCCTTGCCCATGATTACTTGCCCGACAGCGCTTGCGATGCGTTCGGCAATTTCTTGTACCGGCGTCGTGGTTTGCTGAGCCTGTCGGGCGACCCGGGTCCCTTCGTACTGTTCACTCATTGATACCGTTCCATTCGCGTGTCGATAGCCGTTTACAGTATGCGAGATCCGTTGGCAATTGTGTTCTAACTGTGGTCAAGGATTGGGAAATGCCAACTGCCCAGCTTGCCCTTTGCGCCATGTCTAGTATAATTAAACATGGCAATATGCTATATGGCAAATCTGCCAATCCACGTTTGTTGCTTCAAAGTTGATCGTGTGCTTGGCGCCACAAGACGGCGTTTATTTCGTTTTTAGAACCGCCGTTGAGCCGCTCGGCGGCAGCGAAAAGGTTCCAGGAATGTCGCGCTCACGCAAGATTGCAAGCCTGCTTGTCGCAGGGGCGACACGGTCTACATAGACAGGAGTGGCTTTTGAGATTGAAGGGAGCGGGGTGATGGAGGAATTGCAGGCGGATGCGTTGCTTGTGCGCCTGCGCCAAGTGCATGCCCTAAACCCCGAGTTGGAAGCGATCGCGGTTGTCAGCGTCGAGGGCGTCAAAATGGCGTCGTTTATGCCGAATGATATAAACGATGAGCGCCTGTCTGCGATGAGCGCGGCGATGGTGGGCTTGGGCGAGCGAATCGCGATGGAGTTGGGGCGTGGTAGCCTGGATCATCTCATGATCAAGGGCGATTGCGGGTTTGTCGTTATGATGTCTGTCAACGACGAAGTCGTGCTGACATCGGTCGTTAACGACGAAGCCAAGTTAGGACTGCTGCTGCTGGATATGCGACGAGCGGCGTCGGACTTGGCGAAAATAATTTAGATTTCCTGTTTCTGTCTCGGGCGGATGTCGATTGCAAGAGGCGAGACCTGAATGAATAGCTTTTTTGGCGAGCTTATGCGCGATAATAGAATGGGGGTCAAGGGGGGAAGCGAGATGATAAGGCCCAAATACATATTCTGTACTGGCGGTGTCGTAAGTTCAGTTGGCAAGGGGCTGACTGTCGCGGCGATCGGCCGGATTCTAAAGGCGCGCGGTTTAAGAGTTGCGCTACAAAAACTGGACCCCTACCTCAATGTTGATCCGGGGACGATGAGCCCTTACCAGCATGGAGAGGTCTTTGTCACCGCTGACGGCGCCGAAACCGACCTTGACTTAGGGCACTATGAACGCTTCGTCGACGAAAATGTCAGCCGGCTGTCAAATGTCACGGCCGGGCAAGTCTACCTAACGGTAATCGAGAAAGAGCGGAAGGGAGACTACCTTGGGGGCACGATACAAGTTGTTCCCCATATAACCAACGAGATCAAGCGCTGCATGAAATTGGTGGGCCAGCGCAGCGGCGCCGATGTTGTCATTGTCGAAGTGGGCGGGACAGCCGGCGACATCGAAGGCTTGCCTTTTCTCGAAGCGCTGCGCCAACTGCGCACAGAACTCAAGCGCAGCGAGGCCTTGTATGTTCACGTCACGTTCTTGCCGCATATCGGCGCTACCGATGAGCTGAAGACCAAACCGACTCAACATAGCGTTCGTGAACTGCGCGGAATCGGTATCCAGCCTGATGTGATCATCGCTCGGACCGACCACCCGGTCAACCATGATATCGTCAACAAGATTGCGCTCTTTTGCGATGTTGACGAGGACGCCGTCATTCCCTTGGAAACGGCGGACAACATCTATGCCGTGCCTTTGCTGATTGAAGAGACAGGTTTGGCTGATTACATTCTCGACCGCTTCAAGATCGAAGCTTCGTCGCCGGACTTGGGCGAGTGGCGTCAACTGGTAACGCGCTTTCGGGCGGCAAAAGACAAGCTACGCATAGGAATCGTGGGCAAATATGTGGAGCTTCATGATGCCTACATGTCGGTGAAGGAGTCGATCGTTCACGCGGCGATACAAAAGGATCAGGATGTCGAGATCGTTTGGATTCATTCTGGCGAATTGGAAAAAGGCAAAGATCGGGACAAGCTGCGGGACCTCGACGGAGTTGTGGTCCCTGGCGGTTTTGGTTATCGGGGCATTGAAGGCAAAATCGTAGCGGCCAAGTTCGCGCGGGAGAACAATGTACCGTATTTGGGATTATGTTTGGGCATGCAAGTTATGTGCATTGAGTTTGCCCGGAACGTGCTCGGGTTGGAAGATGCCAGCAGCTCCGAATTCGACGTAAGCACGCCACATCCAATCATTGATCTTATGCTTGAACAGCGCGCGATCACCGATTTGGGCGGTACGATGAGGCTGGGAGAATATCCCTGTGTACTGGTCCCTAACTCGCTCGCAGCCCAAGCCTATGGCGTCAAAGATGTCATGGAACGTCATCGTCATCGTTTTGAGTTCAATAATGTGTACAGAGATCTTTTTGCGAAGAATGGCGTCAGCTTCAGCGGTTTAAGCCCGGATAACGTACTTGTAGAAATCTCTGAACTTCAGGACCATCCATTCATGTTGGGAACTCAGTTCCATCCGGAATTTCTCAGTCGGCCAAATCGATCTCATCCGCTGTTTTCGGCTTTCGTAGGTGCTTCCGCGGCCTTTCGCGATGCCAAAGCGAGCATGGCGAGCGCGATGCATTCCGGCATGGAGTCGGCCGAATGAGCCCTCAGGGAGCATGTGGATCCCTTATTCCTGCGTGGATCTCGCCGATTCTTGGTCCGGCTAGTAATTTGTTTACGAGGAATGTGATATGGGCCTACGCGAATTCGTTGCCGCTATCCCAAAAGTGGATCTCAACCTGCAGTTGACCGGCGCCTTTGTTGACGATGGTTTGCTGATGATCGCGCGCCAAAATGGCGTTCCAGCAGAGACGGATGATTTTGCATACTGGACTGATTTGCTGGTCAATCCCGATTATCAGCGTATCGATGAACTGGCCGCCGTCGCCGGAAGTTGGGTGAGATATCCAGAGGATATTGCGCGGGTCGTATATGATATCGGCGTTGGGCTTGCCAAGGCGGGGGTCAGTTATGCTGAAGTAGCTGTCACGCCATCCGAATTCATGCAGAATTCTTCAATGAGCATTGACGTGTTTATTAACGCGCTCAATGATGGCCGAGACCGCGCGCTGCGGGGTTGGGATGTCGACATGTCTTGGATCCTTTGCATTCCGCGGGACAATCCGAGAGTCGGCGACGACGTGGCGCGCTGGGCGACTAGCGCTACGGCGAAGAGTGGAAACGTGGTAGCTCTCGGGCTGATCGGGGAAGAGGATGCGCAACCGGTGGGCCAGTTCAAACGCGCATTTGCAACCGCTCGCAAGAAGGGGATATTTACCGTAGCGCAGGCCGGCAGCAGCATGGGCGCCGATGGGTTGATGTCAGCGTTGGAGGAACTGGAACCGTACCGGCTTACCGAAACCTGGGGTATCCATAGTCACCCGGACATCATCAACAGTCTTGCCGAATCCGGCACTCCCATTGTTGTTTCCATAAGTCGCGCGCTGCGGCGCGGCTTGGTCGACGATGCCTCCGCTTATCCTCTCCGAACGCTTGTGGACAATAACGTTCAAGTGCTTTTGGCCTCGGGCATGCCAAGACTTTACCGGAGCTCTCTTGTGGATGAATACGTAATGGCGGTCGAGCAATGCGGGTTGGACCTTACAGATGTCGTCGACCTGGCTCGAAGATCCATTCAACTGTCGTTCCTGGAAGACGAGCGGAAGAAAACCTTGCTTGATAAGTTCGACAAGCAACTGGAATTCGCCAAGTTAAGCCATCTAGACAATTAAAGGCGGATGGATGCCGCCGCCAAAGATAGCCATGGTACGAGGGCCGCGCCTATTCAACCGGGGTCACGGTAATATTGCCATAGAGGCTGTCATCCACCGGCATGGTAACGAGAAGGCGATTGCCATTTTCCACTTTTGCCCGCGCTTCGTTTCCCTTCACAGGTATTGACAGTTCGACCGAGCGAGTGACACGGCCAAAGCGCCGCTCCTGCAGGAAGTAGCGCGCTGTTGTCGGCGTAGATTCGGCTTCCGTTTGAAGCGAGATCGTCAGCACGTTGCTTTCGAGGCTGATCTCAATGCTTTCCTTGAGCAAGCCATCAATGGCCGCCGTGCGGATTACAAGTTGATCCTCGGCTTCGTACATATCAAGCGCGAGCTGCTCTGGCCCGCTTGTGACATTTCGGATACCTTTTTCGATCTGTTTGCTGATGTGCTCGCCAATGTTTTGTATTTCTTTCATTGGGTCGAATCGTTGTTCTCCGGTCATTTTGTCTCCTGGCATCAAAGGCTTCACTCATATTATACGAGTTTCGGCAAAATCGGTCGCAAGACCTGAGGCGCCTCGCCATTTATACGTCACGGCAGAGAACGATTTCAAGTCTTTCATAAATCACTGTCATCGGATATGATTCGGCGCACTCGATTTTGGAAGTGGAAACCTTATGCCAAGGGTAGCGTATCAAGGGATTCCTGGCGCGAATTCAGAAATCGCGGTGCGGCAGCACTTCGGCCCCGATGTGGATTGTCTGCCTTGTCAGGATTTCAATAGTCTCTTCGACGCCTTGCAGTCGGGTGAAGCTGATTACAGCTTGCTGCCGGTAGAGAACGCCCTCGCGGGCTCGGTCAGTGGCGCTTACGAAATGCTGCTCGACCACGATGTGCGTATCCAGGCGGAGGTAATCCTTCACGTTCACCATGCCTTGCTGGGGACTGCTGGAACGAGCTTGAACGATATCAAGCTAGTTCGCTCCCACCCGCAAGCCTTGATGCAATGCGAAAGATTTCTGAAACGCTACAATTTGGAACCTGTGGGATGGTACGATACGGCTGGCTCGGCACATGACCTCTCCCATGATCCACAGCCGGGCGTGGGTGTAATCGCGACGGAATTGGCGGCGGAGCTTTATGGTTTGGAGATAGTCGCTAAGGAAATCGAGGACGAGCCATATAACTATACGCGATTCCTTTTGATGGGCCACGGCGATCCAGAACCTTCGGATTACAACAAGACCTCAATCGTATTCGCCACGCGTAATCAGCCCGCGGCGCTGTATCAATGCCTGGGAGAGTTCGCCACGCGAGATTTGAACTTGACCAAGCTGGAATCCCGTCCTCGCCGCAACAGACCCTGGGAGCCTTTGTTTTATCTCGACTTTGAGGGGCACTGGCAAGACCCGAAGTGTCAGGATGTATTGACGCAATTGTTGCACTTGACATCATTTGTAAAAATGCTGGGATCTTATCCCGCTGTACGATCCGGCACCGTAGGCATGTAAGGCAGGTTTAGACGATGGAAAAAACTGATGTAGCGGTTCTGGGCGCAACCGGCGCCGTCGGACAGCGGTTCATTCAATTGCTGGAAGGGCATCCCTGGTTTCAGGTACGCGAAGTCATAGGTTCGAGCCGCAGCGCGGGCAAACACTACGGCGAAGCCGCTCACTGGGTGCTTGATGACAATCCGCCGGACGATGTGGCTAAACTGACCGTGAAAGCGCTGAACGACCCGTTGGATTCTCCATTAGTGTTCTCGGCCTTACCCAAGGAAGCGGCGATAGATCGCGAAGTGGAGTTGGCCGAGGCTGGTCACGTTGTTTGTACAAATGTATCTGTAAACCGTATGGCGCCGGATGTCCCTCTAATGTTGCCAGAGGTCAATGCGGATCATGTTGGCTTGATCAGTGTACAGCGTTATCGGAGGGGTTGGTCTGGGGGCGCGCTGGTGGCGAACTCAAACTGTACGGTGATGCCGGTGGTCATGTCCTTGAAGCCGCTCTTGAAATATGGGATTCGCCGCCTACACCTGGTCAGTGAGCAAGCCCTTAGCGGGGCGGGCTATCCCGGTGTGCCTTCGTTGGACATCCTGGACAATATCATCCCCTATGTACCGGGCGACGAGAACAAGATGGAGACCGAATCGCGCAAGATGCTCGGACGCTTTCGCGACGGCGCGATTGATGAATTGGAAATGATTGTCAGCGCTACTTGCACGCGGGTGCCGGTGACTGATGGCCACTTGGTGAATATCTCGGTCGAGCTTGAAGAGGCGCCGGATTGCGAGACGATCATCAAGGACTGGGTGACCTTTCGCGGACCGGACCCGGTGCCCTCGCTGCCGAGCGCGCCCAGCAGTCCGCTACAGTATCTGGAGCAAATTGACCGCCCACAGCCCAGACGCGACCGCGAGGCCGGTCAGGGCATGGTGACGAGTATTGGACGCCTGCGCGAATGTCCCATCCTGGGTTACAAGTTTGCGGCGCTTTCGCACAATACGGTTCGGGGCGCCGCGGGATGCAGTATCTTGAACGCGGAATTACTGGCGGTGGAGGGATACATTCAAGGTTCGCCCCTGGCGGAAGTTGCTATGGCGAAGTGACCGCCGTGAATTGACGCTCAATTGTACTCGCCGCTCGAGTAGACATAGACTGCCGGACCGATATAGTCCTCGTTTGCAAAGTCGTATTCGTCTTCCGCCCATTGGAACAACCAGTGCGCGTCGGTAATCGTCATGTTTACGCAACCGTGGCTCTTGCGATAGCCGAATCCGTCGTGCCAGTAAGCGCCGTGTAAGGCAATGTCCCCATCGAAATACATCGTCCAGGGCACTTCTTCGAGATAATAGAAGTCAGGCTGATTGTAGGCACCGCTCATGAGCGTTCGGGGGAAACGCACGTAGACGTGAAAAACGCCTTCATTGGTCGGCCATTCTTCCAGGCCCGAGGATATCAATGTGGCAAAGACCGGTCTGTCACCTTCGTAGGCGATAGCAACTTGTTCGTAGAGGTCAACGCTGACCCATTTATGAGTATCAACTCCTTCCGGTATTTCCACTGGCAAGAGCTTGGCGACCTTGAACTGATGCACCCACTGATTGGTACCGATTTGGTACCAGTTGTAGCCATCAACTTCGACAGTTGAGTAGATGTTCACCCGGGAGTAGCGATAGAGGAACCGGTTGCTCGCGTCCTCGGGTCCGCCCGGGGTTTTTGAACCGTTCAAATGACGCAAGGTCCAGGCCATGGTATAGGGAAGTCCCTGGTTCGGCAATTTCACACCCGCAAACCTTGATGGCGTCCACGGCTCTCCCAGCCTATCGGACAAGACCCACTTGCCGTCGCCTATTTGCGTCCAGCCGTCCAATTCTCCCTGCACGGTGACGAAGCTGTATCCTGTGCCGAGCCTTTCTATTATCGCTCCGGCCGGTTGATCGTAGATGTCCAGTTCGGCACTGACTTGTCGGTATTCTCGGTCGTAGAGCAGTTCTTCATCGATCTGCAATGGAACCACCCGTGGAGTGGGGTACGAAGCGATGGCGCTTTGATCCAGACCACAGCTTCCAACCGCGCAACTATTCTGCGCGCTGGCCAAGCCAGATATATTCAGGATCAGGATATATACAAGTATGGAAACAGGTGACCGCAGCATTTGCTATCCCATAGAGTTGGACAAGTACTCTTCACTATCACTATAAAGGCCAAGCGCGCAGGAATTCAAGCTCGCTTGTCAGCGCACAGAGCAATCGTAGGTTTACGCGCCTCGTAGCTTCGAACATAGAAATCACCGCCGGCTCTAGAATATCCGATAGCGTGTCTTGAAGTGCGCCTACATTATGACATAGTTTGCGAATTTGGTATGATTGAACAATTTCATTTCGAGAACAGCGAGAGGGCAGAAGTATGGAGGTCTTGGGCATAGATATTGGCGGGTCGGGCATCAAAGGCGCAATTGTCGATACCTGCAAGGGCGCATTCGTCGGCGAGCGCCTTCGCATAGAAACGCCGCAACCTGCCAAACCTGAACCCGTTGCGGGTGTCGTCGGCGAGATTGTCAGGCACTTTAGCTGGAAAGGACCAGTAGGCTGCACTTTTCCTGCTGTCGTGCAGCACGGGATCGCCCGTACGGCGGCAAATGTCGACAGCGAGTGGATTGATACCGACGCGCAGGCGCTCTTTCGGGCGGCTAGCGGCAATTCGGTGCTGGTCCTCAATGATGCAGACGCTGCCGGCATCGCGGAATTACAATTTGGCGCCGGGAAAGACCAGGGCGGCTTAGTTGTCATCCTGACCTTGGGCACCGGGGTCGGCAGCGCATTTTTCATAGACGGCGTTTTAATACCGAACACCGAATTTGGTCATCTCATCATTCGGGGTAAAGACGCCGAAGATCGCACGTCTGATCGCGGACGCCAGGAAAACGAATACACTTGGCGTAAGTGGGGCAAGTACGTTTCTGAGCACCTGCGCTATATTGAGGCGCTCTTCACTCCGGATATTTTCATTATCGGGGGTGGCATCAGCAAGAAATACGATAAGTTCTTTCCTCATATTTCTTGCGCTACAAAAGTCGTACCAGCGCAATTGCGCAATCGAGCCGGGATTATTGGCGCGGCAATTGCTGCCGGCGAGCTAGTCTAAAACTATCTTCTGTTCAAAGACGCTCGGCGCGCAACCAGTGAATTTGGGTTACGGTGGTCACAGAAGATAATAAACCTGCTCGGCTACCGTAAATTGCGGTTTGTCAAAAATTGAAGAAGCATTGACTACTTTTCCTCGGTAGCCGCAAAAGTTCCCCAGAGTCGGTTGTGATACAAGAGCGGCGTTTTGTCGGTTGTCCAGCCGCCTTCCTGAACATGACCGACAAACATGGAATTCTCGCCCACATTGATCATGTGCTCGACCGTGCAGCTAAGCCATGCCATCGCATCGGGGATGATTGGATCGCCTAGAGAGGTCGTATCGCAGTCTAGCCCGTCGAAGCGGTTGTCAAGTTTATCATCGTAGTAACCGGCAAATCGCTTGCCCAGTTCCAATTGCTGGTCGGAAAGAATGCTTACCGAGAAATGCCCTTCACGCGCCATGTAAGCGCGGGTATCGAGCCGATTGGCGATGTTCAGGCAAACCAGGGGCGGGGTCATGCTCACGCTGGCAAAGGAGTTGACTGTTATCGCCTGCCAATCTCCCTCGGAGGAAACAGATACTACGGTGATGCCAGCCGTCCAGCAGGCGAGGATGTTCTTGAATACTTGACCGTCGACTTCGCTCATGAAATCTCCTTCTGTGTTGGGGCATTCTAGTTGGACTTGCTGGAAATTTCACCAGCGAAAACTGAGAGCGTATCCGTCAATCATCGCCGGCGCTTGCGCTTGTCCGAGGCTTCCACAATTGGTAATCGAAGCCATTCATCGAGATGATTTGCTCAAGCTGATAGTTGCTGTGAATCGCGATCATCACTGGAGGGGGAAACAAACCCGCGCGTATGATCACCAAGCCAAAACTGTGAGACCTGATCCGATTGATCAACTCTGTCGGGTCGAACAAACCGTTCTCCCACAAGTTTTTCAATTGTATGGCATTGGCTATGACTTCGCGACCGCTACGTAGATTGAAGCCGGCATCTTCGGAAAGCAACAGCCCATCGGTCTGCTTGATCAGATCGACGATCTCCCAGCCTCTCTCATAGTCATCTTGAGAGGGTAAGTGGCCCGTTACCGCGTACCCGACCGTCCAGCCGGCGGGATCGTATAATGGGTAGCGCCAAGATGGCAGAGGTTGGATGTTTAGTGCCGAGGCGATGGGCGCGAAGAACGGTCCCGATGTCGGTAATTTGAAAACGGAGATGCCGTATGCAAGGAAAAGTATCGTGCCTGAAAGCGCAAGCAATTTGCCATTTGCAAGCCCCGCGGTCGGTTTCAGGAAGCGCGACAGATAGTTGCGCGACAAATGCCAGGCTCCGGTTGCCGATCGGGCGAGAAAGATCCCGCTCAAGATACAGATGGCGGCAAGCGCAGTAACGAAATAGCTATCACCGGCGCCCCATTTTCCGGCGGCGCTGGTATTGATAAACGCAGCAACGAACCAGATCGAAAAGACTGACAGTCGATCAAAGTACATCTCGTAAACGACCATCCCAATAGCCAGCACGAACAGCCAGCCGTGGAGTCTTAGGAACTGTTGCAGCAAACCCAGGAACTGGTCCATTCGATAAGGATTCTGATTTGCGGTGATTATGTTGATCCACCAATGGCCGTCGGTCGCGAGCATCAACAGCGCGAAAATAGCGCCAGCCGCTAGCGCAAGGCCGAGGCTGTATTGAATAGCAGCGCGTGGATTGCGCAAGAATAGCCAGAGCGATACAGCGATACAACTGGTGTAGGCGAGTTGTTTGGTATAGCCGGCGCAAAGTAGCAGGGCAAAGGCGACAAACAGATGTCGTCTTGTTTTGATGCCGGGCTGGAAGGCTCTCGCTATGGTTACTACGGCCAGGGTTTCGAACATCACCATGAGCAAATGCTGGCGCAGCAGCGGGCCGATATGATAGACATAATTGGACGACAAAAAGGCGAGACCGGCGATCATGGCGATCATTCGATGTCCGGAATCGCGAAACACTGCCCAAGCGATGGCCAATGCGGTGACCAGCGTCGCGCAGAAAATCATCAGACGACCATACCAAAACTGGGGCCCAAACAGTTTCACAAAAGGGACCATCAACATATGAAATAGCGGGGGATAGCCACTGCCGTAGAAGGGAAAGATATCGTTGTTGCAGTAGGGGCACCCCCCCGACGCGAGCAAGACCGCGTTATTGAGTTCAAAGCCCTCGGCCTGATCATAGTCAAAGGGAAAAGGGATGAGAGCGACGCCAAACGCCAGGTATACCAAGGTATGCACAAGCATCAGACAGAGCAGCAAAATCAAAAGGAAATTGAGGACGCGTTGCATATCGTTTACGGATTCGGGCAAACAATGAATACCGAAAAATGAAGCGACGATGTACGATTGGTATTGTTACTCAGTCTAGCACAGCCGCTCGGCGCGCAACCGGCGAATTGTCCACAGGAATTTCGCGCTCATACAAAACAATAAACATTTTGCACGTATGAGCAGCGCGGAATTATATTAAAGAAGCAAGTGCAAGCAAATCATGCAATAAAGCGCAAGGTAAATGTAGGAACGCGCCTTTGGCTCGCCCACCGCTCTGGCCAGGTTTTGCGGGCGACCCGGCGGGTCGCCCCTACCGCCTACTTTTATGTTGGAGTGCACTAGCATGACTTTGTTGGTCCGGCTGAGAACAACAAGCCTTCTCCTAGCGCGAGCAAGAGGGTTCTATAAAGAGGGACGGTCTGGAAATGCGTCATGAGTTGCCACAGTTTCAAAAGGTGCGCCGTCATTATGTATCAGACTTTATCAATGATGCCTTGTCCGGTCCGCGAGGCGCCTGTCTGATCAAGCTGATCGAATACGACGACCATCACTTTCGCGCGGTTTTCCGCAGGAGCTATTTCGAACCGATCGATAGCGCGGATATGCCAAGCAAATCGCAGTGGAACACCCTCAAGAAAAAACTCAAGCGGCGCAATCGCAGGGTTTTTGTGTTTCGTGATTACGGATCGGTGGAATGCTCGGAATACGCATCGATGGGGCCCGATCAAGTGTGCTTGTACCTTGACTTCGGCTTCTTGCTCGCCTAAGTCTATGACTGTTGATCTTGTTCCCTGAAGTTGATGAAACGATAGCCGACACCACGTTCGGTGATGATATAATGCGGATTTGAAGGATCTTCCTCTATCTTTTCGCGCAGATAGTTGACGTACAGCCGCACGTAATGCGCTTCATCTCTGTATTCGTATCCCCAGACCTTTTGCAAGATCTGATCGTGCGGCACTGTCCAGCCTGCATTCCGAATCAGATGATACAGAAGGCGATACTCCGTCGGTCGCAACTTCACGGCCGTGCCGTCTACAATAACCTGACGCTGGTTGAAATCCACACTAAGCCGATCGTCAACGCGTAAAATGGCTTCTTCGGTCGATGGTTTTTCCAGTCGCCGAAATAGCGCTTTGATGCGGCTTGAAAGTTCCCGCGGTCCAAAGGGCTTGGTGATATAATCATCGGCGCCCAGCTCCAAACCCAGCACTTTGTCGTTTTCCTCGCCTTTGGCGGTCAACATAATGACCGGAATATCGGAAAACTCTCGCAACATGCGCAAGGTCTCGAAGCCGTCCAGATCCGGCATCATGACATCGAGAAGAACCAGATCTGGCAATTGCGTGCGGAGCGCGTCAAGCGCTTCCAAACCGCTATGCGCCTCGATTACTTGATGGTCTTCCAATTCGAGATTCATTCGAATGAAGCCAATCATGCGCGGTTCGTCGTCAACAACCAATATTGTCTTGCGCTTGCGAATCCGATTGATAGATGGCACTGAATTCATTTTCTTCCAGTCTATTCCTTCAGGTCCTTGAACAGAGCATCGTCATGCTGCAACTTATGCAAAAGGATACGATTATTGATTGCAGTCACGACGGGATGCGACAAAGTCTAGATATTGCCGTCGTTCTCAGGGACTTTCAGTACAATGACGGAAATATTGTCTGTTCCTCCGTGGTCATTGGCAAGGCCGACCAGCCGATCACAGGCTTCTTGTGGACTCGATGCTTCGAGCGTCACGCGCTTCATCGTTTCGTCGTCCACCAGGTCCCATAAACCATCACTGCAGATTATCACTTGAGCCGCTGAGGGCAATGTGCGAATCAACCTTTCCACTTTTAGGCTTTCATTCTGTCCGAGAGCTCGGTATAGCACATTCTTCTGCGGGTAATACTCGGCTTCTTCGGGCGTGAGTTCTTTCATCTCAACCAATCGCTGCACCAAGGTGTGGTCAGTCGTCAACTGCTCGATTTCGTCATTGTGGATCAGATAGGCGCGGCTGTCGCCCACATGCACAAGATAGGCCAAGTTGCCCACAATTGCCACGGTGGACAAGGTTGTGCCGCCACCCGGCACTGCGCTAATGACCGCTGAATTCGCCTTTTCCGACGCGGCGACCAGCGCTTCAAGGATTGTAGTCTTTTCCGCGGCTCTGAAATTCCGCAGCAAGGGCATATAGACGCTTTGCAGCATCTCTGCCGCGAGCGTCTGAACGGCGATGCCTGCCGCCCTTTCGCCATCAAGATGTCCACCCATACCATCTGCAACAACAAAGAAACCAAAGTCCGGGCGATTTTCCACGGTCATCGTATGCCACTGCATAGCGAAACAAGCATCTTCGTTGTTGTCGCGTAGTTTGCCAACATCTGTCGCAATGCCGTAGGTCAAAGCACGCTTGGGCTTATACTTCTGAGGAGGCTCGCGTCGCGGCGGCGCAGGTTCCGCGCGTGGCGGCCGTTGAATATTGGCCTGCCTTTGTAACGGCTGTATTTGTGGCTCTTGACCGGACTCGGTTTCTGGATCCTCTCTATCCTCATCCTCCGGCGAAGGTCGCCCGAGTGGCAATTCTTCTAAATCAACTTCGGCTTCGACTAGCTGGGCTTCGGTGTCCACTGCGCTTGGTATGGGCGCTGCCGGGGTGTCCCGGCTGCGTGTAACATGCGCAACACGACGAGACATCCCATCCCTTCCCATTTGGGATGGAGACATGCCAAGTAGACGCCGCAAAAAGTTCATCGCGTTTCCCTAATGCCGGAGGTCGCGGCTTTTGCAAATAGAAATACCCGCCGCGTCCATACTCGTGGATTCGGTTCCGCTGATTGTTCGGATTAGACTGTTTCGGGCTTGCACAACAGCCTGCCTGCTAGCTTGTGGAGTTGCCGACCCGACCAGATCCGGTAGCGAATATGTCTGGGAACGTTGACTTGCATAATTATATTTTAGTAATAACATTGGCGCAATCTCTGGCTTGCGTTGAAACCAGCCGCGATTATGAGTCCACAAGCGCCCTTTTCCGTGTATATCCACATACCGTTTTGCGAGACACGTTGCAGTTACTGCGCGTTTAACATCTACACCGATCTTGGGTCTCTGGTTCCGGCGTATATTCGCGCGCTTCTCCAAGAGATCGAATTTGCCTCCGCGAACAATCCACATCGGGAGATTCATACCGTCTACTTCGGAGGCGGAACCCCGTCCCTGCTCGCAGCGCGTTACTATCGGGACATCCTGCATTGCTTGGCGAAGCACTTCTCCCTGGCTGTCGATCTTGAAGTCTCCATGGAGACCAATCCCAATGACATATCGACTTCGTATTTGCGCGAATTGCGTGAGATCGGCATCAACCGGTTGAGCATTGGCATGCAGTCCGCATCGGAAAGAGTCCTTCAACTATTCGAGCGTCGCCATGACCTCGATGCCGTCGAACGCGCACTGCGCAGCGCGCGACAGGCGGGCTTCGACAATGTGAACCTGGACGTCATATTTGGGTCGCCTGGCGAAACCCTCGATGAATGGAAGCGTACCGTTGATGCCATTCTCCATTACGCGCCGGAACATGTTTCGATGTACGGTCTGGAACTGAAAGGCGGGACGGCTTTACGCGCGCAAGTCGACGCCGGCGCATTGCCACGGCCCAACGACGATATTTTCGCAGATATGTACGAATATGCGTCGCGCAGCCTGGAACGTGACGGATACGCGCAATACGAGATTAGCAATTGGACACGGCCGCAGTTCGAATGTCGCCACAACTTACAGTATTGGCGCAACTTGCCCTATCTTGGGCTTGGCGCCGGCGCGCATGGTTTCGCAGGCGGTGTTCGTTATTCGAATATAGCCAATCCCATACGGTATGTGGAGTCACTCAACGAACGCTCAGGGGCGAAATATGATTTTCCTCTTACGCCGGCCGTAGCGAAATCGACAAATGTCAACAGCAGGGAAGACCTTTATGAGACGGTAATGATGAGCATACGGCTAACCCGCGAGGGGATACATCGTCCGACATTCCGGAGGCGCTTCGGCGTTGACATCGCCGATAAGTTCCAGGTCGGCATCCAAAAAATGAAGACCTTGGGCTTGATTCATGTAGAAAGCGACCGCGTCCGCTTGAGCGAGCGCGGTCGGCTGCTTAGCAACGCGGTTATCCGGGAGCTGGTGTAACTGATTCAATCAATTGACTTGATCTCCGCATTGCGCAGTTGGGCGATATCTTGCGAAGCCGTGCATAACATCGCGATACGCAATTGAGCGTTCAATTCGGCAATTAGCGAGTCAACCGCTTCGGCGGATTCGTCCGCCGCGCTTAGGAACGGGCTGGCCAGACCGGCAAGACAAGCGCCCAATGCGATACATTTGGCAATATCGACGCCGTCGCGCAAGCCCCCGCTAGCGAAGACCGGCAAATCCGGGGCCGCCGTCCGCGCATAAGTTAGCGCCTCAGCAGTAGGGATTCCCCAGTCAGCGAAGCTGCGGGCCACGCGCGCGTGGAAGGGTGTAGGCGCGCGGTGATATTCCACTTCGCTCCAGGACGTGCCTCCTGATCCGGCCACGTCAATTGCCGAGATACCTGCGTTGGCCAAATCGCGTACGTTTCTGTGGGAAAAGCCCCAGCCAACTTCTTTGGCAATCACCGGCACTGAGAGAAGCGTGCATATCGACTCAACTTTCTTAAGGAGACCGGAAAAATCGACATCCCCCTCGGCTTGAACCGCTTCCTGCAAAACATTGAAATGAAGAATCAAGGCGTCGGCAGCCACCATGTCGACCGCCTTGCGACACTCTTCAATGCCGTAGCCATAGTTGAGCTGCACCGCACCGAGGTTGGCGAAAAGCAGGATGTCCGGCGCGACCTGACGGATATGAAAGGAGCTTCCCAAGGATTCATCTTCTATCGCGGCTCGCTGTGAGCCCAAACCCATTGCTATGGCATGTTCTTGAGCCGCCGCCGCAAGATGTCTGTTAATGCGCCTCGCGGCGTCGGTACCGCCGGTCATCGATGATATCATGATCGGCGACCCCAGTTGCCTGCCGAATACTTGAACCGAAGTGTCGATATCATGCAAGCTTAACTCGGGAAGCGCCTGGTGAGTAAATCGATAGCGTTCAAGCCCGGTGCTAATGCGGGGAAACTGCACATCCTCTTGCAGGTTGATCCGGATGTGGTCCAGTTTGCGGCTTTCGGTTGAGGGTGTTTCCGTGACTTTAGGCATAACGAAGTGTTCCCTTTATTGAGGCGGTAATCCAGGTCGCCGCCGAATCATCGTACTGTCGAAGTTTTGACGTGTCAATTATGCGCGTCGCCACCATACAGGCTGGCATGGAAAGTGATAAACGGTATAATTGGCGCTTATGTGAGTGCTAAAGATTCCGTTGGGGAGGAGTGACCAAGATGGCATCTATTGAAGATCGGGTCAAAGGAATCGTGGTCGAGTTGCTTGGTGTGGAAGAAGAACGCGTCGTCAGTACCGCGAGTTTCCGCGAAGATCTGGAAGCCGACTCGCTCGACCTCGTCGAATTGATCATGGCATTTGAGGAAGAATTCGGCGGCGAAATCAGCGATGAGGACGCGCAGCGAATCGAAACTGTTGGTCAAGCCGTGGAGTACATTCAATCCAACATGGAATAATCCGTTACACAGCGAGTATTTACTAAAACGAATGAGGCAACTGCTGCCTCTTTTCATTTTCCGCGCCAGACATCTACATAGTAGCGGCAAGCCGTTTGACTCTGTTGAATCTCTACCCCGTCCCCCGGCCACGTGTCCCCTCGGTCCCGGCTCACGCTGAGGACATGACTGGTTTTAACTTGGCGGGATACCGCTGCAAAACTTGTAATTTCTGTGGCGATTTCGGGCGACTCACAGAGTTGCCCCTACAATTTGCGCCCAATAAGATGCTTGTGATCGTTGCCCTGTCGCTTTTATAGCCAATCGGATCAAAGCTGTCATGTCCTTAGCCGTCTCACGGGGGAAGTATTCCGAAGCATCAGGGAAGGGCAGCTATTTGACCTGTTTTGAACCATTAAAACCGGTCCCTCTTGATGAGGGAGGGACTTGGGGTGGGGGTGAAAGCGGTTTTTCAACAGCGTCCGTCTGTCTCATGGACCGGACTTGGGAGCCAAGCGTGTATAAGTATAGAAGGAAACCGACGTCCATTTTGGAGGAACAAGGCAGATGCTCTGCAGGGCTCTCTTGAATTGCTTTGAATACACGGCGGAAACAGTTCGTATGCAAGTATGTGTCGTCGACCATGCTGAAAGCCTGGTTCAGCCTTTCGATAATTCGCACAGCATCAACTGGCTATTGGGTCATATCGTTTCCGCCCGAACCACGCCTTTGACTCTGCTTGGGGCAGAAAACGTATGGTCGGACGAGTGTCGAGCGCGATATCGTCATGGCAGCAGTCCAGTCGGCTTTCAAGACGAATCGGCGCTTCAGTTCGAGGAATTAGTGAGCCTATTCAACGAGACACAATGCCGATTCCAGGCCAGCTTGGGGGCAATGGACGATGGAGCGCTGCTGAAACCATCCGGGTACGGCAAAAACAGTGTATTCGATAGCCTGCTGTATTTCCATTTCCATGAAAGCTACCACGTCGGTCAGATGACGATGATTGCCGAAGCTCTCGGTAAACCGGCCGCGTATCTTGCATCAGCGACGTCTCAGGATTCTTCGAAGCAAATTGAGACTGGAAGCGGCATAAGCCCCTACGATTAGCCATAAGCCGCCGCCTGTCTCACCTTGCTCTAGCGTAACTTGATACAGTTCAATCGCTTGCGACTGTCCCAGGAGTGATGTGACGATTCCCGTAACCGCAAGGAAGATAATGACAAATGGCCGAAACTGCCCCGGCAGAATAAAGCCTAATCCTGTTGACAAGAGGATTGTCGCTATGGCAAGAAACAGAAGTTGTCGGTAGTTTGGATCGGCGACGTTGTTCAGGAACTCTAGCGGAGGGAGTTGTGAAACCGAGAGCAAGGCAAGGAATAGAAAGGCGAGAAAACGCTTGTTTCGGCTGGTCGACCAAAGCGTGATTAAGATCGCTAAAATCGGCAGTTGCACGCGCAGTAGCAATGGCACGATCAATGGCGGCGTCACTTGCTGCTGCAATGGATGCAAGCTCGTCCACTCGGCCAAATCGAATGCGTTGAGCGTCATGGCTGAATTCGGGGCTGTTACCCAAGGCAACAGGTAACCTGCCAGCGCCAGCAGCAAGAGAGCAAGTACCTCATTCCCGCGAGAGGTTTCTACGCTATTCGCCATGCTCATAGGTTTTGAAGCCCTCGATTCTTTATCGGACTATGTATTAACTGACGCACCAAGCATTTCATCGTAGATGGACTTGAGTTGGCTCGCTGCACTGGCCCAAGTGAAACGCTTAACATGCTCAAGGCCCGCGGCAACTAGCTGCCGCCGCAAGGCTGCGTCGGTCAACGGCCTCATAATAGCATTGCTGATTGCTTCGGTATCCAGCGGGTCAACCAGAATGCCCGCGTCGCCGGCAACTTCTGGAAGCGACGACACATTACTTGTGATCACCGGTGTTCCGCAGGCCATGGCCTCCAGAACCGGTAGTCCGAAGCCCTCGTATAAAGAGACAGCAAGAAGCGCGCGCGCGCCTGAGTAGAGCGCGGGCAGGTCCTTATCAGGGACGAAACCAAGCATATGGACGCGATCCTCCATCGCGGTTTCCCTGATGCTGCGATACATCTCGTCTTCGAGCCAGCCACTGCCACCTGCAATGGCATAATGCAAGTCTATACCTTGATCCCGTATTTCCGATACTGCGCGGATTGCTCTGCTATAATTTTTGCGTGGCTGGACTGTACCGACGGACAGGACATATCTTATATCTTTCAAATCGTGCCTATCCAATACTTCTTTTAATACCATCTCGTCCGTCACCCGAGCAAAACGGCCATCCACTGCCGAATATAAAACGCTGATCTTGTCGGCTGGCGTCCGGTAGATTGCTATGAGATCGTCTTTAGTCGCCTGAGAATCCGCCAGAACGTGATCTGCCCGCTGAACCGAACGCGGCACCACGGCTTCCAAGTATCTTTTCAGTGACCGGCTGGCGGCATCTGGCACGCGAACAAAGGAAAGGTCATGCACTGTCAGCAAGCTACGCGTCCGGGGCAAAGTCGGCGGCAAGACGAAGTCGGTAGCATGGAATAAATCCACGGGCCCGGTGAAGGCTTCGACTGGCAGCGGCAGTTGAGCGCGCTGCCAGATTCTAGCCAGCCAGCGTGGGGTCAAGATTGTCGTCCGCCAGCCAAAGTTGGGTCCGGGCGGATGCGAGAGTTGCTCACGTTTCGAGCCAGCGACGAAGAGCCGATAGTGTGTCAGGGGGTCTTCTATGGCAAGCGCTGCCGTCAACTCGCGAACGTAGCGCCCGATCCCGCCGCCCTGTTCATAAGCAGGTGTATAGTCGATGGCAATTCGGGACACGTTATTCGACGTCGTTAAAGGTCCAGTAGCGGTTAGCGAAGAAGTTCCAAATCATCACGACAATGACACCAATAAACTGCGAGATCATCGTGCCTAGTTTCAACTCGTCTTGTAGAACGGGATTGTAATTCGAAATCATGCTTTGAATCGCAGCGGTTGACCATAGGCCAAAGAAGACGAAGGAACTTGTAATCCAGAAGGTTCGACCGATCCAGCCGATCACGCTGACTATGGCGAATTGCGTCAATTGGCGACGGACTGAATATGATCTCGAATCCGGATACGTCCAAAGACGATTCCAGGTGAAATTGCTACTAACCGCCAGTGTAAAGCTTATGGTAGTGGCGAGCGCCACGTTGAGAGGCAACTCAATGTTTTGGTCGTCTGCCGCTGGCAAGACGGTCGATTGCAACATAAACAGAACGCCAAAGTCGATGACAAAGCCCAGTAAACCGATGAATGCGAATTTGATGAATCGCTCGACTTCTTTCGCTCGTCTGCCACCGACCCGGCTTGCTAGGGCAATGATGAAACGATCAATGGGTGTTGATAGCCCTCGGTAAGCTTCGCCTTTAGACGTGACATCCGGCGTAATCGCTCGGGACATACTTAATCCATAGTCAGCTTGTGGTTGAGTTGGTAGTGCAAAATCGCAAGTATACCTAATAATACACCAATATGCAGAAAGAGGTTGTTTACGAAGAGGTTATCAAAAATGCTATGGACCGCCAGGTATGTCCAACTGCCAAGCAGACCGATCGCTGTAGCACGAGAATATGAATCCGGATGCGCGCGCGCGCGCCAGGTGACAAGAAAAATCACGAGCCAGAAAGCCAGATACCCGGTCAATCCGATTACGCCGGTTTCCGCAAGCGCATTTAGATAAAAATTATGCGCATGTCCTAAGGCCTCCTTCCAATTAATGAGTCGATACTGGTCATAGACGATCTCGTAGTTTCCCAGCCCGACCCCCAGAATTGGGTTGGATTGAGCCATATTAAGCGCCGCCTGCCAATGGGCGATTCTTTCGACCACCGCGTAGTTTATCGGGCTGATATCAACACCGCGAACATCTTCCATCGTAAGAAAATCGTCAGCGGAAGCCGTCAACCGATTGACTACGGATCGCGGCAACAATCCTCCCAACCATAGCCCGGCAATCAGAAGCGCTAGACCAAGGGCGGCTGCGAACCCTGTTGCCGCGCGTTTGGGCAGCGCGAAGAGCACAACTGCCGCTGAAACTGCTGTGCCGAGCCAGGCGCCGCGACTCCAGGATGCAAGCAGTGCGGCCGAAATCAACGCTGCTGACAACCCGAAGCAGATAAGCAGCCGCACGGAATACCAGTGAATCCTGTGTTTCTTTCGGTAACCGGAAAGAATTGACGAAACCTGCACATAGGCGCCCATGAAAGCGAGCGGGAGCATAAGCCCCATGAATCCGGCAAAGGGATTTGGCTGCCCAAACGTGCCAAAGGCGCGGAAAAACCGACCCAAAATCGCAAGATGGTCTGCGCCGCTTCCGCCAAAGAATATATACAACCCAACAAGCGCATTTGCTGTAGCGGCGGCGAGCAGCGCGAATACCAGCCAAGGCCAGTAGCTATGATCCGAGATCGTTATTTGCCATACGAAAACCGCCATCAAGATCCATTTGAGCCACTCGCGCAGCCAGGCAGACTGTGAGGCGCTAGTCCAAGAGCCAAGCGCGAAAACGGCACAAACGCACAAGATTGCAGACAATACGATGTTGCGATGTAACGCAACTACGGGTTTGCGCAGCGCGATTCGATGCGCAAACCAAACTCCAATATAAAGAACGAAAAGGATCTGGCCGATATCCAGCGGGAGATCAATATTTGATTCTGTCAGGATCAGCGCTCGCAAGGGCGCTAGAACCAACAAAACGACAAGCATTGCCGTTGGAGAGGCGAGCGCCGCGATCAAACATAAGCCCCCAAGGGTAAGACCAAGGATTTCGGGTGTCGCAATTAAGAGATTCACGATCGCGACGGCAACTGCGATGACAAGCCAGAAGATTCGACCACGCAAAAGGTCTTGGAACCCATGCATCTCAAGTGGCAGCGGCGATAACTTGACGAAAATATGCGATTGTGCGCGCGAGGCCGTCTTCCAGCGCTACTTGCGGGCGCCAATCGAGCAGATCATGCGCGCGGCTCGCATCCGGTTTGCGCGTCTGGGGATCGCCATCAATCCGAAGACCGTCGTCAAAGACGATACCAGCGGGATTGGCCGAAACGCGATTGACCACATTCGCAAAATCAAGAATGCTCACTTCGCGAGTAGTGCCGATATTTACCGGCTCGACGAAACCGCTGTCAAGCAAACGTACAACACCCTCCACCAGGTCGTCAATGTATTGAAAGCATCGCGTTTGACTGCCGTCGCCATAAACCGTCAGCGCCTCGCCACGAATCGCCTGGCCGACAAAATTGGGGACGACCCGTCCATCGTCAAGGCGCATTCGCGGCCCGTAGGTGTTGAATATGCGTACGATGCGGGTATCCATACCGTGTTGACGGTGATAAGCCATCACCAGCGCTTCCGCATAGCGTTTTGCTTCGTCGTATACGCCACGTGGACCAACCGGGTCAACATTGCCAGCATAGTTCTCACTCTGTGGATGTACCTGCGGATCGCCGTAGACCTCCGATGTAGAAGCGAGCAAAAAGCGCGCGCGCTTCGCCCGTGCCAGACCCAGGGCGTTGTGCGTGCCCAGCGCGCCTACTTTCAAGGTCTGTATCGGATACTTGAGATAGTCAATCGGGCTGGCAGGAGAAGCAAAATGCAAAACGGCGTCGATCTGACCGGGAAGATGGATGAAGTTGCTGACATCGTGATACACGAATTCAAAATGACGATTGCCAGCCAGGTGAGAGATGTTGTCCTGGGTGCCCGTGATGAGGTTGTCAACCGCCACCACACGATGGCCATCGCTCAAGAATCGATCGCACAAATGAGAGCCTATGAACCCGGCCCCGCCTGTGATCAGTACACGCAAATCTTGATACCCTCGATATGATAAGCTGGGCAAAGTTTACCACAGCCACTCGGCGGCAGCGAATTTGGGCTACCGCGCTCACACAAAACAACGAACCTGCTCGGCTACCGCAAATCGCGGTCTAGTAAAAGAGTTCGTAAGCCCAACGCATGGCATTGCTTCATCCATGAGCAGGCTCGGAAACCGCTTCTGTGGCTGGCGTCAGTTCACGTAGGCGCACGGTTGCAGCCAACTGGAACATGAATATGAACGCCAAGTCGATGACAAAAACACTGTTGTCAATTAAGCCATGACCCAATAGCGCTGCCATGCTTCCCATCAGAGCCAACATGATCGCGAAACCGACTCCGTCTGTGTTTCTCAATCTGCTCAGGGTGACAAGAGCATATCGCCAAAATGCAAACTGCAAGAGCAGAAAGATGATCGGCCCAGCAATACCCAGACGTGTCCAAAAATCGAGTATGAAATTGTGCGGGTGCGACAGATCCAGGTCCCAGATCGCGTCCGGCCGGACATATTCTCCGCTGTAATAATAGAGGAACTGATCCAATCCGATACCGAAAATAGGATGGTCGCGAATGATTTCGATTGTGCTTTCCCATAGCCTGAGACGAAGAAAACTGGTGCCGCTGGTGAAATCAAGTATATTGGCAAAACGCGCCGAAACCTGCGTCAACACGGCCAATCCAGCCGCTAGCGCAGCCCCGATACCCAAGATCGGGGCGAATGCTCTTCGTTGAGCATAAGCGATCAGCGCTACTGCCATTCCCAGGGGGATTCCGAGTAGTATCGCCCCCACACTCTGCGTCAAGAGTGCGGTTATGCCCATGACGACCAGCGCTACGGCCCAGGTTAAACGCTTGTATGCACTATGCCCGACTAGAAGTAGTGCAAGCGCGAAAGGTATCGACCGGCCAAGCAACAGGCCAACGTTGTTGGGAGAGCCATACACTGAAATGAGGCGACGCGCGCCCTCTTCCGCGACTATGACATCGTTCCCCGAAAAGTATCTTAACATGCCGATGGCGCAGACCAATATGGAAGCAATGACGAGCCCGATGACGCAGTGCAAAACAGTTCGCTTGGATGGACGTACGGCTCTGAATATCACATAGAAGAGCAATGGCTCCAGAACGAGCGTGCGCAGTTCTGTCGTCGCTACATCGATATGGCGCGCCCAGCTTAGCGATAGAATGGCGACAACCGCGATCCCGGCCACCCCAATGTCAATAATGTTGATGTGCGAAAATAGCGTCTTAAGTTTTAGCGGATAGTTGCTGTTTGCCATTTGATACTGCTCACCCAGCCAGACGCAAAATCTAAAGAAAGCTGCGATTGACGTGATCAGTATCAGGATTTCCACCATCGGAAAGGCAAACCGGTACAATTCGACAGGTGTTAGAAAAAAGGGCGCCCAGAACAAGGTCAAGATCAATCCCGTTTCCAGACGATGGAAGATCAATACGAATAGAACCAGACCTGAAACAATTGTCAACAAAAACGAAGGTGATAGATACAGGACGCCGCCAGTTGCCAGAGCGATCAGGATATTGATCTCGTCGCGGACGAACAGGGCAGGCCTGTGACTTGTCCATGTCCACGTCATGGCAAAGAGCAGTACCAAGGACGCGACGCTGCTAATCGCCAGCTGCGCCGTCGCTGACAGACCGGCAAACACCAGCCCGATTGGAGGAATCCAGCGGCGCCATGGCGAGGTCGCAAAGGTCAGCAATACGATAGACAGCGACAAGAGCGTTGCGATAGCGCCGAGCGCAATCTGCCGATCGAAGGCGAATGATAGATCGCCTGAACTTACGGCGTATCCGACAACCGCCCAACGATCCCACCCGCGATCTGCCACGACGCGCAAGGCATGTGGAGCGAGGGACAAGTTGCGCGCGATGGGAACCAAATTCTGTTCCGGATTATGCGAGTTGCTTCGGAGAAAGATATAGCTGTTCCCATCTGAGTCATGGGCTGTCGCGTTTGTTGGCCTGCCGTCGACAGTCGGATACATGAAGGCTATATAGTCATCCTCACGCAAGAGCATGGCGAGATCTGTACCGTAGAAGTCGAATTCGAGCTGGCTGTCGCTCGTCTCTAGCCAGCCGATGTCCGCTCCTAACTCGCTGAATTGCCAGACGCCACTGTAACGGGCATGCTCTGTGCGCGCATGGAATAGGCCGTTCTGCGCCACCGCGGGAAAATCATAGTTTTGAACGGCCCTCAACAATTCAGTGGGCTGATCGTCCGGTCCAATCAGCGCGAATCCCCACTGGGCGCTGGTGTTATCTACGTTGGGCTGCCAATGGTGCAAGAACATCGCGCCTAGCCAGGGGAGCTCGCGGTGCGCGCGGTCGAATGCTTGTAGCGTATACCTGGCCTGTTCGATCGGAGTGGCGCGTCCCCAAATGGATGAGTCGCCCGCCCATTCGCCGGGTAATGCGTTCCAGCCCCAATGGCTCGCCCAAAGCGGCGTACGTCCATCATTGTGCGCCAGCATCACTTCGCGCAAAGCAACAATCCGGGAAAAGTTCAGGACGTTTTCATCAACGCGGCGATCCAATGGGGATGTTGAGAATCCGTAAGGCTTTCCAGCCACGATGTCCGTCAGTTCCGCCGCGCCGAGTTGATACATCGCGTCAAGATAAAGCAGGTCGCTGATGTTCTGTCCGCCAGTCTCGGTGGTCGGGGCTAAGGCCGCTGCGATAATCTTTGCGCTTGAGTCCTCGGCGCGGATTGCCTGCCCGCCAGCGGCGAGCAGAGCCAGATAATCAGCTGGCCTGGGCTGCAGTGATCCCCAGGCGTCGTCGAGGTTCGGCTCGTCCCAAATCTGATAATAGTTCACGGCGTCGCCATAGCGCCGCGCGAAGCGGCCTGCGAAACGCGCGAAGTCATCCAGGGACTGAGGCGGCGCCGTCTGCGTCAGCTCTATTCCCGGCGGCGATACGCGCGCCCATTCAGGCGAATGCATGAGCACGACTACTGGTTCCAGACGCGGGTACTCGCGCAGAACATTAAAGATCTCGTCCCACTGCGTCCAATCGTACTGGTCTCTGCTAAGCTCAATTTCATCCCAATAGATGAATTGTCGCAGCCATACAAAACCTGTTTCGCTGATAAGGGCGAGATTTGCGTGCAGGCTGTCAAGCTCATACTGACGCAAGTCAACATTGATGCCAGGCCGAGGCGTCAGGAAGGGGAGATTCTGATCCACCGTTGGATCAACATAGCCGCGCAGTTCGAAATCGCGAAAGTGAATGGTGCCCAGGGTGGCTATCAAGCTGCCCGAAAACAGCAACAAACTGATAAGGACCAGTATCAACTGTCGCATTATCGCGTCCAAACCGGATTGCTTGCGCCACCGTCAAATGTGATCTGGCGGCCTTCGCCTGACTCACTGTCGACCAACCAAATGTCCCCGAGGTATACGACAGCGATGTGCCGCGAATCCGGACTCCAGCTCATGTCGATGGCGGTCAGCCCGAAGTCGCTTTTGCGAATGCCGGGTTGATCGTAGCCGGGAAAGATTACTTTCTGGTTGCTGCCGTCGCGATCCGCGACAACGAGGTCGTAGTCGCTGTAGATGCTATTGTATGGTTCACGCGCCTGCAACCAGGCCAGATAGCCTTCAGAGCGTTCGGCCCCCGGTAGGTCTATGCTCGGTGAAAAATTCGAAGCCGCCCACATTCCGACAGCTCGTCTCATTATCGCCTTAAATCCGCCATCGGCGCCAAGAATCGCAAGATCAAATACCGGACTGGTTGTGGCGGGTTCACTGGCCAGCGGGCCGCCATGCGCTGTGGCGGAAATAAAGTTGCCGCCGGGGGACCAAGACAGCTGTGAGAGCCAAACCCAAGATCCGGAAGTGTTAAACTCTGGATACTCAAGCAAAGTCTTAACTTGTTTGCCTTCGATCTCAACCACTCCCACGCTGTCGGCGTTCACCCACGCGAGCCTGTCCCCGCGCGGTGACCAAGCAAAGTTGGTCCCCCACCATCCAAATGTACCTCCTACATCCTCCCCAATGATCTCCTGGATGGAACGCGTACGACCCGTTTGACGGTCGATCTGCATCAGCCACAGGTTGTTAAGAGACTTCCACGGCGCACGTCCCTGGCCTCGTTCACCGGTCGAATAGGCAATTGTATTGCTGGATCTTGGTCGCCATTCTGCAAAGAGAACGTCAGTTGGAGCCAATTTGATGGGCTCGTCGTCGTCATCGAGGGATACCATCCAAAGTTCGTTAAAAAACTTTTCTGTTTCGCTGCTTGCCACGGTATAAAGTAGAACCGATCCGTCGGGGCTGGCCGCAAATACCAACGAGTCCAGATTCTCGCTATTGCGGAAGGCGCGCTTATTAGTGGCGTTGTCACGAATGCTCCAGACAGTCCCGTTGTTGATGTAGCTTAGCCTTCCGGCAAACTCGAATGGTTCGACCGAACGCGAGGGACCTACAAGCACGATTTCGTCACGTGGTTCGGTGAGGATGGTAGGCTGTCCAATGAGGCTTCGACCGGACTCGACATCGTCTTCAACAACGACGCGGTAACAGGCTTCCTGCACGCCGTTCTTCCCGGCCTGGCTCAATCTTTCTTGCCCGGTGGCGATACCCTCGTATGGAATCCGCTGGCGCTGGAAGGGCAGGCTTTCGCGCTGGCAGACTTGTTCTTCCCGTACTCGACGCACCGTGACAAGCATTCCCTCTGCGAGTTGCAAGCTTAGGGGATGACTGACTCGATCCAGTTCACCCAGAACGATTTTGGCGTTCGCCAGCAATTCTTCGACAGATACCCGAGAAGTGTAAGTAAAGCTTTGCGTTCTTCCATCGGCTAGCAAGGAAACGTTCACCGTTACTTCTTCAACTGGCGCTCGACACGCAACCAGGAAAAGCAACATGAACGCCAGCGAGCAAGAGCGGATCAATATTCTGGTCCTCTTAGAGTCCGTTGATAATTACTTATATATCGTAGTCGATTTTCGTTTGAGGACAAATAACCTTGGATGCAAGCCGCTGAGAGTTATCTTGGTTTCCGAAATCGTTCGCCAGTTTGATTGGGCGATACAGTATCGAAGTAATTTCACCTCATGTGTCAGTAGAACCATTACCGCGTCTGGCTTGGAAACTCGATAGGCTTCTCGTAGCAAAGCTGGATATAGGCGGAGATTGTCGGCATGTGAACCGACGTGTCCGCCAAAGGGCAAGTCAGCATAGATACGATCGATAGCTCGCGAACGCAGAGGCGTGTGACCCGCGTCAGCATTCAATAGGTTAACTTGATGCTTTGTGTCGGATGCGCAAAGATTGTGCTTGGCCGCGCTTAGCATTTTTGCGCTGTTGTCGATCGCGAGCAGTTGATCCGAGCTTCTGCCAAGGGCATGTTCCACGAGAATGGTTCCGGAACCGCAGCACAAGTTTAGAACTCTATCCTGTGCGTCTTGTGACCGGATCTGGGTCATGGCGTAGGCGACTGTAGCGTTCAGCGCGCCGGGCACATTGATCACTCGCCAATCGCGCTTCGACAGCGGACGCGGTCCAAGGCGAACGAGAACTTCCCAGGCTGACCGATCAATTGGTCTTACCAAGCGCAGATAGAGTTCGCCTTTGTTTTCCACTGCCAATTCAACATCGAGTAACTTTGCCAATTCTTCCTTCAGACGCGTTATCACCTGCGTGTTCGCTCCCGCGGCGCCAATACCCAGTCTGGGATTTTGCAAAGTCCAGTCGCGCACGGCAGCCCGTAAGATATCGATCAGTCGCGTGAGATGCTGATGACCCAACAATGCTTTTGGGCGCGGGACCTCGAAGCGCTGTACGCCGTACACCGCAATTGCTGATCGAAGACTTAAGAGCAGTCGAGAGTCGTCAGCAAAGCGAAAGCGGAGAAATCCCGGTCTAAGGTTCTCTATACTGTGAGCATCATAGGAATTGAGTTCGTCCATTGCGAAGGCTTCCAAACCGGGAATGCATTCCACCTCGTATTCGTTGGAACGGCTTGCCCGCTTGCGCATCTGTGCTCGCTTCCTTAGCTATGATGTTTTGGAAATGATCTGCACATGCCTGGCGTCTCGGCTGAGCCTGCCCAGATTGACCTCGCCAACTGGCCAGCGCAAGTATTATAGCGCAGTACTCGAACGGCGGCGGAAGCGCGGCGCTTGCATGTTTCCAGGATAAGGCTGCGAGCTAGTTGCTGGGCGGCATGTGTAGTAGAATAACGCGCGAGTCATCCGAACGAGCCGCTCGGCGGCAGCGAATCATACTGCCGCGCTAACAGAAAATAATAAGCCTTCTCGTCGCATGAGCGACGCGGTTTGCATAACAGTTCAGCCCGCGCAATCGTTCTGACAACACTGTTTGTGGAACTTATCGGCTGGAGTATCAATGAAGCTCGCCTTACTCACTCTCTTGGCAGTCATTGCCACTGTTGTCAGCGCCCAAGATAGTACGCCTTCGGATTCACACGACGGAGAGGCCTCAACAGTCGAAACTGCTGTGCCAAGCGCGAATGATGCGGATGATAGCGGTATTGTCGCGCTCGCGACTCCGCTGTTGCAGGATGATCTGCAATTGCTGGTGGGTAACGTGCAGCGACCAAATGCCATGGTCTGGTTTGAGGATCACCTCTACACCGTCTGCAACGGAGACTGGACGGTTTACCAGATTGATGATCAGAGTGGCGATACTATCACATACGTGTTTGGCATCAAGAATGGCCACAGCATGCTCATGGAGAGCACTGATGAGGGATTCGATCTGTGGGTTCCGGATCCCGAAAGTGAAACGCTGTGGAAGGTCAACCAAGACCGGCTTGCTCCAAAAAGCGTGTTCGACCAACTTGCAGCGCCTTGGGGTATTGCTCGTATTGACGAAGACTCGCTTCTGGTGTCTGACACCAAGGAAAACGCCATCATTAAAGTGACCGAGGCGGGTGAAGCGATTACTATCGCTTCAGGATTACGGTCGCCAACCGGCATCGCCATCGACGGAACCCGGATCTATTTCGCAAACGGCGGCAGCGCGCGTCGTGGGATAGAGTGGATGCAGGTAGAGGAAAACGGGGCGATATCCGGGCCGAAACCCCTGGTGAAGGGCTTGCAAAACACAACTAACATCATCCTCGGCGATGACGGGCTACTGTATTTCGGTTACGCGCTGGGCACGCGCGCGGTTGTCGGGCGCGTCGATCCCGATCATTGTCTGGCGGATGGCTGTAGCGGGGACGAGACAGAAATGGTTGTCTTCTCGGATATACCGGCGCCGGTATCTTTGGCACTCTCGTCCGACCTGCGGCTGTTCTTGCACAGCCGCTTCCGCCCGGAAGTCTACTGGGCGCAGTTGCCAAGCTGATAATCGTAAAGGCGGTATGTTTAAGTTGACTCCCTGCTGTCGATAGCAAACTTCAGATAGTAGTTGCTGACTTGCTTGGGCATGGACAGAGTCAAGAGCCAACCAGTCTCTTCCGTAGACTGACGGCGAATATATCCGCGCTCGTACAGTTTTGAATACTCGCTTCCAGCGTGATAGGGAAGCAGCACCTCAAGCGTTGTATCCCGCTCGGCCAAGATGTCTCGCATATTAGACAGCAAGTCGGCAATACCTGTGCCCTCTCGCGCGGAGGCAGCGACGACGCTGCGGTAATTGTCGACCAGCGGCAACTGTGGAAGCGGCCCGTCTAGCAGGTCAATCTTGTTCAATACCAGAAGTCGAGGCATGCTGGCGGCATCAATTTCCGCCAATGTGTCTTCCACCGCGTCGATATGTTGCAAGGCGTTTGGATGACTAACATCGACAATGTGCAAGAGCAGATCAGCTTCTACGACCTCTTCAAGAGTCGCGCGGAAGGCAGCAATCAGCGTAGTCGGCAGCTTCTGGATAAAGCCGACGGTATCGGTTAGCAGAACGTCCGAGTGATTGGGCAAAGAAACGCGCCTCGTCGTGGGATCAAGTGTCGCAAAAAGTTGATCGGCGGCGTAGACGTCGGAATCCGCAAGCGCATTCAGCAGGCTCGATTTCCCGGCGTTGGTATAGCCGACTAGCGCTGCCAATGGCAATCCGGAGCCCCGGCGCCGCATTCGATGCAGACTGCGGTGGGAGCGTACTTGTTCGAGCGCGGCCTTTAGCTTGGTGATCTTCCGGGTAATCTCGCGCCGATCGACTTCAAGCTGGGTTTCGCCTGGACCGCGCAAGCCAACGCCTCCAGAGCCACCGCGGGCGCCGCCCCCCCCGGCCTGTCTAGCGAGGTGCGTCCACTGCCGCGTCAAACGCGGCAAACGATACTCATATTGCGCCAGTTCAACCTGTAACGCCCCTTCGCTGGTTCGCGCGTGCTGCGCAAATATATCCAGAATCAAGGCCGAACGATCCAGCAGCCTAATCGTCTCGCCAAACTGTTTTTCCAGCTCGCGCTGGTGACGCGGAGAGAGTTCTTCGTCAAATACGATGACGTTAACGTCGAGCAAAGAAATCTCGTCTATGATTTGCTCAAGCTTGCCGGATCCTATGAAGGTCTTGGCATTGATCTTCCGCAGGCGCTGAAATGTTTGCCCGGCGACCTCCAGACCGGCGGTTTCGGCGAGAAGCGCAAGCTCACTTAAGGAATCCGCGACTGAAAACGGTGCTGATACCTGCTGCACCTCGATTCCCACCAGATAGGCGCGTTCGGCATGATCGTTTTCAACTAGATCAGGTTTCGACATGTTGCTCCAGCTCGCTGTTTTCGAGATTTGTTTGAATCACCTGATCATCCAAATCAGTAAGCGCGGCCAACATCGCGTTGCGCGCGCGTTCAGCATAGGCTTGTCTGCGTTGCGCCTTGTTTTTGATCTTGAACATCAGCGGCGGCAATATACCCAAGTTTGCTTTCATGGGTTGGAATTCTTTTGGCGGGCAATTCGTCACGTAGTGACAAAGGGCGCCCAACATTGTCTCTTGCGGCGGGACCCATCCGGGCAAGCCAATCAGTTGTCGCGACAGATTGAGCGCGGCAATGTAGCCAGTGGCCGTATTGCCAACATAACCTTCGACGCCGGTTATTTGACCGGCAAAATATAGATTTGAATTCTGACGAAACTGCATGGTCGCATGCAGGAGCGCCGGCGCATTCAAAAATGTATTGCGGTGCATTTGACCCATACGAATAAACTCGGCATTTTCCAGCCCCGGAATGAGTCTAAGTATCTCTTTCTGCTGTTTCCAGCGGATGTTGGTTTGGAAACCAACGAGATTATAAAGGGTGCCAGCGAGGTTGTCTTGCCGCAACTGAACGACCGCATAGGGGCGACGGCCCGTGTGCGGATCGGTCAAACCGACCGGACGCATCGGGCCAAACGCCAGCGTATCGTCGCCGCGCTTCGCTAATTGCTCAATCGGAACACAACCCTCAAAAAAGTTCGGGTCTTCACGTTCGAAGTCGCGCAGCTCTATGGTCTCGGCACTTTGCAGGGCGTGCACGAAGCGCAGATACTGATCTTTGTCCATTGGGCAGTTAATGTAGTCGCCGCTGGTATCGTCGCCTCTCCCGTAACGATTGGCCGAGAAAGCTCGTCCCATGTTGATGCTGCCGGCCTCTACAATGGGCGAGATGGCGTCGTAAAAGTATAGGTAGTCTTCACCGGTATATCGCGCAATCTCTTGGGTCATCGCGGGCGACGTCAGCGGCCCCGTAGCGACAATCGCGGGCGCATCGCCGGCCAATTCGGTAACTTCTTCTCGTATCACTTCAATATTGGGATGGAGATCCAATGTTTCAGTAACGCTTTCAGCGAAGCGCAGCCGGTCTACCGCCAAAGCGCCGCCGGCCGGCACGGAAGCGGCTTCTGCACAGCGCATGAGCAACGAACCCAGCATTTTCATTTCCGCCTGCAAGATGCCTGTCGCGCGATCCGGCAACTTGGAACCAAGGGAATTGCTGCAGACCAATTCCGCCAATCGATCACTCATATGAGCACCAGTCGAACGCTGGGGGCGCATTTCGTATAACAGGGTGCGATGCCCGCGTTCCGCCAATTGCCAAGCGGCTTCGCAACCTGCCAATCCGCCGCCGATTACTGTTACGGGATGGTTCATTGGGGCCCCCGTCCTTTAGAGCCGTCCGATTATAATTGAGGCGTTTTGCCCGCCCAAGCCGAAGCTGTTGGACATGACGGTATTGATGCCAGGGACTTCACGCGCGTGATTCGGTACATAGTCAAGGTCGCACTCGGGATCCGGCGTGTCGTAGTTAATTGTCGGGTGCAAGAGCTCGCGCTTTAGGGACATCAAGCAAGCGGACAATTCCAGGGAACCGCATCCGGCCATAGCATGCCCAATCATGCTCTTGGTGGAGCTAACAGGGATGCCGTAGGCCGATTCGCCAAAGACACGCTTTATCGCCTTCGTTTCGATCAAATCGTTGGCAGCTGTCGATGAACCATGCGCATTGATGTACTCGATCTCCGTCGGCTCAACCCGAGCGTCGTCCAAGGCCCACTGCATGGCGCGCTGGGCGCCTGCGCCCTCAGGATTGGGCGCGGCAACATGATAGGCGTCGGACGAGGATGAATATCCCAGGACCTCGGCATAAATCGGCGCGTCGCGCTGTTGCGCATTTTCCAGGCTTTCGACAAGAAAGACGGCGCCGCCTTCTCCCAGCACAAAGCCGGAGCGATCTGCATCAAAAGGACGGCTGGCGGCCGCTGGATTATCGTTGTACCTCCGGGTCAGGGCGCGCGTGGCGCTAAAGCCGGCGAGAATATAATCAAACATAACGGCGTCAACCGCCCCCGCAATCGCGACATCGCATCTGCCAAATTGAATCAGATCTGTCGCGGTTCCCACAGCTTGAACGCCAGTGGCACAGGCGACCGATGGCGTTATCAAGGGACCAACAGCGCCCATCATGCGGCTAACATAGTGAGAGGGCATATTGGGCAGCGCGTTGATAATGCTCATCGGATTGGCGCGCTTGTAATCGGAGCCGCGCCAGTCGCGGATGCCCGATTCGCCGATTTCGTAGCTGCCGAGCGTTGTGCCTAGTATGGTCGCTACCCGGTTTCCTATTTCGGCAATATCTTCCAGTTGGAATCCAGCGTCTTCTACCGCTTGGGCAGCCGCCACGATGGCAAACTGCGACGCGCGACCCATTCGACGCGCTTGCTTGGGAGGAATATACTGTGACGAATCAAAGTTTAGAACTTCGGCGCCGATCTTGACGTCTAGGTGTTCTGTCTCAACGTTTTGCAGGTGGCGTATACCGGATTGACCCTGCGCTATGGCTTCCCAAAACTCGTTTTTCGCCCCCAACGGAGAAACGACGCCCAGTCCAGTGATTACGACCCGCCTGCGGTCATGTCGCGTCAATTGCATTTTGCGAGACTCCGGTAGAGGGCGACTCCTGCGATATTCCGCTGCGGATTGCGCCAATGACGTTTTCTTGCACAGCAGTGCGCGCTTGCTTGATCGCGTTTTTGATGCCGGTCGCGGAGTTCTGCCCGTGCCCAATAATGACAACACCATTGACACCCAAAAGAGGCGCCCCTCCGATTACGGAAGTATCGACCCGGCGACGGATGCGGTTGAAGGCTGGCCGCGCCAGAGCGCCGCCAAGCAAGGAAATCACGTCGCCGCGAATCTCCTGGCGAATCAATGTTGCGACATAGTGCGTCGTCGCTTCAAACATCTTTAGCACGATATTGCCGACGAATCCGTCCATCACGATGACGTCGGCGACGGAACCCATTAGCTGAACCGGTTCGACATTGCCGACGAAGTTCAGTTTGCTTCGCGTCAGGATATCCGAGGCTTCGCGAATGAGCAGGTTGCCCTTGGTATTTTCCGCCCCATTCGATAACAAGGCTATTCGTGGCTGCGGGTAATCGAGCACGCGCTGCGCATAGATGCTGCCCATCATGGCGAACTGCGTGACCCACTCTGGTTTGACATCGGTATTGGCCCCGACATCAAGAAAAATCATCCGATGATCCATGATGGGAAAGAGGGCCGACAGCACCGGTCTTTTAACACCCGGGATCCGGCGCAACGTTTTCAAAGTCGCGATCGCGTGCACCGCGCCGGTATTGCCCATCGTAACAAAGGCATCGGCGTGGCCTGTCTTGACAGCGTCAAGCGCAACGTGAATCGAAGACCACCCTTTGGACTTAAGCACATCCGCCGGCTTCTCGTCCATGGCGATGTCCTTGGGCGCATGCAGGATCTCTACATTGCCGGCGCTGACATCGTGCTTTTTTAGCTCGTCTTCGATTGTGGTCTTGTCGCCCACGAGGACAATCGTATCGCCAAACTCGTTCGCGGCCATAACGCCCCCGGCGACGTCCGCAATTGGACGGGTATCCGTACCCATCGCATCCACAGCAATGCGCATGTATCCAAGACTTTCTTTGGAATCAGCCAAATTCGACAAGTGCTAATAATAGGACAGGAAGGGGGCTCGCTCAAGATCAATTAAGGATAATGGGGGAACTACGCAGAGGATTGACATCGAAGGCGAAAACCATATACTATTCGCTACAACTTGCCCTGATGGCGGAACTGGCAGACGCGCACGGTTGAGGGCCGTGTCCTTAACGGGGTGGAGGTTCGAGTCCTCTTCAGGGCATCCCGAAGGGCTCGCCGCTGTTGGCGAGCTTTTTTCTTGCGCGCAATATGAAGCAGATGTAAACTGCCTTTGAAGAATCTGGCTCTTGACGAAGGACACTTGCATGAGTGAATCCACCGATGCCATATTGCGCCGCGCGCACGAGTTGATCGAAAACGATCAGCTTGAGCAAGCGGAAGAGGTGTTGGCGCCGTTACTGGAGACTGAGAGCAATAATCCGGCGCTCTGGTGGGTATATTCTCATGCCGTCTCTGACAGCGTAATCGGTGTTGCCGCGCTCGATCGCGTGTTGCAGCTCGATCCAACGTATCCCGGGGCGCGCGAACTGAAAGCGGAGGTTCTTTCAGCCCAAGGTGTACTGGCCAGCGAGTTGGATTCTGAACTGGATTTGGCAAGCGCGCAGTCATCACTTGTTGACGAAGGCGATATTGATGACTGGGAATCGATAAAACCCGTGGTAGAAGACGCCTCTGCGAATCCGCGCGCGGGTCGTGGTTTCGTTCTGATTATCGTGGCGCTTCTGATATTGGCATCTGGCGCCGTGCTTGTTCTTTCGGGGGCGATTGAAATTGATGAGATCCTGTCGCTGTTTCGCCAACCGACTAACGAGCCGATCATTGTCGTAGCCGTGCCCACCGTTGAAGCAACCGGGACCGATTTGCCCTCGCAGCCTGAAACGACCGACGAACCCGCGGTTGCGGCATCCGCGATCTCGCCAACCGCGACCGGCGGACTCACATCGGAACCGACAGTGGCGCCTGCATCCGAAACGGAAGCGGAGACTGATCCCGCCGCAACGCCCACGTTGCCTGCCAGCGCGGAACCTACGTTGGTCGCCACCGCAGCGTCCACGCTGTCTGCTACCGAATTGGCCACGATTATTGATCGCGTCGAGGAACAGATCAGCGATTTTCCGATTGATGCCGCTCGCAGTTCCTCTAGAGTGACTCAACTCGGCATGACGCTTGATATCTTTATTTGCGCGGAGCCGGGACCGGAATTTACCGCTCGCCTCCAAGAGGTCATGGATGCGGCAGCGCGCCTGTCCGATAGCTTCCCAACTGAAATCCAGGCTTTCGCCGTGAGCCTGCTGAATTGCGCAGATGCAAACGCCAACGTGCGGACAATTGGCGTGGCGCGCAGCATCCTTGATGATTTCGCCGAGGAGAAGATCGGTGCCAAAACTTTCCAGAAAGCCTGGCGCCCCTTGACCTAACCGCATTTCCATCCTTACACAGTGTTGGCGACGCCTTGCATCGCGGCTATCCAATTGTCCGCCAATGATTACAATATCCAGTAGGTAGCCATCAACACCTTGCAGGTTAGCGTTGGGGGATTCGATGGCCTACTGCTATAGATGCCTTTACGTGATCAAGAGAAAGTCCCATGACCGACGGACGAAAAGTCATCAGCAAAAATCGCAAGGCACATCGAGATTACTTGATCAATGATCGCTATGATGCCGGTTTGGTGCTCCTGGGATCGGAGATTAAGTCGATTCGCGCGCATCGCGTCAACATTGGCGACGGATTCGTGCAAGAGAAGGGCCGCGAACTTTGGCTGATGAATACGCATATCGCGCCATATGAGCAGGCGCGACATTTTGGCCATACCGATCCGCGGAGGCCTCGCAAGCTCCTGCTGCACCGACGCGAGATAAACCGGATCATCACTCGTATTCGGGAGAACGGCATGACTGCCATTCCGCTGCAAATCTACCTAGAGCGTGGCCGGGCAAAAGTGGAGATCGGCATTGCAAAAGGTAAGAAGCAGTATGACAAACGCGCCGACTTGGCAAAGCGGGACGCGAATCGTCAAATCGCAAGGGCGCTAAAGGAACGCTACTCGACCGACTGAGTTACACGACGGTTGAATGGCGCCCTGGGGGATGTTAGAATCGCCGCACTTGAAAGAGCTTTCCAGAGACTAGACCAAACTATGGCAAATACCAATAACAAGAAGCCGCGCGTTTTGTCCGGGATTCAGCCATCAGGCAACTTGACCATCGGCAACTACCTTGGCGCTTTAAAGCAATGGGTGGAAGTGCAGCGGGACTATGACTGTTTTTACTGCGTGGTCGATCTCCACGCCATAACGGCTGGGCAGGATCCCGTCGAACTGCGACAGAAAACCCGCGAAAGCGCGGCGATGTACATTGCGGCAGGGATCGACCCGGAAGTCTCCACGATCTTCGTACAGTCGCACATACCCGCGCACTCCGAATTGGCATGGATGTTGACCTGCATGGCGCCCCTGGGATGGTTACAGCGCATGACGCAATTCAAGGACAAGGCGGGGAAGCAGAACCAGGAGTCGATTGGCGCCGGGCTGCTCAATTATCCTTCGCTGATGGCCGCGGATATTCTGCTTTATCACGCCGATCTGGTGCCGGTTGGAGATGATCAAAATCAGCACCTTGAATTCACGCGCGATCTGGCGCAGCGCTTTAACCATCTCTATGGCGAGACTTTCACCTTGCCCTCGGTGATGAATCCACAAGCCGGCGCCCGCATCATGGGTTTGGACAACCCGACAGCCAAAATGTCCAAAAGCGAAGCCTCGGAAAATCATGCCGTCTATCTGCTCGATGACTTGTCGCGCGCCCGCAAGAAGATCATGCGCGCGGTGACCGATTCCTATCGCGATATACGCTTCAGCGACGAATCGGAACGCGCCGGCGTCAACAATCTCTTGACAATTTATCAGGCGATCAGGGGCGAATCGCGCGAAGCAATCGAGGCTGGCTTTGCCGACAAGGGCTATGGCGACTTGAAGAAGGCTGTCGCGGAGGCTGTCGTTTCAACACTTGAACCATTGCAAGCGCGCTACAATGAACTCATGAACGAGGCCGGTTATCTGGATTCGGTGCTTAAGCTGGGTCGAGAGAAGGCGAGCGCCGTCGCCGAACCGACGCTAAAGCTCGCGCAGGATCGCATGGGATTCCTGGCGCCATCTTGACCAGGACCGCAGGCTGATTTAGAATCGTTGCTCAAGCCCCATTCGTCTAGTGGCCTAGGACGTGGCCCTCTCAAGGCCAAAACAGGAGTTCGAGTCTCCTATGGGGCATTTATTTTCCAATACGCTTTCGACGAGCTTTGCGAACTCTTTGGTCAAACGGCTGTGTTTTCAGAATCTGGCTGGGGTCACCGCACAATATCAGCCGGCGGGCGACTGAGCAACTCCTCCAATTCCTCGCGAGTCACATAAACCGCGTCCCCGTAATGCGTCAAGCACAGCGCAGCCGTCATGACCCCGTAACGCAGTCCCTTGAAGACATCGCCTTGCAGCCAGCCATGCAAGACGCCCGCAACCATAGCATCGCCGGCGCCAATGCGATCCACCACCTCGATCTCCAGCGCCGGTTCCAAAACGAAATTATCGCGATCCCAGGCGATAATGCCCTCGCTGGACAAGGAGGTCACTATTGCCTCCGCGGAAGTCAACTCACCCAGTTGGCGGACGATATCTTCCGGCGAACCATGGAAACCGTACATCCGCTGCGCATCGCCGCGAGCGAAAAACAGAATATCAACTGATTCCAGAAAGGGCGCAATTGCCCGGGCGGCTTCGTCTGGCGACCATATCCGACTGCGATAGTTCATGTCGAAGCTGATACGAATGTCGCGAGCCTTCGCTTTTTCGACAGCCTCCATCAGAATCGCGCCTATCGACGGCGACAGCGGTACGCTCAAGCCGGAGATGTGCAACAGCCTCGTATCGAGCAGGTATTCCCAATTGATGTCGTCTCGCGTCATATTGACGAAACATGTATCGGCGCGATCATAATAGACTTGGGTTCCCTTGGGTGGAGAGCCAAATTCTACATAATAGATTGCCAGGCGGCCTTGATCAGACCAAAGGACAGCGGACATATCCAGGCCGGAAAGGGCATATTCGCCCGCCACTCGGCGGCCCAGCGGTGTATTGGGCAAACCTGTGATCCAGCCACAAGTCCAACCCAAGCGAGATAGCAGGCTGCTCACATTAGCTTCTGTTCCGGTCACGTTGACATCCAAGGATGCGGCGCGTTCCAGGCCTGCGCCTAATGGCACGCTATAGCGGAGTTGACCTTCTCCAATCGTTGTCATATCAAAGCGTGGCATCGTCTATCAATCCGCCTTCTCGCATTCTTGCCAGCACCCAATTCCGAGCGTCCCCCACCAATTTCATCGAATCCGGCCGATTGTCATTCCACATTTCGATCAGAACCGGCCCGTGGAAGTCCATTGCCGCCAGCGTTCTGAAGGCATCCGCAAATGGGACTATCCCTTCACCGAATGGCACCCGCCGCGGCTCGCCCGGGCGCGAGTCTTTGACATGTACGCCGACCAGATGACCACGACCGCACTCCAGTTCGGTGCGTACATCAAAGCCATGCGCCGCCAAATTACCGATATCGGGATATATCTGAAACCAGGGCGAATTCAATTGCTTCACTATTCGCATTCCCGCGCGGATCGAGTCGACGACATGCTCTCCTTCCATCGTTTCAACAGCCAGCATTACGCCCGCACTGCTGGCCCACTCCAAGCCACGCGCCAAGGCATCTACATATCGTTTCTCGGATTCTTCATCAATATCACCATAATAGTCATAATAGCCAGCAATCTGTATCATGCGAATGCCAATATCGCCACAGAAGGCGATGGCTTTCCGCAAGAGATTCAGACCGTTCTCTCTGATTTCGGGATTGTCGCTGCCTAGCGCCAGGCGGCGGTGGGCGCTCAGGCACATGGTCATGAGAGAGATGCCGCTGTTGGCAACGTCATCTCTGAGCGCTTTGCGCTGGCGCGCGTTCCAATCCATGCGCGCTTGAAGTTCGGGGCTTTCGTCGCAGGACAACTCGACAAAGTCAAAGCCGGCATTCCTTGCCAGATCAAGACGTCGCGACCATTCGATATCGAGCGGCAGCGCTTTTTCGTATATGCCGATTGGTAGCTTGCGCGGCATACCGGCTCTTCGCCTCGTCCTGATTTATGAATAGACCCGCGATATCTCTTCTTGGAAGGCCGACGCCATGCCCGCTGGGTCGGCCGCATTGCAAATGGCCCGCCCAGAAATGAATATGTACACGGGTATACCCGCGAATGTCTTGATATCGTCGATGCCGACGCCACCCGTCACTGTTACGCGATAGCCCATATCTGATAGACGGGAGATCTTGGCCAGTTCTGGAGCGCTCCAGCTGAGATTGCCCAGAGCTTCCGCATCGCGGCTGCGATGAATGATGGCTTGATCAATGCCGATCGAGCGCCAATGCTTCGCCTGCGCCCAGGTCCAGCCGTCGCTCAACTCGATCTGCACTTCGCCGCCAAACTCTTGCGCTACGCCATAGACAACTTCCGCGGTTGAAGGTGCAGCGCCGCTGACGACGCTGACCCAATCCGCGCCCGCTTCAAAAGCCATCCGCGCGATGATGCCGCCCGCCTCGGCAATTCGCACGTCGGCAAGGATCGTTTTCTCGGGAAACAGACTCCTGATGACCCGAACTGCCTGCATGCCTTCCGACAGGCAAAGTACCGTGCCTACTTCGATGATATCGATGTACTGGGCGGCATTTTGCAAGGGTGAGAGCGCGCTGGGAAGATCAAAGGCATCCAGCGCCAACTGCAGTAAGGGCTTTTTCATCTGTCTAGCCCTTGACAGCGCCGGCGGTCATTCCTGCAATGATCTGGCGAGCCGCGACAAAGGTCAAGAGCAGCGGCGGAATAACAATCAGCGTTCCCATCGCCATGATGCGACCCCATTGCACGCCTTGCTCCGTGAGAAACAAGGTTATGCCTACCGGCAGGGTACGCGTATTGCGATCGGTCAATACCAGCGCCAGCAGAAACTCGTTCCAGGAGATGCGGAAGGTAAAGATCGCCGCTACCGCCATTCCCGGACGCATCAATGGGAAGATCACCCGCGTAAACACCTGCCATTGGGAAGCGCCGTCGACGATCGCAGCCTCTTCAATTTCTGCGGGTATCTGTCGCAGGAATCCAATCAAGAGCCAAATAGCAAAGGGCAAGTTGAGAGCAGTGTAAAACAGGATCAAACCGATGCGCCCATCGACCAGCCCCTCGGCAAACAGATAGGGATCCGGGTTTTCTAGTTCGTACAGAAACGGCGTCGCGTCAATCAAATCGAAGAGAAACAGCTCCCAATTCAGCCACAGTATAAAAATTGGAATTGCCAGGACAGCGGGTGGCACCATACGGATGATCAAGGTGAAGTAGGCGAAAGGACTCTTGCCGGGAAACTCCAATCGAGCCAAGGCATAGGCAGCCATGCCCGATACCAAGAGCGACAAGACGGTCGATGACAATGCAACAACAATCGAATTCTGCAGGAAGAGACCAAACTTGGCCTCAAAGACGTGACTGTAATTGTCCATTGTCGGCTGGAAAATCCACATCGAGTCGCTGGACATGATGTCGACCTGCGTTTTGAATGAGGTCATTATCATGACGATGATAGGGGCCAGCGATATGAACGCCAACACGAAAAGCGCCAAATATTGCAGGAACGTGGAGCGATCTGTTCGCATGCCGGAAAGATCCACGCGTTTTGTCATAGCAGCCATATCAAAAGTCCGATTTCTCTTTGAAGGGATTGGAGATAACCATCAAGACCATGCTGAGAATCAGCATGATGAACATCAACATCACAGCGATAGTTGATGCATAGCCCAGAGCCTGCGATGTGAAGGCTGTCTTGTAGATGTGCAGCGATAAGACCTGCGTACTGCGTCCAGGTCCGCCAAAGGTAAGAATGAAAATCACTTCCAGCGCGCGGAAGACATCAATGAGGCGCATCAATACGGTAACCAACAGAATCGAACGAAGCATCGGCAATTTGATCAGAAAGGTCATCTGCCACCAATTCGCGCCATCAATTCGCGAAGCTTCCAAAACCTCCGACGGCAGGGCTTGCAGCCCGGCGAGCAGAATAATGAAGATAAAGGGTGTCCACTGCCAGATGTCCGTAATGACAATGGAGAAGAAAGCCAGGCCCGGTTCCCCAAGCCAGGTCTGGCTGGGAATCCCGATCTGATTTAGGTAGAAGTTGACTAGGCCAATCCGCCCATCCAACAGGTAGCGCCAAATCAATCCGACCGCTACTGGCGAGACCATGAGCGGCAAGATAAATATCGTCCGAAAAATCGCAGCGCCGCGGATGGGCTTTTCCAACAGTAACGCGAGCGCCAGGCCGATGACCAATTCAGCAATCAGTACAAAGGCGGCGAAGCGCAAGGTGACTCCCACCGACGTCTGGACCCCGGGGTCGCTGAACATGCGCTGATAGTTTTCCAGATTGATGAATTCACGCTCGTCCCAGGGCGAGCCCATGGAAAGCTCGTTGAAGCTCAATTCCAGCGTGTTGATCAGCGGGACGATCAGGCCCAATACGAACACAATGATGGCGGGCAAAAGAAAGAGGTAGGCAATTCGGATCTGTCGTATACGTAATGAAGAATGCATTTTGAAGGCCTTTATTTTGGTATCGGTGTGGAGATGCTATAGCATCTCCACACCGTCTTTTGCAGCGCACCATGTTACGTGCGTTGACAAGCGGCAGTTGAAATTGCTAGCCGCGGTTTCCCCAACCGTAATAGCCGGCGCGCTCCATCTCCGCGCGGATTTCTGACGCGGCCTGGGCCATCGCATCTTCGGCTGACATGTTGCCGATCGCGAATTCCGATACATAGACGCCGAGAATCGGCGCGTTCAACGCGCCCCATTCCGGAATCAGCGGACGCCAATTGGGGTTGGCGCATTCGAGCTGTTCGACAACGACCGGATATTCCGGGAACATCGCCTGCAGTTCGGGATCGTTAAGCGTCGATACACGTACCGGATCCCCGCCAATGAGCGCCAATTCGCGGTCTATATGCGGACTAGTCATCCACTGCATGAATAGGAATGCCGCCTCTTGATTGGCGGAATTGGCCGGGATGCCCATCGCGAATCCACCAGTCTCGGACAATCCACACTCGGCATCCCCAACTTTCGGGTGCAGCGCATACCCGACCTTGCCATCGACGAGAGACTGATTGGGATCGCGCGTCATTGCAGCGACCTTGTGCGAATCAAGGTACATGGCAGCATCGCCTTGCAAAAAGGCATTCGCCTGGTCGCCGAAACCATAGGCCTCGACGCCAGGAGGCGAGTTCTCGATGATTGTCTTTAATGCGTGCAGAGAGGCGATCGCTTCCGGCTCCTCAACTGTGGGGTTCCAGTCCCCGTCAAATATGGTACCGCCGTATGGGCTGAGGTGAAGCAGCCAGCCGTGTACGATCTGATGGCCCGCGGCGCCGCGACTCGTCATGCCATAAACTTCCGGTACATTCTCGGTAATGTAAGCCGCGGTCGAGAGCATTTCGTCATAAGTCGTCGGCACGTCGAGTTCGTACTCGTCAAATATATCCTGACGATATACCAGGATGCTCGTTTCCGCGCCAAAGGGCAGGCCGTAGAGCGCTTGCGTGGGACCTGGCAGATAGGCGTTTGTACCGCCAACGACGCCGCCCGTCTCGAGGTAGGCAGTAACCAAATCTTCCGGATCATAACTGGGGTCCGCCAGCGCTGGATCGACGAAGAAATTGCCCAGCGGCGCCAGATATCCGTTTTTGACGTATTCGGACTTGGTGAAAACGACCCAGGCAACGACGTCGTACTCACCTGTACGCGGCTTTTGCAATTCGACTTCTTGGGCCGGTTTCATCGCTTGATACTGCAAAAAATCGACCTCGACATTGATGCCCGTTTCTTCTTCAAACATCGGTATCAACGTAGCCGCTTGCTGGAAGTGATATAGCGCCGGCCAACTTATGACAATCGTATCACCGCGGTATGGTGCGTAGGGATCAAAGGTATCCTGTCCCAAGACGCTTCCCGGCAGTGATGCAAAGAGTAAGACAATTAAACCATAGACCAATATTTGCCGTTTCATCTTCGTGCTCCTGTTCCTATAGCTAAACTCAAACCAGACGATAGTCTTGACAGTCGCTTCAATATCCACCTCTTTCTTGATCGTTATTCAGCTAGTTTCTTGATACCTAAAACAACATTTGGATATCCACAGCCAATCAAAGCATCGACTTGAATGGCAGATCGGGCTCGATCGCGAAAACGTCTTCGAAGCCACGGCGATGGTTATAGATAAGCTTGTCTTTGTCCCTCGGGTAGACGTACTTCCCGCCGACTTGCCAAATGAACGGCTTAAACTTGTATTGCAGACGGTCTTTTCGCATTTGCCAAAGGAGCAGTATCTCGTTTGGATCCGCCTGAAAATTCGTCCAGATGTCATGATGTACCGGAATCACCACGTCGCAATTGAGGCATTCCGCCATACGCAGCAGATCTAGAGATCCCATTTTGTCGGTGATGCCTCGCGGATTGTCGCCAAAGTTGGCTAAGGCCACCTGAATCTCGTGATCGTTGCCATGCTTGGCGAACCAGTTGGAGTAGTGCGAATCCGAGGCATGGTACAGGTTGCCCCCGCTCGTCTTGAAAAGGTAGTTGACGGCTCTTTCGTCCATTTCTTGCGGCAATTTGCCCTTTAAGATTTGCTCCGGCGGCGCTGTGACCAGTTCCGTACGATCAAATGAGTCCAGGACAACGATTTCGATGTCGCCCACAGTGATCGTATCGCCCGGTACTACGACCTGACAGCGATCGCCGGGCACGCCCCAACTCATCCATATATCGACGCAAGTCCGCGGTCCAATGAATTGAACGGAGGCGTCACAATTCGCCATTACCGCCGCTGCGACGTACGGGTCAATATGGTCGCTATGATCATGAGTTGCCAGCACCGCGTCCACTTGTCGAATCGCGAAAGGATCAATTGGCACGATTGCGTTGCGCAGGTTAGGCTGCGTGAGCCGTACACCGCTCGCGCGCTGATGTTGGTGTCTGTCACGCATCCATTTCTTGGCTTGGGTGCGCTTGCCCGATTGCACCCACAGATCAATACAGAGGTTCGTGTTTCCTTCGCTTTTGAGCCAGATGCCGCAACATCCAAGCCACCACATGGCGAAGCTGCCAGGCTCTACCACGTCCTGCTCGATCTCTTCGTTGAGCCAGGTTCCCCACTCGGGGAAGCAACTCAATATCCAGGATTCCCTTGTGATGTCCGCAACATTCATCGGTTCGTCTTCACCTCAAAACCGCCAACCAGCGGGCAGGCGCCAGCAGAAAATGAGTAGTCATTCAATTCAATCCTAATGCAAGTTGAGAAATCATGTGTATAATTGAGAATATGTGCAAAACTTGCTGGATTTTAGGACATGTTAATGAGATTTTAAGAAAAACACTGGATTCAGTCCAATAGATGCACAGTTTTTCATGAGAGAATGGACTCCGATGGATACCGAACTTGAAGTGCCGCAACGCGAAGTATTGATCGAGGTAGCTCGTCTTTATTATGAGCAACATCTTACACAGACCGTAATCGGCCAAAAGTATAATCTGTCTCGGTCAACGGTGTCTCGGATGTTGCAGCGCGCTCGTGATCTGGGCATTGTTACGATTACGGTCAATTACGAGGTAGCCCGCAACTACCATGTGGAAGAATCTCTGCGCAAAGCCTTTGGATTGCGCGAAGTACGCGCCTTGCGCAGTCGGGATCGCTCACCGGAGGCCATTCGTATCGGCCTTGGTCAGCTCGCTGCTCATTTGCTTCGCGAATGCATGGTTGACTGTGACATTTTGGGCGTATCATATGGCAGGTCCATCGCAATGACGGTAGAACAAGTGTTTCCGATACCGCAGAACGGACTAACCGTTGTACCTGTTATCGGCGCCTTGGGATCTGACAATCCTCTCATTGAAGGCATAGACTTGACCCGGCAACTTGCAACAAAACTTGGCGCCCGATATCGTTACTTGCATGCGCCGCTGCTGGTCGAAGACAGTCGAACCCGAGATTTGTTAATGCAAGAGCCAACCGTAAACGATGTGCTGAAAATAGCTGCAAACTCCGACTGTGTATTGATCGGCATCGGATCATTACAGTCCGAATCATCGGGAATTATCTGGACCGGGTATATCAACAGAAAAGAACGCGACTGGCTGCATAATATAGGGGTCGTTGGTCATATGTGCGCGCAATTCTTTAACGTGGAGGGTCAAGTGTTGGACATCGGTCTCAATCGGCGCTCCATCAGTATCGGTCTTGACGCGCTTACGAAAATCAAGAATGTGATTGCCGTTGCGGGTACCACAGATAAAGCAAGCGCCATTCTTGGGGCATTGAACGGAGGATACATCGACTCCCTTGTTACCGACGACCGGGCTGCACAGTTGGTTATGAGCTTGGCAAAACAGAATCGAGCATGATCCCCGGCGCCCTCGGTCGTGTTTTGATCCATGAGTTGCACTTTGGCTTGAGGCCTGCATGCGTTCGAAACATGGAGAGTCAGTAATTAACCCTATAGAAACGGATGTATAAAGAGTTAAATATGGATCGCCGTTTTTATCCGCCAGTCTGATACATGATCCCATGTTCTTGGAGATGCTGAATCGACAACGAGAGACCATCGCGGATGAGCGCTAGCTACTTGATCCCGGCCGAGCGGGTTCAAACAGAGATCGTCATCAAGAAATCGCGGTTCATTTCCACCGTACAACTGGCGGCATCGGTGCAAGAGGCTCGTGCTGTCATCGCTGGCCTGCGCGAGGAAATGCCGGATGCGAATCACCATGTTTATGCTTTTCGCGTCGGCTTCGGGAAGTCGGTGACGGAAGGAATGAGCGACGATGGCGAACCGACGGGCACGTCCGGCCCGCCTACTCTTGCGGTGGTCCGCGGTTCGGGCATTGGAGACATCGCCTTGGTAACGGCACGCTACTTTGGCGGTACCAAGCTTGGGACTGGCGGATTGGTCCGCGCGTATACCGAGTCCGCGCAAGAAGCGCTGTCAATGTTGAAAACGGAACTTAAGGTCGAGAAACGAGAGCTCGGCTTAGAGATGCCCTATTCGCTATACAATATTGTTAAGAGGCTGATCGCGACTTACCGTGGAGATATCCAGGAAGAAGAATTTGCGGCCCAGGTTCTAATTATAGTGAGATTCGCCGCGGATGATCTGGAGGCTTTTTCCGCAGATCTGCAAGAGCGCACCTCGGCCCAGGTTTCAGTAGTTGACTTATCGCAGCTTTAGCTTGGCATGCTCGCAGCGATGAAGCGCCTTAATTGCATTAGCGCGCCATGTGATGGCGCGATACTTTCCGCCCGCTCGACAAACTGTTTCGCATCGTCTAGTTGATCATTCTCAATCAGATAGCTGGCAGTCTGCGCCAACAAGGAAACATCGTTTGGGAATTCGGAGATTCCGGCGTTCAGCGTCAATATGGCTTCGTCGCGCATCATGCGTGTCCACTGGATCTGCGCCATACTCAAGACGATGCGAGGATGATTTCCGGCTCGATTCTTTGCTTCGGTTAGTACCTCAATGGCGCTGTCATTATCTTGCCAGTTCAAATAGCAGCGCGACAATGTGACATAGAGATCTATCAATCTCGGTGCGATTTCAATAGCTTCTTCCAGCAGTTCCACGTCGCTTTCGCGAATGGACCGCTTCGCGTTTAGCAATACCTTGATCTCGGCGAAACTCCCCTCAAAACCCGGCCGATCGGCAGAAAGTTCTAGCCTCTGCAATTCCAGTTCCAATTCCTCATCAACAATTTCTGTAACGCGTCGGCATTCTTGCAATTGTTGCTTGGCCATTTGGGAGTTGTTGTCGACGATGGCTAGCTGTGCCAAATTAGCATATAGGTATGGATTTCTAACGGACTCGACTATCGCGTTCTGCAAAATCTTATATGCCGGCGTCAATGATTCGGTATCGGCCAATCTTTCGATGATCTCGCCTACGTACGTAGAGTTCTCATCACGTTTGACCAATTGCTCGAAGTAGTCCCACAACTCAACGTCTTCAACATCAATCATGTACATCAGCGCCAGTTGCAGCGCCTGTAGATTGTTTGGCTGCGAGTCCAACAACGTCTTTAACGCGCCAATAATTTCGCTGGGAATCTGTTCACTTTCGTCGATGTCGTCGGGGTCAATCAGCAGCACATCTTCGATCAACCAGTTGTTCGCCTCGGATATAATTAGAAGCTCGGCATATTTCCAGTACAGCGCAGGATGCTCAATACCGGTTTCCAACGCTCGTTGGCAAGCGTCGATCGCCTCCGATGAACGTCCGGCGCTGAGGTAAATCTCGACCAATGCATACCATACGCTTGGCTCCGCACTGTTTGCCGCTAGCTCCTCAAGCGCCGTCAGCGCTGGATCGACGTAACCCAATCTGCTTAATCCCAGGGCAGCTAGCGCCCGGCCTTGTGCGGCCGCGCCTTCGTTCCCAAAAGTACCGTCGATAAGAGGGACGATCACCTCTCCCAGCTCCTCCAGGCCCAATTGCATGATCTGTTGGCAGGTCATTCCGAGACACCAAAAAGCGAAAGCAGTTCCAATTTCGCGGCAGATCTCGGCGAGGGACAGGAATTGTGACTCGATTTCATCGGCAGGCCACTCGACGCCCCAGTGGCTCAGATAGAGGTCCAGATTCCAAGCGAACAGGTCTTCGATCATGCGTTGAAGAACAGCGGACTTCTGTTCGAACTTGGGATAATCAATCACCAGATGAAGCGGCTCTTGGTCAAACAGATTCAAGACAAGTTCCGTGGCAACTGTCGGCAAAGACTCTATGAGTTCCGGAACACTCTGATAATTGAATGTAAGAACAGAGTCTATTTCCACATTGACCATGCTCGCGTCGACGTGGAGTTGCAGTTGCGCTGCTGCCTCGTGAAAAGTTGCGGATCCATACAGCACTAAATTGTCGTCAAGCCCCTCCAGTTCCCAGTCAGCTGGTAAGAACTGATAATCTTCGCTGGTGATGTCGCTATCATCTTCGTCCGCTTCGATCTTGACAAAGCAACGATATACTTTTATGTCCGGCCATTGCTCCAGCAAGTAGCAGAGACAGGATGCGATGCCCATCGCAAGGTCGGGCATTGTGTCGCTGACAATCGGATAGACGGCGATGCGAAAGAGATCTTCTGTACTAATGGTGTCGGACAAGATGGCAGTGCTGCCAAATATCGAGGAGGCCGAGGGACCGGGGACAGCGCGCTTGCCTATTGATTTCATTCTCTCCGCTGCGTTTAACATATGTTATGCCCAAAGAAATACACCCCACCGGACGATGGGGTGCATTCTACGCTTATTCTTATAGTTCAACCAGAATCGTCGGCTACTGGACTACAGATACTCGGCTGAAGTCGCCGCGGAACACCACGTAATCGTTGTTGAGCCAGCCCTGTCCAAAACTGCCTTCGACCAAGTACCAATGACGACCACGAGAAAGCCCCAGCACTGCCAATTGTGATCCGCCGGGAACGCTGGTGATTATGTCGTAGTTGGCACCTGGACCAGTACGGATGTTCAGTCGATGTGTGTTCACCACACAACGCGGGGTCGGTCCCGACAGCGCGGGTGATGGCGGGTCGAGCAAGGTACGGGAACGCAAACTTGCGAAATTGCCGCGGGTCACCGTGTAATACGAATTGACCCATCCCGGACCTGCCGGGGTGTTCACTTCGTACCACAAGTTGTCGCTGCCAATCGAGATGACCGGCAGTTTGGTACCTCCTGCCACAGTCGTAATGATGCCGTGGCCAACGCCCGGACCGCTCCTGACATTCAGGTAACCGGTATTCACAACCAAGTGAGGCGTGCCGGGAGCGATCGTCGGCTCGTCTGCTGGCCTGCCGATCCTCGGTATGCCAGAGAATGCGCCGCGAGGAATAGTATAGTGAGAATTGACCCAGCCGCTTCCCAGGGGGCTGTTCACTTGATACCACAACCCGCCGCTATCAATTGCGATAACCGGCAGCTTGGTACCCCCGGGCACGTTGCCGATAGCCTGGTGACCTACGCCGGGACCGCTTCTTACATTTAAATACCCGGTATTGACGACCAAATGCGCTTGACCCGGCGCTATCGCGGGTCCACCGGCCGTACTTGAATTGAGGATTGGGACGCCAGAAAAATTGCCCCGGTCAACCGCATAATGCGAATTGACCCAGCCGGTCCCTGCCGGGCTGGATACCTGGAACCAGAGTCTCCCGCTGTCAATACCCGTCACAGGCAGCTCTGTACCCCCTGGAACCGAAGTAATGATGTGATAGCCGACCCCTGGACCGCTACGAACATTTAGGCGGTGCGTGTTGACCACCAAATGTGGTGATTGCGCAAAGCCCGTTATCGGAAATGTCGCTAGCAAAAGCAAAACGACCAACAAGACCAAACCTAAACGACAACTATAGCAGGATTTCATACCCCTCCCCCCATATACAATAACTTGTCTCAGTTGGACAAGATCGGCGAAATATTTCAGCGTGTTTAGCGATTTCAGTATATGTTCAGGGTTAATTTCGCGCAAACGAATAAACACTGAATTAACGGGCAATTCCTCATGACGGTAACTTTGGCGTCATGAGTGTCGAAAATAATAGATATAGAATACTTGCCGGACTCACAAGTTCGCGCTTGCCGAGGTGTTTTGAGAGAGGAATTTGTCAGGAATGGTGTGAAAAACAGAAGCAATTCTATAGGGATGAGCCTATGCGAAATTGACAGCTTTTATGAGCTATGTTAAACTAACGGCGGATCTGGTACAGGGAGAGGAGAGACCATGGCGCTCGCTCAGCAAACGCAGACAGCAGTTCAAGTGGACAGTTCCGTATTGACGGTAACGCCGGCGGCCGTCACTATCATAAAGGATTTGCTGGAACAGCGCGAGATTCCCGAGCACGCATTGCGCGTCTTCGTCACAGGCGGAGGTTGCTCGGGCATGCAATACGGCATGGCGTTTCAGGAATCTGCCGAGGCAGGTGATACTGTGGTATCAGCCGGTGGTGTACGCCTGCTAATAGATCCAACTAGTATGATGTATCTGCGTGGAGCGACGATCGATTACGTCGATACCCTGATCGGCGGGGGCTTTCGCATCGACAATCCTAACGCCGTTTCCAGTTGCGGCTGTGGACACTCTTTCAAGTCCTCTGATGACCAAAGCGGCGCAGCCACCGATGGTTGCGGCACCTGCAGCAGCTACTAGAATAGCCATTGATTTCGCAATACGCTGCAAAACTGCCTTACCATTCGGCGGTTGTATATTAGCTTGCCTGCAACTGAGACTCACTGACGGATCAAGTTGATTAGCAGACCGACCAGGCCGAATCCAGCGAGCATTACGATCGGAAACAAGGGCGGGAATTCCGAGCGACGATTGGGGTCTGCGCGGACTTCGTTTTGCGTTGGCTGATCACTGCTGCCAGTTGGGATGATAGATGGCAAATCTGGAGGACGCGTAAAGGTTGGCAAGGGAGACGCCCTTCTCTCGGTCTCTGAACGACCTGCTGCCCCATCTTCCGTGGAGATAACTAAAACGCGCGAATCTTCGCCTGATTCCGCGGCTGCCCCACTGCCCTCTGCTTCAAGGCTGTTATCGTCGCCTGGAATGACGCTAATATCCGCAAAATTGTCCACAATTTGAATGTTATCCAGATCACCTGTTACCTCTACCAATTCTCCGTAAACCCACGCTCTGCCGTTTGGAGAGGGCTCGTAGCTTAATTCGTACCACTGAAAATAACGACGCAGGGCCGGATATAGGGTGCCGAAGGAAATCGTCCCCAGAACTTCGCTCTCCAGATCAGGAGCAGCGCGAACGTTGATATTGCCGGCGGTCACGGGCGCCTGTAGGAAGGTCGGGCCCGGCAAAGTCGCTGTCGGAAGGCTAGTAACTGTTGGAGGGAACGGCTGAACACCTGGTGGTGTTGCGGTCACAAGCCTGACGGTAATGGGTGTGGCGGTTCGTTGTGCCTGCGCGCCCACGACAATATTTGGCGCCGCCAGGATCCAGATCACCACTGTCGAGCTCAGGAACCAAAGCAATTCATACATCTTTATTATTCAGGTCCTTAGCTCGCTACCATGATATTTGATTAATATTCGTGTATCTACCCTGCTCGGCAATCACACTACGATTATCCGCCGAGTTGACCATAAAACCCTGATATGCTTGATTTCTCAATCCTACTACTTGCCAATCGCCCATCGTAAAAGGCGGTATACGCAGCGAAGCTGGGCAATTGACACAGTCGGCGGGTATCCATTCTCCATTGTAGCGGCGGGCAATATGTAGATGAGTCGCTGTTGAATAACCGCCTGCGCACGAAGGGTAACCCAGGACCTCGCCCGCTTCCACAATCTGTCCCGTTTCCAATGACTCCGCATGAGTGGTGTGCAAATACAAGATTGTCCAGCCACTTCCCTCATTGCCATCCAAATCGAGATCCAGAATTACAGCGCCTTCAGACAGCCTGGCAATTATGCCGCGAGCGACCGCGGTCACCGGAAAACTGCTCGTATAACAATAGGATACCGGACCCGCCTCTTTAGGCGGAGCGAAATCGACCGAAGCCCAAGCGCTGCCGTTTCCCCAGCCGCCGTGATACCCGCCCGTAAAGCGCCACACCTCGCCCCGACGAAACGGCAGGCTCAGCTTGGGCTGTCTCAACGTGGTGGCATCACCCTGCTCGTAATCTGCAAAAGGTTCACCAAAGAGGGTGCGGTATACGAGATAGAAGCCTCCGTCGCCAACATCGGTCGCCCAACTCGCTCCGGAAGTCATTCTGGCGAAAACATGCTGGATCGCAGCAGTGCCGGCGTTTAGATCTTGATGATAAAGCAGACGGCTGCCGTCGACGAAATCAACAATTGCGTCGCCGCGATACTTTTTGCCGTAGTATCCGTAATTGAGTTGGTCAGCTAACCAGATCAACTGGGCATATAGCCCGGGCCGGTCAATTCCGCCTGACGCTTCTGGCGAGAAAATAGGATAAAGCAACTGCTCGCCTTCGACATCAAGATTTGAAAGCAGCCCGGCCCGGTATTCCAGGAAGGCCAGCAAGACACGCGGATCAACACTGAAATCCAGCGAGACCCGTTGCACGGTTTCGCTAGCCGACAGGGAGATACTGACCGACCTGCCGTCCGCTTGACGCGACACAACTGTGCCACCCATTTTGCGCAATATGCCAGGTTGCGCATGAACAAATCTCTGGACATCAAAGGATTGAGCGCCATAGGAACGCACTAGCCTCGCATCCGGCAGAATACGAAACGACGGTCCATTTGCGTCGGGCGGCTGTGGCAGCTTGATGATTTGTCCAACTTTCAGCAAGTCGGGGTTCTGTAAGTCGTTTATCGCCACCAATGTCTCTACGGACAGCCCGTGAATTGAGGCGATCCTTGACAAGGTATCGCCCCAGGCCACGACATACTCTGACACATTGTTCAGCGATTGCGAGTCGACTGTCGCGATACCGGCGTTGGCGGTTGCATCGGCAAAACGGGAGGCCAATTGCGGGGGAAGTGTCGCGGTAGCAACAACAACATCCTGCCTTTCTGTTTGCCGGGAATTGCCGATGGGCGAAAGCTTAATTTGCGGTATTTGTTGCGTTGCTGTTTCTAATGGCGCGCTCGTTGCTGTAGCTCTCTCTTCAGAAACAGCTGTCGCGGCTTGCGCGGAAACCGGGTTTTCTGTCGATCCAAGAAACGTGCATCCTGAAGCAACAAAGAGAAGTAGCAAACTGGAAATGATGGGCAGTCGCATTGTATATATTCGTCTGGTACGGTTAGCCTAAGCTGCACTTGGGCGGTTGCGGCAACAAATGTATACTAATCCAGGATTGAAATACGCGAAACGAGTCCAAGGAGTTTCTTATGGCTGCTGCCGACGAAGTCAAGAACATATTTCCAAGCATGGCTGAGCGATTCCTGCCGGAAAAGGCCGACGGCATTGATGCAACGATCCTCTTTGATCTTAGCGGAGACAATGGAGGCATGTTTTGGCTCAAGATTAGCAGTGGATCAATCGAACACGGCGAAGGCGAAATCAGCGAGCCGGCGATGACCTTGAAAGCTAGCGCTGACGACTGGTACGCGGTCTCCACCGGCCAACTGAATGCGATGCAAGCATTCATGACCGGTAAGCTCAAGATTCTTGGTGATATGAGCCTGGCGATGAAATTGCAAACGATGTTTGCCCAATAACCGGCTGTCGATCTGAACTGCCGCGAGGATCCTGAGCGAGCCATACTCACTTCATGAGTGCTGCGGTGAGTCTCAAGTTCGACATAAACCTAGATGTTGTCGAACTCGAAGTCGAGCGATGACATGCTCAGGCTGAAACTTGCGGCGTCGACGGCCTCTTCAACGGCTTCCAGGATTTCCCGATCTTCAATGGTCTCCTCCAGATCGCATAGGATTTCGAATGCGCGCCTTCCACCGATCTCACCCAGAGCCCATATAGCCATTAACTGAATCTCTCGGTCGTCGCCGGAGATTAAGTCCCCGATGAATCGAACGCTTTCTTCCAGTTGGAGCGCGCCACAGGCTTGAACCGATTCGTATACAATCTGGTTATCGCTGCTCTCCAATTCTTCGAGGACAGTATCGCGCCACATCTTGTCACAGGTTCGGCCCATGGCATAAATCGCGCTGACCTTCAGCAAATGATTGCCATCATCATATGCTTCCCGGATCAATGCCGTTGCTTCCGGATGACTGGAATTGGCAATTGCCTCCAGCGCCCGGCAGCGGATCTCTATCGGCGCACGATGATCCTTGACGGTAATGAGCGCCAACTCCTGGGCCTCGCGCGCGTCATTTGTCGGAATGTCCCCGTATTCTCCCAAAAGAACAAACCGGCCCAAACCCGAAAAGGCTTGGGCGCGCACATCATCAGACCCGTCGGTGCGAGCCAGGTCCATCAACTGCCGCATTGTCGCAACGGACTCATCAGACCAAAGCAGCTCAATGGCCGCTGACCGCACCAGACTGCTTTTATCTGTCAGGTTCATATGAGCAAACGCGCCGAAATCCAATTCGAATACCGCTTCGCTGGTCTCGACCAATTGCTTGAGGATTCGGTGCTTGTAGGTTGCGGGCAAGCCAGCCCAAACTGACGCCAACTGACCCAATTCAAGTTCGGACAAATCGGATAATCCGTAGATCACGGTAGACGAATGAGTTGATGAATCCGAATGGGCGTCGCTTTGCAATGCCTTGATAACTTCAGCCAACTCGGGCTTTCTCAAGTCCGATTCTTCCAATGTGAGCTCCGACTTTGCCATTCCTCTGCCTCGCAGTGCTAGGTTATGCTGGGCGGATCTAACAGATCGATGACCATTATGATCACTCCGAGTACCAGCAAAAGCAAGATTCCGATCTGGTGAATGCGCGCTTCAATCCTAGGATTGATTGGCTTGCCACGCAGTATCTCAAGCAAGACAAACACGATTCGGCCGCCATCTAGGGCCGGAATCGGCAGTAGATTGCTGATTCCCAGGAATATACTGATCAGCGCGATGAAATTGAGCATTAATCCAGGACCCTCTTGTAAGCTGCGTTGGAGAAATTCGCCGCCGATCTTGCTAATGCCAATAATGCTAATTGGACGCGCATCCCGGCCGCTCAGTGATCCATCAATGAGGCGCCCCGGAATCGAAGCGATAAGCTCGAAGGTAGTGCGGGTCGTCCGAAGGCTGTGAGAAATAGCTGCCGAAATGCTTTGCGGAATCAACTCCGTCCGGTAACCGGCATTTGCAAAACGAGTCTCGTCATTCAAGCCAAACTGGGATCGTATTGCGACACCGAGCCGGCCTTCGCCTTCCGGCGGGTTTACACGAGGTATGACTCGAATATCAATTTGAAGCCGCTCGCGATTGTCCAGGTCGCGCAAGAACGTCAAACTCATGACGCGGCCTTCGTGTTCGCGCGTTATCTCTCTGAGTACTGCTACTGCGTCGCCTGTCGCCGGAATCAGCGCTGAATTAATATGGGTAAGCAGGTCGCCCGGTTGGATACCTACTTGGAAGGCGGGCGATTCTTCTTGCACCCCAACGACCTGTACGAACGCGCGTCGCTGTTCGAATCCTGGCCTGACCGTAACCGTATACGGCTCGCCTGTCTCCTGTCGCAGCAGCGAAAACGTTATCGTATCTCTGCTATAAGATTCCAGGATCTCGTAAAACGCCTCGAAATCATCAAAGCGCTCACCGTTTACCATTTCGATGACATCGCCGACCTTTGCAGGACTGTCAGCAAACAGCGAGCCATCCGGGATTGCCACCAATTGCGCCAAACCACCAACTTGAGTCGGCAAGCCAATCAACGCGACAATGAAGAAGAGGATCATGGCCGTGGCGAAATTGGCAAGCGCGCCCGCCGCCATAAAGAATATCCGTGCCAGCGGCGGCGCTTCGTTTACCGACATCATTCGCTGTTCGTTGACACCGCGCAAACGCAATTGTTCTCGCTCGGTCAAGCCTCTTCCATGTTGGTCATATCGCTCTTCCAGAGTTTCGCGATCCCGCTTCACTTTGTCTTCGCGGGCCGGACCGATCATGTCCTCGCCTAGCGGACGTACAAAACCGCCAATAGGAAGCAAGTTGATGGTGAATTCGGTTTCGCCCCACATAAACAATCTTCCCAGGCGAGGTGGGAACCCGATACCGAATTCCAAAACATTGATGCCGACCAGCTTGGCAGCAAAGAAGTGCCCCAATTCGTGAATGATGATGGCGGGGATCAAGATGATTCCAAACGCCAATATCGCCAATATGATGTCGTTGCCTGCAGCGGGGAAGATCATGAATTATCACCTTGTTCTGGCTTCAGCTTGCCTACATTATAGGACTTACGCGTGAAATAGCGCAAGCAAAACTAGTCACTCCGGTCACTCGCGTTTAATAGCTGCGCGCCTCCGCCAACGGATGAACGGATGACTTCGATATCCGAATCAAGTTCTTTCAGCCGGGCCGCGACCGCGGCTGCGTCCTCGGCGCCACAAATGCAATGAACATTTGGACCGGCGTCCAGCGTATAACACACTTTTACGCCTTGTCGCCGCCACTCTTGCACCGCGAGCATGATTCGCAAGGATTTCGGCAACCAATAGAATAGCGAAGGCTTGCTGGTCATCATGACAGCGTGCATCAAATTGCTATCTTCTTCTACTACGGGGGCCAATCCCTCAAAGTCGCGCGCTAGGATGGCATGTTTCGCGCGCTCAAGTCGATCGGCTGCGGTTTCGACCCTCACCCGCTGCAAGATACTGGTATCAGCCGCGGCATGCCCCGCTGTTGAACCGACATGTTTGTGATCTCGGCTGATAACCGCAATCACGTCTTCGAGCGGCCAATAATCTGGACTTGCAATTGACTCCGCATATGATTCCTTGTCCGCGCTGCCAGCGCGCCACTCAACAAAACCTGCGGGAATCGAGCGAGCTGCCGAGCCGGATCCGCGCCGCGCCAACGCGCTCAATTCGCGCGCGGAAAGCCCCATGCCGAGCGCAGCTGTTGCCGCTACGGTCAGCGCAGCGAAAGCGGACGCGGATGACGCAATACCAGCGCCCATGGGAAAGTTGTTGTTCGAAGATACATCGGCGCGTAAGGTTGATCCCAGTTCTGCCCGCAAAGTATCGAGATGCGCCCGGACTCTAAGAAACGCCGCCGGGGCCGCGGGCTCCTCGTTAATCATCAAGCGGTCTTCTGCCAGTGCCTCAGACCAGGTTACTCTGGTTGTGGAATGCAGTGCCGCAAGATTCATGCTGAGCGACGAATTCGCCGGAAGCCGGATCCCGGAATCCCTGTTGCCCCAATATTTGATAAACGCGATATTTGAATGCGCCCTGGCCGTTGCAGTAAATTCAGTGACCATAGTTCCAATTCGCAGACCAAGCTGTTGCTGCGGCAAATGCATCTGGCAAAGCTGGACGATAACACTAAACTAATAGACCTGTCTACTGTCTAAGCAGCGAGGCCCAGGTTGAGTACGGTTCGCGCCTTAATCCGATCCATGCGTCCTCAGCAATGGACAAAAAACGTTCTTTTCGTTTTCCCCGCGATTCTGTTCGACGCCAAACTTCTGGAATTCGATTTGTTGATTCGGGTAATCGCCGCCGCTGGATTGCTCGTTATTGTTTCGGGCAGCGTGTACATCATCAACGACCTGATGGACCGTGATCAGGACCGAGCGCATCCGAAAAAACGCCACCGTCCAATCGCCTCCGGCGTACTCTCTGCGACGGTCGCGAAACTGGCATCAGCCATACTCGCTTTTGTCAGCTTGGGGCTCGCGTATAGCTTGGAATTCGAGCTATTTCTTCTGCTCGTGATTTATCTGCTTGTCCAGATCATATATTCGCTTCGTCTGAAGCACATCGCCTTGCTTGATGTACTCATCGTAGCAGCGGGCTTTGTTATTCGGGTTATGGTAGGTGGTGTAGTCATCGGCGTCGAAGTTTCACCCTGGTTATATGCCTTTACCGGTTTGCTTGCGCTATTCCTGGTGGTTGGCAAGCGCCGGCAAGAACTCGTTATGCTAGGCGATCAAGCCCAGAACACGCGCCTAACATTCCGGCAATACAATCTTCCCCTGCTGGACGATATGCTGAGGATCGTCACTACTTCCACGCTCATTACCTACATTCTGTATACGATAGAAGTGGAAACGATGACCAAGCACGGAGCGAATTGGGGACTGATTACGGTCCCATTTGTACTCTATGGCTTGTTGCGCTATTTATACTTGCTGCATGTGGAAGAAACTGCCAGCGCGCCTGAAGAAATTTTACTTGCCGACCGACCGATACAGATTACGGTCATGTTGGCCGGTATTGCCTATTTCATAATTCTCTATGTCTTGTAACAGACTCCCATTCAAGTCGAGCGCGCCGGCGAAGATCATTCTCTTGGGAGAACATGCCGTTGTATATGGAATGCCGGCGATTGCTGCGCCGATACAGTCATTACGCGCTTATGCTTGCGCCCACCCCTCTGATACGGCGCTCAGCATCCGGTCTATCGAGCTCGAAAAGAGCGTCGCATTGGACGCGCCTTTACCCGATGACTCTACGCGGCCGATGCAACAGTTGCTGCAGATTGCATCTAGCTATTTCGGTGTGAGGAAACCGACCGGAGACCTTGTGATTAGATCGGATATTCCGTTCGCAGGCGGGTTGGGAAGCGGCGCAGCCGTGTCTGCCGCTGCGATACGCGCTTTGGCGGCGCTGTTTGGTCGGCCGGTCGCGAATGAAGACCTGAATCAACTCGTATTCGAAATGGAGAAGATTCATCACGGTACACCGAGTGGAATAGACAATACCGTCGTGGTATACGAGCGCCCTGTCTACTTTGAACGAGGTAAAGACCTTGAACTGCTGACTGTCGAGCGTCCCTGCCACATTGTGATTGCTGATACAGGACGCGCCACGATGACACGCGAGGCCGTTGGCCGCGTTCGCCAGCGCTACGACGAACGACAATCAGAGACTGAGGCGCTATTCGTGAGAATCGGCCAAGTCGTAAGCAGCGCTCGACATGCGCTTGAGAGCGGCAAACAGGAGCGATTGGGCGCCTTAATGAGCGAGAACCATCGTTTGCTTCGTCGTCTTGGCGTATCGTCTCCAGAATTGGATGGGCTTGTTGACGCCAGCATTGCCGCAGGAGCTATGGGAGCCAAACTCTCCGGCGGCGGAATGGGAGGTAACATGATCGCCTTGGCAGACGGATCAACCGTCCAGGCAGTAAGGCGAGCTTTAAGCCTGGCGGGCGCCGTGAGTGTCGTCGATTTTGTATTGAACTAAGACCGGTTTTCTCATGACTACTCTTATTAAGCTTGGCGGCTCACTCATCACGGACAAGCACAAAGCGCGGGCATTTCGCCAGGATGCCACAAGAATGATCGCGAGCCAGATAAACGCGGTATGGAAAGCCGAGCCCGGCTTGCGATTGGTCATTGGACATGGCAGCGGTTCATTTGGTCATTATGTGGCGAAAATCCATCAAACAGCAACCGGCGTAAACTCGGCGGTACAGTGGCTCGGTTTCACCAAAGTTGCCGAGGCTGCCCTGGCGCTAAGCCACCTTGTTTTGCTCGAACTGTTGGAGCATGGCTTGCCGGCGATGCGCTTTCAGCCATCATCTTTCATCAAATCGGCTGGCGGGCAAATCGTCGAAATGCAAACGAGCATGATCGCTCAAGCTTTGGAATCCGGCATTGTCCCGGTGGTGCACGGCGATGTTGCGCTTGACAGTCAACTTGGCGGCACTATCATTTCAACGGAGCGGATATTTGCGCATCTGGCTAAATCGCTCCCGGTGAAGCGAATCATTCTGCTAGGCGAAGTTGATGGCGTTTTGGATGCTGAAGGACGCGTGATCCCGTCAGTCACACCCTCGAGTTTCGATTCGATCAGATCTGTCATGGGACGCTCCTCCGGTATTGACGTTACAGGCGGCATGTTGCAGAAGGTAGAAGAGATGGTGGCGTTGGTGGATGAGATTCCGAGCCTGGAAGTCGTCATTGCTAACGGCCGCCGGCCAAACGTGTTGACAGATCTGATGAGTCAAGACCAGCGGACAGGCACTAGAATCACCCTGCGGCCGTAGATCAGTTGCCGTCCAGTCGCATATTGAATAACAATGGATAGAAACCGTAAGCGTCGAAACGCAGGTCGCGCACGTTTGATCGCGCGAGACGCAGCCGTACATTCTCGCGGATAGGCAAGATTAGCGCGTTTGTCATCAGATATGCTTGAATATCATAGTATTGGCTGCGCCGAGAAGACGGGTCCTGCGTTTCCACTGCATTCAGCAACAGATCGTTAAGCAGTTCGTCATCAATTCTGGAACGCGCATATATGGCTTGGTTGGAGAAAATATTGCCCAGAATCGCGGGATCAAGCCCGTAACTCTCAACCGCGACCAAGTCGTTTTCACCCGTCCGGATTTTTTCGGCGAGCCGGGCAAAACCAGGTACAGAATCGATCTCAAGTTGTACGCCGATTTGCCGCCACTGTTCCCGAATGAATTCGGCAACTTCGGGCAACTGCCCCCAGGGCGGAACAACAATTGAAAGTCTTAGCGGCACGCCGTCACGATCCAGGATTCCGTCCTCATCCAAGTCTTGATACCCGCTCTGCTTAAGCATCTCCTGAGCAACTCCCAGATCATACGCCAGTTCGTTGACAAACCCGGTGTGAGAATACCCAGTTGCTATTGATAGGGGCGCCCATGCCACAGGCGAGTAATTGGCATATATGTTGTTCGCGATCGCTACGCGATTGGTAGCGACAAGCAATGCCCTCCTGACATCAACGTCATTGACGTGCTCGCGCCTGGTATTGAACAGAAGCTGAACCGTCTGCCCGGGGATCTCAATTGGCATTACCTGGATCCGGCTGTTTCCAGCGAGGTTTGTGGCAGTCTTTGGCGGGACTTCGTCGAGGATATCAAAGGTCTCGCTCAAAACTTGTTGCGAAGTCGCGTTTTGTCCTTCCGCTATGTAAAATTCAACTCGTTGCACCTCTCCGCCACTTAAGGTCGAATAAATTCCCGCTTCGGTTGCGTAGCGGTCGAAGCGCCGCAACACGATGCGGTCCCCGGGCAAGTACTTTTCCAGGACGAATGGCCCGCTACCGGACTGATGAAACTGATAGCGCAAGCTATCGTACGAAGCAAGCGCATGTTCGCTTGCGATTCCCAGAAAAGGCTGAGCCAAGCTGTCAAGCAAGGGAGCAAACGGCGCATGCAAGTACAGGCGAATCGTGCGGGCGTCAAGGATTTCATAGTGGCTGAAGGGACCAAGAAGGCTCCGAGCGCGGCGAGACACAATGACAGGATCAACAATCCGATCCAAATTGGCAGCCACGGACGCCGCTGAGAAGGGTGTACCGTCATGAAAGCGAACATCGTCGCGCAAATGAAACGTATAGACCAGTCCATCCGGCGATGTTTCCCAAGATCGGGCCAAGCCGGGCAGAAACTCTTTTGTACGCGTATTGCGGTATACGAGCGTGTCATATATCTGCCGAAAGATCATACCGGCTTCGGGAAGCTCGGCGATATGAGGATCCAGGATCGGGAAGTCCACGGTCAAGGCATATCGGGCGCAGCGGCTATCCTGCTCGCACGGCACGCGGGCTCTACCGCCTCCGCAACCGGCGAGATTGAACGCCATGCAGGCCGCCAACGCGACAGTACATAATCGATACATATTGCCTTTACCTTTGCTTTGAACGAGCATACCACATGCACTGGACAGGAGACCCATATCCTGACACTTGCGTAGACAAACGGTGACGCGCCTTTCCACTTTACAAGAGCAACAAAGTTGCGTAGCTTTTAAGTATGATTGAACATCGGTGTTCCGCGCCATTTTCGGTGCATCTATGACCGAGGCCTTTCAAGGACTGGTTGCTTCCGGCGATGGCCAGCCCCAGGCGACAGTGCCTGTCTGGCGAAACATGGTGATTCAGCTTGCCATGATAATCGCGCTTTGTCTCCTGTTGGTTGTCTTGTCAGAAGTGTTATCGCTAAAACCGGAGGGCGACGTCAGCCGTGTTCTCACGGCTGTATTGCTTCTATTTGTGCCCGGTGTTTGGCTGGCAATCGCGGTAGCGCCTGAGGCTCGAAGTACGCGGCCAAGGCGCCGCCTGATGGGCGTCGCCGTCCTCTCCGCTTTGTCGGCCGCTGCAATCGGTCTGCCGCTTGTGCAAGACTTTTTTCGTTTGGAAGAGTGGTTGCCTTTGGAGACGGTCTTCCGCCGGATTCTAGGCTTCGCCCTGACGGCTGGCGTTGTTGATGCCGGCCTCAAGCTTCTGGTCCTTAGGTTCACCATTTATCCCAATGAACTGCGAATGCGAAGCGATGCGGTTGCTTATTGCTTGGCGAGCGCGGTCGGTTACAGCTTATACCTCAATATAGCAATAGTCTTGCAACTTCAGCCGTCTCTGGCAATCGCGGCCAACTATGTGCTTGCCAATCTCGCGATTCAGTTTGCATCGGCCATGTTCATCGCCTTGGGTATCGCAGAATCCTATTTTGGAAACGCCATGCCACTTGTGCTGCCAACAAACGTAATCGCGGCGGCCGCAACCACCGGGCTCATCGCACCGGTCTTTACCGGGATAATGAGCGGACCATTAGGCACGGCGGGAAACGAAGATCGGCCGTTGTTGGGCATACTATTTCTAATTGTCGCAATCTGTTTTACGGGAGCGCTGACGTTTTTCTTGTACAACGCATCCGAGAGACGAGAACGCGAAGCGTTTGTAAGCAGCGGCGACAGCGATGGGCTTTGATACGGGTCGTGCTGAGACTGTCTTGTTGACGCCTCGGCAGCGCTGGTCGATGGTCTTCAGTTTTGTATTGATTGGGCTCGGCCTGATCGCTGGCGCCAACCTGCGCGACAGCAGCCTCAACCGCTCCCTGATATATAACAATGTCGAAGCTGGTATCACAGCGCGCTATCCACATCGGTGGCTATTGAGCGAGACCGAGGACTATGTCTTTCGCGTAGAGAACACAGCGCAACTGGGATTCAACACGCTAATAGAGGTACGCACATTGCCCGTTGGACCCGACACAACCGAGCGCAATCTTTTGGACCGCTTGACTCTTCGGCGTTCCCAGACGCTCATTGACTATACGGTACTCGGTTATGATATCTATGTCTTGCCTGACGACAGTGCAGCAGTGACGATGTCCTATTCCTATGTCTCGAGGGATGCGAGCCCATTCCTGGAAGGCGTGTCGGCAATTGTCGCGGGCCTGGACGTGCTCACGATCAGCCGTGGCCAAGCTGTCATCGTTTCCTTTCGTGCCGACGCGAGCATCTTTCAGCGTGAACGGGCAACTTTGGATCGATTCATCCAAAGCCTGGAGTTTTGATTGTAACGGTGAATAAGCTCTCGATATATGTTCTTGGCGGGCTCTTGCTCTCGCTGTTTGCGCCTTCGTTTGGCTTCGCCCAAACGGATCTGGACGCCATCAAGCGGGCGACAGTCTTCATATACCAAGTGCAAAGTCTGGCCAACGATCTGGTCGTAAAATGTGTCAGTACCGGCACAATCGTCAGCGCGGACGGTTTGATCGTTACCAACGCGCATAGCGTAGTGCCAAGCCAGACCTGTGACGGCGAAACGCTTATCGTTTCTATGAATGTCGACCTCAACGAACCTCCAGTGCCAAAATACCGTGCCGAGATCGCCAACGCCGACCAAGGTCTGGATATCGCGGTTTTGCGCATTACACGAGAATTGGATGGTCGTACAATTGCGGCTGGCGCGCTTCCCGTCTTGCCTTTCGTCGGGATCGGCGCGTCGGCGGATCTTGGCATTGATGACAACGTATTCGTGTCCGGATATCGGGACATAGGCAATCAAGCCGTGACGATCGCGCGAGGGACAATCACAGCTTTCATCTCGGAGCCGCGCGGCGGTACCCGGGCATGGTTCAAGACCAGGGCTGAACTACCGGGGACAATGTCCGGCGGAGGCGCCTACGACAGTCTGGGGCAATTGATTGGCATCCCTACCAGCGCGAAGTATGGCCGCCCTGTGACGGAAGATAGCTGTCGATTCATTGAAGATACGACCGGCGATGGACTTATCAACAGTAGCGATCACTGTGTCCCCACTGGCGACTTCATCAGCACGATAAGGCCGATTCGTCTGGCGCAAAGCCTGATCAGGGGCGCCGCTCTTGATCTGCGCGTCCAAATCCATACAGTGCCTGCGAGCATGCTGTTGTCATCCGAACCTCCCACCGTTTCCCGACTCATTTTTTCCCCTTCGGTGGTAGATGGTTTGCCTTCGACAGTTGTTGGCGCGATGCCCGCCAACACCAACAGCCTCTATCTTTTTTTTGACTATCGCAACATGACTCCCGAAACCGTATATGAGCTAAGAGTCACACGCGACGGCATACCGGACGCCACTTTCAGCTTGCCACCCGTGCACTGGAGTGGCGGACAAAATGGCCTTTGGTATATCGGAAGTCGAGATCAGCCCTGGCCAAATGGCGCCTATCAGTTTACCTTGCTGCTCAACGGTCTTGCCGCGGCCAGTCAGCGAATCGTCGTCGGTGGCGGAGCGGACAATTCGGCTCGCTTCAGCAATATCGTGTTTGGCCTGCTGGACAATCATGGCAACCTCATAGGCAACGGTTATATCTTGCCAATTGGTACAATTGCCTACGCGCGGTTTCTTTATGCCAATTTAAGAGACGGAACACCCTGGAGCACGATCTGGTACTACGGTGGCGCAGAGGTCGGTCGCAGTAATGATATCTGGTCACGAGGCGCGAATGGGTCGGACGTTGTTCAGCTCCGTCCCCTCGGCGGGTTAATACCGGGCAAGTATCGTCTGGAGCTTTATCTCGATCGCGTTCTATCCGCTACCTCGGATTTCGTCGTCGCCGGCAGTACAGGCGGTCCGCTTCCCGCTGTATTCTCCAATGGGCGCTATGTTTCTGCGTCAAGCGTCTTTGACGCCAGAGATTCGATTGCATCGTCAGCCTTTACAGAAGCTGTACCGTCAATTTTCGCTCTATTCGATTGGCAGGAGATCGCGGCCGGCACGGACTGGACGGTCCGCTGGTTGGTTGACGACTTGCCGTTTTTCGAATCGACTTATGCCTGGGTCACTGTAGAAAGTGGATCCGATTTTATGCTGTCCGTTGACTCGCCTCCTGATGGCAATTATCAGTTGCAATTGCTCGTGAATAATTTACAGATTTTGGCAATTGAAGGAACCGTAGGCATCGGGCAATTGCCAATTGATCGCCTGGCCGAATACGAAGGCACCTTGCTTCGTGGACGTGTGCTGGATGCCGCAACGTTGAACGGAATAGCAAACGTGACAATCGTGCTGATAAGCGAAGATTATTCGGCAAGCGAGTTTGAATGGAAAGAAGAGCAAGTGTTCGCCACTTCAATGACCGACCGCAACGGCGATTTTCAATTTGCCAGACCGCTGGCAGCCGATACGCCGTATAGCGTCATTGTTGCCGCGGACGGCTACCTGCCTCTCGCCGCGGATAGCTTTCAATTCGGGGCCGATCAGCGCGCAGTCGATATCACGATGGAATTGGTTCGCGGTTACTTAAATGACTGACAAGCAAAGACTGGATGTACTGCTGGTCGAACGGAAATTTGCCGATAGTCGCAATAAGGCTGCCGCCATGATCATGGCCGCTGAGGTAAGTATTGATGGCAGACTTGTTGACAAACCCGGCACTTTGGTTACCAGGGATGTATGCATTCGGCTCAAGGAGAAACAGCGCTATGTGAGTCGCGCCGGGCTCAAGCTGGAAGCGGCTCTGCGCGAATTCAGAATCGATGTCACAGGGAAAGTTTGCGCTGACGTCGGCGCCAGCACGGGCGGCTTTACGGATTGCTTGCTCCAGGCGGGCGCAGCGCGAGTTCACGCTATAGATGTTGGCAGCGGCATACTCGACTACAGATTACGGCAGGACGCGCGCGTACGCCTGCTGGAACGGACCAATGCGCGTTATCTGGATTCGCTTGGCGAACTCGTCGGATTGGTCGCTGTCGATGTTTCATTTATCTCCCTGCGGCATATCTTGCCCCCGGCCAAGGGATGGCTGTTGCCCCAAGCCGACCTCGTTGTCCTGGTCAAACCACAGTTCGAGGCCGGCAAGTCGGATGTCGGCAAAGGCGGCATCATCAGAGATCCAGCGGTACATAGGCGCGTCTTGCAAGAGATCGCGGAATATGCCATGTCGCACGGCTTCTCGGTCTTAGGCCTGATGCGGTCGCCCATTACCGGCAAAAAGGGCAACGTAGAATTCTTGATGTGGCTTCGCATTGGTGGGGCAAGCTCTTCAGATAGCGAGGTTCTCGCTATCTTCCGGCGTCTGGTTGATTCCACGTCGTAGCTAGCCCTACTCCACTAATCAATAATCGATGATAATGACTTCCAAAGGTCTGGAACAAAGACGAACATGGAAATCGATCAAATCCGCAACTTCTGTATCATAGCCCACGTCGATCACGGCAAGAGCACCTTGGCGGATCGTTTGCTGGAATTGACCAATACAGTTGCCGCGCGCGAGATGCAAGAACAATTGCTGGACAGTATGGCGCTGGAACGCGAACGTGGAGTCACGATCAAGGCCTCTGCAGTGAGAATGCTTTACGATGCGGACGACGGCAATCAGTATACGATCAACCTTATTGACACCCCGGGGCACGTCGATTTCACATACGAAGTAAGCAGGGCATTACAAGCCTGCGAGGGCGCGATCCTTGTCGTCGATGCCAGCCAAGGAATCGAAGCGCAGACGCTCTCTAACGTCTATTTGGCATTGGAACAAGACCTGGAAATCATTCCAGTCATCAACAAGATCGATTTGCCCGCAGCGCAGCCGGATGACGTAGCGGGTGATGTTGAAGACTTGTTGGGTACGCCAGCGCAGGAAATGTCCTGCATTTCGGCCAAGAATGGCATTGGTGTGCGGGACCTGATGGAAAAAGTGCTCGTCGAAGTGCCGCCGCCCTCAACCGATGCCGGGGAGCCGTTCCGCGCCCTCGTCTTTGATTCGCACTACGATGCCTACAAGGGTGTCATTGCCTACGTGCGCGTGGTTGATGGCGCGATCAACCGCCGTCAAATGCTGAAGCTCGTCGCGACGGGCGCTCGCTTTGAGCCAGTGGAAATTGGCGTCTTCGACCCCATCATGCGCGCTGTTGACGACTTGCGCGCCGGAGAAGTAGGTTATATCGCCACCGGTTTGAAAACCGTGCGGGAATGCCGCGTCGGCGACACCGTTACCTTGGCGAACAAAGGCAGTCAGGTACCCTTGCCCGGCTACGAGATGGTCAAGCCGATGGTGTTTGCCGGTATCTACCCAACGAACAACGAAGACTACGCTGATTTGCGTGATGCGCTTGACAAGCTTCAGCTCAACGACGCTTCCCTGGTCTTTCAACCGGAAACATCCCAGGCCCTGAATTTCGGTTTTCGGGCGGGCTTCCTGGGGTTGTTCCACATGGAGATCGTACAGGAGCGCCTGGAGCGCGAGTACGACCTGGACATCTTGGCGACGGCGCCGAGCGTCGAATACCGCGTATTGCAAAAGAATGGCGAGACAGCCCTGATAGACAGTCCGGCTTTGCTGCCCGACGAAAACGGGATAGTCGAGATCCAGGAGCCTTGGATGAAGATCCAGATTTACGCGCCGCAAACATATATCGGAGCGGTCATGGATCTGGTAATCAACAAGCGTGGGTTATACGAAACGACCGAATACCTTGACGCCTCGCGGGTCATCTTGCATTTCTCCATACCACTGTCGGAAATAATCATCGACTTCTATGACAAGCTCAAAAGCGTGAGCCAGGGTTATGCCAGTCTCGACTATCAGTTTGACGAATACCGTACTGGCGACCTGGTCAAGATTGATGTCTTGGTAAATGGCGAGCCGGTCGATGCATTGGCGATGATTTGCCATCGCGACGACGCCTATCACCGTGGCCAGCGTTTGATCACCAGACTAAAGAAATTGATCCCGCGGCAGATGTTCACCGTGCCGGTGCAAGCGGCTGTCGGCAAACGGGTGATCTCGCGCGCAAATGTAAAAGCGCTGAGGAAAGATGTGCTTGCAAAGTGCTATGGTGGAGACGTCACGCGAAAAAAGAAACTGCTGGAAAAGCAGAAAAAAGGCAAAAAGCGCATGAAGATGATCGGCTCTGTAGAGCTGCCGCAAGAGGCTTTCATGGCGCTATTGAGTCTGGACGAATGAACCGCTAGGCCTCCGCTCAATCCCCATCCTTGAGCATTCGCCAGAGGTTGGCCAACCCCCAGCGAGACAGCCAGTCCTGCGCCAGAACCGAGCGAGCGCCGAACCCGTAGGCCCGATACGCAATTCCGTCGGCGGTTGCGATGGCGATTGCGCTACCCTGCTCAAGATCCGCGTTCTCGTCCAAATCGGGATAACTCAGCGATACAACGCAGGCATCAGTCCCGTTTTCTCGTCGAGAACGCTGAACCGCATCCACCGCCAACTCTCTCAGCGTAGTATCCCGCGTATCCCGTCCCAGCTTGTTGAACAAGTCATCTGGATGAGCAAGCGCCTCTGAAGTAACAAGAGACAGGCCTGAATCAAGTTGCTCGCTTATGACGCCCGGCAAGCCGGCTTCCAATATGTGAATCGAGAGTTGGCGCGCCCCCAGCATCTGGGAAACTACGCCCTCCAATGTCGCCTCGTCGGTCCCGAAGATATGATCACCGACTCGGTTGCGAAGCCTCTGCTGCATCGCGTCCAAAAGCGACTCCGCTTCGACTTTGCTCTTCGCCTTGGCAGTCAGTCGGATATCCACGCAACCATGATGCGCAGCCAAACCGACGCTTGGATTGCGCTCATTGAGAATCTCCGCGCCGATCATGTCATCCAGCGAACTTTCGCCGATGCCCGCGGTCCTCAACGTCCTGGCAACGATGATGCCAAGGTCAAACGTGCGAAGCAAATAGGGCACGACGGATTCGGTCAGCAGATATTTCATTTCGCGCGGGACCCCGGGCAGACTGATAATAATGCCCAGGTCCGACTCAACAATGAAGGCCGGCGCTGTACCGACGGGGTTCTCTACCAATAGGGCCTCATGCGGCAAGTACGCTTGTTGTCGATTGTTTGCGGTCATGCGAACCCCAAATCCGCGGAATCTCTCGGCAATGCTGTCATACAACGATTGATGAAACTCGAGCGGTCTTTCAGTGGCGTCGGCAACGGCTTGCCGTGTCATGTCGTCCACAGTTGGTCCCAGCCCGCCGCAAGTAATAACAATCTCCGCGCGGTTGAGAGCCGCTCGTATCGATTCGGCGATCCTGCCGAGGTTGTCGCCCACCGTCGTCATGAAGAAAATGTTCACTCCGATGTTCCGCAACTGCCGGGCCATGAAGACCGAATTTGTATCGGTAATTTCGCCCAGAAGCAATTCTGTTCCTATTGCAATGATCTCTGCGTTTGGGTTGTCAGCCATGGCTTCTTCGTTCTCCGCTGGGAATTTACGGGAATTTTACATCAATTCGCTAAAATATTTGCAAAGTCAGAAAAAACCGCTATAATTGCCACTATAAAAGCAATTTACTGTCAAGTAAGCTCTTTGTGCAGTTTTAACAGTATTTTCGTTCATCTAGCTAATTGATCGGAGGCTCTCGTGGCTGGTGTTACATTCAATCATGTTTCAAAGGATTTTGGCGATCAACGTGTCGTGTCGGACTTGAACATTGAGGTCGCCGACAAGGAATTTCTGGTTTTCGTCGGACCATCCGGCTGCGGCAAATCGACGAGCTTGCGCATGCTTGCTGGTCTGGAAGAAATCACCGAGGGCGAGATTTTGATTGGCGATCGTGTTGTCAATAATGTCGCGCCTAAGGACCGCGACGTGGCTATGGTCTTCCAAAGTTACGCCCTTTATCCGCATATGACCGTGTATGATAACATGGCTTTCGGTTTGAAGCTGCGCAAAACTCCCAAGAAAATCATTGACGAGCGCGTCCGCGAAGCCGCCAATGAATTGGGTATCGGTCACTTGCTGGATCGGCGTCCGCGCCAACTCTCCGGTGGTCAGCGTCAGCGCGTCGCCGTTGGCCGCGCGATTGTACGTGAGCCAGCCGTCTTCTTGATGGACGAGCCCCTGTCCAATCTCGATGCCAAGTTGCGCGTCGAAGCGCGTTCCTTTATCAGCCGGCTGCACCAGCGTCTGGAAACGACCTTCATCTACGTTACACATGACCAGGTCGAAGCCATGACCATGGGAACGCGGATCTGTGTGCTCAATGAAGGCAGGCTGCAACAGATCGATTCTCCCTATAATCTGTATCACAATCCGCGCAATATATTCGTCGCCGGTTTCATTGGCAGCCCGTCGATGAACTTCTTCGATGCGACCCTCAAACCGGACGGGGACAACATTGTCGTGGACTTGGGCTCTTTCTCGTTGCGCATGCCCACGAATAAGACTGCAACATATAGTAGCCATATTGGCTCCGATGTTGTTTGCGGTATCCGACCAGAAGACATCCATGACTCGAATTACCTGCCGCAGGGCATCATCCCGGCCAACCTCGCGTCCAATGTTGAGGTTGTAGAGCAGATGGGCAACGAGGTAATCATCTACCTCGAGAGCGGTGGCAAGAACTTCATCGCTCGGACCGATCCTCGCACGGATGCCACCGTCGGTAGCGAAATGAGCGTGACTTTCAATCTGGACAACATCCACATCTTCGATTCCGACAGCGAAATCTCCTTGGCATACGATGAAAAGCGCAAGGTTGCTCAGAGCGTCTAGTCGGGTTTCTCACTTCACAATAAATGCCGAAAGCCGCTCCTACGAGCGGCTTTCGGCGTCTTCTTCTGATGTCTCCAACAGACTCTGCTAAAGCGCCGGGCGAAACTTGTATCCGTAGACAATCATTCCTTGAGACCCGTCAGTCGTAAGTTTGCGGGTCACCATCTCTACTCGATCCCCAATTTGCACGGATCCGTCAATATCCGTCAACTGCGCTGTGACCAACCCGCCGTCATCCAGTTCCACCAACGCTACGTAGTACGGCGCCTGCGATTCGTAGCCCAAAGGCGGCTCCTGCAATAGCGTATAACTGTAAACCGTGCCAACCATGGCGGATTGATAGCCCTTGGCGCGCGAATACAGCGTTTCGGAATCCTGTGACTCTTGGTCAAGCATTAGGCTCTCTCTGCCTCTAGCGCTTCCTCGCGGCGCAGCGCGACTGGATGCCTGTCTTTGGCCTGGCGTTTGACTTCCAGCCTCCGGCCGGCGCCTTCAGCGCTTCTGATCAAGCGATAGCGAAGTTTGTTATTACGCCAGTATTTGGCTACCCGCATCATGTTACTCCTTGCCCCCCAGCTTTGATCTTCGCCATCACTTTACGATTGACTGCCTATCAAAAGCTATCGTGATAGCAATTGACACTGTCATAGCCTCTCAAGCTTCGTCCGGCTGTCTCTGCAAGATGTGCGTTACTACGGTACTTCCCGGACCGGCGATATTTTGGATGAGCGCCCGCCGCGCGTCCGGAACTTGATTCGAGCCCGCGGACTCGCGCAATTGCAGCGTCGATTCCACGGCTTGGTAGATGCCGGTAGCTCCGCCAGGATTGCCCCGGCTCTTTAAGCCTCCGAAAGTGCTAATGGGAAGATCGCCGTCCAGAGAAATATTCGCTCCCTTTTCTGACGCCAGCGTCCAACCAGCGCCCGAGGGACAATATCCCATCGCTTCAAGCGCAAGCGTTGTCATGATGGTATAGGCATCATGCAATTCAAACAGATCGATATCCTCGCGCCCGAGTTGGGCTTGTTCCAGCGCGCCAAAAAACGATTTTTCGATTGCCCCGAATTGCAGTGGATCGTCGCGGTCCTGCAACATAAATCGATCCGTCGCAACCGCGCTTGCGCAGATTTGCACGGGCCGCGGCACCATATCAGCCGCGAGCTCTGACTCAACCACTACGACGGCTGCGGCTCCGTCTCCATCCGGCGCGCAGTCAAACAGGCTGACCGGGTCAGCAATCATCGGCGCTTTGGCAAATGCCCCATCTCGTAACCTGTTGCGATACATCGCGCAAGGATTGACAGCGCCATTTCTATGGGCGTTGATGCTGAATCCTTCAAAGTCCGACAGAGTCAGATCGTTCTGATACATGTATCGCCGCATCACCAGCGCGGCCAAGGCGGTCATGGTCACCCCGTTGACCGATTCCAGGTCGGCATCCAGGCTGATAGTTCGCGCGCCCACACGCGCGGGACCAACGATGTCAGTCGCCTTCTCAACGCCGACGACCAGCGCCGACCTAACCAATCCGGACTCCACGGCGAAACAAGCGGTTCGCAGCGCGACGCCACCCGACGCATCGCCCGCTTCACATGTGAATGCCTCGATACCGTTCATCCCTAACTCGGCGCCGATCAAGCCCCCCAACTGGGTCTGTTGGTTAAATGTCGCGCCATAGGCATTGCCGACGTACAAAGCATCGACATGAGCGATTCCTGCATCTTCGAGGGCTAATCGGGCTGCTGCCGCGGCCAGCTCGCGAATACCTTTAGACCAGTGCTCGCGCACCGGGATCATGCCTGCGCCGACGATTGATACATTCATGTCAGACTAGTCCTTGAGTTTGTCGCGATAGCGAACGTAAGTAGCGTAGTCAATTTCGATACGGCGATGAATATAGTCCCGAGTAGACGACAATTCTTTCGGCTTCTCGTCGATCCTGTCGGTAACGTACAGGTCAAACGCGTCAGATCCTGCGCCACTGCCATAGCTGACCATCAGAATCCGATCGCCGGGACTCGCACGATCGAGGATCGCGGTCAATCCGATCATGCACGAGCCGGAGTAAACATTTCCAATATCGTTTGCGAGTAAGCCCGCCGTGATTTGTTCTGTCGCGAAGCCAAGTGACTTGGCGGCGCGTGCGGGAAACTTGACGTTGGGCTGATGAAAAACGGCGTGTTGATAATCTTGCGCGCTACTGCCCATCATATCCATCAGCGCCGATGCCGCTGCTATAGTATGGGCGAAGTAGGCTGGTTCACCGGTGAAGCGATCCCCATGGCTGGGAAAAGTTTCCCCGGATCTGCGCCAGAAGTCGGGCGTATCCGTTACGTAACTGTAACTCCCTTGATAGACGGCGTAACTTTCCTCCGCCGGTCCCAATATAAAAGCGGCGCCACCGGAACCAGCTGTAAACTCCAGAGCATCGCCGGGCCTGCCTTGGGCTGTGTCCATGCCAATACTTAATGTATAGCGCGCCATACCGCTGCCCACGATCCCAATCGACGCCTGCACGGCTTCGGTACCGGCTTTGCAGGCGAACTCCCAGTCTGCGGCCTGAATATTGGGGGAGGCGCCAATGCTTTCGGCGACGATCGTACTCGACGGCTTTACCGCGTAGGGATGGCTTTCGCTGCCAACCCAAACCGCGCGAATATCTTCTGCGGCAATCTCGGCACAAGCGATAGCGTTGCGCGCCGCCTCAATCGACATCGTGATCACATCTTCGTCTATGCCCGCCACTGCCTTTTCCCGCACCGGCGCAGCACTGTGCCCGTTCGTCCATATTCGCGAGATCTCGTGGCCGGGCAACCGGTAACACGGTATGTAGGCGCCATATCCGACGATGCCTACGCCTCGATCCGGCTTCATTAACCAGCTTGATTCACTGTTCATGTTCGTGACTTTCGTTGCTTGACCAGTTCTCTTGCGCGTTCCAATCGAATCTCGCCCTCCTCTTTCATTTGTTTCGCTATCGCAACAACGTCTTCTGTATGGGCTCCGGCCGCAATCGCTAGCTGGCGGGCGTGCATACGCATATGTCCGCTCTGAATGCCATCGGTGGCCAGCGCGCGCATGGCCGCCAGGTTTTGCGCCAGCCCAACCGCCGCCGCCACTTCCGCCAGTTGTCGAGCCGACTGAACGCCAAGGATCTTGAGCGCGGTCTGCGCCAGGCGATGGACGCGCGTTGCCCCTCCGACAATGCCGACCGCCAGGGGCAATTCAATTCGCCCTCGCAAGTCACCGCCTCCGTCTTTCCACCAGCGGGAAAGGCTCGAATAGCGGCCGTCGCGCGCCGCATAGGCATGCGCGCCCGCTTCGACTGCCCGCCAGTCATTCCCGGTAGCGATCAGCAGCGCATCAATACCGTTCATGATGCCCTTGTTGTGCGTGGCCGCGCGGTAAGGATCCAACTCGGCGAACAAGGCGGCTTCCAGAATGCCATCGATGACTTCCGGCCCGCTCGCGTATTTGTTGCCGAGGGCGGAGGCGGGAATACTGCCTTCCGCCCATGCCCTTCTATTGTCGGACAGATTGCTTAGAATCCGCAGATTTGCTCGACTGCCGGTGATCTTTTCGATGAATGGCGAGACGTGTTCCAGCGCTGTATTCACTGCGTTCGCACCCATGGCATCACGCGCATCATAGAGCAGATGAACGACGATCATTTCCCCTATGCTTGTATTCTCGAAAACGCGAGTGCGCACGTCGACGGCCCCGCCTCCGCGCCCTTTGATGCTGCCCGCTGTTTCGTTCGCCTTGTCAATTATCTCCGCCTTATGCTGCTCAATAATCTGGACAACGCGATCCCTGTCCTTGATATCAAGCAGTTGAATTTGGCCCGTCATCAGTGGATCGTCGCTCGACGCCTGGAAGCCCCCACCCGCCCGAAACAACTTGGCGGCAAAACTGCAAGCGGCAACGACCGATGGCTCTTCAATGACCATTGGAATCAGGTAGTCGATGTCATTGATCAAGAAGTTCGTAGCGACGCCGAATGGCAAGGAATATCGTCCTATGACATTTTCGATCATCATATCGGCCTCGTGCAAAGCCAAGCCGCCTTCTTCCAGGCTTTGCAGGTCCTTGGCCGAAAGATCGGCCCAATCGCGGGTGATCGCCTGCCTCTCGGCAAGTGACCGCTTATACAAGCCTGATATGGTTGATCGTCGTTCTCGCGTCATAATGCCATCTTACTCGCTGGCTGCTTGCAGAATCTATCATCGCTATCGCGATAGCTATCAAATTACATAGTGACAGAGTTTTGCCAAAGCTGATGAAGGGCTTCTGGCTGAAGAAAACAAAAAAGCCCACCGTTTAGTGGACTTCGTCGTTGAGAAATCAGGACCCGTTAATCTGGCAAAATGCGTGTGCCCATAAAGGCGTCCAACCAGATGACGAAAACAAGACCGATTGGGATCGACGTGAAGAGATAATAGATTATCCCGTATTCTTCGATACTAACACCCTGCGGCGTTTGCACTGCGCTAAAGAGCGGCAGCATATCGAAGCCCACTGTTATGATCCCGTAACCGACGAGGAGACCCAACACCATCGAGATCACCCAAACAACGATTCGACGGATCGTAAGACTTGACATAACTCGCTCCGTATACGCTCTTGCTGAACGCCCGTTATTGTACGACGAATTGCCGGTCAAGCGCAAGTGAAGGATTGCACAAGTACGTCGTGCGCTTGCCGATTGAATGTTGTTAAACGGTGGTCGCCCTGTTACACTCTTGAAAGTTCGAACTTGCTCCCAGACGTTCGCACCTTCGTTTCCACGCTTTTGTCACAAGACCGGGAGAATACTGTGGCCGATATATACGACAAGTTAGCGGGATTTACGGTCGCCAGGGAAGCCATGGAAATGGGTATATACCCTTTCTTCCGCGCTCTAAGCGACTCCGAAGGAACGACCGCGACGTTCGAAGACAAAGACGTAGTCATGTTGGGGTCCAACAATTACCTGGGCCTGACAACCGACAGTCGCGTGCAAGCGGCGGCGATCGAAGCGACAAAGCGTTACGGCACTAGCGTCACCGGATCGCGATTTCTCAACGGAACGCTCGAACTGCACCTCGAGGCGGACCGGCGTCTGGCTCAGTTTGTGGGCAAAGAAGCGGCGCTGGTTTTTTCCACCGGGTACCAGACGAACCTCGGCACTGTCTCCGCTTTAATCGGGAAGAACGATGTGGCGATCCTCGACAAGGATGTGCACGCATCTGTTGTTGACGGGGTTTCCATGTCGCGCGGCATGATGAAACGCTTCAAACACAATGACATTGGCGACCTCGAACGTGTCTTGAGCAGGATACCGGAGGAACATGGCAAGATTGTCATGGTCGATGGGGTCTATAGCATGGGCGGCGACTTCGCCCTATTGCCACAGATTGTAGAAGTATGCAAAAGATATGACGCGCGCATTCTCGTTGACGACGCGCATGGCATTGGTGTCGCCGGGGGCGGCCGTGGGACGGCAGCGCACTTTGGCCTAACCGATCAGGTCGACCTCATTATGGGAACATTTAGCAAGAGCTTCGCTTCTATTGGGGGATTCATCGCCGGGTCGGCCGACGTTATTCACTATATACAGCATCACGCCCGATCGCTGATTTTTTCCGCTGCATTGCCCGCGCCGAACTTGGCGGCGGTCCTGGCGGCACTGGACATCATCGAAAATGAACCGGAACATGTCCAACAGGTTTGGAAGAACGCGGAATACATGCGCAAGGGTTTAGTCGAGCTCGGGTATGATACTTTCAATAGTCAGACGCCAATCATTCCAGTCAAGATTGGGGAGCAGTTTCGCACGGGCCTTACCTGGATGGCATTGATCGAAGAAGGTGTATATACCAACCCGGTCGTGCCGCCCGCAACACCGCCCAATCAAGCCCTCTTGCGCACGAGCTACATAGCTACGCATCGCCAGAAACACCTTGATCGCGCCTTGGTTGCCTTCGAGAGAGTAGGCAAAAACCTCGACTTGATCCCGTCTCGCGAGACCGTGTAAGCGCAGAAGCCAGTGCTTGCCTCGGAGGGTCTGGCCTCAGTTTAGGCGCCATATACCATCAGGCGGCCTGCGCCATCTATTACGTCCCCGATGATCACCGCATCGTCGCCGTTGTGGCGCAAATCGTCAAGCAAGTTTGCTGCGCTTTCCGCCGCCACCGACATCAACAGTCCCCCTGACGTCTGCGGATCGAAAAGCAGCGCCGCGCTATTGGCGTCGGCCCTGTCCGGAAACGAGAGCCAGCGCGAGAAGTATTCACGATTGCGTTCCATACCACCCGGGAATATGCCGCGCTTCGCATAAGTCATCGTTCCCGGCAGCCAAGCGAGCGCGTCAAAGTTCAGGCGGAGATCAACCCCGCTTAAGCGAGCCATTTCATGTCCATGTCCAGCCAAGCCGAATCCCGTAATGTCGGTCATCGCGCCTACGCTATGCAATTGCGCGCATTCTGCTGCGCTGCGATTGAGCCGAGACATTGCGTTGACGGCGCTCTCGATATGCGCCGAGGACGCCAGCCCACGCTTCAACGCGGTCGTAATGACACCCGTCCCAAGAGGTTTGCTCAGAATAAGTTTGTCGCCTGGTCGCGCGCCGGCTTTGCGAATGATATTTGCTGCCGGGACCACGCCGGTCACCGATAAACCGTATTTTGGCTCATCATCGCTTATTGAGTGCCCGCCTGCGATGACTGCGCCGGCTTCTCGCACCTTTTCTGCCCCACCCCGTAGAATCTCTTGGAGGATATCTAGCCCGAGACCGTCGGGATAAGCTACCAGGTTAATTGCCAGCAATGGTTCGCCGCCCATCGCGTAAACATCGCTGAGCGCATTCGCCGCGGCAATCGCGCCAAATTCATAGGGAGTATCTACAACAGGTGGGAAAAAATCCGTTGTGCTTATGATCGCGCGGCCGTCATCCAATCGATAAACCGCCGCATCATCTGGCTCGGACAAGCCTACCAGCACCTGCGGAAATTCTTCAGACTTAAAATTGTCACTGAGTGGCTGCAAGACTTGCGCCAAATCGCCCGGGTTGAGCTTGGACGCTCAACCGGCGCAGGTGGCCAAGCTCGTTAGCTTGATTTCAACTTCGCTCATTAGCTACACCTTCCAATAAAAAGGCTCACTGCTAAAGTGAGCCCGTCATACTCTGGTCGGGGTACCCGGATTCGAACCGGGGACCTCTTACACCCCATGCAAGCGCGCTAGCCGGACTGCGCCATACCCCGAACATAGCCCTATGATAACATAGTTGTGAGAAACTGCCAGCCCGCAATCGCTCGCGGACGCCCGGCGGAATGCTAGTCATCAATCGGCAAAACCCCGTATGTGCATGAGTCATAATCTTGACCGACAATGACCTCATAATCATATTCCCGCGCTGGATCTGCTCGGGCCTCAACCTGCTTCCTATTCATGTTTAAGGCCTTGGTGAGACCCGGTACCAAACTTCCCTTGCTCGCGGCTACAAAGTCTATCAACTTGCTCGATTCTACAATTTCTCCGTTTGCCAAGGGCCCGAGCGCCACGGCGTTGTACCCGTCCCAGCGCAATCGTTCGCTCGCGACAATGTCCCAGTCTGCGTTACCGGAGCCGTTGTAAACTGCGATTGAAGGGCCCGACAAACCCAGTTGATTTGCCGATGGCGGCGTGTAGAAGTCTCGCATGAGTTCCATGACAGTTTCATAAACCGGCAAAAGGACAGAGTCACCGCCAGGCGTCCGCCAATTTTGTGTATGGTAGATGCGCCGAAAAGTGAAGTTCTGAATGCGGTCAAGATCAAGCTCGAGCAAATGTGGCAGCAGGCCCAGCATGGCGTTAAACGGCAAGTTGGTATCGATTACCTCTTCCAGTTCGCCCCAGATCGCTGGCACTGTGCTTATCAACCCGTTGCTGCGCGCTTTGCGCCACATTGCGCGCAGCAGCAACTGTTGGCGGCGTCCGCGGTCCAGATCGTCCGTATAACGACGGGTACGCGCATACCACAAGGCGTCAAAGCCGTCGAATGTATAGTAACCCACGTCCAGTGTCCGCCAGTCGTAAGCGCTGCCTTCGGCAACGCCAGTTTCCGTCCGCGTGACCGGATACAGGTCCCGGTACCTGCAATCGACCGCGATGTCTACGCCCCCGAGACGATCAATGATGGACTTGAAGCCGGAAAAATTGGCTCGCGCATAGTAGTGCACGTTTATCCCGAAATTGTAAAAGATGGTCTGCCGCAAAAGACCGAATCCGCCGCCGGGTTCCCAGCCGATATTTTTGCCGATTCCGAACGCTGTGTTGAGCCGTCCCATCTTTCCGCTGGGAATATACACGAAAAGATCACGAGGCAGATTTATCATGGAAACCGTACCGGTCTCCCTGTTCAAAGACACGATGATCATGGTATCGGTCCGTACGGACTGATCCTCCGTCAATTCGTCGTCGCCGCCCAAGAGTATGATGTTCACCAAATCGTAATCGCGGGGAACGAATGGGACGCGTGTGGGCACGGCTGTGCCGGAAAGCTCAAGTCCCGCTTTTGGATCGGGGGGAAGGAAGAGTCTCGGCAGATCTACCGGTTGGGGCGTAGCGAGAACCGCAGTCGCAGTCGCTTTGGGTGAAGGCGTCTGTGGGCTGGGGGTACTGGTCACGAATACCTGTTGCATCAACACAATCTGCGATTCGTCGCGCAGGCTGGCGCCGGATGTTGCAGTTGCCAGAGCCGTGCCTGTCGCCCGATAGCTCTCTTGGCGGGCATTGCTAGTCGCGCTGTATTGTCGTTGGTCACTCCAGAGACGCAGTACCCGCGTCGCCGTCCAAAGAGTCGCCAGAAGCAGAAGTGTCACTGTCAGATAAACAACGAGCTTGAGCGATAACCGCAACATTGTTCGAAGAGTGCGCATAATGACTCCATTGCGTTGAAAGAAGGTATGCGAGCGCGATTCCAGAATTCACGCGCATCGACGAAGTATCTGATCAAGGCGCCGCAAAAACGACCGGTATATCGCAAATTGCGTCTTTCGACATCGCGCCGTTTTCATCCACGATGCTCAAGCGCAGCCTGTGCAATCCAATACCGAATACTTCGCTATTGATTAACCCGATGACATCATTAGTAATGGAATCGTATCCCCTAATATATTGGGAGTATTTCTCCGACCAAGCGGGACGGACATCAAGCCGGAACTCAGAATCTTCAGGCAAGTTAACCGAGCCGATGACCTGGATTATCCCGCGTATCTCTTGCAGGGCAACCGGCGATAGGATTCGCGACGATTCCGATTCACAGCCGTTCACTTTTGGTGGAACCGAGGCATCCGGAAATACCGGTACAGTTGTTGCTGGCGGCAAGCTAGGTATTGCCGGCAACAGCAGGGTCTCCCCCGCCAGTACACCGCGGATCGGTTCAAAACAATTGCCTTTCTGAATCTCGACAATACTTGTGCCTATGCTTTCTGCAATAGCAAGCAGATTGTCGCCTTTGGCAACCTGGTAAGGCTCCCAATCAATTGTTACTTCGCACAATTCTATTTGCGCAACTGGGGCGAATCCATGCGCAGTAGGCGTTGGCACCAATCTAGAATAGACCAATGGTAGCATCGAAGCAGTGGGGCTCGCTCGAAGCGTAGGTGTAGCGGTGGGTTGATATACGGGACCGACAGCCGTTTCCGTGTCCCTTGCCGACACAGTCCTGGTTGCCGTTGCGGATATAGTTGAGCGTTCATCCGCCGTCGGCGTTAGTGCCCGGCTCACCGGCAAAATTTTCGTAGCAATCACTGGGACTCCGGCTGCGGTTTCAGAGATTCCAGTCGCTACAAACATATCAGGAGTTGCGGTTGCTGTTTCCGCGACCTCGTCAGTCGCCGTCGGGCTCGGAACATCTGTAGCCGCTGGCGTGGAAGTAGC
>JAPOWG010000076.1:0-351 GCA_026707745.1 Chloroflexota bacterium
AGCGCGGCGGCGCATTCCCGAATTCTGTCAAACGAAGCGTAGTGGTAGTCAAAAAGTGTCGCAATCTGCTGAGGGTTCATGCGAATCGCGCTCCCTGCCAATTGAATCGCTATACAATGGAATCGCCATAGGTTATACTCGAATTCGCGCATGAATCGAGAGGTAGATATGGTTAGCGCGTCTTTCATGCACCGGCGGCGCATTGAGAGCCAACTGGAGCGCCACCTGCTGAGTGTGGAAAAACCCGGCCGGTACGTCGGCGGAGAATACAACAGCGTCGTCAAAGACTGGGATGGCGTCGACATCAAGGTCGCTCTGGCATTCCCCGATATTTACGATCTCGGCATGTCC
>JAPOWG010000076.1:361-2240 GCA_026707745.1 Chloroflexota bacterium
AATGATACGGCGATAGTGTAGATCTCGGTGGTCGCCGGATCATTAAAAAAAAAATTTGGGCATAATGAACCTCTACGATCAGCTGAACCAGCAGCCGGATATGCTGGCCGAGCGCGTATTCTCGCCCTGGCTGGATATGGAAGCGCTGATGCGCGAACAGGATATTCCGCTCTACTCGCTGGAGACCAAGCATCCCGTGCGCGAATTCGATCTGCTGGGCATCAGCCTGCCCTATGAGCAGCTCTACACCAACGCCGTTAATCTGCTTGACCTGGCCGGGCTGCCCGTCCTCAGCCGAGACCGCGACGAGCGCGATCCGCTGGTCATCGCTGGCGGACATGCCTGCTTCAATCCCGAGCCGATGGCGGATTTCATCGATGCTTTTGTTATTGGCGAGGGTGAAGAGATCATCGTCGAAATCGCCCGAGCCCTCAGCGCGCTGCGTGGCAAGCCGCGCAATAAGCAGTTGCGCGCAATCGCCAAGATTCAGGGCGTGTATGTGCCGCGCTTCTATGACGTGGAATACCACGATGACGGCGCTGTCCGCTCGATAGCGCCTAACGAGCCGGGCATCCCCGCGCGCGTATTAAAGCGAATCGTGATCACCTTGCCCAAGCCATTCACGAAGTTCATCGTGCCCAATATTGACACCGTGCATAATCGCGCGCCGATCGAGATCATGCGGGGCTGCACTCGCGGCTGCCGATTCTGCCACGCGGGCATGGTGACGCGCCCGGTGCGCGAGCGGCCCGTGCAAGAAATCATGTCCGCCATCGCCGAAATCGTCCAGCATACCGGCTTTGAAGAAATCAGCTTGCTCAGCTTGTCGTCATCGGATTATGTCTGGGTGGAGGAACTGGCGGAAGAAGTCAATCGCGTATACAAAGACGCGGGCCTAAGTCTGAGCCTGCCGAGCCTGCGCATCGAAAGCGCCAGCGCTGACTTGCTGGAGAAAATCGGCGGCACGCGCCGCAGCGGTTTCACATTCGCGCCCGAAGCCGCGACAGAGAAAATGCGCGATATGATCAACAAATATGTGCCCGACGAACAGGTGCTTCAAACTGCCCGCGATGTCTACACGCGCGGCTGGCGCACCATCAAGTTCTATTTCATGATCGGTCACCCCGAGGAGACGCTGGAAGACGTCCAGGCGATCATCGACTTGTGCGTAAAGACGCTGAATGAAGGCACCCGTATTCTAGGCAAGAAAGCGACGCTGAACGTTGGCGTCAGCACCTTCATCCCCAAGCCGCATACGCCCTTCCAATGGGCGCCGCAAGATAGGCGCGCAAGCGTCGACCGCAAGCAACGCCTTCTGAAGCAGCAAATGAGACGCGGTGGCATGCATTTGCGCTGGAACAATTACGAAGACAGTGAATTCGAGGGCTGGCTCAGTCGCGGCGATCGGCGCTTGGGCCGTGTCATTCGGCGCGCCTGGGAACTCGGCTGCAAATTTGATGCCTGGCAAGATCAACACCGTCACGGACTTTGGCTCCAGGCATTTGATGAATTCGACATCGACCCGGACTTCTACAATTTCCGCGAGCGCGACCTGGACGAAGTATTCCCCTGGGACCATATTGATGTCGGCATACACAAGAAGTTTCTACGCGAAGATTACTTGATGAGCATTAAACGCGAAACGCGGGTCGATTGCCGCGATAAATGTTTCGCTTGCGGGATTCTTCCGAAGTTCGCCAAGGAACGCTCTACCACTGAGGAGATGGCCTGGGAATGCCCGCCGGTAACGCCAATCAGCGAACGCAAGCGCGCCCGCCACGCCGCCATCCCCCTGAGCGCAATTGGCTAGCGGCTTGTGGAACATCGACCGGTGCCGCGCATGCGGCCAGTGCAACGCCGGCTGCGGACAGGCCGGCCA
>JAPOWG010000095.1 GCA_026707745.1 Chloroflexota bacterium
GCACGTCAATTCTCATCGCCTGGACGCTGGGTATGACGCTGGGCTCCTTGGCCGGATACTACCCGAACCGCTGGTGGTCGGAAGGCTTGGAGAAATCGCTGATCACCGTTTACCCGGTGCCGTATTACATTCTGGCTTTTGTATTGCTGATGGCCTTCACGTTTTATCTCCCGATCTTCCCGCTTATCGGCGGGGCGCGCGGCACAGCGGCGCTCACCTGGGAATACATCAGCAGCGTCTTGTTTCATGGTTTCTTGCCGGCATTGTCCATCGTGATTGGCGCGACCGCCCATCGCTTCATTATGGCCAAAGCGCTGACGACGACAGAAAAGTCCAGCGATTATGTGCAGTACGCACAGATGGCGGCGCTGCCTCAACGCAAAATATTGTTGTTTTACGTCACCCGAAACACGCTCTTGCCACAAGTGACGGACTTGAGCTTGTCCTTAGGAGCGCTTTTCGGTGGCGCGCTCATCGCCGAATTCGTATTTGGTTATCCGGGGATTGGCATGACGATGTATACCGCCATCAACAACGGCGACTATAACGCGATTATGGGCATCACTTTGCTGTCGATTGTGGGCATTGCGACGGCTTCACTGCTCATCGACCTCATCTACCCCTTGATTGATCCTCGTGTCCGCTATCGTTAGTTTATATGGCGAATGATGTGCTAAGAGCTACGATTAGAGACCTCTTTCGTTTCAGCTTATCGTTCCGTTTCGGTTCGATTATCCTGCTGCTTGTCGGCATTCTCTTGCTGCTTTCGTTTTTCTCCCCATTTGAATCCGATGACCGGCGCGTTGTGCCGCGCAATAAACCGCCATCACAAGAATTCATTTTAGGCACAACCGGAAATGGGCAGGATGGCTTCTGGCTCCTGACCTTTGCGATCCGCAACACCTTGATGGTATCGGGAGTGGCCGTGCTCATTGGACGCAGCATTGCCGTCATGGTGGGGATGATTACCGGTTATCTCGGCGGCAAGACCGATCGGGTCATATCCTCGATTGTGGATAGCATCATCGTCATTCCGCGACTGCCCTTGCTCATTCTGATCGCGGCGATTATGCAAGGCGAGATGACCGTGCTATCGCTTGCCTTGTTATTGGGCATTCTGGACTGGGCGCATCCTTCCAAGCGTTACCGCGCAATGATTTTGTCCCTGCGCGAGCGTGATTTCACCCATACGGCGATCTTCTCGGGCATGAATGCCGTGAAAGTGGTGGTGCAAGAGCATTTGCCCTTTTTGATTCCTCTCCTATTGGCTGATGCAGTGGCGGGGTTTCTCTGGGCGATCGGCATGGAAGTAACGCTGTCCGTATTGGGTCTGAGCGATTTGAGCGCGCCAAGCATCGGAACCTTGATCTTTTGGGGCAACTATCATCACGCTTTGCTGAGACGCCGCGTCTGGATTCTGGCGGCGCCGATTGCGGCATCGGTATTGATGGTGGTCGGCTTTTACCTGGTCTCGCTGTCGCTGAGTGAATATCTTGATCCTAGGACTCGGCTAAGCCGCTTGACAGTGGGCGAACAGATTGATGGCGGCAAGGCAGGCTAGGAACCGGAAAGTCTAAGGCGCTCGGTCGGCGCTGCCGGCAAGGGTCTCGGATAATCGGCGGCGTCCAGCCCTCCGCTTTCTTTGCCGCAGATATCGCAGACGGCAATTCAGAGCGTTTCATCTCAGCAGCAGACTCCAGCCACTGCGCCTGCGCAGGGATTTCCAGTTTTTCAGCGTTTGCGCGCGCCGGCGGGCTTTGCGCGGCTGGCGCAGCTTGGGGCTTAGCCGGCGCTTTCACGATTTGCTTTTCGTCCGAGACGACTTTGTGCTCGGCTGGCGGCTGAAGGATCGGGCTGAAACGCGGGTCTCTGTTTCGCCCAACTGCGCTTGACATTCTCCCCGATTCATTCCATCATTCAGCCCACAATTGTCAGGATTTTTCTGCGGCGCCTATCTAAGAATCGAGGCAAATGATGACCACCCCCTTGCAACAGGAATATGACGAAAAAGGCTATGTCATCGTCCGTAACGCGGTTGACGCCGATCTCGCCCGAGAAACCGCCGAACACTTGCATTGGCTGGTGGAACGCAATCCCGGCGTCCGTCCCGAGAAATTCGGCCATAACATGCTGGTGACGGATCCTTTCATGCACAGGCTGGTCGGCGACGGCCGGCTGGTGGACATCGTCGAGCAATTCATCGGCTCCGACGTCGCCATGTGGGCGGCGCATTATATCGCCAAACCGCCCAAGCACGGCCAAAGAGTCCTTTGGCACCAAGACGGCAGCTATTGGCCGCTGGAGCCGATGGAGGTGACAACGATCTGGCTTGCCGCCACCGCATCCACCCGCGAGAACGGCTGCCTGCGCGTCCTGCCCGGCACACAGAGCAATCGCCTGCTCTCCCGAAAAGAAATGATCGATGTTAAAGACGGCAAAAATGTGCTGGGATCCGGCATTCACCCGTCGCAGATCGATGATTCGCATGTGGTCGATCTCGAGCTACAGCCCGGCGATGTCTCGGTTCATAATCCAAAAATCATTCACGGTTCGGAACCCAATACCTCCGATAGCTGGCGCATCGGCTTGACGCTGCGTTACATCCCGACCTCAACCCGCATCAAACGCGAAGGCGACCGTCCCATCCTTGTACGCGGCAAGCCGGATGCTGGCAACGAAAACATATACGCGGAACGTCCTGTCTACGATCCCGCAGCGCATATGCCCTTCCGCGGCCAGGAAGCGTGGACGCCGTCGTGACCGACGCCAGATCAAAACCCAACATCCTCTACATTCATTCACACGATACCGGCCGCTATCTGCAGCCATACGGCTACGGCATCCAGACGCCAAATCTGCAGCGCCTGGCGGAGGAGGGCATCTTGTTCCGCCGCGCCTATTGCGCAGCGCCCACCTGTTCGCCCAGCCGAGCGGCGCTGCTGACGGGCCAGTCGCCCCACAGCGCCGGCATGTTGGGCCTGGCGACTCGTCACTTCCGCCTGCGCGACTTTAACCAGCATATCATCCACACGCTGAAGGGCGCCGGTTACACCTCGGCGCTGGCCGGTTTCCAGCATCTTTCCGGTACGCGCTACCATGGCGGCGCTGCCGATATCGGTTATGACTATGTGCTAACCGAAGAGCTGCCGCAAGCGCAGTTTGCCGCCGCCGACTTCATCCGCTCAAAACCCCAAACGCCCTTCTGGCTGACCGTGGGCTTCTTCGAGACGCACCGCAAATTCCCGACCGAGCACGACGTAAATCCGGATTATGCGCAGCCGCCGGCGCTGTTCCCCGATACGCCAGGCACGCGGCAAGACATGGCGAATTTCATCGCGATGGCGCAGATCCTGGACGACAAGATCGGGCATGTCTTGCGGGCGCTGGACGAAACCGGCCTGCGCGAGAACACGCTGGTCATATACACCACTGACCACGGGCTGGCTTTCCCAGATATGAAATGCAACCTGACCGATCACGGCATCGGCGTCGCCCTGATTATGGATGGTCCGGCGCCATTCAAGGGCGGGCGCGTCATCGATGGCATGGTCAGCCATATCGATATCTTCCCGACGCTCTGCGACACCCTCGGCATCGACCGGCCCCACTGGCTTGAGGGGCATTCGATTATTCCACTGCTGACCGGTGAACGCGAGTCGATGCGCGATGAAGTCTTCGCCGAAGTCAACTACCACGTCGCCTATGAACCCAAACGCGCGGTTCGCAGCGAGCGCTACAAATACATCCGCCGCTTTGACGGGCGCAGATTGCGCGTACTCCCGAATATTGATGATGGCATCACCAAAAGCGAATGGCTGGACGCGGGATACGGCAAGAGCGAAATCGCGCCGGAACGCCTGTACGACACCTGGCTGGATCCGGTCGAGCGCGTTAATCTCGTCGACAGCGCCCAACACGCGGAGGTGCTGGCCGATATGCGCGCCCGCCTGGAGCGCTGGATGCGCGACACCGACGACCCGCTGCTGCTAGGACCCGTGCCCGCGCCGCCCGAGGCCGAGCTGAACGACCCCGATGGCGTTTCGCCGCGCCCTCCCCTGGTGACAGTGTAATGCTTGTCCGAAAAATTGGCGGGTTATGCTATGTTACCTGCCCCATCGCCGACCGCCAGTTCCCAGGCGACCCTCGGCGCTGAAAATCATAAGGAACGCCGCCATGCCAAAACCAAACATCATCTATATCCATTCACACGATACGGGCCGCTATCTGCAGCCCTACGGCTACAGTGTCCCGACGCCCAATCTGCAGCGTCTGGCCGAGGAGGGCGTCCTGTTCCGCCGCGCCTATTGCGCAGCGCCCACTTGTTCGCCCAGCCGAGCGGCGCTGCTGACCGGCCAATCGCCCCACAGCGCCGGCATGTTGGGTCTGGCCAACCGCGGCTTCGTCCTGGGCGATTTCCGCCAGCACATCATCCACAGCTTGAAAAGCGCCGGCTATAGCTCGGCGCTGGCCGGCATCCAGCATCTGACCAACGCGCAATTTCATCGCGGCGCCGAAGCCATCGGCTACGACCGGATCCTGACGACCGACTATGACGAGGCGCATCTGCGCGCCATCGACTTCATCAAGGAGGCGCCGCCGCAGCCCTTCTTCCTGACAGTCGGGTTTTTCGAAAACCATCGCGAATTCCCGGTCGAGCACGATGTTGATCCCGCTTATATATCGCCGCCACTGCCGCTGCCTGACAGGCCGCGCATTCGACAAGACATGGCCAATTACATTGCCATGGCGAAGATTCTCGATGACAAGGTGGGGCAGGTGCTGGGCGCGCTCGATGACGCGGACCTGCGCGATGATACGCTTGTCATCTATACCACCGATCACGGCATCGCCTTCCCGGGCATGAAATGCAGTCTGACCGATGCCGGCATAGGCGTGGCGCTGATCCTGCGCGGCCCCGGCGCATTCAGCGGCGGTAAAACCGTCGACGCCATGGTCAGCCATGTTGATGTCTTCCCGACGCTTTGCGACCTGCTCGATATCGAGGCGCCGCCCTGGTTGCAGGGGCAATCCATGATGCCGCTTCTGCGCGGCGAGACCGAATCCATCCGCGACGAGGTCTTCGCAGAGGTGTCCTACCACGCTACCTACGAACCGAAGCGCGCGGTTCGCAGCGAGCGCTACAAATACATCCGCCGTTATGACGAGCGCGAGTCGCCCGTCCTGCCCAATATCGATGACGGCTTGACCAAGGACGACTACCTCGACCATGACTTTGCCGGACGCGCTCCCGCCGCGGAACAACTCTACGATACCTATTACGATCCGACGGAACGGGCCAACTTGATCAGTGATCCGGACTACGCCGGGGTTCTGGACGATATGCGCGCCCGGCTGGATCGCTGGATGCGCGATACAGAGGATCCGCTGCTGCGCGGAGCCGTGCCCGCGCCACCCGGCGCCGTCGCCAACGATCCCGATGACGTATCGCCCAATGGTCCTCTATTGGGGGCCAACCAGATTTGAACCGAGACAACAGGAATAGACATGACCGACCTGCTGCAACACCAGATCGACTATTACTCCGCTCGCGCGCCGGAGTACGATCAGTGGTTTTATCGGCAGGGGCGTTATGACCGCGGCGCGGCTTTCAAGCGACAATGGGAAAGCGAAGCGCAGATCGTGCGCGAGCAATTGCTGAATGCGCCGCGGCAAAAGCACATTCTAGAAATGGCGCCCGGCACCGGCATCTGGACCGAGCAACTGATCAAAATCGGCGATCAGGTGACGGCCCTCGATGCCTCGCCGGAAATGATCGCCATCAACAAAGCCAAGCTGGGATCGGACAGGGTCAGCTATATCCAGGCCGACTTGTTCACTTGGCGGGCGCAGCGGCAATACGACCTGGTCTTTTTTGGATTCTGGCTGTCCCACGTGCCGGGGGAAGAACTTTCGACCTTTTTGCGCGCGGTCTATGACGCGCTGGCGCCGGGCGGTCGGCTGTTTTTTGTCGATTCGCAAGAGCGGGAATCGTCCCACACGCGCAGGGAAACAGCAGATCTGGGCGGCGAGCTGCAGCAGCGCGTCCTCAGCGATGGCCGCCTGTACGAGATCGTCAAGATCTACTACGATCCGGCGCAACTGACGGCTACCCTGCGCGAGAACGGCTTCGAGATTGAAGTGCTGTCTACGCCGAACTTCTTCATTTATGCCGATGGGGTGAAGCCGATCTGAGCGCGAGCTTCATCGGATATGAGCGTCGCCGCATGTCTGATATCCGATTCAAGTAGCGTCGTCGTACAGACGCATCACCTGCTCGGCGACCCGGTCCCAGGTCTGCCGCAGCGCCCGTTCCCGGCCGGCAGCGCCCATCATAGCCGCTTTGCGCGGATTCGACAGCAATTCCAGCAAGGCGCGAGGCAGTTCTTCGTCGACATTGTCTTGCGCGACGATCAGACCGGTGACGCCGTGTTCAATGGCATCAGCGACGCCGCAGCCATCCGTACCCAGCACCGCCGTGCCGCAGGCGCCGGCTTCATAGAGCGTAAGGCCGAAGCCCTCGAAAAAGAGCCCGTCGTTCATGGCGGGCAATGCCAGGACGTCCGCCGCCGCTAACCAGGCACGCTTCACTTCTTCATCGACGAAACCCATAATCAGCACGTTTTCCCCCAAACCGTGCGCTTCAATCGCCGCCTGTACGACAGTCGTGTAAAAGCTGCCGAAGCGCGGCGCTCCCATGATTCGGCACTGTACATTCGGAATCTCTTCACGGACACGGGCGACCGCCTCCACCAACTCCAGCGTACCCTTGCGCGGCTTGATCTCGCCGATGGCGACGACTGTCGGCGCGCTTTTTTCAGCTTGAAATGCCGGCGGATGGGCGAATCCGCTGACGTCCGCGCCGTTGGGGATGACGTGAACGCGCGCCTCGGGCAGCAATGCTCGCGCCACCCCCGCTGTATAGTTGCTGACGCAGATCAAAGTCGCGCGAGTGAAGGATCGTCGATAGAGCACATTCACGGGGAAGCGCCGCATGCGCGGCAGGTTAACGTAGCTGCCGTGAGCTGTGATGAACAGCGGACGGTCGCCGGCAACAGCCGCCGCCAATATCGCCAGCGGCTCGGCCGTGCAGTGGATGATGTCGCAATCCCGTAGCAGGCGCCGGACGGCGAATACTTGTCGCATAGATTTGAAGAAGGTATGTCGTTCCGGGGGGGTTACTTTTGGCAGGAGCCGATGGATCGCAAATTCAACGTCGGGGCTGTTTCGAGACGCGACCACTGTCGCGTCGAGGCCGCGCGCCCGTAAAGCTCGTATCAACTGGAGGCTATAGGTTGCCCAACCGTTTTGGTTGCTGAGGTCGGAAGTGATGAAGCCAATCCGCATGGGCAGTGCTGGGCTGAGGTCCCGGTCAGGCTTGATCCGCGGCAGCCGATCCCGGGGCATCGTCGCTGTCGCTGACGCCCAGGCGAGCGCGCCAGGCTCGAACGGCGCCCGATTGCTCCGGCGAGACCTCGTGGAGATGTTCACCCTGCGTGCCGACGCGCATCACTGCCAAGAGCAGCACGATATTCAAGATGATGATAATCGCCATCACCACCATCGCCATAATCGACCTCCTACGCCGCGAAACCGCCGAATTCCCCGTATTATGATCGATATTGCGACGTTGGTCTAGGGCTGCTGATGGTGGGGCTTTACAAATCCAGCAGCGCCCCTTGCCGCTGCCGACCGTAGGTCGGCAGGTCAAGTGGCTTGTTCGCCAGCAGGTCTTCAATACTGTAGCCTTGAATGACGGGATAGCTGCCGAAGACATCATCAAAGCTGTCGTGGCTGCGCTGATTATCCACCGTGCTCATGTACTGCCGAAAGCAGACCAGTACACCGGCTGTCACACTCAGTCGATCGACCGTTTCGCGCAAGGCTCGCACGGCGTCCGGGCTGACCTTGCCGCCCTTGACTTGCACGACGGCGTATTCTGCTTTGGCGACTTTCTTGGGCACGAAGCGATAGAACTTGAGCAGGCCATCGACGCCGCCGTCAGCGCCGCGCTCGCCCGGCTGGCGGAACATGCCCTCGGCGCCGATAAATCCACAGACCCACTTCTCGAACTCGAACTTGTCGCGCCGCGCCAGGTCGCGAGCCTGCTGGATGGTTTCAGGGATGCCGCGGATGCTGATGTCGCGCTTGGAGAGCAGCGGGAAGTTATGCGCGATGCGCTCGCGTATCAATCCAGTCGAAAAAGGCGAAATGTCGATGCCAATCCAGCGGCGTCTCAGCGCTTCGGCGGCGTGAACCGTCGTGCCGCAGCCGCAAAATGGGTCCAGCACCAAGTCGCCGGGGTTGCTTGACGCGCTGATGATGCGCTCAAGCAGAGCGAGCGGCTTTTGCGTAGGGTATCCGAGGCGTTCTTTGGCATGGGAGCCAATGGGGTTGATGTCTGTCCAAACATCATTGAGCATTACTCCACTAGCTTCGTCGAGATAGCGTTTTCGCCGCGCGAGCCCGCTCTTGGTGTAGTGGAGGCGATTTTCAGATTCTAGTCGTTCCATTGTTCCGACGGGGCATAACCAAAGACGTGTTACCCCATTCCATTCATATTCATATCCTCCACCTTGCTTGCTTGTTGCGGTCAAGTCGCTTGATGCCCATTTACGACCATCATCATCTTGATAGCGAAAGGCCTTTTGAACATAATCTTCATCGTATTCCAAATACAAGGTGTTCCAGGTTGGAGAGTTCTCTTTCGTGTAATACATGAGTTCGTCGTGGACATTGCCAAACCGCTTAGCATCATTATGCGATGAGGTGCGTTTCCAAATTATCGTATTCCTGTAGTTTTTCTGCCCATAAATGGCATCCATCACGAGCTTCAAATAGTGCCCGGCAGTCGGGTCGCAATGCAGGTAAATGCTGCCGGTCTTTTTCAAGGCGCGCCGCATCGCCCGCAAGCGTAATGCCATGTGCAGCAGATACGACGCCAGGCTGGTCTTGTTCTTGCCGCGCCCGCTCGGTTTGCCTTCCACTTCCGCCGCGAACTTGACAATCGTCGCCAGCGAGCGCGTTCGCGGGTCGCGCCCCATTTCCTCCAACCGCGACTTGTCCTCCGCCGTCCATGCCCAGGTGTCCTTGAAAGCCTCAACAGGCTTCAAGCTCTTGTCCCGGCCTTTGAAGGGCAGGTTGTAACTGCTGTTGGAATTGAATGGCGGATCCAGATAAATCAAATCGACCGACTCGCTCGGCAGCTCGTCGGCGTCGTTGAGCACATCCAGGCAGTCGGCGGCGTACAAGATGCGGTTCATGCGCGGCAGTACCCCTGCGAATATGAGAAAATACAGGCGGCATTCCACGACGTACCGGAAAAGAGTACACTTGGGCCGAAAACCTTCGGGTTTTCACGTTTTGCAGTTTCCCGCGATAGAGATTTGCTTGTCACGCGCACTCTATCGCGGGAACCCAGATCAATGGGTCATGGAAGACCGTCCGCTTACAGTAACACGGCATGAGGATTCTCGCAAACGCGGATTCATCGAGCGTGGTGAACCCGGATGGCAACGATGACAGCGCAGTATTTCCAACGCCAGGACACAAAATTCAGAAATCAATCTTCTTGAATTCTCTGTGCGCTCTGCGCCTCTTTTCTAATAAACCGCGATCTGCGGTAGCCGAGCAGGTCTATTATTTTGTGTGAGCGCGGTAGCCCAAATTCGCTGCCGCCGAGCGGCTGTGGTGAATCTCCCCAATGTCTTCCGCCGCGGATAGCTCGCCTTGTGCCGGCGGCGCCCGCCGTCTATGATGATGCCGAAAACATCGAGAGTCCGAAAGGTCCCGCCTGTGACAATTCAACTGAACCTGAGCGACGACGCGCCCTGGAAAAAACGTTACCGCGCGCCCGCTATCGTCGCTTCGCGAATCGCCGCCTCTAACCCCAAACGCGGTCTAATCCGCAGCAACAAAGACGGCGTCTTTCAACTTTATGCCTGGGACAGGCAAAGCAATGATCTCAGGCAAGTCACTGACCGGCCCGCCGGCGTCGTCGGCGGTCAAATCTCCGCCGATGGCGAGTTCATCTATTACTTGCAAGATGAGAGCGGCGACGAGATCGGTCATTATGCGCGCCTTTCCTTTGCGGGCGGCCCGGCCGAGGATGTCACGCCAGATCTGCCCCCGTACGCCTCGCACTATCTGCGCGAGAGCGACAGCGGAAACGCGCTCGGCTTGACCACGGCGGCAAAAGACGGATTCCGGATCTTGCTTTACAACAATCCGCCCCAAGGGGATCCGATCTTCGCTTACCATTCTGACGCGCTTTCCGTTGGTCCTTTACTCTCATACGATGCCGAAATCGCCATCATTGCCTCGACCGAAAAAACCGGTGTCAACGAATACGCGCTGGCGGCTTACGATGTCGCCAGCGGCGAGCTCATAGCCGAACTTTGGGATGGCGCCGGCAGCGGAATTGACCCCGGCAGGTTTTCGCCGCGGGCTGGTGATATGCGCTTCTCCGGCTCATCCAATGTTAGCGGCTTCTACCGTCCTTTTATCTGGAATCCGCTCACCGACGAGCGACATGATATTGAGTCCGAGCATTTTGCGGGCGATGTCAGAGATTGGTCCTGGTCGCCTGATGCTGGCCGCCTGCTGCTGCATCAGGTGCATCACGCGCGCCACAGACTATATAGCTACGACATTGCCAGCGACAAAGTAGAGCTGCTGGATACGCCGGCAGGTTCGTCCGGCATGGCCGGCTACTTCCTGGACAATGGCAATATCTGTTTGCACTGGAGCGATGCCGCCAACCCCCCGCGCCTGCTCGAAGTCGACGGCGGCAGCGGGGAAGTCTTGCGGGACGTGTTCGATTTGACCGCCGACCTGCCTAGTAGCATTCCCTGGCGCTCGGTCACCTATCATTCCGGCGGCGACGCGCCGATTCAAGCCTGGCTGGCGACGCCGCCCGGCGCTGGTCCTTTCCCCACCATCGTGCATACTCATGGCGGTCCTACCGCCGTGCGAACCAATGCCTGGTCGCCGGAAGCCCAATCCTGGCTCGATCATGGCTTCGCTTTTTTCAGCCTCAACTACCGTGGCTCAACCACCTTCGGCTACGACTTCCAGCACGCCATCGACGGGAATCTGGGCGAGTTGGAAGTTGAGGACATCGCGGCCGGCGTGGGCTGGCTGATCGACAATGGTATCGCCGATCCCGGCGCGATCCTCAAGACCGGCGCTTCCTATGGCGGGTACTTGACTTTGCTTTCCCTGGGCAAGCGTCCTGAACTCTGGGCGGGCGGCATGGCGATGGTCGCCATCGCCGACTGGACCCTGATGTACGAAGATCAAGCCGGTACCCTGCGCGGCTATCAGCGCAGTCTCTTTGGCGGCAGTCCGGAGGAAAAGCCGGAAGCGCACAAGAAGTCCTCGCCGATCACCTATGCGGAGAACTTCCAGGCCGATCTGCTGGTCATTCAAGGCGCCAACGATACGCGCTGCCCGGCCCGCCAGATGCGTGTTTTCGAGCGTAAACTGAAGGACCTGGGCAAGTCCATCGACGTTCACTGGTTCGACGCCGGTCACGGCTCACTCGCTATCGAGCAGAGCATCGAGCATCAAGAATTGATGCTGCGCTTTGCGGCCAAGGTCTTGTCGTGATCACTGCATAAGACCTTGAGCGCGATCAACCGTTTCTGGTTACAATGCGAATCGAACACCCCGAAAAGGATATGAAGTGACAGTTTCTCCCGCGCAGCCCTTCGACCCCATCCACGGCGTACAGACCGTAGCCCTGCAAGTATTCGGCGATGAACGCGGGCGCTTCATGGAGACCTTCCGAAAGGAGTGGTTCCCGGGCGTCAACTGGGATCGCCTGCAGAACAACCGCAGCGACAGCAAGGCCGGCGTCTTGCGCGGCTTGCATTACCACTTCAAACAAGTTGACTATTGGTACGCCACCCGGGGCAGTATCCGCGTCGGGCTGGTGGATCTGCGCCTGTCTTCGCCGACCTACCTGGCATCCGCGACCATCGATATCGGCGAAGACAATCCACTAGGCATATTCATCCCCGAAGGCGTGGCCCATGGTTTCGCCGCGCTGAGCGACTGCACGCTCATGTACATCGTCAATAACTATTACGATGGCGGCGCGGACGAATTCGGCATCGCCTGGGACGATCCGCAAGTCGGCATCGACTGGGGCATTCAAGACCCGTACTTGTCGAATCGCGACCGCAGCAATCCGCTGATCGCGAATCTGCCGGGGGAGGTGCAGCCTCAATAGTTGAGTGTCATCAGACCGCAATATCCGAGCGCCGCGCCACCGTCAGCTCCCGCATACGCTCGAAGACATCAACCCCGAGCTGATGATACACATCCAGCAGATCGACCAAGACCCAGTTCTCGCGGATCATGCGATTTTCCATGCGCCAGAAATCCAGGCTGCGCATGGTGATCGCTTGATTGCTAGGCGCGATGCCCAGCCAGCCGTCGCCGCTGATGGTCATGGTCATGCCGGGCCAAGCGGTAAAGCCGACATAGTCGCCATCGCCAAACATGATGCCCGTGCCGACAAAGGCGTCGCGGTCGGGCATCGCTTTCAGGAAGGGAATCTGGTGCCAATGGCGGAAACCCGATATCCGCCGCATGGAGCCGATGCCCGCCGGTCCATACCACATCATCTTGGGATGCCAATATTTGTCCAGCTCCATCGCTTCGGCGCTGATGGTATTGCGTTTCAGCGCGACCAACATATCCCTGACCCAGGTCAGGCTGGCTTGGGACCGCGCTTCGTCGTAAGGCGATGTGATGATGCCATCGTTGCTGGCGGGACCGGGCACAATCCACTCGACAGCCAGGCTCGGCGCCAGCGGCCAGGCGCCCGCCCCCATCATCACCTGCGGGATATCCCATAGCGCCTGCATCTCCACGATCCGCTCGTCCTCGATGCGGAAGAATTCGTGATAGCGCATCGCCATCAAGTGCTTGGTCGGGGGGATATCCAGCCAAGGCTGCTCGAACAGGCCCATATAATGCCCGGCGCAGCCGACCCAGTTCTGTCCCCGGGACTCGCCGGCCATCACGATGAAATCGCGCCGCTCCAGATCGGGCACGGCATTCAACAGCGGCAGATAGGCCCCTTCATAAAGCGCGTCGATACCAGGCAGTGATTCGAGCGGGTGCGCCAGATGCGCTTGGCAATCGGCGGCGAATAGCTCTCGCAATTGGCGTTGCAGATCGCTCGCGTCAATATCGTAAAGCGCGGCGCGCAACCCGCCAATGAATTCCTTGTTTCGGTTGTGGATCGACATTTTTGCCTTGTTGCCCCCCGTCTCCCGCTCGCCAAGCTGAAGAGCCGCGCCTGCGCTGATTCAGCCCTCTGGATTGACCAGCCATTCGCTCGCGCTGATGGCCTTGTGCTGGCGGAACTGATGCCGCATGCGCCCGAAGACATCAAGTCCCATCTGCAGCAGAATATGGGGCACATCAATCGGAACCCAGTTTTCCACGATGGTCTCGTCGTCGCAGCGATAAAAGTCCATCACGCGCATTTTGAGCGGCAGTCCCGTCGGCGGCAGGCCGAACAACTCACCGCCAGTATGCGTCGCTCGCAGATAACCCCAGCCGCCGGTCACAGCAAAATAACCGTCGCCAATGCGTATGAAATGCCCCTGCTCGGATCCACCTCGGTCGGGAAAGGCCACCAGAAAAGGAATCTGATGATAGTCTTCAAATCCCTTCAAGCCGCGGGTCGTGCCGATGCCCGACGGTCCATACCACATGAAATTCTTGTGCCAGTGTTTGACCTGTTCCATCTCGTCGAGCACGGCGCGCGTCGGCGGCTCCCCGCTGTAATAGCCCAGGGCAGCGTGCATCTTGAGAATCGTCTCGATGGTCTTCTTGGAGCGAGCTTCGTCTTGCGGCGTCAAGATTACGCCATCGAGCGTTCGCGGCGGCATCCAGCGCATTTCGCTGCCCAGGCTGGGCGCGATCGGGACGTAACCGGCTTGACGCATCAAATCCAGAAAGTCGATGAAGACGTAACTGGTCACGATTTTGCCATCGCGCAGTTCATGTCCCTCGCAGTATCGCAGGCAGACCACGCCGCGCGTCGCCGGTATGCCCAGCAAATCGCGCTCAAAACTGCCCATATAATGGCCCATACAAGCGATCCAGTCCGCGTCGCGATAGCGCCCGCCGGCTACAAAGTGATCGCGCCGCTCCATATCGGGCAGGGATCGTCGCAGCGGCAGCCACAACTGTCGCAAGCCGGCGGCAATGCCCCCCAGTTCGTTAATCGGGTGCGTCACATTGAGCGAGACGTCTTGGGCATATCCGTCCCGCGCGACCTCCCGCAGGTCATCAAGCGGCGCTTCGCTCAGCGCGCGCATGATTTCGATCACGCGGCCTTTGTTGGCGATGTTTTGCGCTTGGTCAACCGGGCTGTACTGAAAAGATGATGTGAAATACTTATCCGTCGCAGCTGCCATTACCGCTCGTCCATCTAACTAATGACCAAATCGAAATATGTAGCCGCTCGGCGCGCAACCGGCGAAAAGGCCCTGGGAATGTCGCGCTCACACAAAACAACAAAGCGCCTCATGCATGTGCATGGGGGTTTACTAGAACAGGCGAGGGGTTCCTAAACCCATCTCAAGCGACGATCTGCTTGAGCAAGACAAACTCGTCAAACACGGTCGACTCGCTTTCAATGCGGCCGTCCCTGATCACATGGTGACTGAAACCCATCAGCCGGATCGGATTGCCCGTCGGCTCGCCATATATGCCGTAACCTGTGTGCGTCCCGCGCATCGACCAGCGCGTGGCCACGCGATAACCGGCTCGTTCATCCCCGACATGGCAGAAGTGATCGAGGTGAATCGAAAGATCGGGGAATGGGGAGAGTAGCGACAGCGCGTAAGTCTGAAATTCGCCGATGCCCTTGAACGAGCGCCGCGACGGTCCGTCAAAGACGAAGTTCTCATGATAATACTCGCGGGCCTTGTTCAGCAGCTTCCAATTCCAAATCTCATGCATCATGCGGCCGATGAAGTCTTCCGGATCAAACTGCTCGGATTGCGCTTCTGGCCAGGGTTCCGGCGGCAGTTGCCCGACCCGGTGGTCGATATCGCCGGCGATCCGCAATTGCAGGTCGCTGTCCTTTTCCTTGGCCACCATCTCTTTGGCGGTCCGCACCGGATCCAAGCCCAACTGCATGACTAGCGTCAACTCATCGCGGGAGATCCACTCTTCCACCATCATATTTTGCACGCATACACAATCGGCGATGGCGCGATAACTGACACGTTTGCCCGTTGGCGGGCCATATGGCGTCCAGCCTCGATTGGTTCCCTCATGCCGCAGCCGATGGGACGTATAAAAGCCATCGACATTGTTGCCGCGCCAGATCACTTCTTCGCCGAACAGACGTCGATCGGGGAAGGAGGCCTGTGATTCGATGGTGGCCGCGATGACCGCCTCGCGCCCAAACTTCAGCCCGCTCGCCGTATGCATTTTCACGGTATTGGCGTAATAATCGTAGAGCTTGCCGATGCCGTGCTCTTCCCAAATCTCATGCGTGACGCCGATGATATAATCGACGATGTTCTTGTATC
>JAPOWG010000047.1 GCA_026707745.1 Chloroflexota bacterium
AGTAGCGATCTGTAGGGGCGTTTCGCTGAAACGCCCGCAAAATATATTCCTCTGCTTGGTTTTTCTCTGTGTTCTCTCTAGTTAGATTTTTTTCACGACTTACTTGCACTTACTAAGATTGAGTAACCAGCGGATAAACAAGGAGGACCGATTATGTGCAAGCGATTTCACATCTCTTTTCTGACAGTTTTCTTGATCCTCGCCGTTGCTCCGCTTGCGCTAGCAAGCTCCGACTGCGACTTCAGTTATTCCAACTATGCCCGCGCCGTTCAACTGCATGATATGGGCGATTACGATGCGGCCTTGCGGCACTATCACTGCGCGCTGGAAGAAGATCCCGATGACGCGGTGATTCCGCTCCTCATCGCCAATGTTCACGAGGATATCGCGAATGCCGACCGAGCCTGGTCATCCGCTGCTTCCCCGACTACTGCGGAAATCCTGGGACTGCCGCCGGTCTCTACCTGGGGCGAAGGGTCGCGGCCTGGCCGTGAACAAGATTTCGCAGATCTGATCGTCGAGGGGTCCGTGGGCTTGCCGAATCCAGCCGGCGCCCTAACGTCAATTGCAGTTGGGCGCAGCGAAGATACGCTTTGGTTCTTCTACGCCTCCAGCCGGATCAGAGTTGTGCTGGTGATGAAACGCGGTCAATCGACGAGCGTAAAGGCTAGTGTCGCTAGGGACGAAGATGTCAGTCCTGCCGACGACTTTATCAAGAATGCGCGCATCTTTGTGCGCAATCTGGATTGGGCGCGAGCGCGCATCAGGTTCGAACAAGCCCTGGAGTTGGATCCGGATCGTATAGATATTCGCTGCGAATTGGGCATGGTCTACCAAGAGCTTGGCGATGAACGCGCCGCGCTGCGGCAGTTTGATATTGTGCTGGCGCAGGACGCGATTGATGCCTGCGCCCGGCCCAATCGCGACGCCTTGATGCGGCGAATGCGCGACGGTTAGTATTCGACAAGCGCTCTCGTTATCAAATCGCAAGAAATCTGTCACAGTTCGGCTATATATTAGTCCTAACGTGAACATGACGATGATAAGAGGAGCGCCGAAGATGCTCCTCTTGCTAATTTTGGGGAGCAATGACAATGAAAAGGCTCACAGTTTTACTCCTGCTGTTCTTGCTGGCGGGCGGCGTTTTGGCGCAGGGCCAGCGTGAACCGAAAGACATCTTTGAAGGCGAGCTCGTCCCGCCGGAGTTTCCCGCCGGGCTTGATTGGATCAACGTCGACAATCCGCTGACGATGCAGGGCTTGCTGGGCAAGATCGTCATCTTTGACTTTTGGACCTACGGCTGCATTAACTGCCTTCACGTGATCCCGGTTTTAGAGCAAGTGGAGAAGAAATTCGCGGACGAAGTTGTGGTCATTGGCGTGCATTCGGCCAAATTCGAGAACGAAGGCCAAACGGAAAACCTGCGGCAGATCGTGCAGCGCTACGGCATCCATCATCCGGTCATCAACGACAAGGACTTCCAAGTCTGGGACGATTATGGCGCGCGCGCCTGGCCTACGATCGCGATCGTCAATCCGCGCGGAAACTGGCTGATCCGGCAGTCTGGCGAGATACCCTTCGAAACCTTTGACACCTATCTCTCGGGCATGATCCAATATTTTGACGGCCTGGACGAGGACATCATCGATCGGACGCCGCTGGAACTGGCGCTGGAAGGCGCGGGCGATCCCGGTACGGCTCTGCTCTATCCGGGCAAGGTCTTGGCGGACGAGGAGGGCAATCGCCTGTTCATCGCCGATAGCAGCCACAATCGCATCGTCATCGCCGACCTGGGCAGTCGAGAAGTGCTGGACATCATCGGCACTTCGGGGCGCGGCTTGAACGATGGCGACTTCGATAGCGCTACTTTCGACAAGCCGCAAGGCATGGCGCTGGCCGGCGATCTGCTTTATATCGCCGATGTCAACAACCACGTTATCCGCGCCGCCGATCTGGCGACGAGGACCGTTTCAACGATTGCGGGCAACGGTATCATGGGCCGTCAGCGCATCCCCTTTGGCGTTCCCGTGCCCGATCCGATGGGTGTATCGCTGCGCAGCCCCTGGGATCTCGAATTTGATGACGCGGGCAGGCTTCACATCGCTATGGCGGGGACGCATCAGCTTTACATCTACCAACCCGATAGCGGTCAACTTTATCCCTCGGTCGGCAATGGACGGGAAGCCAATTTGAACAACGTCAGCCTTGCCGCGAGCGAATTGGCGCAGCCCAGCGGTTTGTATTACGCCGGCGAGGGCAAGCTCTATTTTGCCGACAGCGAATCAAGCACGATTCGGCTGGCGGATTTCGCGGAGGACTTGGTCACCGTGGTGTCCGGCACGACCGAGAATCATCTGTTTCGCTACGGCGATGTCGATGGCGAACTGGGCGCAAACCTCCTGCAGCACGCGCTTGACGTGCAAGGCCTACCCGATGGCGACCTCTATATCGCCGATACTTACAACAGTCGCATCAAAATGATCCGCGCCGGCGAAACGGCAACGCATACCGCCTTCGGTCTCGGTGAATTGGGCGGCTACGCCGATGGCGACGCATCGGTCGCGCAATTCGATGAGCCGGGCGGCTTGAGTTATGCGGACGGTATTCTCTACGTTGCTGATACCAACAATCACGCTATCCGGGCGATTGATCTTGAGGCTGGAGTCGTGGATACCCTGGAATTCAGCAATCCCGAAGCGCTGGTCATTGATCCGGAGGCGGTGACGATCCTCGGCGGAAACACTGCCGATAGCAATATCGTGCAACTCGATACCCAGAAGGTCGCGACGGGGGAGGGCACAATCAGCTTAAGCTTGAGCCTGCCGGAAGACTTCAAGATCAATCCGCTCATCGACAGCAAGCTGAGCTTTGCGAGCAATCCGGAGGTGGTGTCGGTCGCGGGCAACGTGACCATACTTGAGAAGCAAATGAGCATTCCGGTGACTTTCGCGGCGGGCGAGGATGAGTTCAATGCCGAGTTGACCTTGTATTACTGCCGAGAGGGCGCGGAAGGACTCTGCTACATTGAAACGGTCCTTTATCTGGTACCGGTCGTCGCGGCGGATGATCACAGGCTCACGGATATCGCGCTGGAGCGCAGGGTATTCGCGCCTAATGTTTAGCGCTGGGCGTTCATTTTAGGCAAAAGCGGGCGACTCAATGAGTCGCCCCAAGCTTTTCCGCGAGAGAAATCCTGTTTACGTATAGCGCGTCGCTGATGTGACGAGAACGCTTGCGATTTTGCGTGAGCGCGGCAGCCCAAAATCGCTGCCGCCGTGCGGCTACTTCTCCCCGACAATGACGCTGCCGTCGTGATACTCGCCGCCGCGCACGTATCCCATTGAGACCTCTCTGCCACCTGCGAGTTTCGTCAGCAGCAGTTGCAGTTCGTCTACATGTTCGATCCCCGTTTGATCCAGCGCGGTCAGAATGTCGCCGACCATCAAATCGGCTTGGGCAGCGGGACTGTCCGCATCGACTGATACGATCAGCAAGCCAGTGTCCTGCTCCAGGGTCTTGGCGACTTTGTCCGGCAAACGCGCTTCCTGCACGCCGATACCCAAATACCCGCGCTGTATTTTCCCATCCGCCAGCAAGGCGCCTACGGACCGGCGAATCGTCGCCACCGGAATCGCGATACTGACGCCTTGGGAGAATCCCGATGTGTTCATGCCGTGGACGGCTCCCTCAACGCCCAGCAAGGGACCGCCCGAGAACCCGGGATACATGGTGACATCGGTCTGAATGAAGCCGTCGGTGAGGCCGCGCAGCCAGCCGCCGCGCTCAAAGAAATCGCCCAGGCCCTCCATTCGGATGCGGACCTTGCGCTTATGGAGTCGCCCACGCTGGTGCCGACCTTTCATGGATTTGAACTTCTCGCGTCGCCGCTCAATATCGGCGGGATTGACCAATCCACTGGCGATTCCCCCCGTTGCTTTGACTTTCTGTCCCGGACGTCCCAGCGCCAGCACCAGATTGCCGACGCGCAAGGTATCGTCCGCTGCCCAGTTCGCCGGGGTCAGGCCGCTATCAGCGCGAAGCAGCGCGAGGTCGTTATGCGGGTCGCGACCGAGCAAACTGGCGTTGATGCGGCTGCCGTCCGGCAGCCCGATGGTGATATGGTCTTCGCTTTCAACGACATGATGGGCCGTCACGACCAGGTCCTCCGACCAGGCGATGCCGGTGGCTGGCAGGCGGCGTCGCGCGTCTACGCGCAGCACGCTCGGCGCGGCGCGCTCGATCAAGTTTGCCATATCGTCTGACAGTTGTTGCAATTTGTTCGTCACATCTGTCTCCTTTTTTGTATGTGATAAGAACATTATGCGCCGGGTTTGCCTCGTCCGGCATTCAACCAATGGCGAGGCTTTGCCTATGCTTTTGGATAGGAAGGCCCCGCAGGAGCGCATGTTTCGGATAGTCCGCGGGGCGCATTCTGCTAGAATGAGCGCAGTCTATCGAGTGGGTCGAAAGCGGCGGCATTGTCAATCACACAGCTTGGCGCTCTATTCCTTTTGGGGGCGATATGGGGCGCGTCGTACATTTTCATTCGCGTCGCCGTCGAACCTTTTGGGCCGGTCTTTTTGATGTTTGCCCGTGTGGCGCTGACCGCGCCGATCCTGGTTGGATACGCCCGTTTGCGCGCCATTGATCTAAACATCCGCGGCCATTGGCGCCAGTTCCTGCTTCTGGGTTTTCTGGGCTCCGCGCTGCCATTCACGCTGATCGGCTGGGCGGAATTGACCGTGTCAGGATCAATGGCCGCGATCCTAACCTCGGCCACGCCGCTTTTCACGACGCTGCTGGCTGTGCCCGGCCTGGGGGAGAGGCTAACCGCTTACAAGTTGATAGGCGCGGTCCTGGGCATTATTGGCGTGTCGATCGTCGTCGGCGGCAGCCCAATGACGTTGGATGCCCGGTTCTTGCTGGCAGCTTTGGCATTATTGGGCGCGGCGCTCAGTTATGCCCTGGGCGGCGTATACGCCAAGCGCACATTCCACGGCGTTAACAATCTGTCGATGTCGAGCGGGCAACTGATCGCCGCGACGTTGATCCTGGCGCCGCTATCGCTCTTCAATCTGCCGCGCGAGATTCCGCCAACCGGCGCGATCCTGGCCCTGCTGACATTGGTCCTGGTTTGCACGGCCTTCGCTTATCAACTCTACTACTATCTCATCATCAGCGCGGGACCGATCCAGGCGCTGACAGTGACCTTGCTGGTGCCGATCTTTGGCGTGATTTTGGGCGCCTTCTGGCTGGGTGAGAGCATCAGCCCGGGCATGTTATTAGGTCTGCTGATTGTTCTGTTTAGCGTTGGATTGGTGACCGGCATGGTCTCGCCCAGGCGGCGGCTTCTGGAACGTCCTTGACTCCCTTGCCGGATGGCTGGTCACAGCGGCCGAGGGTCAAGCCTCGGTGAACAAAGGAGAAGGATCCGCGAAGCGCGAGAGCTCGCAAGACAGGTCTCGGACACATGTTTCTATTCGGTCGGCGACAACTCGACCGACCAGGGCTGTTATCTCCGGTCCATAATGAAACTGCGCCCCCCAATATTTGTACTCCACATGCTGTGGATCAAAATATTCTTCCATAGCAATGTAGTGATAATGCTCTCTCGCATAATCAAGGAGGAACTTGTAGGGCGGATCTCTGCCTTCGTATCGGCGTATGAGGTGGCTTCGCAATGGCAGGTGCAGCGCAATAAACACGGTATCCCGGGCCATGACATCCTCCCCGAAGGCAGTGAGGATCGCCTGGCCGAGCATTCCCCCTTCGCTGTCCGGCAGATAGACGTCTTGATTCTCTTGATCTTTCTTCAGCGCTTCGTACAGAAATCCCGCCAGCCGAGACCAAGACCACCATTTCGATGCCACCTGGCGGCTGCGGTAGTGGAATTCCCAAGTTGCCAGCGGATGATTCGCGAAGTCCTCGAAGACGGCTGTCAGTTGCTCCGGCGGCAACGCCGGCGCGTTAAGCAAGGTCAGTTCTTGGTCGACCAGGGCGAAACGCGGCTTGGAAAATGGCATGCCAGCCGAATTCAGCATCTGCCTGAAGACATTGACATTTCGCTTGAGGTTTTCCGGTTGCAAGCCAAAGATAACGATATCCGGCTGAAATTGCGCGCCCAGGCGCTGCCAACGCAGGAATGCCTGTCCCATCCCGTATGCGCCGACGCCGAAGTTCATGACTTCCGCGCGGATCCCAGCTTGATTCAGCCCCAATTCCAGTTGCCGCGGCCAGGTCTCTTCGTCCTTGACTTCCTCCCCGGCCGTGAAAGAATCGCCAAACACCGCGATGCGCAGGGTATCGGGCGGGGGCTTCGAACTGTATTCGCGCCGCGCCCGCAAGCCGGCGCTGTTAATCGTGAAGTCGCCGTCATTCCAAGCCCAGTCGGGATGATATGTCCAGCCCAGCCATTCGTCAGCGATGATGGTGGCATATTCCTGATTCTCGACATAGTCATCGATTCTCACGCGCAACTGATTGACTGGCAGGACATAGGGCTGCAGGGTGTAGCCTAGAAAAGTGAATTGTCCGTCGGCATCTGATTCCCCGGCCATGCGCACGAAGGCTTCCAGAAAAATCAGCGCTATGGCGACGGAACCGATGACGATCAGGGCATTGGCTGCGTATTTCTTTCTCATTTTCTCGTTCTGCGCACCGGACGGTCCCATGTGGCGCTGCGTCGTGTCTAAGTCAATCCAGTAAAGTAATGTGAATTCTTCAGAGGCAACGATATGTAGGCGCGACCGGATTGGTCGCCCCTACATTTATCGCTTTTTCGCATTACTTACTTGGGTCTACTTATATCACAAACGCGCGCTGCCCGTCGAAGCGGAGCGCCCGTTTTATGAGCATGCCGCCGCGCAGCGCTTACATGTTCAGGGCGTCGTAGCCCGGTCCGTTGGTAAAGAAATCGTAATTCGGCTGAATGTCCGGGGTGAGATCGACAATGTCGCCCTCTTCATGTTCGATGATGACTTTGGTATCGAAGGGCACACGTTCTTGACCGTCCATCATTTCGTACTCGGAAGACACCTCTTCTTCGACGAAGATGGCTTCGAAGGGGCATTCGGGAATGCAGGCGCCGCAATCAATGCAGGTATCGGGGTCGATGAAGTACCAGGGCCATTCGTTTTCCGGTTTGCCGGCGATGATGCACTCGACCGGGCAGACCTCCACGCAAGCGCCATCCCGCAGGCACAGGCTGGTGATGATATGGGTCATTTGGACTCTCCTTGAACGTGTCTCGAGCCAAAGCTTGTCGGCTTCCCAGCCGATTATTGGCGGAACGATCGCGAACTTCGGTTATGGTAGCGTATTTTACGCCCCTCTGCTAGCGTAACTGTAAGTTTTATACCAGGATTTTCAAGGCTTATATGCATCAAATATTGGGTGTTTGCCACTTCAAAACGCCTGGTCGCTCGTGAGCGGCGTCGAGGCATTCAGGACGGCCCGCCGCTTGAGCCCTAACGCAACTCTGCTATAATTCCAGCATTGCTCCAGTAGCTCAGTGGATAGAGCATTGGTTTCCTAAACCAAGTGTCGCAGGTTCGAGTCCTGCCTGGAGCGCTGTGCAATCGAGCAGGCGCCTATTCTGCGATCAGAACGTTTGACCTTTGCATTCGAAACGTTTATTCTTGATTAGCAGAGGAGACAAGCTATGCCCCCCGAACCCAAATCAAAGCCATCCGCTGAATTGCGCGACAGCGACCAGATCGCGGATATCGACAGCGATGAAGTGCCTACGAAAGCAGATATCCTTGAGGACATCAGCGAAGGTTATCGTTTTGTTAAGTCCGGGGGCAAGGGTCAGCCAATTGATGAATTGCATCGTGAAATCGCCGAAGAACTGGCGCGTGAAGAATTAGCGCAAAATGCGGATATCCGTCCATAGCCTTCAACGATACAAACGACAGCTTAAACGATTGGAAAAGAAATACAGGACTGCTCTGGAGCAGTCCTATTTGTTATCCGAGGACATCAAACGGGGGGAAAACCCCGGCGATGCGATACCGGGCTTTGAAAGCATTGTTTACAAGGCTAGACGAAATAACAGAGCAGTATCCGGCGGGGCACGAAAGGGTTATCGCTTCATCTATTGCATCCATCCGCCTGATCAAGCGACCATGATTTCTGTCTACGCGAAAACGGAACAAGAAAACATCAGCGACAGCGAAATTGCCGAACTTCTAAAGGATGTAGAACGTCGACTCTCAGGCAACTGAGAAACCTGCGTTGACTTCGCGAAATCCGTTGACCAGATTTGTTGTCGTTGGAAACAGAGAAAACCCTACAGCCGGATCTCCCCCGAATAGCTGTCGATCCGCTCCCGCGCCGCCCCGACAAATTCGGCCAGTGGCAGCGCCCCCAGATCTTCATCACTGCGCAAGCGCAGGCTGACCGTGCGATTCTCGATATCGCGGTCGCCGACGATCAGCAGCCAGGGAATGTTCATCTGCCGGTGCTGCTTGATCTTGGAGCGCATATTGCGATCTTGCAGATCAGCCTTGACGCGCATGCCCCGCGCCTTGAGCAGGTCCTCGATCTCGACCGCGTAGTCGTTGTGGCTCTCGCGGATCGGGATGATGACCGCTTGAATCGGCGCCAGCCAGGGCGGGAAGGCCCCGGCGAAATGCTCGATCAAGATGCCGATGAAGCGTTCCAGGCTGCCGAAGGGCGCGCGGTGGATCATGACCGGGCGCTTTCTTTCGTTGTCGCTGTCGACATATTCCAGGTCGAAGCGCTCCGGCAGATTGTAATCGACCTGTACGGTGCCCAACTGCCACTCGCGCTTCAAGACATCGCGCACGATGAAATCGAGCTTGGGTCCATAGAAGGCGGCTTCCCCCTCTTCAATGTGATAATCCAGCCCCAGTTCTTCGCAGGCGTCGACAATAGCGACGGTGGCCTCTTCCCACAGGGCGTTGTCGCCGACATATTTGTCGCTGTCGGCGTCGCGCGTGCCGATGCGGGCGCGGAAATCGCTCATGCCCAAGGAGCCGAAGACGTGCTGGATCAGCTTGACGACGGCCATGAATTCGCCCAGCAATTGATCGGGACGGACGAAGAGATGCGCGTCATCGACGGTGAAACCGCGAACGCGGGTCAAGCCGCGCAACTCGCCCGACTGCTCGTAGCGATACACCGTGCCGAACTCGGCATAGCGCAGCGGCAAATCTCGATAGGAGCGCGGCTGGCTGCTGTATATGCGGCAATGATGCGGGCAATTCATCGGCCGCAGCATGAATTCGTCGCCGTCGACATCGATGGGACTGTACTGGCTGTCCGCATAGTAGGGGTAGTGACCGGAGGTCTTGTATAGCTCGATATTGCCCAAATGCGGCGTTACCACCGGCAGATAGCCGCGCTCGATCTGAATATCGCGCAGCCAGCGCTCCAGCGTGTCGCGCAGGACAGCGCCATTGGGCAGCCACAGCGGCAGACCCTTGCCGACCATGGCGTCGATCACGAAGAGATCCAGCTTTTCACCCAGGACGCGGTGATCGCGCTTGATGGCTTCTGCCAGCCGCGCGCGGTAATCGCGCAGTTCCTCCGGCGTTTCCCAAGCGGTGCCGTAGATGCGCGTCAGTTGCTGGCGCTTTTCATCGCCGCGCCAATAAGCCCCGGCGGGCCGCCGCAGCGATATGCTGACGGCCTTGGGATTGATCTCTTTGGTACTTTCGACGTGTGGCCCGCGGCAGAGGTCTGTGAATTTGCTCTGCGTGTAAATGGTCAGGTTCTCCGCCGGAGCGGCGATCGGGCTGCCGTTGTCGTCTTGCCTCCCATTCACGAGATCATCTATCAACTCCAGCTTATAGGGCTGGTCCTGGAAAATCTCACGCGCTTCCGCCGGTGTGACCTCGCGCAGTGTAAATCTGTGGCTTTGCGCGAGGATCTTTTTCATGCGCTTCTCGACCCATTTGATATCCTCATCGTTGATGGCGGTGGGCAGATCGAAATCATAATAGAAGCCGTCTTCTATGGGCGGACCGATGGCGATCTTGGCATCGGGGAAACGTTCCAGCATCGCCTCTGCCATCACGTGGGCAGCCGAATGGCGAATCTTGTAGAGTTGACTGTCTTCATAACGTTCGTCGGACATGAATATTCCTCGGTCTTTTGTATCTTGTCGCGCTGTGGGATCGGATGCGCTCTTCCGCCAAACAGAGTGGCGGCAAGAGCCCGTCAAAGCTTTAGACGGCAAGCCGCGGAAAATTATAGCGGAGAAAGTGGAAAAGCAAACGGGCAGGCCTGTTCGGGGAGGCGGTGTTGGTGGGAAGGACCGTTTAGTCGCCGATGACCACCAGCACTTCTTCAATGACGGCGGCCGCTATTTCTTGCGTGGCGCGTTCACCGTCGCTGCTAGTTCGCTGGTTGTCGGCGGCGTCGTCTCTGGTAACGCGGGTGAAAAGACTCTCAAAGACGTCTTGCGCCACCAGGTTGTCGATGGTGTCCTCAATAATGCTGCGCTCCAATTCGTCAACAATGATATGCGGCGTATCGACCACGGCATAACGGACGGGCGGCGTCTCTGGAATGGACTCCGTCACCATCAGAGTCAAATCCATCTGGCGGTGGACATAGGATATGGTGGCGAACAGCGCCGTGTACATGGCGCCATTTTCCATCCGTACGATCACGTCACAGGCGTCGCCCTCTTCGTGCATCTCGCAATACGTCCGGTCCGGGACTATCATCATGTCCACAATTTTGTTCTCTAACATCTGCCCGCATATCCTGTCTTATAAGTGCGCCTAAACCATTATATGGTCAAAGACCTGAATATAGAATAAGCTTATCACAAAATGTTGCAGTTTTTTCCTGTTTATCACAATGTTTTGCCGATAGCTGAGCGAGGGGCGCATCCATTGGCCCGAATTCCAATATACAAATAACGCTTTTGGCATATCATAGAGCCGTTCAAATAAAAGTGAGACCGTCTCATGTCCGCTCCTTCTGACAACGACCATCCATTGTACGAAAAAGCAAAAGGTCAAGAGCGCCTTCAGATTTCCGCCTCACGAGCTGGAAAAAAGCGCTTCCGCCGCCCGCCCGAAGATCAACCAAAGCTGACGCTGGTATTGGTGGCGATCAATGCCCTGATCTTTGCCGCGATGATGGTATCCGCTGAAATCGAACGCGAGTTCATGGTACATGGCGCCTTGTTCCCGCCGCTTGTCGTGTACCAGGGACAGGTTTATCGCCTGTTCACCGCCATGTTCTTGCACGGCGGGCTGGCTCATGTGCTCTTTAACATGTACGCCTTGTACATCGTCGGCAGCACCGTAGAACCGATCTTTGGCCGGCTGCGCTTTTCCTTGATTTATTTCCTGGGCGGTTTGGCGGGATCGGCCTTGAGCCTGGCTTTGGGAGATCCGCTCTCACCGTCGGTTGGGGCATCGGGCGCGGTCTTCGCGATATTTGCCGCCGAAGCGGCGCATCTTTATCAGCACCGCGGGGTCTATGCCAATGTGAAAGGGCGCCTGCGTCACATGCTCTTTTTGATCGGCATGAACCTCGTGATCGGCTTTTTCCCTGGATCGCGCATTGACAATTGGGGGCATATCGGCGGCGTTATTGGTGGGTTCCTGCTGGCCTGGCGGATCGCGCCGCGCCTGAGCCGACCGACGATTCCACCGCGCAGCATGAGGGAGTTCGCCCGCTCGGATACCAATCCCATCAGCAGCCGCCTGCCGGAGCTGGCCATCTATGTTTTTGTCTTAATCGGACTCATCGTCGTCGCCATCAACGCGCTGCCCGCGCATATGCCCAACCTCGTACCGTAGTAAGGCGAGTTGTTGCGCGATCTCTTTGTTTTCTTGTGTCAGCTTGGTGATGACGGTCGAGAAATAGAGTTGGATGAAAAGCAGGAACAGCGCGGCCAGCAGGAAAAGCAGGTTCGGCGGGTATTCGATATTGACCAGGTCGGCCAGGCTGTGCAAGAGATCGCGCCAGACGCCGACGACGAGCATCACGATGGCTGTCGCCAGCCACAAGAGCGAATATTCCTCACGCAAGCGCCGCCGCCGCACCAGTTCCAGCACCACGACGAGCGCGATCAATGAGGCGCCGACTGCAAATAATATGGAGCGGTCAATCATGTTCTGTCTCCCCTTCAGCTCACTTGAGCACTTCAAAATGTAACTTACAATTCTAGGCATACAAAGGTGTAAAACGTGCCACAGAGACTGCTCGAATTGGGCGGACCGGCGGACGCAGCCCTTATACACATCGCCCCCGCCAATAGCTTTCCTCCGCAAACTTACGGGCCTATGTTGCGTTCTTTGACGGATCGCTATCGTGCGATCTGTTTCCCGCCGCGCGCGCTGTGGGGCGATCAAACGCCGCCGCGGGAATTACGCGAATGGCATGATCTGGCGGATGACCTGCTCGGCGCTTTTGACACATGGAAAATGGGCGAAATCATCCTGGTCGGCCATTCCTTTGGCGGTATCGCTTCAATGCTGGCGGCCATCAAGGAGCCCGAGCGCTTCCGAGCGCTGGTCATGCTCGATCCCGTGATTTTGTCGCAGGACTTGCTGGATTGGCTGAAAACGGCGACGGAACACAATGCGCTTGATCAAACACCGCTGGTAAAGGGCGCCTTGCGGCGTCGACGCGTCTTCGAGAGCCGGGATCTGGCTTTCACCCGTTTTCGGAACCGGCCTCATTTCGCCGATTGGTCGGATGAAGCGCTGCGCTTGTATGTCGACCATGGCTTAAGGGAACGCTCGAACAAAGCCGGCTATGAACTGGTCTGGCCCGTTGAATGGGAAGTCTATTATTATTCCACGGTTTACCAGCGAATCTGGGAGGATTTGCCGCAGCTGGAGGGCCTGCTGCCAGTTTTGATCATCCGCGGCGCTACGAGTGACGCCTTCGATCAATCGGCTCAAGAGGCTGTACAGCGCCTTGTGCCTTCGGCGACCGTAAACGTGATCGAAGGGCGGGGGCACCTTTTCCCGCAGTCGGCGCCAGACGTGACCGGCGCCTTGATCCGCTCCTGGCTGTGCGCGGTCCTTTCCTAATAACGGGAGACGAATCCCCGCCTCTCGATTCTCACTTTGTCCTTGACATCCAGCGCCCGTACTACTACACTTCAAGCTCTCATTTCACGATGAGATGCCGAGATAGCTCAGTTGGTAGAGCGCGGCACTGAAAATGCTGATGTCCCCAGTTCAAGTCTGGGTCTCGGCACCTTAGGACTCATCCATGCGATGAGTTTTTCTTTTCTCGCGGTTGGACGGGGGCATACAAGAGGCGGTCGCGCTTTGGTAGGATAGGGGAGCCTTTAACGGTCCGACAGCCGCCATATGAAGACGATTCTGCTGATTTCGCGTTGCCCGCCATATCCATTGCACCTGGGCGATCGCCTGATTATCTGGCATTTGGCGCGGGAATTATCCGGGCGCGGCCATACCATCGACTTGCTCGCGCTTTACGACCGCGACGACGATCCCCAATGGATCGCGGAATATCGCGATTTCTTCCGACATATCGAGTTAATACGAGAGTCCCGTCGTGGTGGCGAAGCTTACCTGCAGCGCTTGTTTGATCCGTCGAAGCGCTTTGCCAGGAATGCTGATATTAGTTTCAACCCCGAATTGTGGCGAGCGATCGAGCGGTATTTGCAAGGCCATGATTATGATGTGGTGCACTGCTACGGCTCGGTCAGCGTTTACGAATACCACCCGCTTTTCGCTGACAAGCCCAACTTGATTACACCCTATGAATCGCATGCGCTCTTTTTGCAGAGCGCCGCGCGGCAGGGTCAACTCAGCGCCGCTTTGCGCTTGCCCATAGCGCGCCGCCTCGAAGGCTTCATGTACGCCCCTTACGACCGCACCGTGGTGATCGCCGAGAAAGACCGAGATGTGCTGCTGTCCCTGCAACCCCAACTGCCGGTAGATGTGATTCCCAACGGTATCGAATTGGGACGGTTCCCCTGGCAAGGCGAGGATCGTGACGGGGGGACCCTGCTCTTCGTAGGCAACTTCGAATATCGACCGAATCAGGATGCGGCGCGGCTGCTAACTGAGCGAATCATGCCCGAGATCTGGCGGCACATGCCGGGCGCGCAACTGCAATTGGTCGGCAACAACCCGCCTGAGTGGATGCTCAACCTGGCTGACAGCCGTGTCCTTGTTACCGGGCGCGTTCCCGAAGTGCAACCATTCCTGACGCGGGCGACGGCTTTCATCTGCCCCTTGCGCATGGGCGCTGGACAGAAGAATAAAGCGCTGGAAGCGCTGGCAATGGGCATTCCCTTAGTGGCGACGCCGCTGAGCGTAGAGGGCATCAACGTGGAACATGGCCAGTCGGCGATCATCGCCGAAGTGAAGGACATTGCCGCCGCCGCGCTTCATGTCCTGCGCGATGAGGGACTGCGTCAGCGCTTGTCCCTGCGCGGACGGGAACTGGTCGAAGCCGAATACACCTGGGAAAAGGCGGCTTCAAGTTATGAGCGCCTTTACGCTGAACTGACGCGGCAGTTTTGAGATTCAGATCACCATCAGCTTGTCGCGCTCGGGCAATGGCGGGAATGGCGCCTGCGGCAAGGTCTGATACCAATAAGCGACCGAAGCGATGTCGTCCTGTAGGGGCAGATAGCGGCGGTTGTAACCCCATCCCAGCGCTTGCATGGTGACGCGCAAGTCTTGGTCAAAGCGGATCGGATCCATAATATGCCAGCGGTACATGCCCATTCTTAGCTGCGACCTGTAATCGTTATCGGACCGGATCACCTGATGAAAACCGGCGTAAGGCGTGGTGTAGGTGATGTATCCCTGGTCGTGGCGCGGGCTGGGATCAAAGTTATAGGAGCCGCAGAAATAATCTTCGGTGCCGGTGCCGCAAATCGTGGGATAGTCGTCGCCGTCGAGGTAGAACTTCACTTCGCCCTCTCCCCACCAGCCATTATTGTTGGAGCCCCAGGCCACATAAGTTCCGACATAATGTCCGCGTCCGCGGACATCGTCGACGATGGTGTAGACATCTTTGAATGGCAAGGGATTGGCGCGGCGGAATTGCGCGTGAAAATAGGCGGCGTCCTCGGGCACATCAGTCAAAGTATAGTTGACCTGATAATAGAGTGTCATGTCCTCTTCGGCGATATTGCTCATCGTGATGCGACAATGCCGACGGAAGGGCATCTCCCAATATGAATTGAAGGCGCTGCCCGGATTGACGCAAATGGGCAGCGAAGTCACCTGCGCGTACTCGCCCCAGCCAACAGCGAAAAAGTCGCCCACCGGGCATTCTACCGAGGGGTATTCGCTGCCGTCCCAATAGATGCGCATGATCGTATAACGCCAGTTGCCGGTGGGCGTCATCCAGATTTGCTGGATGGCGCCCGGGCCGTCGATGTCGGCGACGGTGAAGGTATCGCCGGCTTTGATGCGCACGGATGGCGAGACTTTCCAGCCATGGCCCAAGTCGCGCGAGGCCTGGCTGCCGGTCCCTTCATCGGCCATGCCGCCTTTGCCTTTGGCGCCATCAAAGTTCTCGGCGCTGATCGAGCGCGATTTTGCCGACGACAGACGCGAAAGAACCCCCAAATGTAATCCCAAACCGTTGAATTCGCCCATCGTTGCCTCCTGTCAGATTTGCGAATCGTTTCAGTTATTCTAAGCTAGTCGTGAAAAACATGCGTCATACCATGCCGAAACCCGTCGTGTTATCGGCGGGCGACCAATTTGGTCGCCCCTGTTTACGTTAACCGCGTCGCTCATGCGACGAGAACGCTTGCGATTTCGCGTGAGCGGCGCAGACCTTTTCGCTGCCGGCGAGCGGCTACATGCGTCCTTTATGTCGAAGTCCGTAGTAGCGACAGGCGGGCTGTGCTTACGCGCCCTACCATGTCGCCCGAAACCTGTTCCTCAAAATGTTCATTACTTTCTTGGTTCCACTTAGCTGCCCGGCTCCTCGGTTTCCGTGCTCGATTGCTCCGCCAGATTGTCAAAATGCAACTGGTACAAGGCGCAAACATCGGGATGCGAACCAGCGTAGACGTAACTTATGGTATCGCCTTCGTAGGTTATGGTGCCCGCGCTTGCGCAAGGCTCGATATTCAGGCTTTGCGCCGATACGGCTTCTTCCTGCCCGCCCAGCGCGCAGTTAATCATCTCTTGATTGATGCGCGACTGGTTTATGACCAGAACGGCGCCTACCTGTGGAATCGTGTTACCGGGTTGGGATTTCGAATAGAACTTGGCGGCGAGGGCACCCCGATCCTGGAAGCATTGCAGTATCTGTTCTGCCTTGGCGACAAAAGCTGTGATGCCGATTTGCCCGCCAACCAGGGCGGCGCCACCCACCGCGGCAAAAGCGCCGTCGATGGTGGTATCGACATCGGTCGCGGCGTAGTCGGCCAGATTGGGCAAAAGGCGCTGCGCGGACAGGGCGTCCTCGGACGTATTGCCGGTATCACTGCAAGCCGAGACGATCGTCAAGATCAGCATCAGCGCGCAGGCGACTCTGATCGTGGTCAAGAAATTGCCCCCAAATATCGCGCACGAGTATCGTACGCCGTTATTCTATCAGATTATACGCGACTGCGGATTCTTTTTAGTCAACCTCCTTGCTCATGCAAGGAGAAGGCTTGTTATTCTGTGTGAGCGTGGTAGCCCAAATTCGCCGGTTACGCGCCGAGCGGCTGCGGTTGCGAAATCGACGCGTAGCTAGTCGAATCTCGCCCGCTTTGTTAGACTTGCCGGACTTCAAGTGAATGACGTTGGGAGGGCGGATGAAGCTGCTTAGCTACAGCGCGAAGGGTCAAACCTATGTTGGCATCCCCGATGGCGAGAGCATTCGGCGCGTCGATGCGCCGGACATGGTGTCCTTGATCGAAGCCGGCAGCCGCGCGGCCCCCACCGGCGGGCGCGATGTCTTGGCCGAGGCTCGGATCTCCCCCCCGCTGCGACCGGGCAAGATCCTGGCGATCGGGCGCAACTATGTGGAGCACGCGCGCGAATTGAATAACGAGGTGCCATCCGAGCCGCTGGTCTTCGCGATTATGCCGAGCGCGGTCATCGGCGATGGCGATGCGGTCGAATGGGAAGGCGATTTGACTTCGCAAGTGGATTGGGAAGGCGAGTTGGCGGTAATCATGGGCAAGACCGCGCGCCGGGTCTCGCGGGAAGACGCGCTTGATTACGTGTTTGGCTACACCATCGCCAATGATGTCTCGGCGCGCGACTTGCAAACCCGCGACAAGCAATGGGCGCGGGCCAAGGGTTTGGACACGTTTTGCCCGATCGGGCCAGTTATCGTCACGGCGGACGCGCTCGCCGATCCGCAAGACCTGACTATTGTGACGAAGGTGAACGGCGTCGAGAAACAAAACGGCTCAACGGCGAATATGATATTTAGCGTGCCTGTATTAATCGAATTCTTGTCCCGGGCCTTCACGCTGAATCCGGGCGACATGATCCTGACCGGCACGCCTTCCGGTGTGGGCAAGGCGGCGGATCCGCCGCAGTTCCTGGGCGATGGGGATGTTGTCAGTGTCGAGATCGCGGGCATTGGCAAATTGACGAATCGCTGCCGGGTGTTATAATGGGCTGAGATATGGAAAAGCACAGGAAAACCGATGTCTAGCGCAGAGAATACAACACGGCAATACACGTCCATATTGGAACGGCTAAGCAAAGTTGAAACTGCTATGGAAACAGAACGGCCGCACTTGGCCTCCAAGGCGGATCTAGAACGGCATACGCGCCTGATTGTGATGTGGATGATAGCGACTCAACTCGCTTTAGCTGGTTTTTTGTATACCGTACTCGGCAACTGAACCGGCCCAATCTAGCAGCGCCAAAAACCGCATCCTCTGCGCCGCCGACTGCCTCGATATCTTCAATGATTCGGCGGCCTTGCCCGACGTCTCGGTTGACCTCATCTACCTTGACCCGCCCTTCAACTTCAACTCCAGCTCCAAGTACAATCTGCCCTTCAAGGGCAAGGACAATTCTCACAAGCCCGTCGAAGCCTTCGTCGACATCTGGAAATGGAGCGACCAGGATGCCGAGACGCTCGACGTGCTGGGGCGCGACCCGCGCAGGCGTTCGCTGGCGTCCATCATTAAGTTCGCGCAGGATGTAGAATAGATGAGCGGCGGGGGACCGAGGGGGCACAAGGACTGAGGAATAGAGGAGACAGCCATGCCAAAACCAGTAACAATTGCGGATGTCAAAGTCATCTTGACCCAACCGGGCAAGTCGCGGTTGGCGATTGTCAAAGTCACGACTTCCGAGCCAGGCTTGTATGGCCTGGGCTGCGCCACCTTCACCCAGCGCATTTTCGCGGTGGCGGCAGCCATCGAAGCCCATTTGAGACGTTTCTTGCTCGGTCGCGATGTCGACCGCATTGAAGAGATCTGGAATATGTCGATGGTGCACGGATATTGGCGCAACGGGCCCGTGCTGAACAACGCGATTTCCGGCGTCGATCAAGCCTTGTGGGATATCAAGGGCAAGCGAGCCGGCATGCCGGTTTACGATTTGTTAGGCGGCAAATCGCGCGAGGCGGCGCATGTGTATGTGCATGCTGACAGCGGATCAAAAGAAGAAGTCGCTGAAAACGTCCGTGCCTACATGGAGCGGGGCTTTCGCTACATTCGCGTGCAGATGGGCGGATATGGCGGCCGGGGCAGCCCCATGATCAAGCCGAAGGGCGCGCCGCCCGGCGCCTATTTCGACCCGCGCGACTACGCCCGGCGCACGCTGGAAATGATTGAGCATGTGCGCGGAGAGGTCGGCGATCAGATTGAATTGCTGCACGATATCCACGAGCGCCTGGCGCCGATACAGGCCGCGCAGTTTGCCAAAGACGTCGAGGGCTTCAAGCTTTTCTTCCTGGAAGATGCGCTGGCGCCGGAAGACATTCATTGGTTCCGGATGATACGCGCGCAATGCGCCACGCCGCTGGCGATGGGAGAGTTGTTCAACAATCCCCATGAATGGCAATTGTTGATTCAAGAGCGCTTGATCGATTTCATTCGCATGCATATCAGTCAAATGGGCGGCATTACGCCGGCCCGCAATGTGGCGATCTTCGCGGATATGTACGGCGTCCGAACCGCCTGGCATGGACCGAGCGATACCTCTCCGGTTGGTCATGCGGCCAACCTGCAGCTCGATTTGTGGCATCCCAATTTCGGTATCCAGGAATGGTATCGGCCTTCCGAGCTTGACTACGCGATCTTCCCCGGTTTGCCAGTTGTCGAGGACGGCTACCTGTACGCGAATGACCGTCCCGGGCTGGGCATCGATATCGACGAAGAACTGGCGGCGAAGTATCCGCCCGCGGATATCATCGAGGACTGGACGCAGACGCGCCTGCCCGATGGCAGCCCGGCGCGGCCGTAGGCCTCAACCCCCATTCCCTTCGGGCAGGGGTTGGGCGGTGGGTTTGTATCAAGACAAAACCTCGGGATTGCAGACGTTCGCCGTCTTCCCATTGAGCAGGAAGTCCAGGATCAACTGCGCCGCTTCAACCGCGACGGTCACCTGGGCGTCTGATGTACTGGCCGCCAGATGCGGGGTGTGGATCACCTTGGGATGGCCGATCAGGGGATGGTCAGTCGGCGGCGGTTCCTGTTCAAAGACATCGAGCGCGGCGCCGGCAATCTTTCCGCTCGCGAGCGCCGCAGCCAAATCGGCCGAGTTGATCAGCGCGCCGCGCGCCGCGTTGATGATGCGAATGCCGTCTTTCATCGTAGCGATGCTTCCGGCATTGATCATGCCGCGCGTTTCATCCGTCACCAGCGCATGCAACGTCAAATAATCGGAGTTGGCATAAACCTCGGTCAAATCAAGCAGCGGCACGTTGATCTCCTCGGCGACCTGCGGCGGCAAATAAGGATCATGCGCGATGACCTTCATCTCGAAGGCTTGCGCGCGGGTAGCGATCGCCCGCCCGATCCGCCCCAGCCCGATGATGCCCAAGGTCTTGCCCTTGAGTTCGACGCCGGTGAATGCTACCCGATCCCAACGCCCTTCCAAAAGCGATTGATGCCCTTGGGGGATGTGCCGGGACAAGGCGATCATCAAGCCGAAGCCGTGCTCGGCTGTTGAGATGGTGTTGCCGCCCGGTGTGTTCATGACCACAATGCCTTTGGCGCTGGCCGCTGCAAGGTCGACATTGTCGACGCCGACCCCGGCCCGCGCGATGGCTTTGAGTTGCGACGCGACTTCGATCAACTCGGCATCGGCTGCAACACCGCTGCGGATGATGATGGCATGCGCGTCGCCGATGGCGTCGAGCAGAGCAGGGCGTTCCAGCTTGCCCGGCGCGGATACGCGAATTCCGTCGCTGTTGCGCAGGATATCAATCGCCTTCTGATTGACGTTATCGGGAACCAGGACGTGAAAGGTCATCACCTTCGCCTTTCTATTCTCCTCTTCCCTCTTTATGGGGGAAGGGGTTGGGGGATGGGGGCATCGCCTAGGCCATAAAGGCGTCGATGCCGTCCAGGACTTCTCGCAGCATAGCCATCGTCACATCGCCCATGTGCGGCAAGCGAAAGGTCTTTCCCTTGATCACTCCATAGCCCTTGTCCATGGCAAAGCCGATTTCCTCCTGCATGAAACGATCCATGGCGTCCACGTCGATGTCTAGTAAATTCTCTACGGTGGTGACGGTATTGCTGCGATAGCCTTCTTGCGCGAAGAGGCCGAAACCACGATTTAGCGCCCAGCGATGCGTGGCGTCGCGCATGTCTTGATGACGTTGCCAGCGCGCCGCGATGCCTTCCGCCAGGATCTGGTCCATTTGCAGGTCCGCCGCGAACATTAGCGCGACCGGTGGCGTTGAGGGCGTATTGTTCTTCAGCAAAGATTTTTCCAGCGTCAGGAAATCGAAATAGTAGCCGCGGTTGGGAATGCTTTTGGCGCGTTCCAGCACCCGATCGCTGACCGCCGCGAAGGCGATGCCGGGCGGCAGGGCGAAGGCTTTCTGGCTCGAGGTCAGCGCGATGTCGATGCCCCAGTCGTCGACGTGCAGTTCCGTTCCCAGGAATCCGCTGACGGTATCCACAAAAAACAAAGTATCTGGATACTGATTGACGACTTCCCCGATCGCTTGAAGGGGATTGGTAACGCCGGTGCTGGTTTCGTTGTGCACGACGCAGACGGCATCGTAGTTTTCTTTTTCCAGCGCTTCCGCGACCATCTCCGGCGTATGAGCGCGGCCCCAGGGCACGTCGATGCAATCGACGCTCTTGCCGTTGGATCTGCTAATCTGCGCCCAGCGTTCGCTGAAGGCGCCGCCGGTCAGGTGCAGCGCTTTGCGGTCATCGCGAATACCGTTGCGGCAGGCGCCTTCCCAGAATCCGCTGCCCGATGATCCGCCGATATAGACGCGGCTTTCCGTGAAGAAGGCCTGACGCAACTTGCTTTGCAAGCGCGCGAACAGCTCCGCGAATTCGTCGCTGCGATGCCCGATCATCCATGCACTTTGCGCCTGCAGGATCTCCTCGCGCACCTCGACGGGACCAGGCAGAAACAAGCGTTTATGATCAAATTGGCTCATCCTTTTGGTCGCCTTCCCGGATCTGATTCCCGGCTCATTGCCTAATTGTGAAAAACTGCACAGATAAAGGCATTGTAGCCCAAAAACTGTTATACTCAAGCGCTGATCGGCCTCTTGATGTCGATCTACATACAGTGCCGTATCGGGCAAGGTTCACGATAGCAAATGGCAAGATAGTTGAAAACAGTTTTGGGGCAAGTTTCTGGAGGCGATGATGTTAAGGGTGGCGAACGCGCCCTGTTCCTGGGGTGTCATCGAGAACATCGAAGGGGAACGATACGATTATGTGCGCGTACTCAATGAAATTGAAACCAGCGGTTATGCCGGCACAGAATTGGGCGATTGGGGATTTATGCCCACCGACCCGGCTCAGCTGAGAGAGGAGCTGGCGCGGCGGAGCCTGGCACTGCTGGCGTCCTGGGTAAGCGTTTATCTGCATGACGCCGATCGTCATCAAGAGAGCGCGGACGATTGCGTGCGCACAGCGAAACTGCTGGCGGCGGTCGGTGGAAGTGATTGCAAAATCGTGCTCGGGAACGACCCGTATACTGATCCGACACGCACCCTCAATGCCGGTCGCATCACCCCGGAGATGGGTCTGGACGAGGCCGGCTGGGGGATCTTCGCCCGTGGCGCGGACACTGTAGCGCGGCGCGTGATGGACGAGACCGGATTGCGCACCGTCTTTCATCATCATATTGGCACATGGGTGGAAACGCCGGCCGAAACCGCGCGCCTGATGGCAATGACGGATAGCGAGACGCTAGGCCTGGTCTTTGATACCGGGCATTGGGCTTTTGGCGGCGGCGATCCCCTGGCCGACATTGAAGCATTCGCCGACCGTATTTGGCTGGTGCATTTCAAGGATCATGATCCAGAGGTGGCCTCGCAGTCGCGCCAATTCGGCTGGGATGGCCCGGCTTCGGTTGGACAAGGTATCTTCCCCGAATTGGGAAGAGGCGATGTAGATTTTCCGGGCGTCCTGCGCAAACTGGATGCGATCGCTTACGACGGCTGGATCGTGGTTGAGCAGGATGTCTTGCCCGGCTTGGGCACGCCGCTGGAATCAGCGACGCGCAATCGGGACTACCTGCGGCAAATCGGTTTGTGAGCCATGCCTGAACCCGTCACCCTGGGCGACATCATCCGCGCCGGGCAGCGCTTGGGGGCGCATCTGGGGCCGACGCCGCTGGAAGCCGCGCCCAAGCTGGGCGAAAACGCCTGGCTCAAGCTGGAAAACGCCAACAAAACGCATTCCTTCAAGATCCGAGGCGCGCTAAACGCTATCCTGTCCCTCGATGAGACCGCGCGCGCAAAGGGAATCATCGCGGCCTCGTCGGGCAATCACGCCGGCGCGGTCGCCTATGCCGCAGATCTGGCCGACGCCTCGGCACGTATTTTGATGCCGCTGAACACGCCCGAGAAAAAGATCGACAATGTTCGTCGATATGGGGCCGAGGCGATCCTTTTCGGCGACAACTACGACCAGGCGGAAGCCGAAGCGCTCCGCATGGCAGCCGGGGGCGGTACCTGGGTCTCGCCCTATAACGACGCGAAAGTGATCGCGGGCGCCGGCACAATCGGCCTTGAGGTTGTGGCGCAATTGCCGGATGTCGAGCGTGTGGTGGTACCTGTGAGCGGCGGCGGATTGATCGCGGGCGTCGCTACCGCGGTCAAAGGCATGAACCCGGAAATCAAGGTCATCGGCGTCAATGCGGCGTCGGCGCCGGCCATGTATAACCACTTCTATGGCAGTGACAAGCCACAAGTCTGGGAGACGCTGGCGGAAGCGCTTTCCGGTGAGATTGAAGCGGGTTCAATCACCGTGCCTATCGCGCGGCGATTGGTCGATGATATGGCGCTGGTGACCGAGCGACAGATTGCCGATGCCATGCGTTATATGATTGAGGCACAGGGCTGGGTGGTCGAAGGCGGAGGCGCGGTCGGCGTGGCCGCCTTGCTGCATGATGTTTTGCCGCGGGACGGTGCTGTGACCGCGGTCCTGGTCAGCGGCGGCAATGTCGATGGCGACGTGCTTCGGCGGGTGCTGTGTAGTTCCGGCAGCGGACCCAAGTTGCACAAGAAAGCCCCTATTGAAGAAGCCGGCGTCTGATTCTAAACTCAAGGTGACATCAAATGACACAAAGACGACGGGCTAGCGCAAGAGAGCATTGTCAGTCTTTTCCAGTCTTTTCAAACTGTATTAGCGCGAGAAATGTTGGCTAAGAATCGAATATGCGTCGTGTTTCTTTCCCCTGCTCAAACCTAATTGTGGTTGCTTTTGTCTTGTGTCAATCTCGCTATTTTTATGTTGCTTCACACATCCGCGATATTAGTTGTTTAAGTTATCAGGAGATGTCTCCTTGGGCGTTTACGCAAATCGACGGTCGATGTTGACGACTTTGTTCTTCCTCGTACTCGCTGGCTTAGGTCTATTTGTGGCAATCGCTGCCGTTGCAGTTGATTTTTTGCTGCCAGGTATGAGCCCCGGGTTGAACCCGCCTCAGTTGCTGCTCGGATTTTTCGGTTTGATTGTTTCGGCTACTGCGTTCAAAATGCGACTCGCGTCCTTTCGCCAACGGCTGTTTCAAGCCCTACAGAAGCATTTGGCGCCGCTCACTTTGGTCACCGTCGCTACCTTCATCGCGCTTGAATTGGTCCTGGTTGCAACGGGGTATTCGACCTATTTTCCAATCGAAATTCCAGAGAAACCTTTGGAGACCATACCATGGTTCAAATGCGAAAAGATAACGGGCTGTCGTCTCTTGCCCGAGTTGGTGGCAACTGAATGTGAGAACGAGCAAATTCGCAAGAGCGAACAACTTAGCGAGCACGCTATTATTGATGAACGGTACTGCCAGATGCATGATCAAGCTCTACTCGACCCAGAATCATGGCAGTTGGACGAGGGTCATGAAGATAGAACCCGGATCATTATGCTTGGCGATTCGTTTACTTTTGGCTTTACTGCGGATATGGGTAAGTCATTTGTCGAGACGGTTCAGGCAAACTTCCCCGATTACATCATCTGGAATCTTGGATTCCCAACAACAGGCACCAATCAAGCTGTAGTTTCTTTTGAGCGACACGCTCCCAGGCTGCGCCCGCAGATCACTGTCCTCGGTTTCTATGTCAACGATTTTCAAAACAATTTATTTCCAATGGATAACTATACGGCGGCGAGAGACGAGAACGGCAAGAGTCTTGTCATCCAGCAATATCACATGGACATATGGGGACATATCATCAAAATGAGTACAGATACGGCTCTACATTATCGTGTCCGCAATGTGGATCCCCCTGCTAGCGAATTGGAGCGCCTGTTTGGCTTGACGCGCCTTGGATCCGTTGTCCTGCGCGCAACTGACAGAGTTGGCAAAGCAATTAGGACGGAGGAATTCACAAGGCAAGGGGTGGACATGACCCGCAGGTATCTGCGAGAGTTGCAGGATTTGACCGCAGCGTACAATTCGGAGTTTCTCGTACTTCTGATTCCCCATGGAAAGGACCTCAACTCGCCCGGGACCGACTTTCGGAATGCCATTATGTTGTTTGAGCAACTCGGCATAACTTATCTGAATCCGATTGATGTACTCGATCTCAAGCGAGACTACAAGGATTATGCCAAGACTCATGATATTCATTGGAACACTGCCGGACATCAGAGGATTGGAGCCATGTTAAGCGATTGTCTAGAAGCGTTTCAATTGCGTCAGGACTGGTCGGACTGTCAGCATTTGACAGTGCCTTGAGCGAGGTTGACAAAGACGTTCTTATAGCATTTCCACTCATATAATTTTTCAAGGGGTCGTAGAACAATATCGTCTCATATATCTCCGCAAATCAAATCTCTCCTTTGCGAACTGTTCAGGACCTTTGATTTTCGACAAGCCTCTGTTGATAAACCAAAACAAGCAATCGGAGGATATTAGGATTATCTTATGAGCAATAAATTACCCGCCGCCAATCTCGAATGCAGCAAAAGGATAGCTGAAGCACTAGTTGAATCTTTCCTGGCCGGAGACGACGATGCGACTAGCCGCGTCCGTCAACATCTGCCGCAGGTCCGCCACCTCGAACGCGATGAGGCGTCAGCATATCCCCTGTCGCTCCAGGACGCGCGGACGGTCATCGCCCGCGAAAACGGCCTGAAAAGCTGGGGCGCATTGCGCCTGGCGATCAAGCTTAAGAACGCCAGCGACGGGGAAGCTCTGGAGCAATTCAAGCAGTTGGTTTATGCACGGGACGCGGCCGGGCTGGATGCATTGCTGCAAGGCAATCCTGAACTGCGCGAGACCCTTGACGACCCGCATTTCGATTTCGGATCGACAGCCGTCATCATCGCCAAGAGCGATCTGGATGTGGTCGATGTGCTGCTCAAACATGGCGCCGACATCAACGCCAGATCGCAATGGTGGGCGGGTGATTTCCATGTGCTGGAAGTGGCGTCAGCGGCGCTTGCGGGGGCCTTGATCGAACGCGGCGCGACCGTGACCGCCCACGCGGCGGCCGAGCAGGGCTGGCTTGATTGGCTGGACGAGGCCTACGAAAATGATCCGGCGCTTGTGAACCGACGCGGCGGCGACGGCAAGACTCCGTTGCATTACGCCCAGGATCCGGCGGTCATGGATTGGTTATTGGAGCGTGGGGCGGACCTGGAAACGCGCGATCTCGATCACGAAAGTACGCCCTTGCAGTGGAAAATGGGCGAGGGGAAACACGATGCCGCTCGGGAATTGATCAAACGCGGCGCGGTCGTCGATATCTTTGCCGCGGTCGTGCTGGGCGATATCGAATTGGTGAAGGCCGCGCTGGAGCGGCATCCGCACGCGATCCGCGCGCGCGTCAATCATGCCGGCTACGAATTGACACCGACGGCCGACGGTTCGCACCAATACGTCTACGCCTTTTCCGGCGCTGGCCTGTCCCCGCACCAGGTTGCGCTGGAGTACGGACACGCCGAGATATTTGACTACTTGGTAGAACAGAGTCCATTGGACCTGCGACTGCTGGCATTCTGCGCGGCCGGGGAGGCCGAGGCGGCGCGAGAGATCGTCGCCGCGAATCCCGAGATCGTGCCGCAACTCGGAGAATCCGATCAGCGGCAATTGCTGCATGCCGCCTGGACCGGCAAAACTGAAGTTGTCAAGTTAATGGTGTCGCTAGGTTTCAATTTGCATATTCGTGATGACGACGCCATGATGCCCTTGCACTGGGCGGCTTTCCACGGTTACCACGAAGTTGTCGCCCTCTTGTTAAACGAGGACGACGACCCGCCCTTGGAATGGCTCAACGGCTACGGCGGCACGCCGCTGACAACCTGTTTCTATGGCAGTCAGCACACTTGGCTCAGCGGCGGCGATCATGCCGCATGCGTGCAGTTGCTGGTTGATGCCGGGTCGCCCATCAACGAAGCCTGGCTGCCACACGATAATGCAGCGTTTGACGCGATCTTGAGAGAAGCATTCAACCGACGCCAGTCTGGCAGCTAGTCCAGCATGACTGGCTCGCCAGTAAATTGAGCGCTGTGCTCCGAATATTGCATGAGCTCGATGCGCAGGCCATTGGGATCAGTAATCCAAGCCTGCCAAGCATTGTCTGCGCCGAGTTTTTTCCTGGATACGTCGATGCCTTGCGCGGTCAGTTTTGCAATAAGGGCATCGATGTCTTCGACCTCCAGGCAGAAGTGTTTCAGGCTTGCTCGACCATCCTTGAGGCTTTCGCGCTCGGCGAATACTTCTATAAAACTCGTCCCGCCCGCTTTAAGATAGAAGCCGATACGTTCATCGCCGCGCATGAATTCAAATGCGATTTCCATACCGAGCAGATCGACATAGAACTGCTCGGTACGCTCCAGGTCGGCCGCGCCGATACAAATGTGCGCAAGTCGCTTAATCATGGGCTTCGCCTCATTTCACCAGTCGGGGCTTGTCCGTTTGTCTCTAGACATTCGTCTTACTCGGTTTTGATCATCGCGTGCATGTCGCAAATCGTCTCGCGCACCGTACGGAATGCCGGCGCGCCAGTTGAGACGATCTCGAAATGCCCGACCCGCGGCGCTTCGATCAATTGAGCCTTGTCGCCGACGGATCTGGCCGCCGCCAGATAAACTTTGACATTGTTCATGATCGCGACGTCTTCCGTCCCGACGATATGCGCCTGTGGCCTTCCCAGCGGCAGCAGATCGCTCGGCGAACCGGCGTCGTAGTTTGCGGGGGCAACCTCCGGACCTCCGCCCATTACAAGCAATAAGGCATCGCTGCTAAGCTCTTTCTCAACAGCAAAGCGTATATCGGCGATGGGGGCCAAAGCGACTACGCCCCCGATTGGCAAACTGTCGGTGGCATATAGTGGACTAGACGGAGGCACCCTGTGCCTTCCCGCCAACCACAGAGCCAAATGGCCACCCGCCGAATGCCCAACGCTGAGAACCGAATCCAGATCGAGACTGTGCCTGTCGGCAAGTCGCCTTAAGTGATCGGCGGCGGTGCCGACGTCCAGGAACATATGCGGAAAATCGCCGCCATTGCCAGCCCTGCAATACTCGATATTCCAAACCGCAAAGCCATCGTCCGCCAGCGCTCGCGCCACTGACCCCATCGGTTTCAAATCATACATCGCCCGGTAGCCGCCGCCGTGGATCAAGATGATCACCGGCAAGCAAGATAATGGGTCTGACGCGGGTAAATAAAGTTCGCCGAATTGCTGTGAGTTCTTTCCGTAACTGTAGCGATGATCGGGCTCGACGACGGGAAATTGGATATAGTCTTCGGCTGTCAGCAGGGTCGTTTCTGTCTCGTTCATAAGATACCCAGAGGATTGTCGGGATCAATCCCGTCATCAAAGGGAATGTGTCGCACGACATTGGTTACCTGGTATACCGAGCCCAACCAGTTATTGAAGATCGCGCGGGCGGTATCGCCCCAGGTATTGTCGAGGTAGGGGAGCATGTCGTCCTCGGGGAATTCTGGCAGTTCAGCGCCCCGTTCCATCGCCAGATGCGCTTGTCGCAGGTAGCGCTCGGCGATATCGCGCGCTTCCAGCGGAAAATAATTCTCCGGGTACGGCGGCTGTTCGTTCTTGCCGGCGAAGTAGAGCGAGAGATCGCGTTTATACTCTTTCAGCAGGCTGTTGATGTCATATTCGGGATGCCCTTGAAAATAGACAATCCGCAATTGGTCCGGGCTGACGGCCATATGGAATTCGCCATCAAAACTCTGGATAAGCAGGGTCAAGCCGGCCCCCTCGATTTGCTCCCGAGTGATGGAATTCCAGCGCGAATGCGGTACGTCAAAGCGCGTGTTGATCTCGCGCAGCAACGGATGCGCAGGCTGTGTGACGCGATGCTCGAAGACGCCCCATTTCTTGCTATCTCGCTTGACGCGCTCGATCTGATAGAAGTACTTCATAAGGGCGTGGGTCGACAGGCAAGAACATAGAGTCGAGGTGACGTTTAGACGCGCCCATTCGATGACCTCGGTCAATGGTTGCCAGAAGTTCTCTTGGTCGAGACTGGGATTGGCGACGTTGGCGCCAGTGATAATCAGAGCATCCAGACCATCCTTTTTGACTTGCTCGAAGGTCGTATAGTACTGTTCGATATAGGCTTCGGTTTGCGGGCTACGATCCAAACCGGGCACGGAAAAGACGTGCACATAGAATTGAGCGATCTGGTTGCTGTTGCCAACCAGGCGCATGAACTGCCGCTCGGTAATCTCCAACGCGGCATCCGGCATCATGTTGAGCAGGCCGATATGCAACTCGCGGATGTCTTGCTTTAAAGCGCGGTCCAGCGTCAGCACTTCTTGGCCGCGCTGTTTTAGACGGTCAAAGCTCGGCAGCGGCGTGTGAGCAACTAATGGCATAGTCGATCAACTCCAATTCAGACATAATCGCGGAATAGATTCGAGCCATCAGTATAGCATAGCTCGACGGGGCGCTCCTATTGAAATCGCCTACCGGGGGCTGCGGAACGCGGCGCAGGGGTATAATGTAAAGAAGATCGAAATACCCTTCGTTGCGTCGCGTGTTCTAGACTAGGAGAGCCGCCCATGTTGGCAATGCTTCGCGATCTTGTCTTGCGCTATGTCCTGATCTTCGTCGGCGTCGTTGCCGCCGCGCTATCGCTGATCGTTTTCCTGCAGCCGCTGGATATAGCCCCGGCAGGCCTCGCGGGCGCGTCGACGCTTCTAAACGAGTTATTCAATACGCCGGTCGGACTGATGATCTTCGTCTTGAACATCCCGATACAAGCCTTGGCATACAGAATGTTGCCCGATGGCTCGCGCGTGATCCTGCGTACGGTGGCGATCATCGCGATAATGTCGCTGATGATTGACTTGCTCAGCCCCTTGGTGCCGCGGGAAGGCATAAGCGGGGAACGTATGTTGAACGCTTTGTTCGGCGGATTGCTGGGCGGCGTCGGGGTCGGCTTGGTCTTCCGCGCCGGCGCGACGCTCGGCGGTACGTCGACCCTGGCGCTGGTCTTGCAGCGGCGATTCGGCTTTCCCATGAGCACCACCTTCCTGTGCACCGATGCCATCATCATCATTGCCGCTGGGCTAGTCTACGGCTGGGAAGGCGCCTTGTACGCGGCGATCGCGCTTTTCATTGCTGGCATGGCGACCGATTATGTCTTGGAAGGACCCAGCGTGATACGCACCGCCATGATCATCACCGACAAGCCGGACGAGATTGCGGCGCTGGTCTTCGCCAATTTGCAGCGCGGCGTCACTAGTTGGACGATCCGGGGCAGGTACACGGGGGCGGAACGCACAATGCTTTACGTGACGATTGGACGGTCGCAAGTGCGCGAGTTGAAAGAAGAGGTTAGCAGCGTCGACCCCAACGCCTTCATGGTAATTGGCATGGGTCACGCCGCTTACGGCACCGGTTTCCGTCGCGTGCGGAGGGATGCGCTCTAGGTCAGGTGAGGTGTTCGCCGCCGGTCAGATGGAGCAGAGCGCCACTGATATGATCTTCCTGACACAAGTAGAGGACAGCCCGCGCCACATCGCCAGCCGAGCCCGTGCGTTTCAGCGGGATACGCTCAGCGACCTTCGCCCAGGCATCGTCTGTTAGATCCTGCCTGTCCGTCTTCAGCACCGGGCCGGGAACGACAGCGTTGACACGAATTGTGGGGGCAAGCGAGAGCGCGCCGACCTGCGTCAGCATCCACAAGCCGGATTTGCTAATGCCATGATGGGGGTATTTGCTCCAGGGTCCGTCAACGCCGGCGTCGCAGATGTTGATGATCGTGCCGCCAGGTATGGGGTTCTCTTGCATGATGAGCGCTGCGCGCTGAGTAATCAGAAATGGCGCTCTCAAGTTAAGCGCCATAGTCAGGTCCCAATCTTCCAGGGACACGTCGAGAAACTCTCGCTGCTGAAACACCGCTGCATTGTTCACCACGATGTCCAGCCGATCAAAATACTTCCGAAACTCGCTGAAGAGCCGCTCGACGCCCTCGGCTTGGCTGAGGTCCGCGCGGACCGCAAAAGCATCCACGCCCAGCGATTTGATCTCCTGCAAGGTATCTCGCACTTGAGCGGGATCACTGCGGTAGTAATGCACAAGTATGTTCACGCCTTGCTTCGCCAGTTCCAGCGCGATAGCGCGGCCGATCCGGCGCGCCGAACCGGTAACGAGAGCGATCTTGTCATTTAGTTCAATGCGCATGGCTCACTCCCGTCAATAGTTTCCCGATTTGCTCTCGCCCGTTAAGGCATACGGTCGCCCTCAGTCGCGGGCCTGTGCCTCACAACTCATCCTCCAGTTGCCGCAAATAAAGACCCATTTCTTCGTATTTCATCTCGCCCAGCTTCATATGTCGGATCATGCCACTGCCGTCGATCACATAGGTCGTAGGCAAGTTCTGTACGCCGTAGTCGCGCTTGACCACCTGGTTTATGTCCATCGCTACCGGCAAGTTTCGCACGCCAATTTGCTTCAAAAAGCCGGTGATTTCCTCGGCGGTCTCGCCCAGGTTGATCGTGAGCAAAGCCGGTCCATTTACTTGATCATCGTGACTGGCGACGAACTCCTCAAATGCCGGCAGTTCGCGGACGCAAGGCGCGCACCAGGTCGCCCAGAAATTGAGGAATAGCGGCCGCCCGGCGTAATCCGACGGCGAAACCAGCGTCACGCCGTCCAGCAGCGGCAGCTCAAAGTCCGGCGCCTGGAAGTTGATCACCGTTCGCGGGGGCGCGGGCTGGAAGGTTGGCTGGGCGGCGGGCGCGTCCCGTTCGGCCAGAAAGACCATCAGCAGGGCGATGAATATGCCGAAAAGGGCGAGCGTAAGGAAGAGCAGCAGGGCGGGTGAGATACTCTTCGTGGGCTGCATAGTCGTGTATCTTAGAAGGTCCAGTTTTCCTTCTTCATCAAATCGTCCAGCGAACCGCATTGAATGTCAAAATGCCTACAGATGCTCGGAATCGTTACTCGGTTACCTCGCTCTCGTTCTTGCGTGATGACCATTCCATCAATTGCATTGGCTCGCGCAATCAAAAAGGGATCCGCATCGGCATCCGAATCCTCGTCCTGCTCCTCGTCCGCATCATCGTCTCTGATTTCTGTGGGAACGACATGACTAAAACGTGGAACAGCATAGATCTCGCGAAGAAACTGCGACTCATTTTCGCTCACTCTAGGAAACAGTTCTACGTGCGCATTTGCCCAGTCCAGTTCACCATTGTTCTTATCTCTGTTTTCAATTTCACGCAAGACATGTCGAATTGAGGTAATTGCGCCGCCAGAAACCAATTCACCAAATTGATTCCAAAGTGTCGGAAATCGCTCACGCCCGTAGCAGCCGAACAACTGCTGCCAGCTACTTGTGTCAATCACATATGTCACCTCGACACCTCAAAGAGCGTGTCTTCCAATTGGCCAAGGTGCTTTGGCTTGATTGCCAGATAGTCCGCAAGTTCCTCTTCATCGATACGGTCCTGATAAAAGCGCTTGAAGGCCAATGTTATGTATTCCTCCCCAAGATACGCAATCTTAGTGCGATAGTAATTCCCGCCAATGTCACCTTCGTCTCTTGCAAGCTGACTGTCCCACTCTTGCTTTGCATCTGTGAATGCTTGGTCGGTAACGAGGCCGCGGTCTCGAAATCGGCGGAAAATCAGCTCTTTACTTACGCAGAACTTACGGGCGAGATCCTCCGCCAACGATCTATCAGCTGCGCAAGCCAGAATTTCCGCGTTCAAGGCCTCCTCAGGCACAAGAATGGCCGACGCCAAGGAATCACATGTTTTCTCTATGCGACGCTTGTCGGCCGGGAATGGCTGCCGAAACGCTGTGTCTCTGTCTATACCACTCATATGCAAGAGCAGATGCGCCAATTCATGGAAGAGCGTGAATATCTGCCTCGCTTTTGTGTTTGAATTGTTCACGTAGATGATGGGAAACTCTTTGTCGTAGAGACTGAACCCACTATAGCCTCTCTCGCGAAAAGCGTCTTTAAAGACTGTAACGCCAACGTTATAAAATGTAGTCCTCCATGCTTTCAGCGCGGAGCCAGCATCAGGCCATTTGAATTGATCAGCAAGACTCACACCCAGAAATTCGCGTACTTGCCTAACAATGAATGAGACAGGGTCGTTGATACTTAAGCTCAGGTCTCGAGTCACGATTTGGTGTGCCGGGTTTCGTCCATCATTCAATTCGCCCAGTCCGATTTGAAATGCGCGCGCCTTATGCAGGAGGACACGGATGCGAGGCGGGATTTCAGCAAATTGCTCCGCGCTTAAGGTACGAAAAGTCTCTTCGATTCTAGGCAAGTCAGGCGGTGCAGGGAAAAAAAATATTGCCACAGGTACCGTGAGAACCTTGGCGAGAGATTCAAGCTGTCGATACGTTGGCCTCGAATCACCACTTTCCCACTCGGCGATTTTCTTGAATTCTGGACGTTTTTGTGCCAACTCCTCGAGCGAGTATCCCAGCCTTTCCCTAGCCCAAGTCACTACATCCGGCGTAATTGGCATCTTGTCGGCAGCCATATTCATTCACTCGCATCAATTCTGCGTTCACTTTAACCCCCTGCAAATGTCCTGTCAAGCGAAGCAGGCGATTCCACGATCCGCATAGACTCTACTCAAACACCCAGCCATCCACATCCCGCGACCAGCCGCCGCAGAGCTCCTCCTCGCTGAAAAAGTTCGTAACCTCAATTCTGCCGTTCTCGACGCTGTCCGAGCCATGCACCAGGTTGCGACCGATCTCCAGCGCGTAGTCGCCACGGATCGTGCCCGCCGCCGCTTCCGCCGGCTTGGTCGCGCCGATTGTCGCGCGCGCGGCGAGAACCGCGTCGCTGCCTTCCAACGCCATCACCACCACTGGCGCCGAGATGATGTATGTCACAAGACCATCGAAAAACGGACGTTCGCGGTGCACATCATAATGCTTTTCCGCCAGTCCTCTGCTGAGCTTCAGCAACTTCATGCCGATGATCTTCAAGCCGCGCTGCTCGAAGCGTTTGATGATTTCGCCGGCCAGGCCGCGCTGCATCGCATCCGGTTTAACGATTATCAGTGTGCGTTCCAAGGGATTGCCTTTCTCGAGAATTCCGCCAATGAGTCATGGTCGTCATCTTACAATTGCTCGGCTCAAATGTGTATGCAGAACGGCAAGGGAAAGAAAACGCGCGCGCTGATACACTGAGAAAAAGGTCATGTAAAGCTGTATTCAGGTGATATACTTGCGTAGTCTCTGGGGCTATTATGTCCGATTCTTGAGAGGGTGAGGCATGACTAAGACGTTTTGGCGCGAACAGGTTGTGATTGTGACTGGCGGCGCCGGTTTCCTCGGTCGACATGTGGTCGAAGAACTGCGCGCGAACGAGGCTGGGGATGTCATCGTACCACGCAGCGCCCAATACGACCTGCGCCTGGCGGGCGACGTCGAAGGCTTGTACGCCGATCATCCAGCGACGACCATGGTGATTCATTTGGCGGCCACTGCTGGCGGCATCGGCATCAATCGCGAACACCCCGGGCTGTTCTACTATGACAATATCATGATGGGCACGCTCTTGCTGGAGGGGGCGCGGCGCGCGTGTGTGGACAAATTCGTCGGCGTCGGCACCGTTTGCAGCTATCCCAAATACGCGCCAATCCCATTCAAAGAAGACGATCTTTGGGAGGGCTACCCGGAGGAGACCAACGCGCCTTATGGCTTGGCGAAGAAAATGTTGCTGGTTCAAAGCCAGGCCTATCGACAAGAATACGGCTATAACGCCATTCACCTGCTGCCGGTCAACCTATACGGTCCACACGATAAGTTCGACCCCAAATCGGCGCATGTCATCCCCGATGTGATCCGAAAAATGGTCTACGCTCTCGAGCAGGGCCAGGACTCAGTAACGCTCTTCGGCGATGGTTCCCCGACCCGGGAGTTTTTATTTGTACGGGACGCGGCGCGCGGCATCGTTCTGGCCGCCGAAGTTTACAATAGTCCAGAGCCTGTCAACCTCGGCAGCGCTTACGAGATTAGCATCCGCGATCTGGTGCGGATCATCGCTGACGAAGTGGGTTACACCGGCGAATTGCGCTGGGATACCAGCAAGCCCAATGGGCAACCCCGCCGCAAGCTTGATGTCTCCCGCGCCGAGCGCGAGTTCGGATTTGTCGCGACGACCGACTTCCGCGCCGGCCTGCGCGAAACCATCAATTGGTACCGATCCCAAGGCTAAGATTCAACCGCCCGCGCTTATTTCTGATTTGTTGGTAAAACCGATACATCTTTGGTATGATTGTACCAATCGTTGCAAGCTATCCTTGCGACGAGATGGCTTTTGTTCGACAAACTCTCTTGACCTGAAATTATTTCATAGAGATTTTGTTGCGGGAGGAGGGTGCGACATTGGGCGTCATACTTGAGGTTAAGGACCTCGTTGTCCGGTTTTATACACAAGAAGGAACGGTCTACGCGGTCAATGGCGTTTCTTATGACCTGGAAGAGGGCGAAACGCTTGGTATCGTTGGCGAAAGCGGCAGCGGCAAAAGCGTCAGTTCCCTGGCTGTCATGGGTTTGATCCCCAGCCCGCCAGGCAAAGTTGAATCGGGCACGGTCAACTTTGAGGGACGAGATTTGCTGCAGCTGAAACCCGATCAAATGCGGCTCATACGTGGCAAGGAAATTGCCATGATCTTCCAGGATCCGATGACTTCGCTTAACCCGGTGCTGACCATCGGCACACAGATCACAGAATCATTGAAATTGCATGAGGGCATGAATACCTCACAGTCGCGCAAGCGCGCCGCCGACTTGCTCGATATGGTCGGCATTCCCGATGCCTATCGTCGGCTTGATGACTATCCACATCAATTCTCCGGTGGCATGCGTCAGCGCGTGATGATCGCCATGGGACTGTCCTGCAATCCCAAGCTCTTGATCGCCGACGAGCCAACCACCGCGCTGGATGTAACTATTCAGGCACAGATAATTGAGTTGGTCAAACAACTGAAAGACGAGTTTAATATGGCGATGATCTGGATCACGCATGATCTGGGCGTAGTCGCAGGTATCGCCGATCGCCTACTGGTGATGTACGGCGGTCGCATTATGGAATCCGGCTCCTCGCACGAAGTGTTTGGCGATTCACGTCATCCCTATACGGTAGGGCTATTGGGTTCTCTGCCGCGTTTGGATTCCAGCGGGGAAGAAAAACTAATTCAAATCGAAGGCTCGCCGCCGGATATGCGTAACGAGCCGACTGGCTGTCCCTTCGCCGCGCGTTGCGACGTTCGCGAGCAATTCGAGCTGCAAAGATGTTGGGACGAGCGTCCGCCGCTTGAGATCGTACCCGATGCCATTGGCGATGGTACGCACGTTATGTCTTGTTGGGCCGACATCCGCGAGGGGGTAGCGCAAAATGTCTAGTGAAGCGATGACCATGACAATGGACAAGGAAAAACGGGACGACGACTATATCCTCGAGGTCAACAACCTGAAGAAGTACTTCCCTATTTCCGCCGGCATCGTATTTCAGCGGCAGGTTGGGGCGGTGCGCGCGGTAGATGGCATCAGTTTTAATGTCGTCCGCGGGGAAACGCTGGGGCTGGTCGGTGAATCCGGTTGCGGCAAGAGCACCACCGGTCGGACGATCTTGCAATTGTATCGCCCAACGGAAGGCAGCGTCAAATTCGAGGGGCAAGAACTGTCCACCATGACTGGCAACGAATTGCGGCAGATGCGCCGCAAGATGCAAATCATCTTTCAGGATCCCTTCGCCTCCTTGAATCCACGCATGACCGTCGGCAGCATCGTCAGCGAACCGCTGCAGATACACAAGATTTACAACAACAAAAAAGAACGGCAGCAGTACGTCGAAGAGTTGATGGAGAAGGTGGGTCTGAATCCCTACTTCATCAACCGCTACCCGCACGAGTTCTCGGGCGGGCAACGGCAACGGATCGGTATCGCCCGCGCGCTGGCGCTTGAGCCGAGCTTTATCGTCGCCGACGAGCCGATCTCGGCCCTGGATGTGTCAATTCAGGCGCAGGTAGTGAACTTGATGGAGGAGCTGCAAGACGAGCTCGGCTTGACCTATCTCTTCATCGCGCACGACCTGAGCATGGTGCGCCATATCTGCGACCGCGTGGCGGTGATGTACCTGGGCAAGATCGTCGAGTTGGGTCCCGTGGATGAAGTATACGAAAACCCGCAGCACCCCTATACACAAGCGCTATTGTCGGCAGTGCCGGTGCCCGATCCTCAAGTGGAGGAAAACCGCCAGCGCATCATCATCTCCGGCGATCTGCCCAACCCGGCCAATCCGCCCACCGGCTGCAACTTCAATACTCGCTGCCCGGTGGTCTTCGACCTCTGTCATCAAGAGCCGGATCCGCCCCTGATCGAGGTGCGGCCGGATCATTACGTGAGTTGCCATCGGGTTACATAAGCGTTAGTTTCTGGTATACTACAGACTGAAACGCAATACGTTGACCGGCATTGCTGCTCGCAATCAAGTTCTCATCGAGGAAATATGGAATCAGGAGAAATCGCCAATATAGCGATAATCGTCGCTACTCAAGCCGGCTTGTTTTTGTGGCTGCGGAACGACATACAGCAGCTTCGCAAAGACATGGACGAGCGCCTGCGCACGGTCGAGAAAGAACAAGCCAGGATGTCAGGCTTGCTGGAAGGCATGGGTTTTGCAAATAGGGCGCCATCACCGGAGGCCTAAGGAAACGTGAAGCGTTTTGTAGACATCACAAAGGAAGTGTAGGACGACCCAAGGGCCGCCCTTTCATGTATTTCATGCCGATTCGCTTCGGGAATGTCACAGTTGTGTTACGAAGTGGTGTTATGCCGCCACCGGATCAACCACAATCTCGATTGATTTCTATTGGAAGATGACTGGAAAAGCTCGTCGGCTTCGCCATTTCGATCGCGAAGAGCTTATTCGAATTGTCATAGACGCTAGAGCCGAACGCGGCTATTAAACAAGGAAACTCAGACAAAACCAATCTTACGTATGCTCGGACGCGGGTCAGTCCTTTAGCCCGACAGCGCTTCTCCAGACAGAACGCGAATCGATGAACCTACTTCCCCTGCATAGCCGCCCAGGTCCACAACGACATACCAATGCCCCGGGCGTGGAATCTCGAATTGAACAGGCGAATGCTTGTAGTAGCCGCCGATATACTTGAATTTCTGCCCATAGCGGTACATCCGTAAATTTGAACTGTCCAGCAAGCGAACATTGGCGGCGGCTGTAAGACTTACCTCAACCATATCTCCGTCTGTTCGATGTCCTAAGTCATGTTTTATGAATTGCATCGTCATTCACCTCCGGAGATAATACTCAAAGAGTATTGTAACAGATTCTCTTGTACAAGCGTAACCATATTGAATCACCAATCCATGCTAGCTCAGCTCTTTGCCTAATCGGCGTAGTGTATTCGAATTACCGCGAGGATTTCGTCAGCGATTTCCTCGATGTTATGAGTTGCCGTACTTCGTGCAACAATATTTGCCAGCGAAGCGCGGTACGCTCTAACTTCGTGCCCGGTAATATTGTGCCAGATAGGAAAAAGAATGCGGTCCTCCGTCACCGCAAGATTTTCCAATGCGTCAAGCTCATATTTGGTCCAGTCTTTGCCAAAGAAATCTTTGGAAAGTACCAAGATACCAAAGCGACTCCCGCTGATTCCCGCGTTCAACTTCGCGACCAGATTGTCGCCGATCTTAAGCTCAAACTCGTCATACCAGACCCGCAGCCCACGCTCCTGGAGCAATACGGCCAGCGGCCGCGCGACGTCATCTTTGTCTTCTGAGGCGTGAGAAAGAAATACATCATATTGATATTCGTCTTTCCTGATTAGGTATTGCGCCAACGGGTGCTCCCATCGTCAGGACTGTGCCAGCAAAGATTTACAGACTCAATGCAAACCGTTCGCAAATTCTATCAGTCTTGCGCTTCAAACGAAAGTCTGCGGGCACACAAAAAAGGGCAAGCCGCCGGCCCGCCCCTGTAATACGTTGATTTTCGGCAGCTCACGTCGCTGGCGCAGCCGCCGGACCATCCACGATCTCGACGAACTCGTCCGCGTTGAGTGTCTCGCGCTCGATGAGGATCTCGACCAGTTCTTCCATCTTGTCGCGCTGGTCGAGCAGAATGTCTTTCGCGCGCTGATACGCACTCTGCAAGATACGCTTGACCTCGTCGTCGATCTGCTGCGCGTAGTGCTCGCTGTAATCGCGCTGCTCGGCGATCTCGCGCCCCAGGAAGACGGCGCCCTGCCCGTTGCCATAAGAGCGCGGACCCAGCAAGTCGCTCATGCCGAACTGCGTCACCATGGCCCGGGCCATGCGCGTGGCTTGCTGCAGGTCGTTGCTGGCGCCGGTGGTGAACTGGTTGAAGATGATCTCTTCGGCGGCCCGCCCGCCCATGGCGGCCACGATATCGTCCTCGAATTTCTCACGCGTGACCAGCATATCATCGCCGGAGGGCAGGGGCATCACATAGCCGCCGGCGCGCCCGCGCGACACAATCGTGATCTTGTGCACCGGGCTGGTATTTTCCAACAAGTGGAAAAGCAGGGCGTGTCCCGCTTCGTGGTAGGCGACTTTCTCTTTCTCTTCCGGCGTGATGACGCGGCTGCGGCGTTCGGGTCCCATGACCACGCGCTCCATTGATTCTTGCATCTCGCCCATGCCAATCGACTTTTTATTGCGCCGGGCGGCCAGGATCGCCGCCTCGTTTACCAGATTCTCCAGGTCCGCGCCCGAGAAACCGGCCGTGATCTTGGCCAGCGCTTCCACGTCGACATCCGCCCCCAGCGGCTTGCCGCGCGAATGCACTTTCAAAATGTCCTGGCGACCGCGCACATCGGGGTTGTCCATGACCACCTTGCGATCGAAGCGGCCCGGGCGCAGCAACGCCGGATCCAGGATATCGGGACGGTTGGTGGCGGCGATGATGATGATATTCGTGTCGTTGTCGAAGCCGTCCATCTCAACCAGGATCTGGTTCAAGGTCTGTTCGCGCTCGTCGTGCCCGCCACCCAAGCCAGCGCCACGGTGCCGGCCGACGGCGTCAATCTCGTCGACGAAGACGATTGCGGGCGCTTCCGCTTTGGCGCGCTCGAACAGGTCGCGGACGCGGCTGGCGCCCACGCCAACGAACATCTCGACGAATTCCGAGCCGGATATGCTGAAAAACGGCACGCCCGCTTCCCCCGCCACGGCGCGCGCCATCAGGGTCTTGCCCGTGCCGGGCGGTCCCACCATCAGCACACCCTTGGGCACGCGCGCGCCCAGGCGAATGAACTTCTCGGGCTCCTTCAAAAACTCGACAATCTCTTGCAAGTCTTCCTTGGCTTCTTCTGCCCCCGCCACATCGGTGAAGGTCACCTGAGGGCGTTCCATATCGCGCGAGACCCGGGGCTTGCTCCGTCCAAAGCTCATCGCCTGGTCTTGGCCGGCGCGCATGGAACGCATCATGCGCCACAGGAACCAGACGATGATCAGAATCGGCACCACACCGAGCAGAATCTGGAAGATGATCTGCTGCGAGTTATCACCCGGCTGCGCCACAAAGGTCAAGTTTTCCAAAGCCGCGCCCGATACGTCCAGGGCCCCCATCAATTCGTAGAAGCTGGACGATGAATCCTTATAGGCGGTTTGCGTCGTGCCGTCGGTGTAGGTGACGAAGAGGTCGTGGCCGCCCCGTTCAACGATGCGTTCGACGCGCCCCTGTCGAATATGCGATGCCAACTCGTTTATGGGCAAGCTGCTGGTGAAGCTGGACCCGCCACGCCCGTTGAAGATGAGCAAAAACATCACCAGCACGATAATGCCGAGGATGATCCACATACGTTGCGCATTAGGGTTGCCAAAGGGCGATTTGTTGCCGTCTTGATTCTTCTTGTTATCCCTGCCGCCTTCGGTCACATGACGGGGCGGATCGGGTCGATTGCTCATGGTTGAGACTCCGTTCTCGATAGCTGCTCGCGTGGCTGTGCCTCTTCACTACTACTATAGACCCACTTGCTCGGCAAAAGGTGATAAATCCCTTCAATTTGCTAGCGGACTAAGTCCAGAAAATGGCCATTCGCGGTTTTAGATCACGCGATTTTCACCGTTCCGCCAGTGAATAATTGACGAGAATCCGCTATCATGAGCGCGACAGCAAAGGGCAGCCACTGAACGGTATTGTATGACGGGTCGCACAAACGAGCAATGGATCGCGGCGCTGCGCGGAGAGGGCGAGGCCGCGCAAACCGACGCGCTGGCGGAACTGCGAAAACGTCTGCAGCGCAGCATATACTTTTACCTTAGCCAAGACCGCAGCGACCTGCGTGGATTGGCGGCGCAGGAATTGGCGCAAATGGCGGAAGACCTGGCGCAAGACGCCACTCTGCGCGTAATGGACAATCTGGACAATTTTCGCGGTGAAAGCCGCTTCACAACCTGGGCCAACAAAATAGCGGTGCGCCTGGCCATTAGCGATTTGCGCCGCGCGCGTTACAAGGACTTCAGCCTGGACGAATTGACGGCGGATGGCGAATTGCTGCCGTCGGCGAGCCGCTTGGCTTCGCCACCGCCTCCCACGCCGGAAAAAGTTGCCGAGCGCGACGATGTGCTCGAGAAAATCGAGTCCGCGCTGAAGGAGTCCTTGACCGAGCGACAGTACCAAGCGCTGGTCGCTGTCGCGCTCAAGGGCATTCCCATGGATGTATTGGCCGAGCGCATGGGCAGCAATCGCAACGCGCTTTACAAGCTGATCCACGACGCTCGGCGCAAGCTCAAAACACACCTCGAATCCCAGGGCATCTCCACCGACTATATGATGAACCTGTTCGGGAACTAGCGCTCCGGGAACTATGGCTTCTTGATCATCACGGTGCCGAAGCACATCTCGTCCGCCGTGCCCTCGCCCCAAACCACGTAGCGCGGAGCATCGGAAAGGCGGTTGTCCCAGGTACAGGTCATGCGCAAGACCGACCCGAAGTTGACCTTCACCGGCTTGACGAACTGATAACGATCCTGCCAGTGGAAATCCCAACGCGGTATATCCAGCAGCATGATAGGATCGTCGCCCTCCGGGTTAAGTTCCATGCGGAAGCTGCGACCCAGTTCGTGCATATGACCCAATACACCGTAGAGCGTTAGGGTGAAGGGGAAAGGCGACGGGAAATCGCAGTATGTGACGGCGTGTTCGCCAGTGTTTTCAGCGTAGTCGTCCAGAGTCTGTCGGCAATCCTTCAAGCGCTTGTCCGGCAGCCCTGACAGTTTTTCGCTGTACAACTGGGCGATGCGCTTGATGGCGTTTTCGCGTTGGCATTGCGGACCCTCGACGCCGCTGGGGCAGGGGATCTCGACCGGAGCGCTTAAGGGCAGCGTCATCAACTCCTCAAGTCCACTGCCGTCGGGCTCCAGTTCCAGGTGGACCCGCGTTCGATCGGGCGCGCGCGTCGTCCCCAGATTGTAGTGCATTTGTACGACAATGCTCTCGCCGGGCTTGACGCGATAACCGGTGCCCTCGGGGTAGCGGATGCCGAAACTGCCGGGCGTCCAGGTCGCGATGATATCGCCGCCTTTGGACAAACCGGCGCTTCCGTAGCAGGACCAGCCGGGGCGCCCGTCTTCGTAATCGCGCGCGGCGATTTCCGGCGCCAACGATTCGTCGAGCAGGTAGACGATGCCGTGATGCGCCATCTCCGCCACTTCGGGGATGAATTCATAGGCGGTGATGAAACTCGGCGACCCGAGCTCCAGCGGGAAGGCGAAACAGCGGTAATCGTCTTGTGCATCCTCGTCCGGCATATAAGGATCGTCGAGTTGCAGCGTCAGATCAGCGCGGACCTCGGCGAAGGCAAATGTCGCAGTTGGCGGTTCGTAGCTTTCTTCGTTGCCGGTTTGGGCGCCACTCTCGGCCCAGGCGATGATGGTAGCGATCTCCTCGTCGGAAAGGCTGCGGTCCTTCTTCAAGGGAATGTTCAAGGACGAGGGCATCCAGGGCGGCATCAGACGAGCCGACACATGAAATGCGATATCATCGGCGAAGAATATCACGTCATCTTGGTTGGTGAACGGCGCGTAAGCGGCGATCTGCCCATCAGAGTGACAAGCGACGCAGCTTGCTTCCAGGATGGGACGAACATGCTGGTGATAGGTGGGATTCTCCGGCACAGCGACGGCGCTGAAATCGGCCGCCTCGGCTTGGTCTTCGTCATGCGGCTTGTCGTCGTGCGCCAATGTCGCAAGCGCGCTAAGCAAGACTATCAGTAAAACGACAATATATCTCATGGCTTCGCTCCTTTATATTAGGCCTGCCACATCCCATCCATACTCACGGCGAAATCCGTAGCGTCGCCCCTTTGGTCGCCCGAAAATGCGCACTATAGAATCTACGGGCTAAGTATATACCATCAGGGGCGACCCCTGAAACATAGCCCTCTGTGCGCGCCGAGCCTCGGTGGTGAATCCGCCCGTATTGAACTCGCATAGGGCGATACCCCGGGGCAATTGCATCAAAATGAGGCGACCGACATGGTAGGAAACTGGGCTGACTATTAAGCACCAAGGACACCTATTCTGAATGCGCAGTTTGCCCGTCCTCGGGGGATCTTGAGGCCGGCGGGTTTCGTGAAGGACTGAGCGCCCCCAAGATTTCCCCGCACAGTCCCAGAGGTCAAGCTCCGGAAGTCAAAGGTTGCCGCCGCGGCAATTGCCGGGGAAAAAGTTTTTTCGGCAGTTTGGCAATCTGGCGTCCGTTCTGCAGCCGGGCTGATTCGGTTGTTAAGTCGCGTTGTGTACAGGGTAGCGCAGATTGGGGCGCGGGTGGCGACTAAATGGTCGCGTTTTAGGAATTTGCCACAGCCGCTGGGCGCGTAAGGGCGAATTTGGGCTACCGCACTCACAGAAAACAATAAACCTGCTCGGCTACCGCAAATCGCGGTTTATTAAAAAGATGAAGTTTGGCCGGCGACCTTGCCGTATTCAGGTGACGGAATAAGAGGGAAAGTCGACAAACGCCCCTAAACTCGGCGCTGGCGGTCAGTGTCTACGCAACCCTCGGCGTACTCGGTGGTGAAAAAAATACTTTGATGCGATTGCCCAGGGCGATATCCACGATTTTCACCACTTTTGCGGAATCCTTGCTAGAATATTTCCGTTAACGCATGGCGGGACGCTTCCAAAAAGATGGCATCAGACAGGCGCTGGGCAATCATTACGCTCATTCTGTTATTGGGCGCTGCGGGTCGAATCCTGCATATCGCCGAGCAGAGCTTCTGGGTTGACGAAGGTTACGCCTTTTATCACGCGCATTTCCCGGATCTCCTGACATCGCTGGCGCGCGATACGCATCCGCCGCTCTATTTCGCGGCGCTGCGTTTGTGGAGCGAAGTCGCCGGTCATAGCGAGTTGGCGCTGCGCTGGTTCTCCGCGCTGCCGTCCATGCTCAGTCTGGCGCTGATTTTCCAACTGGCGCGGGAGGTAGTGGCGCAAAGGGCGGGGCCCGCGCGCCGACAGCGCCGTAGCGCGCCGCATCTTGCTATGTTGATGCTGGCGCTGGCCGATGCCGAATGCTTCCTGGCGGCTGAGGCGCGGCACTACACCTGGCTGGTCTTTCTCGTGACCTGCAGCATGTTTTTCTTCCTGCGCTGGATACGTCGATCGCGAAGATCCGCTGGCCTGTCCTGGATTCTTGCCACCGTACTGATGGTTTACACGCACTACATCACAGCCTTTGCCGGCGTCGCCCAGGGACTCTACGCGCTGATCTGTCTTCGCGGCCTGCAGCGCAGGCGGGCTTTGGCCGGTCTGATCCTTGCCGCGCTGGCGCTGTCGCCCTGGTTGCTGCTGGTTGGGGCGAAGCAAGTCGGCAACAGCGGCGCCAATTGGTCGGTCAATTTGTCCCCCGCCGTCATCCGAGACATTCAAGTCAAGTTCTTTACGGAGCAGTGGGCGCTTGTTCTTGCGCTCCTGCTCTTGGGTTTCTTCACCGTGGTCTACGGTCGCGAACAGCTGTATCGCTTGCGCTGGCACCGGGTCAGTTGGCTGCTATTGCTTTGGCTGATCGTTCCCTTGGTCTTGACCCTTATCGCCAACGAGTTCCTGCCCTTTTTGCAGCCGCGCCGCTTGACGCTATGGACACCGGCCATCGCCTTGCTGCTTGCCTTGGGATTGAGCAATGTCCGTCGGCCAATTCGAAACCTGCTAATCTTCGCCCTGCTGGTTTATGGCGCTTTCCAGGTAGATTTCTATCGCGTCAAGCCGAAATGGCGTGTGGTTGCTGAGATGACGGCGCGCTATGCCGTCGCTGGAGATCTGGTGTTGACGGATATCGCCGGTGGCGACTACCAACTTGGCTACTATTTGAATCGGGAGCTGCCGAGCGGGAAGCTGCTGCCGGATGGGGCCCGATACGAGTCTTTGAAGATCCAGCGCGATTTCTACTCGGAAACTTATGAAAGCTGGTTGCCGCAATTGCTGGATCGCTTTGATACGGTCTGGCTCATGCATTGGTCGAATGACCCAAGCGCCTTCAATTGGCTGCGCGAGCTGGGCTTTGAACGATCAGCGGACTTCGTTCATGTGCACGACGGCGGCGCATCCGGCGACATCGACATGCACGTCTATCGCTATGGTCGCTTTGCTGATGACCCGCCACTGGTTCAATTCGACAATGGTATGGTGCTGAAAGCCGGGACGGTCGCCGAAAAGCCCTTAAGGGTTGATCTGGTTTGGGAGTCCGCGGCACTGCTGAAGCGCGATTTTACGGTGTCGGTCAAGCTCTTGGATGAAAATGACTTGATGGTCGCGCAGCACGATAGCCAACCGCAATTGAATTTGCGGCCCACGAGTGGCTGGCATATCGATGAAGTGATTTTTTCGCCTCATGAACTGGAATCGTCCCAACTCTGGTCGGATGGCGAATACCGAATTGTCATTGAAGTGTACTTTTTTGAAGCGGGGCAACCGGTCAAGATCCCGACGGCGTCCGGCTCAAAGGCCTTCACATTGGGGGCCATGTTTTTGGAAAACGCAAGCGATTCAGGTTGATCAAGCGAGCGGTCGACCGCCATCGACCGGAATAATGTCGCCAGTGCTAAAGCGCAGATGGGCGATAGCGGCGTAAACTGCCTCTGCGACGTCTTCAGCCTCGGCGATCCGCGCTAAAGGTGTCTTGGCTTCCTGCTCGGCGAGCAGCGCGCGCGGCATTCGTTGCGCATATTCGCCATTCACCCAGCCCGGCGATACCGACAGCACCCGAATCTGCGGCGCCAGGGCGCGGGCAAGGGACCGCGTCATGCTGTCCATGGCGGCTTTGCTGGCGCAATAGGCCACATTGCTGCCGACGCCGGTGCGCCCGGCAATTGACGAGATATTGATTACAACTCCGCCATCTCCCGACATCAATAGCGGTTTCAGAGCGCGGATCGAAGCGAAAGCGCCGCGCCAATTGACCCGGAAGATGCGGTCGATAAGCGCGTCGTCGAGGCCATCGAGATCCTCATGGGGCACAGCCTCGGTAACACCGGCGTTGTTCACCAGGATGTCCAGCCGACCCCAGCGCTCCCGCACAATCTCCGCCAAGCGCCCCAAAGCCTCGCCATCGTCCACGGGCGCGTGCAACACGAGATGATCCCGGCCCGCCAGGCTTTCCGCCACCGCAAGCGCCTTGGCTTCGTCGCTGTGGTAGGTGATGACAACCCGCGCGCCTTCCGCTGCCAAGCGCCGGCAGATCGCGCTGCCGATCCCACCGCCGCCGCCGGTTACCAGCGCGACTTGCCCTTCAAGCGTCGTCGGTTTCATCCTCAACATCCCGTCCCCGGTCTCGACCTGTCAAAAACTGCGCAAATCCGGCGGCAAGTGCTCCACCCGGTTCATGTAATGCAAGATCGGTCGCGATCCCTTGTAATTGATCCGCGTGATCGCCGTGTTGTCGTGGTAGTAACGCCAAGTGTTGGGACGGGACGGCAGTTGATCAAAAATCGCCTTGAGCAAAGTGTCAAGAAAGCCTGCGTGCGAAATCAAGGCGATCACGTCATCCCCTTGTCCGCGTTCTCGAAGCGCCATGGCCACCTTGATCGCGCGGAAGTTGCTGTGCGCCTCCGGCTCTATACCCAATTCGGCGTCATACCAGCCCGTTTCGGTGATGGTATCCGGCAGATCGAAATCGGGAAACTCGTTCAGCATTGATGATCGGCTCATGCCATTGAAACCGCGGGTACGGCCATTCCGCCGCTGCCACAAACCGCCTTTTTCGTGAAGATCCGGCCAGACTTGCGGCCGCAGATCAAGCCCGGCGCCCAAGGGCTGCGCCGTCAATAGCGAGCGGTACATGGCGCTGCTGTATAAATGCGTGATTTGGAATCGCTCGTCCATCACGTCTGTCGCGCTTGCCAGAAAATCCGCGAGGACATCGCGCTGGCGATAGCCCAGCTCGGTTAGATCCGGGTCCGCCGTGCGACGGTGGGCTGTATTTTCGGTGAGAACATTGTTTTCCGATTCCGCATGACGGATGAGATAGACGTGCATCGAGCGCTCCTTTATTGTGTGAACCAAGGCGCTCACGCGAAAAGCAGACTTACAATTTGGCGTGAGCATGGCAGATCTTTTCGCTGCTGCCGAGCGGCGCCATGTCTTGCATCGACGGGTGATTGGTCGCATTATATGCCAAACTCGCGCGAAAGATAGCCACGGCGTGCCCATTCGCCTCGAGCCGTTTGGGTTCGGCGGTGGCACAGCAGCGTTCATGTTGGATTCGTCGAACCTACCGGATTGCTCACGTATCCGCCGCGCGCGATTCAAGTCTGGCATATGAATTGGCCAGTCGCTAAACTTGCCCGCGATAAGAACAAGCGAACTGTCGTTCCTGTGGACAAGATCGTCACTCTCACCATGAATCCGGCGCTGGACGTCGGGACGCGCATCACCTCTGTCGCGCCGGAAATCAAATTGCGCTGCGCCACGCCGGAGTTTCATCCAGGCGGCGGCGGCATTAACGTTTCACGCGCCATTCACTTTCTTGGTGGCGAATCTATAGCGGTTTATGCTGCCGGCGGGCATACCGGCGCCATGCTTACTCAATTGCTGGGTGCCGAAGGCATCAAGTGCCGCGCCGTGCCCATCGCCGGCATCACGCGCGAAAGCTTCGTGGTCTACGAAGAGATTTCGACCCTGCAGTATCGTTTCACCATGCCGGGTCCCGAATTGAGCGCGGAGGAATGGATCGCTTGCCTGGAAGCGGTTTTCAATCTCGAACCGGATATCATCGTCGCCAGCGGTAGTTTGCCGGCCGGCGTTCCCGCCGAATTCTACGGCGAGATCACGCGCTACGCTGCCGAATATGGCATCCGCGCGGTCGTCGATACAGCAGGCGAGCCGCTGCACCGCGCCTTTGGCAAAGGCGTCTATCTGATGAAACCGAATCTGCGCGAACTGGAACTGTTCGCTGGAGAAAACCTGCACGACGAAGCGGGCATTAAGACCGTCGCCCGCCGCCTGATTGCCGAAGGCTTGTCAGAGGTCATCGTCGTATCGATGGGCGCGGCCGGCGCGGCGCTGATCACCGCTAACGAATATCAGTTTTTGCGCGCGCCAATCGTCAAAGTGCAGAGCAAAGTCGGGGCGGGCGATAGCATGGTGGCGGGTCTGGTCATGGGCTTGGCCCAAGGCTGGGATCTGCGGGAGACGTTGTGCCTGGGCATTGCCGCGGGCAGCGCCGCCGTGATGACCCCGGGCACGCAACTGTGTGGCAAAGACGACGCCTTCAAGCTCTACAGGCGGATCTCGGATTCGGCATAAGACCCGCGAATGGCGGGACTGGGACGATCGTTTAACCATGACCGAAGGTTGGAGAATTCAAGATGACAAGCATTAAAGCGCGAAATGTCAATCATCCGGGCCATCGAGAGAACCTTAAGGCGGACAAATACCACATCATTCGCGAGGCGATGCTAAACGCGCTGCCGCTTGAAGACTGGATGCCTTTTTCGGCGTTGGAGGAACGCGTGCGCGCCTATCTGGAAGAAAAGGATGTGCCAAAGTCGCTCTTTCCAAAGCCGGGTTCCGTGCGCTGGTATTGCAAGGCGGTACAACTGGACTTGGAAGCGCGAGGCGAAATCGAACGTCAGCCTAGAAAATCGCCACTGCGCTTGCGGCGAATAAGAGAGGATCGCCCCTGTTTATGAATACCGCGTCGCTCATGCGACGAGAAGGATTACAATTTTGCGTGAGCGCGATATTCCTGGGACCTTTTCGCCGCCGCCTAGCGGCTAGTCGCAGTTGACTTCGCCCGGCGACACTTCCTGTGCGCTGTCCCAGATTCGACGCCATTCCTCGAGGTAAAGACTCGCGATGACCTTGTCGCGGATGATCACGATGTTTTCATCATTGTTTTGCACGGCGCTCTTTGAAAAATTGAATGAACCCGTGATGACGGTGTCGTTGTCGATGATGATGATTTTATGGTGCAAGATGTAGCGATTGCCATCCTGGCGCACCTGGGCGCCGGCGCAATACAGGGCAGGCAATTGGCTCCAGCTCGCCATGCTGTTGCGCTCTTCAAAGACGCCGCGCAAGACAAAGTCCGGATCTGTCATCTTTTCGATCATCGCGCCCGCCAATTCATCGAGCGAAAACACGAAGCTCATGAAACGAATAGAGGACTGCGCCGCTCCTATCGACGCCTTCAGCGCGGCAATTTCATCAGCTTCCGGAGCGAAGATGATGCTGATCTCGCCGGGGTCTCCCGCCATGCTGATGACGCCGTCATTGGATGAGCGCGCTCCAAATTCTCCTCGCTCGAACATTTCGTCGAACTCGGTCTTGTAGGCCGCAGCCGCACCGGCGCTTTCCAATACCAGGACATTGTTGTTGTTGCGGTATGTGCCGTTGAGCGTGTAATTCCAGGAGCCGGTCCATACAGCGCGCTCGTCGATAATCATGAATTTGTTATGCATCAATCCGCTGCGATTGTCAGTTACGATCGGCACTCCCGCCGCTCTTAGATCTAGCAGCGCCGTATTCGAATCGCTTTTCAGCCCATGTCTGTCGTCAGTCACGATACGTGCTGCCACGCCCCGTCGGCGCGCTGCGAGGATGGCCTCATAGATGAGCTTGCTATTCAGCTCGAAGGTCGCGATGTCCAGCGAACGCTCGGCGGCGTCAATCGCGCTGGCAAGCGGCGCGTCTATGCCATCGACATAGTCCGACCTGTCTACGCCTGCGTCCGGCTCGTTAAAATACACTTGCCAATTGTCGCCGACATAACCGCGACCGAACCTGTATTTCACGGTGACAAATGGCGCTGCTGTCGCTGATGCGCTTTCGCCTTTAACAGTAGGAATGGGACTAGGGGGCGATGTAAATTGCGACGCGAGTGCTGCGGCCAAGGCCATGACGCAGACAATAATGAAGGGTATCAGGTGTTTGCTGTGTCGCTTCATGAAGTGTGATCGCGAATCGTCCATGCTGCTTCGTTGCTGACGCGCTATGACGTAAGCGGACTATATCCTGTTTTGCCTCGCCAATCCAGCGAATTTGGCAGTGTATCGGGACAAGCGCTCTAAAATCATAGTACGTCAGTACACCATGAATGCAAACCAAAATTTAACCACCGAGGACCCTCGGCTCCCTCGGTGGTGAAAAAATTTGAAGCGATTGCGCTGAGAGCCGACAAGGGACCGTTAAATCGACCTGACGCGCGTGATATAATTTCTGGCGTTTTGTCCACATGTGCTTAGAGAAATAGTATGTCCCTGCTCGTCGCGACTAACCTGGGCAGATTCTATGGCGCGGATGAAGTCTTCAGCGATATCAGCCTGGAGATATCCGCTGGCGCTCGCATTGGCTTAGTCGGTCCCAATGGCGCGGGCAAAACATCGCTAATCGACATTCTGGCCAGTCTGGATCTGCCGACGTCGGGCAGTGTGACCGTCGCCGGAAAAATACGGCTGGGTTATCTGCCGCAGCGTCCGGAATTGGCCGGCGCGCATAGCCTGTGGGAAGAACAGGTGAAGGCCTTTGCCGAGCTGCGCGACATGGAAAGCCAGATGGAAAACCAATTGAAGGCGCTGGAAGATCAACTGGCGGACTTGGATGGCTACGATGAGGCGCTGGAGCGCTATGGCAGTTTGCAGGCCGAGTATGAGCGACGCGGCGGTTATGAGTACGAGACGCGTATCAAGATGGTCCTGAGCGGGCTGGGGTTCACCAGCGACGAATACGGAATGCCATTGCCACAGTTATCTGGCGGGCAAAAAACCAGAGCCCTGCTTTGCCGCTTGCTGCTCGAAGAACCGGATTTGCTGCTGCTGGACGAGCCGACCAACCATTTGGATATCCAGGCCGTGGAATGGCTGGAGAATTACCTCAAATCCTTCCCGGGCGCGGTCCTGGCGGTCAGCCACGACCGCTATTTTTTGGACAGCTTCGCCGCGACAATCTGGGAGTTGGAATACAAGCGCCTATTGACATATCGCGGCAATTACAGCGCATACCTCCAGCAGCGGGACCTGCAGCGAGAAAGCCTGCGCCACGAGTATTATTGGCAACAGCAATTCATCGAAAAAGAGTTGGAGTTTGTCCGTCGTCACATGGGCAGCCGCCGCACTGCGCAAGCAAAAGGGCGTCTGAAAAAGCTCGAAACCATGCGTAAGCGCGGGAAAATCCTGGAAAGCGGCCCGCGGCATCGCCGTAAGATGTTTCTGGAAATGGGCGATCATCTGCGCAGTTGCGATCAAGTGCTCATGACTGAAGATCTACAGATCGGATATGACGCCGAGAGTCCCTTTATGACGGTGCCCGATGCCCTGGTGCTTCGCGGCGAAACTGTCGCGCTCATTGGTCCCAACGGCGTCGGCAAATCAACCTTGCTCAAAACGCTTGCCGGCGACCTGGCGCCACTGGGCGGGGGGCTCACGCTGGGCGCCAAGGTGAAAGTAGGGTATTTCGCGCAAGCGCATGAAAAACTCAACCGCGATAACTCAATCCTCGACGAGATCCGCGCGACCAAGAAAATGCCGATATCCGCGGCACGCGACTATTTGGGTCGTTTCATGTTCAGCAACGAGGACGTCTTTCGCCCGATAGCGAGCCTGTCCGGCGGTGAACGGGGTCGCGTGGCTCTGGCCAAGCTGACCTTGCTCGGCGCTAATCTGCTCTTGCTGGATGAACCGACTAATCACCTGGATATCGACAGCCAAGAGGTATTGCAAGCGGTGCTGGAAGGTTTTACCGGCACTATCCTGCTGGTCAGCCACGATCGCTACCTCGTAGACGCGCTCGCGACTCAGATTTGGGAGATGACGGCTGGCAAGTTGACAATGCACGATGGCGATTATCAGCGGTTTCTCCGGGATCGCAGCGGGGGCTCCCGCGAAGCCGGAGCAAAAGCCAAGGCGAAAGGCGGCGCTTCGCGGGACAGCGTAGGCGCCATAGGCGGAAACCTCAGCGTCAAAATCCGTGGATTGAACCCCTTCGAAGCTGCCAAACGCGCGAGCGAGCTCGAAGCTAAGATTGACGAATTGGAAACGGACTTGAGCGAGATTGACCGGCAACTGCATAGCGCCAGTTTGGCGGGAGACGCCGAGAGCGTGCGGACGCTCGGCGAGGTTTATACAAAGACTCAGGCGGAATTGGAAGCCGCGCTGGACGAGTGGGGCGAATTCGCGGATTGACCAGCGCGGAACACCCGCCCAGAGCAATTTCATCATATTATATTTACCGCCTGCGCGACTCTGTGAGTCGCCCGAAAACAAGCACTTCGGACTTTCCAAAACATCAGTCTGGCGATACAATTAGAACATGCTTGCTAAGCTGACGATGAAGGAGCGTCATCTTGGATATCACCTGGTTTGGTAAAAACTGCTTTCGCATTACCGAGCGCGGCCACACGTCCGTGGTGACCGATCCCCACAAGCCGGAAAGGGGCGCGCCAGAACTGAAGCTGCGCGCAGATCTTGTCACTGTTAGCCATGAATTGTCTCGACACAATGTCGAGCAAGTTAAGGACCGTGACTATGTGATTTCCAGCCCGGGAGAATATGAAGTGGGCGACCTGTTTGTCACCGGCATACAGCTTCATATTCACGATCCCGCAAAAGATCGTGTATTGGATAATATCGCGTACCTTTTCGAGTTTTCCAACAATCTAAGCGTATTGCATCTGGGAAAGCTGCGGCAGGTGCCCGACCAATCCATGATCGAGCAACTTGATGAAGTCAATGTTTTGTTGATGCCCGTGAATGGCGGCGCCGGCTTGCCCAATGAACAACTGGCGGAATTGATCAGCCTGATCGAACCCAATCTCGTGATACCCATGTACCGTGGCAAAAGCGGCAGCGCCTACGGAGGACCGATCGTCGACGGCTTCCTCAAGGCCATGGGCGTCGGGCAGACGGAACCGGTGGATACGCTGCGAGTGACGATGAGCCTTTTGCCGGAACAAACGCAGGTGGCGCTATTGCGTGCGTCCTCGGTTTTGATTTGAAACCTTCTTTGGACGCCCGAAGCGATTATACGTTATAGTGGTGGTCAGGACCCGCCAAAAGCGAGCGCAAGCCCATGCCAAACGGAAATGTCAAGCTGCTGATGAACTGGGACATCAAACCCGGGCTTGATCAAGAGTATTTTGAATTCGTGATGCGCGAATGGGTCCCCAATACTACAAAGTTGGGCCTGACGCCGATTGAAGCCTGGTACAGCGTTTATACCGATTCCGATATGCCTAAAATCATGGCGGGCGCTATCGCCGAAGACGACGAATCCATGCGCCGGATCATCACGAGCGCCGACTGGGCGGATTTGCAGGCCAAGCTGATGGAATACGTGGAGAATTACAGCCACAAGATCGTTCGTGTCACCGGGGATTATCAACTCTAAGGGGAGTGGTGAATTTGGAGGATACGAAATACCCGGCCGCCCTAAAATCTTCCTAGATAAACTCCCCTCCCTGACGCTTCGGGGAGGGGCTGGGGGAGGGGTTAGAAAAGGCGAAAAGTTGACTGGCGCGCTCGGGGAGCGCGTGAAAAAACTGGAAGTAAAAAGGGTGAGGCTGCCGGCCTCACCCTTTTGCTTGACTTGTCGCGGATGTTCTACCCGCCCATGGCGGCGCGCAGAGAGTCGCAGGATGGGCATCTGCCATCCGGACGAACGATCGCGTAACCGGATTGCGGATCGGAACTCCAGTGCGTAGAGTCCACGTTCCATACGATGAACATGCGGACGAAGCCGGAACCGCGCAAGCGATGGACCGCTCCCGCCAGCCAGGAAGCCTGCTCGCCCAGGGTATTGCCCGAAGCCCAGGCAAAGCCGCTTGGCAGCGCCCCGATTCCTTCGCCGGTCAGATAACCCAACTCGGTGAAGCAGAGCGGCTTGGTCGGGAAGAAGCTGCGGTAGAGATTCATCATGCGTGGCAAGTACCAGGAATAGTGGCCGGAACTGCCGACAGGCGCGCCGCTGGACGCGTCCGGCGGCACGATGCCGGCATTGTAATGAATGCCTACGCAATCGAGTACGTTACCGGCGCCTGCTGCGGCCATCTGGCGCATGTAACAGTCGTCATCGCCGCCGTTGGTGGAACAACCCTGGAAGAAGCCGGTCGGTGCCGGCGCTCCGCTTATGACAAGCGTTCCCGGATTTGCGGACTTGATCGCGTGGTAGGCGGCGCTTAGCATTTGCGTGTAGTTGGCGCCGCTGATCAAGCCTGATGGCCATTCGCGGTCGATATTCATCTCGTTCCAGACTTCGATAGCGTCCGCGCCTCCGCGCGCCAGCCCGCCCAGGAAGTTGGCGAAATTCTGGTAATAGCCGCCCGGATTGGCGGCGATTGCGCCTGGCTCGCCGATGACGCTCAGCAATACTTTGAAGCCGTTGGCATGGGCGCTGTCGATAACGTGCTGGAAGTTGCTCGCGGGCTCGCCGTGCCATTTGACTTGGCGCTTGACCCAGGTCATGCGCGCATTATGCATGTGGCCGGGATGCGCGAAGCTCAATGCCTGTCCGCCCAATTCAAAGCCGCCGGTATTCGCTGTGCTCACTGGCGGCGGCGCAACTGTGACAGGCGGGCCGGTGCTCTCGTGGGGAGCCGGAGCTGGTTGCGCCGGTGGAGGCGGCGCGCCAGGTACGCGCAATACCATGCCTACCGACAAGATATCCGGATTGACGATCCCGTTCATCTTTGCCAGCTCAAAGTAATTGATGTTGAATCGCGCCGCAATTTTGGCCAGCGAATCGCCCCCTCGTACCGTATAGGTGCCGGTTTGTTGCGCTGGCTGGGGACTGGTGGGCGGCGGGCTGACAGGTTGGCTGGGAGGTTGGCTGACTGGCGCCGGCGGCGGGGCAGGAGCGGGAACCCGCAATACTTGACCCACAAAGAGCACGTCCGGATTGGCCAGCGAGTTCATGCTCGCCAATTGCAGATATGTCACGCCGTATCTCGCGGCGATAGTCGCCAGGCTTTCACCCGGCCGTACGGTATGCGTTGTGAACGACGCTGGCGCCTGAGGGCTTCCTGCCGGCGCCGCGGGATTAGGGGCGGGCGCATTTGGTCCAGGGATGATTATCTGGTTGCCCGCGTGAATCAAGTATGGCGCGCTCAAGCCATTTGCATCTGCCAATCCGGCCAGCGAAATGCCATAGTTCAAGGCGATTCGAAACAAGGTCTCCCCCGCTTGAACGATATGGATCTGTTGTGCCAGAACCGCAGATGTCCCAACCGTCGTCAAGACGATTATTGTACCCAATAGGAAAATTAGACGGCGCATATCCGCTCCTTGCCATTAGTTTCGCAACACAAATTTGACAAACGCAAAGTCATTCTAGCATGGGTCAAAAAATGCTGCTGACGGCAAGCAAGCAAGATTGCTAGACTTTTCGGGCTTCAACGGGGTAAATGGATAGGCAATTGCGGAACTTGCGCTAGTGCCCGATTTCCATGCCCAGATCCACGACCGGCAGGCGAGGATCGCTGGCTGTGAGGGTATCCGCCACCCAAGCATAGTCCGGGTCGGTCGTGGCGGCGAAGGCTCTGCTGGAGCCGGCGAGGAAGTTGAGCGTATAGGTTGTCGTTGCCGGAGCGCTAACCAGGGTATAGTATCCGGACGGCATAGTCACGATATCGTGCTGACGCGCCATTATCACGGCGTTCGAGCCTTTGTCCGCGCTGTAGACACGTTGGTAGGCGTATCCCGTGGGACGATCGAACTTGAAGAAGCTAAAGCGGTTCAACTGAGCTTCCAGCACATTGCCTTTTTCGTCAGTCTTGTGCGTATCGTGCTTGCGCGGCGGGTAACTCGACCAATTGCCGCCTGGCGTGTACAGCTCGTAAACGAGGATTCGGTCGGCCGGGAATCCCGATCCAACCACGCGGCACATTTGACGCGAGGCATTGCCGCCTCCCAGCAATTGCACTTCCACATCCTCTGGGGTGATCAAGCGCGCCTGACTGTCTCTTTCCGTTGGCGCCCAGCACGAGGCGAACTCAAAATCGTCGCTGATGGCTTCAATTTCAAATTCGGTATGGGGTGGCAGGTAGAGGGCATAGGGCATGCCCCCAAAGACATTCTCGCGCCGACCCACTTGAGAAAAATCGCCCTTGTTGGTGCGGATATTGCACTGGCCGCTGAGAATAACGGCTACGTACTCGAAGGCGTCGATGGCGATCTCGAACGTTCTGCCGGCGCTCAGGCGCACCGCCGCGAAGTTCATCGTATCCCAGCCGGCTCGCTTGGCATCGAGCGCGGCGAAGGCGCCGGCTCTGCCGCTGTCATTCGCTGGGATATGCAGCCTATCCGCTGTGAATGCCGACATGGCTAAGCTCCGGTATTAGCCGCTCGGCGCGTAACCGGCGATAAGGTCCCAGGAATGTCGCGCTCATAGAAAACAATGAACCCTTCTGCTCTAGCGAGCAAGTTGGTCTATTAAACAAGACATGCAACTAGGTTACCAGTCCGCGCGTGACGCGCATGAACATATGCTCTAGATCTTTTTCCTCTTCGTTGAATCCCAGCATGGCGATCTCGCCCTCGAACAGATCACTGCTCAGCTTCGACAAATCTTCGTCATTGCCAGAGAAGTCAAGGCGCACGCGGGCGCGACCGTTCTTGGGGATGATCTCTTCGGCGGCGACCACATTGGGCATGCCGCCGACCAATCTCAATACAGCTTGGGCGTTCTCGTGATCCATCACGGTAATGATGATCTCTCGATGCGCCATCAACTGCAACTTCAGTTCATCAATACTGCCTTGCATGATCAGTTCGCCCGCTTCGACGATGCCGATGTGCGAGCAAATGTCTTCGACATCCGCCAGAATATGGGACGAGAAGAAGATCGTTTTGCCCATATTGGCCAGCTCGCCCAGCAATTCGCGGATCTCGACGCGCGCGCGGGGGTCCAGCCCCGAGGCCGGCTCATCCAGGATCAACACTTGCGGATCATGCGCCAGTGTTCGGGCGAGGGAAAGCCGCTGCTTCATACCACGGCTGAGCTTGTCCACCATATCTTCGCGGCGATGCTGCAAATCAACCAGTTCCAGCAAGTCCGCCACCAGCACCTTGCGCTCGTTCTCGGAAATGTCGTAGCAGGCGGCGAAAAAGTCCAGGTACTCCCAAACACGCAAGTCTTCATAGACGCCGAATTCGTCAGGCATGTAACCGATGGCGCGCCGCACAGCCCGGCGGTCTTCCAGCACCGAATGACCCGCGACCCACGCTTGTCCGTCGTTGGGGCGGGTGAGCGTGGTCAATATGCGCATGGTGGTGGTTTTACCAGCGCCATTGGGACCGACAAATCCATAGATAGAACCGGCCGGGACGTCCAAAGAGATGCCGCGCAAGGCTTCAAACTCGCCGAATGATTTCTTTAGCGCTTGTGTTTTGATGATCGTTTCTTCCATCATTGAGGGGCTCGCTCTCTCAATTGTAGGTGCCGGTCTGCTCGATGCGGATTTTCCGAACGCGCGCTGTGCCAACCCCTTCGTCGAATTTCAGGCGAACTTGGACTTCGTTGTTGGCGGCGAGGTAGGGCTGTGGATTGAGTAGGTCCAATTCGTCGCCCTCGCGATACCCGAAGATGTCGTATTCGTTTGTCATGGTGTTGAGCAGCTCGATATCCAGCGATTGCGCATAACCACCGCCACGATCGATCTCGAGGTACATCCGCTCTACCTTGTCCATGGCCAAGCCAGGTTGCGGTCTGAGCAGGAATTCCACCGACTGTCCTTCATACAGATTGAAATTCTCGGTGCCATTGCCGGTAATGCCGTCACGGCTCAAGGTGATCCAACTGAAGTATTCGGATGGCAGCGTGGCGCTTACCCTGGGCAAGTTGATTTCGACATCGAGTTCGATCAAATAGAGTGTGGAATCAATGGAACTCCACGCCGCTCCCTCGATTTCCAGATCCCGCGGCCAGCTATCGTCCCACCCGGCGAGGTACAGCTTCGTCCCGCGCGCTGTTGAGTTGAATTGATCGAGCGCGAAGCTCGCCAGGAAGGATTGTTCCCGCGCCGCCTGTTTTTCAGCGACCGATTGTACATTGAGGAAAGCTCGCGTGCGCAGGAACCGTTCGCCCTGGATTTGTTTCAGCGACATGTTGGTTTTGCTGCTTGAAAACGGCGACGTGCTGTAGGCCGGCGCTGTCAGGGCGAGTTCCAGCTGGTTGGGCTGTGTTGGGTAATCGGCGATATCGGCGCGCAAGCTCTGCCCGTCCAGCGCCAGAATATCACCGGGCGCGAAGTCACCGACCAGGGCATAGTCCAGCCCTTGACCCAAGATGACCGCATCGCGCAAGGTGATGTCGCTGTCGTTGCGGATGACGCCTTGATAGGCCCCCGCCATCCGTCCGCTTTCGAGGATTTCAAAGTTCAGCGCGAAACTGCCGCCGATCGCCGGCCGCGCTATGTGGCCCGCGATGGCGAAATTGGCAAAGATGCCGCCGTCGATGGTGAAGTCCCTCGCGCCAAAGCGCGATCCCTGCCGGATTTCGGTCGAAGTCTGGATGGTATTGCTGGCGAAAAGCGTACTTGGCGTAGTCGCGCCGGCTACCGCCAGGAAGTGATCGTCCGGCAGGTCCAGCGAATAAGTGGCGCGCCGGGGCGACAGCAAGCCGATGATCTGGTCCAGCCGCGCCTCGTCGCTATCCGGGAAGGATTGCACGACGCTGAGCCGGCTGACGATAATCTCGGCGCCGCGCAGGCTGAAGCCGACTGTCCAGGCGATTCCTGTAAAGACGACGATTACCAGGGGAATGGTGACCCAGCCCCATCCGCTGCGCTTGATCCGCGACAGCATGAAATAATTGACCGGACCGACTAATGCGATGTATATAGCCAGGAACAGACATAACGTTTGCAAAGGCGGCAACAGGTCTACACCGGGCAGATTCGCGACCGCTTCGGCTCCCGATTCCGGGCGCGTGAAGCCCGAGACCCAAGTCGGATGCGGCGCCCGAGAGGCCAGTATCGTCATCCACAGACGGCTGATTTGCTCCCAACTCGCCAGCGGTTCCAAGGTCGGATCAATCGCTAGAAAATCTACCAGTCCGGCGCCAATCTCGCGCCGCGCCAGAAGGGGCAGGCCGTCTTGCTCGACAAGCACCTGCGCGTCTTCATGCAAAGAGCCGACCGCGACTATTGTCCGCTCCCGTAGTTGGCTGGTGTTGTCACCGCTAAAACGCGCGAGCGCGCTGATGTCATCAAGGGAGCGGCTGTCTTCTGGCAGCAATGGCAGTATTTCGCCCAGCGCAAGCGCGCTGGCTTGCGCCGCGGGACCGCCAATCACGATGAGGTGCCCCCCGTCCCGCACCCAGCGTCGTATCGCTGTCCGTTGCGGGCTGGATAGACTTTCACTATTGACGTTGATCAGCAGCATCGCGTCCAGCGATTGCAGAGCCATTGCTTTTTCCGGGATTTCGTGAATCTGCCAAAGCGCCTGCTCCGCCGCGGCGCCCCCGATGTGGACGCCGGAAAGATTCGGCGCGATGACGTTGGGACCGCTAACCACGGCGTAGAGTTGATCGCCAGGCCGCATGTCATGGAGCCTGGCTTCTCGCGTGGCATGAATAAGGCCGTCTTCATCGATTAGTTCGACGCGAATCGAATCGGGGAAGGAACGCGCTTGTATGTAAACTGTCGCGGATTTCCGCGCGCCATTTGGCAAGTCGATCGGGGTGCTGAATGCATTGCCTACCACCGTGCCGGAGGTCTCAGGACGTATCACCAGACGACCCTTGATGGATTCGCCGTTGTTGCCAAGTTCGACGCGCACCGGTGTCCACTGGCGGGTGCGGAAGAAGGAATCGAAACCGACCTCGACCCCCATTTCGATAACATCCTGGAAGTTCTGCTGGGCGCTGACCGGCAGAATCAGAAACAGCAGCAGCAGGGGAAACATTCGATGCAAATGGCGAGAGCGTACAGGCATTGCAATCCCAAGGTGTCTGGCGGAAGGCGCTGCCTATTGTATCACGCCCTTGCGCCATGTCATGGCTGCAATCTTGCTTGGCAGAGCAATCGCGCCAGAATCAAAATATGTCGAATGTCACATAAATCTACCGAAATGTAGGGGCGACCAATCTGGTCGCCCGACGATGCCATAACGGGCGACATGGTATGTCGCCCTCGTTTACGTATAGCGCGTCGCTCATGCGACGAGAACGCTTGCGATTTTGCGTGAGCGGGACATTCCTGTGACCTTTTCGCCGGTTACGCGCCGAGCGGCTACTTCGCCTCTTTTTCGGCGGCAAGGGGTTAAATCTCGATGCTCTCGATGTCCTCGGTGGTTAATGGTCAATAATCTGAAACGCACCTGTCGGTTCTGAAGCGATTGTTCTGAGCGCACGGATGAGACGAGGATTAAATGACTCGCTATGTTATATTTGTGGGGCTTCGCTTATCCAACATGCTTCTTGAGGAGATGAACTATGGTTTATCAGGCCGCGGGCACGCGCTACGACACGATGAAATATCGTCGATCTGGCCGCAGTGGCTTGCTGTTGCCGGCGATTTCGATCGGCATCTGGTGGAACTTCGGTGGTGTCGATACGGTAGAAAACGCGCGCTCCATGTTGCGGACGGCATTCGACCTGGGCATCACGCATATCGACATCGCCAACAACTATGGCCCGCCGCCCGGCTCCGCGGAAGAGACCTTCGCGCAGGTCTTCCGCCAGGACCTGGCGCCTTATCGCGACGAACTCATCGTTTCCAACAAGGCGGGTTATCGCATGTGGGAGGGACCCTACGGCGAATGGGGCTCGCGCAAGTCTCTTGTCGCCAGTTGCGACAAGAGCCTCAAGCGCACCGGCCTCGACTACTTTGACATCTTTTACAGCCATCGTCCTGATCCTGACACGCCGCTCGAAGAAACCATGGGCGCGCTCGATCACATCGTGCGCAGCGGTCGCGCGCTCTACGCGGGCATCTCGAGTTATCGCCCGGCAATGGCGCGGGAAGCGGCAATCATCTTGCGCGAGTTGGGCACGCCCTGCTTGATCCATCAGCCGCGCTACAATATGTTTGACCGCTGGATCGAAGACGGATTGATCGATGTTCTGGGCGACGAAGGCATCGGCTGTATCGCCTTTTCGCCGCTCGATCAAGGTATCTTGACGAACAAATACATCGGATCCACGCCCGAAGATTCACGCGCCATCAAGTTGCAATGGGGCGATCGCCTTTCGCGAGAAAAGATCGATAAGGTCATCAAACTGAATGCCGTCGCGCGCGAGCGCGGCCAGAACATGGCGCAATTGGCGCTGGCCTGGACGCTGCGGCTTCCGGAGATGACCTCGGCCCTGATCGGCGCGAGCAAGCCCGCGCAGATTGAAGACGCGGTCGTCGCGCTGAATAACCTCGAATTCAGCGACGATGAGCTGGCGCGGATCGAGGCGATCTTAAGCGAATAGGGCGCCGATGACCCTCCTCGTCATTGATTTGGGAAGCTCGTCCGTGCGTACGCTGCTGTTCGATGACGGCGCGCGCTTGATCGAAGGAGCGATTTGCAGCCGCAAGCATGACTTCGAAACGGACCATGATGGCAAGGCGGAAGCCCAGGCCGATCATTTGCGAGCGTTGACCGAAGCCTGTCTCGACGACATACTGACGCATCCGGCGGCTGAGTCCGTTCGCGCGGTGGGCCTGGCCAGCTTCGCCGGCAACTGGCTGGGCGTCGATGCGGAAGGGCGGGCATGCACGCCGGTGCTGACTTATGCCGATACGCGCGGCCGCAGCGCGATAACGGACTTGACGCGAAGGCTCGGGGGCAGGCTGGACGCCTATCATCAAGCCACCGGCTGTTTCATACATCCCGCCTATTTCCCCGCGCAATACGCCTTCATGAAAGAGGCAGATTCTCAATCGTTAAGGGGGATGCAGCGCATCAGCGACGTAGGCGGTTATTTCTATCGTCAATGGTTTGGGCGCGAGTCGCCGATCAGCTACTCCCTGGCAAGTTGGTCCGGTTTGCTGGGGACGGAGAGCACCCGCTGGTGCTTTGACTTCATCCGACAGTTGCTCGGCGATGATCTCCTGGAACGCTTGCCCGACCTGGGAGACTTCGATGCCTGCCAGGTTGGATTGACAGACGCTTACGCCGGGCGCTGGCCGCAGTTGCGTGCTGTGCCGTTTTTTCTGGCTCTGGGCGATGGCGCCGTCGCCAACCTGGGATCGGGCGCCGTCGATGCGCGCCACATCGCCCTGACCATCGGCACCACGTCGGCGTTGAGAGTTGTTACGCGGAGGGCAACACTGCCCGATGGGCTTTGGCGATATCTCGTCTGCCAGGGCATGCCTCTGGTTGGCGGCGCCACTAGCGAAGGCGGCAACGTATTTCAGTGGGCGGTGGAAGAACTGGGCCTTGATACGGCTTCGCTCAACGCGCATTTGAGCGAAGCCCGCCCCGATCAACACCGATTGACGGTTTTGCCTTTGATCGCGGGCGAACGCAGCCCGGGCTGGCAGTCGGACGCATCGGGCACCATACACGGAATCCGTCGCAGCACCAGCAAGCTCGATATCATGCAGGCGCAACTGGAAGCGGTAGCGATCCGCCTGTCTATGATCTTCGACCAGCTCAAATCGGAGGGAAGCACGGTGATAGCCGGGGGAGGCGCTTTGGGGTCGTCCCCCGCCTGGGCGCAGATGATCGCCGACGCGTTCAATGCGCCCATACAACTGCTGGCCGAGGCCGAGATCACCGCGCGTGGCGTGGCGCTGCTCTTGCGCAATCGGCTGGACGGCACGCCGCTCGATGCCGACCCGCCGCGGATCAGCCGCGTCCTGCGTCCCAATACCGAACATGTGCCGATTTACGAAACGGCGCGGGCGCGGCAGATTGATTTGTATCAGCGTCTTTATGGCTGAGGCTTCGCGACCTAAAGCATCCGGGCGTAGGCGGCCACATCCGCGACCGAGTCATTGCCGCCGCAGATCAGCAGCACCAGATGATCCTCGTCCCTCAGTCGCTCCTTGATCTTTTCCGCAGCGGCAAGCGTACTGGCAGCCGCTAGTTCGGCGAAGACCTTCTCGCTTTCCAGCATGACTTGCTGCGCGGCGATCATGTCGGGATCGCTGACAATGATCACGTCTTCCAGATGCGCTTGACAGAGTTCCAGACCGGTTTGTCCGACGAAGGGACCGCCCAGCGTTTTGGAGAGCGAGGTCGGCCTGATGTTGACGATCTTGCCGGCCGCCAGGGCTTGCGCCATAGTCGGCGCTTTTTCCGGTTCCACGCCCCAGATGCGCACCGTCGGTTTGACGGCCTTGATGGCGCAAATGATGCCCGCGATCAAGCCGCCGCCGCCGATGCTGATAATGATATCGCTCATTTGCGGGCAATCTTCCAGGATTTCCAGCCCAACGGTGCCGTTGCCCGCCATCTGCGCGGGATTGTCAAATGGATGCAGCGAGCTTCGTCCCTTTGCAACCCATTCGTCGGCGCGGGCGAATGCCGCAACGGCATCCGGCAGCAATTCGACCTCGGCGCCGTAATCGCGGGTGGCGTCAATCGAGCCCGCCGGCGCGTTTTCCGGCATGCAGACGATGGCATCGACGCCGAGGACGCCGCTGCAATAGCCGACGGCGCGGGCGAAATTCCCGCCGCTGACCGCCACCACGCCTTTGTCCAGCGCCGCTTGACCCAGGGACAGCATCTGATGAAAGGCGCCGCGCGTCTTGAAAGAGCCGCTGTGCTGGAACAGCTCCAGCTTCAAATGGACATTGGTCCTAAGCCGCTGGCTGAGCGTCGTCGAAGTCCATTGCGGCGTACGGCGGTAGAATTGCTCTTCGTATACAAGAGCGCTGTGTACGTCTTCAAGTGTGATCATAGCCTGCTTTCGATTTGCTATCCCGACATCGCCCAAGACTTTAACATGGATGCATCCGGAAACAAGCGCCCGGCTCATTCAAAGTCGATGGATGGGGTCTCGGCGATGCAACTGCTGTCGGGTTCCATAACCGGATTTTCCACAAAGTCCAGCGCGATCTCTACGGCGCAGCGCTCCGAGCGCAAGACGCCATGCCCGACGTGCGGGAGGACATAGTTGTAAGAGATGCTTAAGGTTTCATGAGCCATATCGGCATAAGACGGCGGCGTAATGGGATCGAAATTCCCTGAAAGCAGGAGAGCGGGGATATCGCTTTCAACCGGATTGTTGGCGGAATCCGGCCGCGCTTCTGCCCCCCACATTTCACAGAGGCGCTGCAAGGTGCCGCTTCCCTCCACCGGGTAATCCAGGTATCCGCTAAGATGGGGGTGGGCGGCGATTAATCCCGCATAGTCGCGATAGTTGGAAGATATATGCTCCTCCTGGCATTGCACGGTGTAGTGCATGCCAAGCGAGGTATTCCTCATCAGCGCTTCGTGCGCGACGCCAAAGCTGAGGACATCTTGCATTCGGCCTTCATGTAAATCGTATATCAGATTGGGTATGCGCTGAATGACCTGCACATCGTAGAGCCAACTGAATACCCAGTCGTAGAGCCGATAACCGCTGATTTCAATTTCCAGCGTCTTGTACTGTGGCGGCGAATAAATCGCGAGCTCCGGCTCCCGGTTCAGGTGGTGATAAAGGTTGTAAAAAACTGTCTCCAGGTCCGGGTAGCGCTCGTTGCAAGTCGCTGACGCTGAACAGGCCGCAAAGACTTCTTGCAGCGCCCGTTCGCCGCTGTAAAAGGAATCGAGATAAATATCCGCCTGTGGCGGGTAGACAGAATCGAGTATCACGCTGCGCAGATACTGCGGATGATCGCGCATTATGGCCAATGCCAGGCGCGATCCATAACTCACGCCGACCAGGTTCCATTGCTCGTATTCCAGGGAGAGCAGCACGTTGACAATATCGCGGGCGTTGTTTTCGCTGTGGAAGGTCTCGAAATGGATATTCTGGCCGGAAAGGCGGCGGTGACACTCCCGCAAGATTTCCAGCATTACTTCAGCGTGCTGGGCGTGATTGCTTTGCAAGATTTCGTCTATGCGATACAAGACTTCGCGGCAATACAGCGGCGGATTAGAAAGCCCCGTGCCGCGCTGGTCAATGACGATGATGTCGCGATCACGGGCAAATGCGCGCAAGTAAAGACGAAAAGAGGTCTCCAATAGTTGCGTTCCGCTGCTGCCGGGTCCGCCAACCAAATAAACCAGGGGATCCGGTTTCGCTTGCGGGCTCTTGCTCTTGATCAAGGTGTAGAAAATCTCCACCTTGCCGGCGGCCGGATTATCGTAATCTTGCGGCAAGGTCACGTAACCGCAGCGCGAGACATAACCGTAGGGCTCCGCTACGCATTCGGCGGATTCGAGCACGCCCTGGGCCTTTGCGCTCAAGGCGAGGACAGAGATCAGAAAGAGCCAGGCGAAAGAAAATTTGATCATAGCCCGCAATCGTCAAATGTTTCTGTCAAGTTAAGCACATATCGCGGATCAAATCAACGAAAGCGGGCGCACAGTGAAGCGCAATTCGTCCTCCAATACCCGAAAGTTACCCTGATCTTGGCCCGTTTTTGCGTAACAGTATAGATACAGTATGTATGTAGGGGAGGGGCCCGGTTGACTGCGGCAGGGGGATTCACCACAGCCGCTCGGCGCGCAATCGGCCAGAAGGTCCCAGCAATGTCGCGCTCACAAAAATTACAGACTCGCTCCGTGCATGAGCAAGAAAGTTTACTAAAAAAGATGTGGGACGTTTGCACGCTCTGTACGCTATCCCATCGGACTTGCCTGCCATTATAATGCGCGATATGAGCGAATCCCCTAACTCCCGTCAGAGACTTCGGCATCGATATTTGATCCTTGCCTTCGCCGTTTTGCTGGTCCTGATCGCCATGCTCGGGTTGGATCTGAAGAATCGGGGCCTGGCCTGGCAATTGATGTGGTCGCAGACCGGTGAAGAAGCTCCCCTGGCGCAAATACGCGGCCTGGTCGAAGTGGGGGGCAATCTGCTCCGGCAACCGCTGGCGACAGAGCCCTTCGCGCCCGTCAAGCACAAGAGCGATATCCCATACGGCGTCAACACTTTTTTGCAGCAAGAGGTCGAGCGTCCCAAAATTGAAGCGATGCTGGCGATGATCCGCGATGCCGGTTTCGTCTGGTTGCGGCAGGAATTCCCCTGGGAGGACCTGGAGGTGGACGGACGAGGACAGTTCAAGGACTCGCGGCAAGATCACGATGGCGACGGCGTCGTCGATACGGTTGATGGCTGGGCCAAGTACGACCAGATCGTTGACTTGACCGAAGCCTATGGATTGCGCTTGCTGGTGCGCTTGAGCAATCCGCCCGATTGGTCGCGGGCGGATCCCGAAGCCGGCCCCTTTGCGCCGCCTGATGATCTGCAGGACTTCGTGAACTATGCCGTCGCTATCGCGGGACGCTATCGCGGACGCATCAGCCACTATCAGGTTTGGAACGAACCCAACATCTACCCGGAGTGGGGCAATGCCTTTGTCGATCCGCCGCGCTATGTGGAAATGCTTTGCCGGACGCACGAGGCGCTCAAGCGAGTTGATCCGGAGATCGTAGTTGTGAGCGCCGCAATCGCTCCGACCATCTCTCTGGACGGTTATTTCGGTTTCAGCGATTTGATCTTCCTGCAAGAGATCTACGATCTCGGGGGCGGGGATTGCTTTGATGTCTTCTCGGCGCAGGGTTACGGGCTCTTTAGTGGGCCGACCGATCGCCGTTTGCGCCCGACCTCGGTCAACGTGGCTCGGCATACTTATTATCGCGATATCATGGTGCGCAATGGCGATGCCCACAAACCAATCTGGTTGAGCGAAGCGGCTTGGAACGCCACACTCGATGCCGAACTGCCGCGCGAACAGATCGACGCCTTTAGCCGCTATGGCAATGTCACGCAGGAACAGGCGGCGCGTTATATGCCGCTGCTCTACGATCGAGCCCAGCAAGAGTGGCCCTGGATCGGCAATGTGATGTACTGGTTCTTCACCCGCAAAGATCCTTTCGAAGCGAATCAGTCCAAATACTATTTCCGTATGGTCGAACCGGATTATCAGCCGGAAAAACCGACCTTCACGCCGCTGCCGATCTATGAAAGCGTACGCGACTACATCGTCAATCAAGAGCCGATCTTGTATCGGGGCAGGCACCAGGCGGAAACCTGGCAAGTGAGTAGCGAGGGTACGGTCGTAGCCGATGAAAGCGCGCGCTTCGGGCGGGCGAAACGCTTCGAAACCGGCGTGGCCTTTCGCGCGCAGGGTACAGCCGTCGAGATTCGCTGGCGTCCGGCCGAAAGTGATGATGCCACCTGGCGCGTCAGCCGGTTCGATCTGTCGGCGACAGGCGCGCGTAGCGCTATGCTCGACTTGGGTTCTGACCCCGCAATCGTTGATGAAATCTCTGTATACGACCTCAGTCTGAATCACCTGTTTCCACTGGTTGCAGCAGGTCTGGCGCTTGTGATCGTACTCGCGGGTACAGTTGCTGTTGCCGTGCGGGAACGCCTGAAATGAACCTTGGCGCCTTGAACCGGAACCGGCATGTGTTGCCGCTGCTTCTGATGCTGGCCTTGCTCGTCTTGGCCAGTGCCGTCCGCTTTCATCGTTTGGGCGAGCAATCGCTCTGGTACGACGAAGGAGTCGCATACAACCATGCGCTGCGTACGCTGCCCGAATTGATTCCGCTCTTGCAGCGGAATGTGCATGTGCCGGCCTACTTCACGCTGCTCGGACTGTGGGAAGATCTTGCCGGCGCCTCCGAGTTCGCCTTGCGGTCGCTTTCGGTCTTTTTCAGCCTTCTGGGCGTCGCTTTGACTTACGCTTTAGGCTCGCGCCTCTTCCATCCGGTCGCTGGTTTGACTGCCTCTGCTTTTGTGGCGCTTAATACCTTCAGCATCTATTACGCGGCCGAAGCGCGCATGTACGCCATGTTGACGGCAATCGCAGCCGGCAGCATGTTGCTGTTTGTCGTTTTTCTGCGCGATCTCTGTCGGCCCTCTCCATCACGCTCCCGTAGTCGAAGCATTATTGCGCTGGGATTGATTAACGCGCTCGGTCTTTACACGCATGTCGTCGTCGCTTTGGTCCTCTTGACGCAGATTGCCCTGGCTATTATGTGGTTTCTAGGGTCGTGGCTGGCCGAACGTCGGTCGACCGGTTCCGCCTGGATCACCAAGCGGGCGCTGCTCGCCTACCTGTTCGCCAACGCGCTAAGCCTTTTGCTCTTCTCGCCCTGGATCTCGACCGCAGTCAGTCAAGTTTTCGCCCAGCCGAATATCGCGGCGCCGATCGCCCTTGATCGCTTGCTGCGCGAGATACAGGGTTATTTGGCTTTTGGCAGCACCTTCGAGTTGAGCATGGGCAGCGTGGGCTTCGTCGTCTATTTCTTTATGCTTTTCGGCTTGCTCTTGCCCGAAGCGCGAGGTCGCGCGCTTTGGAATATGTTGCTGCCAGTGGTCTGGGTCTTGATCTCGGTTGGCGTCTACCTGTTCATGGACCTGGGGGCGCGTTACATGCGTTTCTTGCTACCGGCCCAACTGGCTTTCGCGCTTTGGCTGGGGCGCGGCGTCTGGATACTTTGGACGCGCCAAACCCGCGAACGACATATCGCGCTGCGCCATGTTCCCAGGCTGGCGGCGATAGTCGCCTCCGGCGGCTTGCTCCTGGCTCAGATCAACGGGTTGCCGATACTCTATCATCATGCCGACTTTCAACGTGATGACATCCGCGGCTTGGTCCGACACATCGAAGGCGAACTGAACGGGGCAGACGCGCTGATCGTCAGCGCAGCCGGATTGGCGGAGGTCCTGCGTTACTACTATCGCGCGGAGGCGCCCGTCTACGGCTTGCCCCTCACGGCGGATGTCGAGGCGACGCGCGCGCAAGTGAGCGAAATAATCGCGGCACACGACCGCATGCACGTCATCTTTTATGGCGCGGCGGAACAAGACCCGGAGGGCATTGTCGAAGCGGCGCTCAATCAAAATGCCTTCGAGATCAGCGACGCCTGGGTAGGCGACCTGCGATACGCGCAATATGTCAGCCCGGCGGATTTCGGTCAAGCGCAGTCGCTGAACGCGCGCTTCGGGGAACAGATCTCGCTGGCTTCGGTCGCTATAAGCGCGGAAGAGGCGCTGCCTGGCGATGTCCTGCAGGTTCAATTTAGCTGGATTGCCGATGCGGCGATTGAAACGCGCTACAAGGTCTTCTTGCAACTGCTTGATGCTGAGGGCTTCCTTGTAGCGCAGCGGGACAGCGAACCGGGCGGAGGTCTGGCGAAGACCGTAGACTGGCCGCCTGGCCTAGCGGTGCTGGATAATCACGCGCTCTCCCTGCCGAAAGATTTGCCCCCGGGCGACTATAGGCTGATTGCCGGTCTTTACGATATCAATGACGCGGGGACGCGTCTTCCAGTCGGGGGCGGTGATCACCTGGAACTGGCACGGATACGCGTCGGTTAGGCGGAATCGCGCAAATATACCGCTTCGCCGGCGACATAAGTCGCCTCGATAGCGCGGTCGTTGGCGCAGATCATCAGCGCGAACAAGAGCTCCTCAAAGCTCTCAGCCACCTCGCTGCGCAATTCCAGCAGGGGCGTCGCGCGCGGATCGAGCGCGATGATATCGGCGTCATGGCCGACCTCCAATGTACCGACGCGATCGGCAATGCCAAGCGCTTGGGCGCTGCCCAGCGTCGCCAAATAAAAGCACTGAATCGCCCTAACCGAGATCTTGCGTAACTGCGCCATTTTGTAAGCTTCGTTCATGGTTTGCAGCATGGAGAAACTGGTGCCGCCGCCGACATCGGTTCCCAATCCCACCGTGACCGGACGGGGTTCGGCTCTGGTTTTGGCGATATTGAAGAGACCGCTGCCGATGAAAAAATTCGAGGTGGGGCAGTGCGCGATATTGGCGCCGGTCTCGTGGAAACGACGCAATTCCTCTTCCGACAGATGAACGCCATGGCCGTATATCGCTCGTTCAGCCAGCAATCCGTAGTATTCGTAGATATCGGTATAGTGCTCCCGCTGCGGATACAACTCCCTTGCCCGCGCGATCTCCGCCAGGTTCTCCGAAATATGCGACTGCAATCGTACATCATCAAATTCTCGCATCAGCGCGCCGGCCAATTCCAATTGCCGGGGACTGCTGGTGAGGGCGAAGCGCGGCGTCACCGTGTAGAGACAGCGACCCCGTTTGTGCCAGCGTTCGATCAAGGCTTTGGAATCGTCATAGCTCGATTGCGCCGTATCAAGGATGGCGGGCAGGGCATGGCTGTCCATCATCATCTTGCCCGCCAGGATTAGCATGTTGCGCTGCTGTGCCGCCTCGAATATGGCCTGGACGGAACCTGGCGCGGATGTACAGAATACCGAGGCGGAAGTCGTGCCATTGCGGAACAACTCGGCGACGAAAAACTCGGCGATACGTTTAGCGTGCTCGTCATCATTGAATTTGGCTTCGGTCGGGAAGGTGTACTTGTTCAGCCATTCGAGCAGTTGCGTACCGTAGGAACCGATGATCTCGACTTGCGGGTAATGGATATGCGCATCGACGAAACCGGGCATCAGGATTGAGCGCGCATGGCGCCGCACTTCGACATCGTCCGCCAGGGTCGGCAGAATCTCGGCGGCGGCCCCGACTCCGGAGATCTTGCCGCCCTCGATGACGATGATCCCATCCGGCTCGTAGACCGCGCAATCTTCCGGCGGATTCAGAAAGGGATCGTCCGTCACATAGAACAGCGAGCCGCGCAAGGCAACCTTGCTCATCGGGCTGACCTCGGTAAACTATTCTGTCCGTAATCGCCCAAGGGCATGGAAACATGGCTATCAGGCACGATGCAAGGGCCCCACGTCTTCCCAGGCGCCGCTCCGCCAGGAGCGGATCATCGCCGCGTGCACCTCCGCGACGGCCAGCGCGTCGCCAAAACCGGGCGAGGTTTGCGCGCCCTCAGCGACCGATTTCAAGAACTGATAGGCTTCAATGACCTTCATGTCTTCGTAGCCGATGCCGCTGCCGTCACCCGGATTGAAATTGCCGTGGTAAGGATATTTGTCTCCGCCGACCAGTCGCAGGAAACCGTCTCGCAGCCCATCGTCGCCGGGCAGATAGAGCTGTAATTCGTTCATCCGCTCGAAGTCCCAATTCATCGCGCCCTCGGTTCCGTTGACTTCGAAGCCGAATTGATTCTTCGGCCCGAAGATCGTGCGCGAAGCTTCGAAGCTACCGCGTACGCCGTTGGCGAATTCGACCAGGGCGCCAACATAATCTTCGTTGGTAACCGGTCCTGTGGGATCGCCCGGCGCGCCCATCGAATAGTGCGTGCCTTTGCCGGGGATCGGCGTTGGTCGTTGCGCGATGAAGGTGTGCGCGTTGCTGGCCAGCCGCTTGATGGGTCCCGCCAGGTAGAGCGCCATGTCGGTGACATGCGCCATGATGTCGCCCAGCGCGCCGTAACCAGCCACGTCCTTGTCGAAGCGCCAGGACAGCAAGCTGTAAGGATTGCTGCCATACATGCTGAAGAAGCGACCGCGGTACTGGGTCAATTCTCCCAGCTTGCCCTCGCTGATCAGTTTTTTGGCGTGAATCACCAGCGGCGCCCAGCGATAATTGAAGCCGACAAAGGTCAGGACGCCGGCTCGCCGCGCGCTGGATTCGATCTGTGCGGTTTCCGAGGGCGTACGCCCGACCGGCTTTTCACAGAAGATGTGCTTGCCGGCCGCTGCGGCCGCTTCAACGATTTCGACATGCAGATTATTTGGTGTCGCGATATTTACAATCTGTACTTGAGGATGCTCGATCACTTCGCGCCAGTTTGACGTCGCCGCTTCGAAGCCGAGAAGTTTTCGAGCCTGGTTCGCGCGTTCTGCCACATTGTCCGAGCAAATAACCAGCTTCGCTCCCAGACCGCTGTCGGGAAACCGCTGCGAGACCAAGCTGTAGGAACGGCTGTGTACCTGTCCCATCCAGCCCATGCCGATCACACCGATGCCAAGCGTCGTCATCTTCGACCGCCCTGTCTCATGTCATTCAGCTGCTTTTGGAAGTGCCGGCATTGTACTGACGGCGCTTGGATATGGCAACAATCAGCCCTCAATCGCTTCGATGTGGCTGCGGAACTCCGACTTGGGATTCTCGATATAGACCCAGGCGCGCGTCTTGCTGACCAGCCGCGCGCTGACCCGCACATAAGCGTTCCCTTCGTAGTCGTCCAGCTTCTTGAGCTCCTCGCTGCTGACCTCAAAGAGCAAGCCTTCCACCCGAGATCCGCTGTGCGGTTGCAAAATACTGTAGACATAGTGAATGCCATTGAGCTTGGCCAGACGATAGCCAAGCAGGGAATCCGGCAGGCCGTCGCCCAGGGTGCGGCCGAGCACCTGTTTCTGTGTTTCCGGATTCTGCAAGGTGCCGTAGGTGAAGAGTTTTTCCATACGCATGCGTCTTCCTGTTAATCGCGCAGTTCGGGCTTTGCTCCTGGCTAGGATATCATCTCACTCGTCGCCTGGGTTATGCGCGCCGTCGAGATATCCTGCGACCCATTTCATCATATCAATCGACCCATGCGGGTGCGCCTCCCCGAGATTCAGTTGACGATCAATACTGTCATCGCTCCGGATGAGCGAGGGTTTGCTGCGGTTTTCCGCCATTTGGGTCATCAGATGGGCTAGATTGCGCAGGTTATTCGCCAAGATATGCCGCTCGTCCGCCGAAAGAACGTCGCGAACGTGCGCCAATTCGCGGCGCACGGTGTGTGGATCAATATCGGTCAAATGCGCATGGTCGAAGGCGTCGGTGATATGTTCGACCAAGGTGCAGGCCGCATTGATCACTTGGGCGAAATTTGCTGGATCGCGGTCCGGCATCCAGCGGCGCATGGCTAGCGCCGTGCGCAAGATTTGCTTTAGCGGCTCGAGGTGACGGTGCGCCTCCAACTCGCGCTCAAGCCGTTGCAGTTGTGTCAAGGTGCAACGGTGAGTGTGTTCCCGCCACCAGTCGTACAGGGTATTCAGCAGTGTTCGGCTCCAACCGCCTTGCCTGCATATGCGCGCGATTCCGTCGACGATCAGCGGAATATCTTCTTCATCTTTAAATTGCTGGAAAAGATGCGTGACAGTGGTGCGGGTCGCGGTTTCCAAGTGCAGATTGCTGCAGCTTTCGAAACATTTCCAAAGATGTCGATAAGAGACATGCAGCGCCGGATTCTTGGCCATCAAACGCGCTAGCGCTTCCATCAGCGGCTGCGTCGCCGGTTCCCAATCGTAGAAATCAAGCATCCCGAAATAGGCATCAATCACATCGCGGGGCGCCAAATTGTCGACGCCGGATACCGCGTTCAAGATCGACAGGACCCGGTCGAGCGTGAATTCATCTTCCTCGAGCAATGTGCTCAACCTTGGGAAAAGCGCATCGCGCTTGGCAAGGTGACTTGCCGCTTCCACGAGCAATTCTCGATCATCGCTGATCAGGACATGACGCAAATGAAGATCAAGCGCGTCGTCGGTAAGCTGATGGCTTGCTTGCGTAGCCAACAAGCGAATCATCGCCGGTGGCCGATAAATCACTGGAAGATCGACGCGCTTCTCGGACGCGAAAAGCGTCCAAAGATACTCCACTGATGCGATCGTGACCAACTGCTCGTCGGAGGTCTCGATGCCGTGGAAGAGCGCAAGAAGAAAGTATTCGGCTGTTTCTTCTATGAGAGGTTCCAGGGCCCCCGCCGAGTTGTCGCGCAGCGAGCGGCTCATTTTGGCCGGCAGGGCGGCAATCAGCGTTTCATCCTCATAAAGCGTATCGGCGATACTGGGCAAGCGGCGCGCGGCGATCAGTATGAGATGGATGCCCAATTCGCCGTTGTCGTGCGCGCGCTCGATGGACGACAAGACCCCGTCGCGAAGAATGTCTTGCAATTGATACGAAAGCGGTTCATGCGCGATCAATTCCAGCCAACTGATCAGGGTCGGAACATCGCCTTCCTCGATGGCGACTTCGAGCGAATCGCGCGCGGCAGCTTGCAAGCGCGGAATCCATTTCTCGTCGATACCCAAATGATTCAGTCGATTGCGTGCGAAGACGTAGACGGTATCCGGCTGCGATTCCAGCATTTCGTCAAATAGTCCGGCAAGTTCCGCTTCGAGCCGCGCATCTTCCTCCAGCTCTTCGGCAATGCGCTTCCCCGCCACGACATCGCGGTTGTGCAATGCGTTTTCAAGCAGCTTCCTTAGATATCGGAGGCGCAATTCACCGGTTGGCGGCGCGGCGCTGGACAAAGCGCCGATCATGGCGCCGGTTTCGAGCGCGTCCTCTGTCAGTGTCTTTTGGTCCAGCAAATGGCGTTCGGCGACGGCCCCCAGCGCGACCGAAAGATCCCCGTCTCCCATGGCTGCGACTGTCAGAGCCTCGAGGCTGTCGATGCGGTCGGCGAATGTATCGCTATCCTCCCGCCACCAAGCGCTGAGCAATCGGACGTAGGGATGTTCCCGGGCCCCGGCTTTCGCTTCGGGATTGTTCCAATTCAAAATCCAGTATGGCGTATCGTCGTCGCTGTCGGAAAAAACAATATGGGGAGGCTCCAGTTGCGTCTGAAGGTCATTTGTTGAAAAACTCAACTTGACGGTCGCAGCCTCCGGCAATAGCCCTCGCAGACCCGCGACCAGGTCAAGACGTTGCTCGAAATCTGCCGGGAAATTGCGAATCATAAGTTTTCGCTCGTGCAAGAGCGCTCCTGCGAGGGTCATCGCCAGGTCGAAATCCACCTCCAAAAGCTCATTCAAGACTGTGCCAAAGCGATTCTCAGGCTTCGTCGCGAGGGCATCCGCACTGTCGGGCAGAGCTAAAATGGTTCCACTGTCGCCATCCGGCGCCACATCCAGCGGCAGATTATCGAGCAGCCACTGCAGCCCGGCAATTTTCGGCCGCAACAAGTCATAAGGAATCGAAACATATTGGTAGCAGGCGCTTCCGTCTTTTCTATCCGGCGACCAGGCATAGACTAGCATCGCTCGTTCGTCGTCAGATTTTGAAAAAGCCAAAGCAGGCGCATTGCTGCTGTCGTCTAAGGTCATCGGTTCTAAAGAGAGCTGCCTGCGACATTGGGCGGCATCGTCAACGGGGAAAACCTCGCTGCGCGCAAGCACGACAAGCGCGTCGTCTTCTCGGTAACCCGCCATCAAATAATCCAGTGTGTCGGGCACGCTGGCGACCTTCAATCCTAGCTCTATCGGAAATGCCTACCCATTGTGTCAAATACATCCCTTTCGCGCAAGCTATAGCCTACGATTCCCAAGGCAATTGCATCAAAATGATGTGACTGGAACGATCTAAGCTCGAACTGAAAATTAACCACAACGGCTCGGCGGCTAGCGATTTTGAAATGATTGAAGATGGAGTTTTTGTCCGGTGTATTAAAATCAGGTCGAACCGGACTTTGCGGGCGCCTTTACCTTTCGAGAAAGCCCCATGCTGGACTGCAACCGGATTCCTTGCCAGCTCATACGGAGATTTCCCAATTTGGGATATCTTGGGATAAGCAACGGTCGAGCCTGTGCCTTGCTGGAAAACGGAATAAGGTTACGGATTCTTGCGGGTCTTCATGTCAAAGACCGGCTTGTATGCTATACTGTGCCAAAGAACCGGCGCAGGATTTTGATGTTCTAGGTAAGGTAGACTTATGGAAATCTTGGAATTAACCGGCAAGGCCGTTAAGTCATACGAAATCGCGGATCTCCTGGGACAAGGCGGCTACGGTGTTGTCTATCGGGCTAATCAGAGCGCGGTCTTGCGTGAAGTGGCGATCAAAGTCATTTTGCCAAAATACGCGAACTCGCCCGAGTTCATCCGTCGCTTTGAAAGCGAGGCGCAGGTAGTCGCCCGCCTTGAACATCCTCATATTGTCCCTTTATATGATTATTGGAGAGAGCCGGACAGCGCTTACCTGGTGATGCGCTATCTGCGCGGCGGCAGCTTGCGAGACAAGATAGATGCGCAGGGTCAGTTGGATGTTGACGCCACTGGCAAAGTTCTGGAGCAGGTTGGCTCTGCCTTGACCTTTGCCCATCGCAATGGCGTTGTCCATCGCGATGTCAAAGCCGACAATATCTTGATGGATGAAGACGGTAACGCCTACCTGGGCGACTTTGGCATCGCCAAGGAAGTCGGCAGCGATGGCGGAGGAGGGCAGGGCGATATCGTTGGCACGCCGGCGTATCTGGCGCCGGAGCAAATCCGTGGCGGTGATGTCGGGCCGCATAGCGATGTCTACGCCTTTGGAATTATGCTCTACGAAATGCTTTCCGGACGTCGTCCTTTCGCCGAGTTGACACTGGCAACGCTGGTATACAAGCATCTCAATGAACCTCTGCCGATGATCGACCATGACGAGCTCAATCTGCCGCCCGCCTTCAATTCGATCATACAGAAGGCCACCGCCAAAGACCCGGAAGAGCGCTATCCCGACGCGCAGTCGCTGGTGAGAGAGTTCCATCAAACCTTGCGCCACGGCGCGGCAACGGTCGAGTTGTCGCTGGAGGAATTGGATCTTTCCGACTTCGAGTTGCTGGAGACGAAGAATCCCTACAAGGGTCTGCGCGCGTTCCAGCAGGCCGATGCGGCCGATTTCTTTGGCCGCACATCCATGATCCAGCAAGTGCTTGATCGCTTGCAGGAAGGGGTAGTTGAGAATAATTTCCTTGCGGTGATCGGCCCCAGCGGCAGTGGAAAGTCCAGTTTGGTCAAAGCGGGCGTTCTGCCGGCGCTGCGACAAGGACGGGTGCCGGGTTCGGAACATTGGTTTTATGCCGAGATGGTACCTGGCGAGGTTCCGTTGGAGGAACTGGCGGCGGCTTTGTTGAGCGTTTCCACATCGCCATTGCCCGGCATTGTAGAGCTCCTGCGCGATAGCGAACAGGGACTTGCCGAAGGCGTCGCATGGGCGTTGCCTTCAAAGGATAGCCGCCTGGTACTTATGATTGATCAGTTCGAGGAGGTCTTCACGCAGGTCGAGCAAGAGAGCGATCGCCAGCAGTTCCTGGACCTCATTCTCAATGCAGTTGCCGCAGAAAACAGCCCGGTCATCATCATCGCGACCTTGCGCGCCGATTTCTATGACCGGCCGCTGCTCTATCAGGGCTTCGGCGAGTTGATCCGCAAACGGACCGAACTGGTATTGCCTTTGAACGACGAAGAACTGGAAGAGACCATAACAGGACCCGCCTATCGCGTCGGCGCCGTTTTGGAAGAAGGACTTGTCGAAACGATTATCGAGGACGTGCGCGAACAGCCTGGCGCCTTGCCGCTCTTGCAATACGCCTTGACCGAACTCTTTGAACGGCGCGACGGCGCCCTTTTGACGAAGGCCGCTTATTCGGATATCGGCGGCACTTTGGGGGCCTTGGCCAAGCGAGCGGAAGAAGTTTACTTACGCTTCCGTGATGACGGCAAAGAAATGGCCCGTCAAATGTTTCTGCGATTGGTTACGCTTGGCGAGGGCCAGGAAGATACCCGGCGCCGCATCTTGCAAACAGAATTGTTGACGCTGGGCGATCGCGAAGTCGTAGAGGATGTGCTCGATCATTTCGGGCGCTATCGCCTGCTGACATTTGACCGCGACGAAGCCACTCGCAGTTCTACGGTGGAGGTGGCGCACGAAGCGCTGATCCGACAGTGGGAACGCCTACGCGAGTGGTTGATCGAAAGCCGCGAAGATGTCCGGCTCGAGCGGCAACTCTTGCATTCCGCGGAGGAATGGGATGCGGCTGGCAGGGAAAAGAGCTACGCAATGGGCGGCACGCGCCTGCGCCAATTCGAGGAATGGTCGCAAACGACCTCCCTCCAACTCAATCAATTGGAACTGGAGTACCTGGATGCCAGCCTGGCTGTTCGTCGAGAGCAAGAGGCGATCGAAAGAGCGCGCCAGGAACGAGAACGGGAACTCGAGCGTCAAAAAGCGCGTAATTTGCGGATCGCCGCGATTGTCTTCGGCGTTGCTGCTGTGGTCGCTATCATTCTGAGCCTGGTGGCATTCCAACAGCGAGCAATAGCCGAGACCGAACGCGAACGCGCGGACGAGCAACGCGTGATAGCGGAAGACCAGCGGGAAATTGCCGAGGAGCAGATGAACATCGCCGAGGAACAGCGCGCGATTGCTGAAGACGCCTTGCACGTTGCTGAAATCAACGAACGCAAGAACCTGAGCCTGGCGCTGGCAGCCAATGCCCGCGGCACATTGAGCGAGCATGACCCGGCGCTGGCGCTGCCTTTGGCCATCGAAGCGCGCCACGTATTTGATCCTCCAGAGGCGGAAGTCCTGCGTATCCTGGGCAAATCGGCTTTCTCCCCGGGTCCCAGATTCCGCTTTACCGATTCGCCTCAATCCACGCTGGCTGTCGGGACCAACTTCGATGGCAGCATCGGCGCTTACGCCGGGTCGGAAGGCGTCATCCGTCTCGTCAACACCTTCACCGGCGAGTTGCTAAGCATGATAGAAACCGGCAGCCCTGTCATCGGTTTATCCATCAGCCCTGACGATCGCTTGATCGCCACCGGCATGGCTGACAACACCGTTGGCGTTTGGCAATTGGAAAGCGGCGCGGAGCTTCACCGCTTGACGGGCCACGAGATGATGGTCACGGATGTCGAGTTTAGTCCCGATGGCGCGACCCTGGCATCGTCCAGCGCCGACACTTCGGTGCGGCTTTGGGATGTCGAATCCGGCACCCTGCGCCATATCTTGCAAAGACACCTTGACTACGTCATCAAGCTCAGCTTCAGCAGCGACGGCGCCCGGCTCGCCAGTTCCTCCGCCTCCATCGGCGTAAACGATAGTGAGCGGACGCCGGAACATAACACCATTCAGGTCTGGGATGTCGCCAGCGGCGAGAACCTCTTAACTATCCCGCCCGATGGCATCGGTTACGTTCGCGATGTTGAATTCAGTCCGGATGGTTTGACAATCGCCGCTACCACCTGGAGCTCGGCCCTGGGCGGCACTGTGCGCATCTATGACTCCGAAAACGGCGCCGAGCTACACCGCCTCTATGCCCATCGAACAACGATAGCCAATGTTGAATTCTCTCCTGATGGCAAGATGCTGGCGACCGGTTCGCGAGATGGCTCGGTCAAGATCTGGAATATCGAGCAAGGCGTCGAAGTCACCAGTTACGTCGGTTTTCCCGAGCGCGTCCATGATATTGAGTACTCGCCCGACGGCGAATACATGATGATCGGCCTTGGCAATGCCGGCGACTTCCCGGACGGCGGCGACAACCCGGCTGATGGCTCTGCCTATTTGTGGGATTTGCGGAATCGTACGCAAGCTCAGGTTTACGCGGGCCACAGCAATTGGACCTGGGCTGCCGATATCAGCCCGGACGGCAGCCTGGTCGCATCCGGTTCCGGACCGCTGTCTCTGCCGGCTTCGCTGGACGATTTGGACGCCACCGCGCGCGTCTGGGACGCAACGAGCGGACAGCAGGTCATCGCTTTGTCAGGACATAGCAATACGGTTGATTCGGTTCGGTTTACGCTGGATGGAAAATATTTGCTCTCCGCCAGTTGGGATGGCACCATCCGCCGCTGGGATTTGAACGACGGCGGCGAAGTTGCGCGTTATAACGTGCCGGACGCGCGGGTCTATATGATCGACCTGCATCCGGACGGCGAGCATTTCCTCTCGGCATCGAGCGATGGCATTATCCGCATGTGGCATATCGAAAGCGGTCAGGTCGTAAAAGAATTCCTTGGGCATACTGCCAATGTCAATGGCGTGCATATCAGCGACGATGGCCTTCTGATTGCCAGCGCCGCCGGCAACTGGGCTGGCGAAGACCATACTGTGCGCTTGTGGGATGCCGAAAGCGGCGAGTTGCTGGGCACTTATGAAGGGCATACGGCAATAGTCAATTACGCTCGCATCGCCCCCAATAAGCAGTTCATCATCAGCACCTCCTGGGATGACACCGTACGCATGTGGGATATCGAAACTGGCGAGGAAGTTCGGCAATTTGTCGGTCATACTGGCAATACCTTTGGCATTGACATCAGCAGCGATAGCATGACGCTCTTGACCACCTCATCCGATACCACGGTACGTATGTGGGACATCGCGACCGGCGAAGAGCTCAATCGCTTTGATCAGCATACCGACTGGATTCAAGAGATCGTGTTCAGCCCGGATGAAGCCACCGCAGTATCAGCAGGGCAAGATTTAACCTTGCGCCGCTGGCGGATCAGGCGCACGGCGGATGATCTGATCGACTGGGCTCGGGACAATCGCTATATCCGCGAGTTGAGTTGCGCCGAGCGCGAATCCTTTCGTCTAACATGTGAGTAGAAGCGGGCTGAGGTCCGCATTTGGCAGCCAGGGGGCTGCGAGCAAGCCACGGGCTGTTCAATCGTTTACATATAATGAGGCCTGGCATGAGCGCTCAGGGGGGTGGCAACCATGTCGGACGAGATCAACGATAATCCGCCGCCGGAAAACGACAAATCCGGGGATTCCGCCTCGGCAATTTTCGCCGCGATCATGCGTGAAGCGGCTGAAAAGGCGAGGCCAAAAGGCGCCATATTCTCCAGCGAACCCGCGACCCTGTCGTCTCACACATCAGAAAAGACAACCGAGCCTTCTGTGGAAGAAGAGCCAAGTCCTGCAGAACCTGTCGGCGATAATGAAGGGACAGGGGGGCCGGCGGAGCCGCAATTGTTTCGCCGCATCCCCCACGGCCGCTTATATCAGAGCCGGGGCGGTTCCGGTCTCGCCGGCGGATTCTTTCGTACGATCTTTGTTGTCGGTATCAGCGCCGGATTGGTCGCCACGGTTTTGACCTGGTTCACCGATCCACAATTCCTTAATCCGGCTGTCGTCAAAGGCCTGCAACTGAACGATCCGATGCTGATACCAAATACTGGCGCGACGCCGACGCCGGTTGCGACCCCAAACTGGCATTACCGTATTGGCATTATTTCCGGACATCGTGGAAAGGACTCGGGCGCCGTCTGCGAAGACGACTACGGATATCCGGAGTTGCAGGAAGTTGATATCAATTTCTCTGTCGCCCAGCGAGTGGTCGCGAAGTTGAAAGCGGAAAACTTCACCGTCGATTTGTTGGATGAGAATGATCCGCGGCTGGATAACTACCAGGGTGTTGCTCTGGTATCGATTCATGCCAATACTTGTTACGATTTCGGCGAGTTTGTCAGCGGCTATATTGTCGCCAAAGCCGAGGCCAGGCCAGATTTCGGCAACGATACCTTGCTGCGCGAATGCGTCGCCCTCAACTTCGGCGCGCTGGTACCGCTGGAGCGCAGCTTTGTGCTGACGCTTGATATGACCAATTACCATGTCTTCCGGATAATTCATCCCTTGACGCCGGCGGTGATTCTCGAAATGGGCTATATGCTGGCGGATCGCGAGGTGCTGGAGAACGAACCGGAATTGCTTGCCCAAGCCATCACCAATGGCATCTATTGCTATCTGGGCGTCTCTGGCAATGTCTCGGGTCTGTCGCCGGCTCGCGCGGATGCCCGCTATCTTGTGCCTCTGCTGGAAACCCCGACCCCCGAATGGAGACGGTAGTCCATCAATTGTCGAGCATGTCTTGATATTAACGAGGGCTCCGGGCGGTCTGTGAACAAGGTGTCATTGCTTCTTGGAGAATGCGCCTCCCGGCGCTATAATTGAAGTTGAAGCCGCGCTATATGCGCTGCTTTGAATGGAGAAGTCGCATAGAGGCCTAGTGCGTCCGCTTGGAAAGCGGATACGGGAAACCGTACGTGGGTTCGAATCCCACCTTCTCCGCTAAAGACGAAAGAACACGCCGTGTTCTTTTTCTTTTTTGGCACTATATCTCGTTCTGGCTCCAAGGAGATTGCGATGACCTCAATAAATCGCGTCGAATTGATCGTCAACGGCGAGTCGCATCAACTCGAACTCGACCCGCAGACGCCCTTGCTCTACGTCTTGCGGGAGGACCTGGGCTTGAAGGGAGCGAAATACGGCTGCGGCCTGGAACAGTGCGGCGCTTGCAAAGTCCTGGTGGATGGCGCCGACGTGCCTTCTTGCCAACTGCCCGTCAGCCGCGTTGCCGGCTTGAAAATAACCACCCTGGAAGGGCTGGGCGGCGCCGAGCGGCTTCATCCCTTGCAAGCGGCCTTCATTGAAGAGGGGGCTGCGCAGTGCGGCTTTTGTACCGCCGGCATGATCGTCGCCGCTCAGGGATTGCTCAATCGCGTCCGCTACCCGGACGACGAGGAGATCCACGCCGCGCTGGCGAAGAACCTGTGTCGCTGCGGCGTCTATGATCGTGTTCGCCGGGCGATCAAACTGCGCGTCGGACGTCCCGAGCCACAACCGATCCACGAAACCGTCGCGGCGCCTCCGCTGCCGGAAGCGGCGACGGACAGCGAGGCGTCGCCGTCATTGCGCTCCCAGCCCGATCTCGATGCTTGGCTGCGCGTCAACGATGATGAGACGGTCACGGTATTCAGCGGCAAAGTTGAGTTGGGGCAGGGCATCAAGACGGCCCTGGCGCAAATCGCGGCTGATGAACTGGACCTCGCTATGCAGCGGATTCGACTTGTCACGGCCGATACCGCGCGTACGCCGGACGAAGGCGGAACCACCGGCAGCCGCTCCCTCGAAACCAGCGGGCTTGCAATCCGGCTGGCCGCGGCGGAAGCGCGCTCACACTTGCTGTCGCTCGCGTTTGAAGAACTGGAGTCGCTGACGCCGGCGGATGACCTGGCTGTTGAAGACGGCGTCATCACCGATAAGCGCAGCGGCCGCCAGACGAGCTATTGGGAGTTGATGGCCGGAAGGCGCTTTGCCAGGCAGATCAATAAGGGGCGTTCGAGCAAAGCGCATACGCAGTACCAGCATGTTGGCGCTTCTGCGGGGCGCATTGATCTTCTTGCCAAAGTGACTGGCGGCGCGGCTTACGTTCACGATCTGGAATTGCCGGGCATGATACACGCGCGCGTCGTGCGCCCGCCAAGTTACCATGCGGAGCTTGCAGATATTGATATCGCGGAGATCGGGGCCGTGCCCGGTGTCCTGGCGGTGGTACGCGACGGACGCTTCCTCGCGGTGATAGCCGAGCGCGAGGAGCAAACGCTGCGGGCGCATGACAAAGCGCGCGAAATCGCGACTTGGCGCGACGCCGGGTCGCTACCGCCTCCGGAGCGCATTTATGAGGATTTGCTCGCCAAACCGGCGCAGACCAATGAAGTCCTTGATGGCGTCGCTCAAGATGACCTGTACGTGAAGCGTGATGCGGAGTCTGAACCAGCACCCGCGCACCAGGCGAGCTATTTTCGTCCTTTTCAAATGCACGCCTCTTTGGGACCCTCCGCCGCCTTGGCGCTTTGGCAGGATGACGGGCTTACCGTCTGGTCGCATTCGCAGGCGCCCTTCGTTCTGCGCGATGCCCTCGCGCAGGTACTGGGCTTAAACAGTGAGGCGATACGCGTCATCCATGTCGAAGGCGCCGGATGCTATGGACACAACGGCGCGGACGATGTCGCTCTGGACGCGGCTTTGACCGCCCAGGCCCTTCCGGGCCGGCCGGTACTGATGAAATGGACGCGCGCCGACGAACATGCCTGGGAACCCTATGGTTCGGCAATGGTGATGAAACTGGGGGCGGACTTGACGGGAAGTGGAGAGATCGTCAGGTGGCGGGCGGATATCTGGAGCTACGCGCATTCGACGCGTCCCGCCGTCGGCTTGGAAACCTCCGGTTTGTTGGCCTCCTGGCATTTGGCGGAGCCCTTCGCGCCGCAGCGGCCTCGACCCATGGGCGGCTACCACTCCGGCGCCCACCGCAATGCCGATCCAATTTACAGCACCCCCGACAAGCGCATCCTGCGTCATGCTGTGGCGGATAGTCCCTTGCGGGTGTCTGCCCTGCGCAGCTTGGGCGCATACGCCAATGTTTTCGCCATCGAGTCCTTCATGGACGAGTTGGCTGCTGCTGCCGGCAGCGATCCGCTGGATTTCCGCTTGCGCCACTTGACCGACGCCCGCGCTCGCGCTGTCTTGCTGGCCGCGGCGGAAAAGGCGGGGTGGCGTTCGAGAAACGAAGAGCGCTTTTCTGAGCAGGGCTGGGGAATGGCGCTGGCGCAATACAAGAATCTGCAGACCTACTGCGCGATCATCGTGAAACTGAGGGTTGAGCGCGGCAGCGGCAAACTCCGCTTCCAGCGCGTCATCATCGCCGCGGATGCCGGACAAGTTGTGAATCCCGATGGTTTGAGCAATCAACTGGAAGGCGGTTTTGTACAAGCGGCTAGCTGGACCTTGTTCGAGTCGGTTCAATTTGACGCCGACGGCATCACCAGCCTCGATTGGGAGAGCTATCCGATTTTGACCTTTGAGTCCGCGCCGGTTATCGAAACGGTTATCTTGAATCGACCGGAAATGCCGATGCTCGGCGCCGGTGAGGCGGCGCAGAATCCGACGCCCGCCGCCATCGCCAATGCGATCTACGATGCGGCGGGAATCCGCCTGCGCGAGCTTCCCTTTACCGCCGACAAGATCAGATCACAACTCGCGACCTGATCGCCCTCGCGCATGTACATTGTGTGCGGGGCTGCAAAAAATGGATTATGCCCCTATTTCGTCAAGCGAATCACAGAGACATGCTCGTTGGGCGCTTCACGGGGACCTTGCAGTATCAGTTGACCGCCCTTGCGCGTCAAGCTCAGCGGCGCGTCCACGGATTGATCCACCCAACCGGCCGTGCCGGCGCCCAAATCGGGCAGGACGAATCGTCCCGAGCGGCTCCAATCGAAAACGTGCAAATAGACCGCGCCGGGTTCTTGCGTGCTGCGGCACCAGGCCAAGCCCTGCAGGGGTCCCGGATTGGTGCCGTAGATGGATTCGCCGTTGGCCTCCATCCACAGTCCCACCTCCCGCAAGCGCTCGATGCTTGCTTCGGGTATTGAACCCTCGGAATCAGGTCCGATGTTCAGCAGGTAGTTGCCGCCTTTGCTGACGATGTCGACCAGATTATGAATCAGTTGCGTGGTCGATTTCCAATTGTGGTCATGTGTTTTGAAGCCCCAGGTGTCGTTGATGGTGGCGGGCGTCTCCCAGTCGACTTCCGCGCGCAATTCGGGAGGAATGGCGTTGTCTTGCGCCGTGGCGTAGTCCCCCAACTGATTGCCCAAACGGCCACAGACCAGGCATTCCGGTTGCAATTCGCGCACCAAATCGAGCAATTCCTGGCTTTGCCGGACAGAAATGATCCGCGGCGTATCGAACCAGACGATGGCGATTGGTCCGTAGTTGGACAGGATTTCCACGACCTGCGGTTTGACGAAAGTCTCTATGTAGTCGTTGAAGTCTTGTTCAGAGTCGTCGTAATCCCAGGTATTGCCGTAGCCATTGGGATGGTGCCAGTCCTGCGTCTGAGAGTAATAGAGGCCGAGCTTCATGCCTTCCCGTCCGCAAGCTTCCGACAGCGCCTTTAAGATATCGTTGCCGTAGGGGGTAGCGTTGACGATATTGTAGGGTGTCTGTGCCGTGCCATACATGCAGAATCCGTCGTGGTGCTTGGATGTGAAGACGATATACTTTTGCCCGGCCGCCTTCGCCAATTGCACAATCTGGTCGGCATCATATTTGACCGGGTTGAACTCCAGCGCCAGTTGTTCGTATTCCTTGATAGGAATCTCGGCGCGCAGCATGATCCACTCGCCGATGCCGGGGATATGCTCGTCGTTCCAGACGCCAGCAGGAATGCTGTAGACGCCCCAATGGATGAACATGCCAAACTTGGCCTGGCGCCACCAATCCAGCCGCGGGTCTTGATTGGCGCCGGGCCGCTGACCGCGTTCCGGTTTGAAATAGGGTTCTGCCGGCATAATCTCTCGCTTTCTCTTTCTTGTAAACCAACTTGCTCATACGAGCGGAAGACTCGTTGTATTTGTGAGCGCGGCAAACTTTTTCGCCGCCGAGCGGCTTAACGTTTCAAATCGATGGCGTAGGTAACCACATGATCGCAGGGTTTCGAGGCGGGCACGGAGAGGCGCAGTCCGGATCCGTCTTGCGACCAACTGATGCTTTCCTCCGAACCGAGCATGTGCACGCCAGAGATACACGCCGCGTCGCTCCCCAGCGACGAGATCACTGCCTCGCCCGTCGGGTAGGCGAGGACAAAGGCGTATAGCGTGTCGCCCTTTTGTGTGAAACGGATATCAGCCGAAGTGAAGGGATTGCGCTTGGTATCGGTGAAAGCGCCTTCCGGTATTTCGGTTGGTCCTTCGCCGTAAATATCCCAAACGCGACTGCCATAGATGCCCTCGCCATTGACCGCCAGCCAGCGGCCGATCTCGCGCAGCATGTCCCCCTCGATTTCGGGGATCGTGCCGTCGGCGCGCGGACCCACGTTGAGCAGCAAGGCGCCGTTCTTGCTCACGACATCGACCAGGTCCGCGATGATATCACCAGTCGTCTTGTAATCGTGATTGTCGATATAACCCCAGGAATTCTTGGAAACCGAGGTGTCGTTCTGCCAGAAAAAGTCGCGGATATGGTTGAGTTGGCCCCGCTCGATGTCAAAAACGGCTACGCCTTCGGGATAGGAATCGTACTTGTGGTTGATGGCGACGCCCTTGCCCCATTCCTCGCCGCGGTTGTAATAATACGCGGCAAAGCGCTGCAGATAAGGCGCGAAGACGATTTGCTCTATCCACCAGTCGAACCAGACAACCTGCGGCTGATACTTGTCAACCAATTCGCAGCAGCGCGCCAGCCAATCTTCCAGGAATTTTGCATCGGGCGCCGGCTGCCAGTTTTTCTCTTTCCACTCGTCGCGATTGGATTTGTCTTTGGAGGCCTCCACGGCCGGGCCGTACAGGCCGTCATTGGCGGGGTCGCTCACATCGGAGGGGAAGCTGCGCCCGCCGTCGAAGTACCACCAGTGCTCGGCGCGATGGCTCGATACCGCGAAGACCATGTCCCGCGCGCGCACTGCATCGGCCAATTCGCCCACGACATCCCGTTTCGGTCCCATTTTGGCCGCGCACCAGTCGGTCAAGTCGCTGTCGTACATGGGGAAGCCGTCGTGATGCTCGGCCACCGGCATGACAAATTTCGCGCCGGCGTCCTTGAATAACTGCGCCCATTCGTCGGCGTCATATTTCTCCGCTGTGAGCATGGGGATGAAGTCTTTATAACCGAATTCGCTATGATCGCCCCAGGTCGCCCGATGATGGTCGAAGGCCGGGTCATCTTGCAGGTACATCCGTCGCGGGTACCATTCGTTGCCAAAAGCCGGTACGCAGTAGGGTCCCCAATGGATGAAGATGCCGAATTTGGCATCGATATACCAGTCGGGAATCCGGTACTGTTTCAGGGACTCCCAGGTCGGTTCGTATTTTTCACTTTTCCCCGCCATACAATAGCTCCAATCTTTGAATCTCTTGTTAAAACTACCGGTCTTCAGCTCTCACGCTGCTGGAGGGCTATACGATAACCTGCCAGGACAGAGCAATCACGCCAGGCGATTCGCGCCGAGCGCTCCCCTGACAATACCTGATCTTGACGCAATCTCCAGCCTAGAACGCATCTATCTTAATTTGGGCCGGCGCGGGCGACTTTGATCGTTTGCGACCGACCACGGGATGCAATATACTATGCCGCGTGCTACGGGTACCATAGCGGTATCTGAGTGTAATTGACCAGCATAACCCTGTCAAGCAAGTCAAAGGCTTGGCGCGGAGGAGCGTTCATGTCCGATTTTCCCATGCGCATGCGGCAGATCCACCTCGACTTCCATACCTCGGAAGCGATCGAAGGCATCGGCTCTAATTTCGATCCTGACGAGTTTGGCGATACGCTTTTGAAAGCGCGCGTCAATTCCATCACTTGTTTCGCGCGCTGCCATCATGGCTGGATCTATTACGATTCCCAAGCCCATCCCGAGCATGTTCATCCGCATCTGAGTCGAAACTTGCTCAAGGAGCAAGTGGAAGCCTGTCACGCTCGCGGCATACGCGCGCCGATCTACACCACGGTTCAGTGGGATCATTTGTCGGCGACCCGGCATCCCGAATGGCTGGCGCTAAACGAAGACGGCAGCTACCAGGGCAATGGCATGTACGAAGCCGGCTTCTACCGGCGGCTGGCCGTGAACTCGCCCTATCTGGATTATCTCAAGGCGCATGTCAAGGACATTTTCGACTCGGTGCCCGTCGACGGCTTCTTTTTTGATATCGTGCACGCGCTTGATGACAGCTCGGTTTGGACCACCCGCGCCATGCTGGAGGCGGGCCTCGACCCCAGTGACGCCGAGGCACGCCTGGCATACGGCCAGGTCGTCATCGACAGTTTCCGCAGCGAGATGACGGCATGGGTGCGGCAATTCAGCCAAGACGCCACCATCTTTTATAACCGCGGCCATGTCGGCCCCCACAGCCGGGGCAATGCCTCCGCTTTCACGCATTGGGAGCTGGAATCCTTGCCCAGCGGGCATTGGGGCTATATCCACTTCCCGCTGACGGCGCGCTATGCCCGCACCTTGGGTTTGCCTTGCCTGGCTCATACCGGCAAGTTCCACACAGCCTGGGGCGATTTTCATTCCTTCAAGAACCAGGAAGCCTTGGAATATGAAACTTTCCGCATGATGGCGCATGGCGCTGGCCCCTTCGTGGGCGATCAGTTGCCGCCGGACGGCAAGATCGAAGAGCATGTCTACAATCTCATCGGGGCGGTCTACACACAGGTCGAAGAAAAAGAAGATTGGTGCATTGGCGCCCGGGCGATCAGCGATATCGCGGTTATGACGCCGGAAGAATTCGCGCCCCTCGACAACCGCGGCATGCAGCCCTCAATCTGCGGTATCCACAGCATGCTGCAGGAGGCCGGACATCAATTTGATATCGTCGATTCCGAGGCCGACTTTTCCGCTTACAGCGTGCTGATCCTGCCCGACGACATCCCGGTCGACGCGGCGCTCAAGCGCAAGATCGACGCTTACCTGGCCGCGGGCGGCGGATTGATCGCTTCCTTCGAATCCGGCATGAACGCCGAAAAGACTGCTTTCACGCTGGATGCGCTGGGCGTGAGCCTGACCGGCGAGGGACCGCGCGATCGCCTTGGCGAGCTCGCGCGCGGTCACGTCTACGAACGAGGCGATTATTGCGAATACATTGTGCCAAGGGGCGCTATCGGGCAGGGACTGCCGGCGACCGAGCATGTGATCTACATTCGTGGCACGGCGGTCGCGGCGGACGCGGACGCCACCGTCCTCGCTCATATCACGCCCGCGCTCTTCGACCGGACCTACGCGCATTTCTGCTCGCATCGGCAGACGCCGTCTTCGGGCGAGAGCGCCGGCGCGGCTATCGTGCGGGCTGGCAACGCTATTTATTTCTCCAGTCCTATCTTCACGCAATACTACCACCTGGCGCCGAAGTGGTGCCGGACGCTCTTCCTGAACGCGCTGGAGATGCTCCTGCCGGAGCCGGTCGTCAGGCACGGTGGCCCCAGCACCCTGGAATTGGCTTATAACGACCAGCCGGCGCGGAGTCGCACGGTGCTTCACCTGCTGCATTACATTCCCATCCGCCGCAGCAAGATTGACATCATCGAAGATGTCATTCCCGTCTACAACATTCCCGTCTCTATCCGCGCCGGCAAGCGCATCGAGAGCGTCAAGCTGGCGCCATCCGGCGACGCGATCGATTTCGAGAAAGTTAATGGCCGCATCAACTTCACCGTCGCCGAGATCAAAGGGCATCAGATGATCGAGTTGAACTACCGGGAGGACTGACTTGCTTCAAGTCGCCGTTGGTGCAATCGGTCTGTTCTTAGCCGATTCAGCGTGTACCAACAATTGATATGTTCATTGAGAATCTAAAGTTCACTTGAAGAAGCAACGCCTTTCCATCTATATCCAGTTGCTAGTTTGCTCAATTGTCATCTTTGCCTATCTGTGGCTGCAACCCGAGGCAAATTCGTCGGCTGATGATAATGTTCCCCGCGCTGGTGGAGTCATAGCTGAAATCTATCGCCGAGTTAGTCCTTCCGTCGTGTCGATAAAGGTCGAAATCAGCCGGTTTGACTCGGCTGGTGGCGCCGGTTTTGTTATCGACGAAGACGGCCATATTGTTACCAACGCGCATGTAGTTGAAGACACTCACAATATTACAGTTGAATTCCATGATGGATCGAAAACCACAGCTGAAATGGTAGGCTTCAATCCGTTTGAGGACATCGCCGTTATCAAAGTTGACGTTGAAGTGGAACGTCTCATACCGGTCACGTTTGGCGACTCCGACGACCTTGCAGTCGGGCAGTCGGTGCTGGCGATTGGCAATCCATATGGGCTGGAGCGAACTTTAACTACCGGCATTATCAGCGGGCTCAACCGCGACTTGACAATGCGGGATGGTACAGTGGTGCGAGACATGGTTCAGACAGACGCGGCCTTGAATCCCGGCAATAGCGGCGGTCCGATGTTCAATATGGATGGGGAAGTGATAGGCGTTAACACTTTGGGCTATCGAAGTTCCAACAATCTTGGCTTTGCCATCCCGTCGAATAGAGTGAAGCACATCTCTGAGAGCATGATTGCTCAAGATGAGTATCTTGGACGAAAAGGGAGCGCCGTCCTCGTTTCAACCCCTAGTAGCGCCCAAGTCGTTGTTTCAACACCAATCGTCCCAACCCCGCGATCAGAATCTGAGACTTGGAACCCTATACCAATTCCAACAGCGACTTCGACTAATCCGCCCCCGCCTGCAGCACAGCCCGCCGTACAGATACCGGAGATTCTGCAGGTATTGCGATCGCTGGCGGTCTCCGTGCCCGGCGGCTCATTCACAATGGGCACGCTTCCTGCCGAAGTCATTGTGGCGGTCGAGGAATGTACTGTGCGCGACGGCGGCGCCTGCCTCGCTGCTTACGCCGAAGATTCCTATCCCGCGCACCCTGTTACGGTTGACGCCTTTTTGATGGAGACCACGGAAGTTACTCTGGAACAGTACGTCGCCTTTCTCAATGTGCGCGGACCCGGCAGCCACCTCAACGGTTGCGCGGGCTTCCCCTGTATTCAGACGCGCAACGAAAGCGCGGATGCGCCAATCGTTTTCGATAGCGCCAATTACAGCATTCCAGGCATCTTGCCCCAGTATCCCGCCTATGGCATGACCTGGTACGGCGCGCGAGAGTACTGCGAGGCCATAGGGCGCCGACTGCCCACCGAGGCCGAATGGGAGCGGGCGGCGCGCGGTGAAGACGGCCGCATTTATCCCTGGGGCAACACCTGGGACAACGCCCTGGCCAAGACCAACCGACCTCTCGATACGCCGCCCGGGCCCCTGCCTATCGCCAGCTATCCTCTGGGAGTCAGCGTATATGGCGTTTATGACTTGGCCGGCAACATGGCGGAATGGGTCAGCGACTGGTACAGCGAGCGCTATTATGAGGCCCTGGCCGGGCAAGGCATGGCCAGCAATCCTGGCGGCCCAGTGACCGGTTTGCAAAAAGTCTTGCGCGGGGGATCCTGGAATAGCGTGCCTTTTTTCAGCCGAGCGGTCCATCGCCAATCCTGGGATCCCAGCGAAGGCCAGCGCTGGATAGGCTTCCGCTGCGCGGCCGATGTACCCAATGACGACGCTGTTGCTTCCTCCGACTTGAATCCCAGTTTTGGAACAGACGATATCGGCGTCAATCCGGTCCCTACTGACACCGACACGCCCATTCCAACCAATATGCCCGAGCCGACAGTCACGTTCGTGCCGACCGAAACGCCAATGCCGACGGATACGGACACGCCAGTCCCGACAGACACATTGGACCCAACTGTCACGCCGATTCCACTTGACACCCACACCCCCACGCGCGCTTTGCCGCCCGAAGGACTCCGCGGCGCTCAAAACCTGCTCGAACTGTATAGCAGCGCGCTCGCTGCCCCCTTCTGGAACGAAGAACGTTTCTCAGCACAAGACGGGTCCTGGCGACTCGGTATCGCCAGCCAGACTGACTTCGACACCGCCTTCCATTTCCCCCCGCCGGAATTGCTCGACCGGCAGTACGGCAACCAAGCGCCGCGACGCATCAGCCGCATAGAAGCCGATCTCATGCTGCGCAGTTTCAACCCCGCTGTCGTCAGCGGCGAAGACGTATACTTTGGCATCCTGTTCCAAAGCACGAGCGGAGGAGAAAACGCCGGGATTCAAGTGCAGGCCATCGGCCCCAACGTGATCAACCTCGCGCTCTATGCCAATAACCAAGCGGATTTTGTCAGCCAACGCTCGGTCAACGCCATCATCGCGCGCTTGCGCCTGGACCGCGATCCCCTCACGGGCATCATCTTCGCCTATTTCAATGATTCGCAGATTGGAGCGGGCATTCCCTTTGTCGCGCCCGACGCGGAAGTGGTACCGGTCATCTTCGTCAAAGACGGCGGCGTCGTACTTGGCGTATCTTCCTGGAGCATCACCCTGTACTAGGAAACCATCAGGGCAATCGCTTCAAACTATATTTTCCACTACATTAAGACACTTAGGACACATAAGTAAGTGCAAGCAAATAATGCGAAAGATTGACGAAGCATAGAGAGTCACAAAATAATCGAGAATTGTAGGGGCGACTCTGTGAGTCGTCCGATATTCATTCAGTTTCTACTCGACGGGCGTCTCAGCGAAACGCCCCTACAGCACACTCATTCTTTTGCACAACTTACTCGGTTCTATTGAGAAACGATCTATTTAACTTTGTGTCTTTGTGGTTAACTTTGCTTTCGAACGGCAAAGTCATGTAATTTGCCACAATGATTGTTTGGCGAAAGGAACTAACATGCAACACGTCCCCTTCGGCAATACCGGATTGACAACCCCGCCTGTGGTCTTCGGCTCGACCGCGCTCGGCAATCTCTTTCGTGAATTCTCTTACGAATCCAAACTCGAAACCATGCGCGCCATCTTCGAGCACTTGCCCAAACCGGTGGTGATCGATTCCGCCGGCAAGTACGGCGCGGGACTGGCGCTGGAGGTGATGGGTCAGTGCCTGCGTGACCTGGGCACCCCGCCCGGCGATGTCATCATCAGCAACAAGCTGGCCTGGCTGCGCGCGCCCCTGCGGACGCCCGAACCTACCTTCGAGCCCGGCGCCTGGTTCGGCCTTGCGCACGACGCCGTGCAGGACATCAGTTACGACGGCATCCTCAAGTGCTTCGAGCAAGGACTGGAACTGCTCGGTGGCGACTACCAGACGCAACTCGTTTCCGTTCACGATCCCGACGAGTACCTCGATGCCGCGACTTCGCCCGATGATCGCGCGCGCCGATTCGACGATATCCTGGGCGCTTATAGCGCCTTGCGGGAATTGAAATCGGGTGGCAAAGCCGGCGGAATCGGCGTCGGCGCCAAAAACTGGAAATCCATCGCCGAGATTGACGCCCAGGTCGAACTTGACTGGGTGATGTTCGCCAACAGCTACACGCTCTACTCGCATCCTGCCGATCTGCTGGACTTCATGGATTCACTGCACCGCAAGGGCGTCGCCATCATCAATTCGGCGGTATTCAACGCTGGCTTCCTGACCGGCGGCGAGTTCTTCAATTACGTCAAACTCGATCCGGGGAATCCGGACCATGCCGAAAAATTCGCCTGGCGCGAGAAGTTCTTCGCGCTCTGTGAACAGCACGGCCAGACCCCGTCGGAAGTTTGCATCCAGTTCGGCAAGTCCCACCCCGGCATCGTGGCGCTGGCGCTCAGCACCAGCAGGCCGCATCGCGTCAAGACCAATGTCGACGCCATGTCCGTTGAAGTGCCAAACGCCTTCTGGGACCTGCTGAAGGAAGAGGGTCTTCTGGCCGCCGATCATCCGTATATTTCGCATTAGTGATCGGTTTGACAAAGCCTGTCCGCCTGCTATAATAGCGTTGAAGATTACTGAAAAGCCCGTTAAACGCTAGTGGAAGCGGAACATTGTGGATCTACAAGAACAAGTCACCAGACATGCCGCCGAAATTGGCGAATTGCGAGGTAAATTAGACGCCCTCGCTACGAAGGATTTCGTGCGAGCAGAGAACGCTTCTTTGCTGAAAGAGTTTACTGAGATGGTTAAAGAGATTTCGGACAAGATAGACGATCAAACCCAGGATATTCGAGACGAAATTCAAAAACAGCGCGACTTCCGAACTCGCATGATGACCATCGGCACCATCATTGCCGTCCTGCTATCAATGTTTGTCGCAACAATCAATGCCTATGTCGGCGCGGTCGGTGTCGGTTTAATTCAAGTTTAGCCTGCCAATCCAAAACCCTATAGATCGACAACCAAAGAATGTGATGGATTGCTTGGAGCAGTCCATTTTTATATGTACAATTTCCCTGCCTGACAAATCACTCAGAAGGAATCAGCATCCATGTCCGACCAAAGACCCAACATCCTCTTCATCATGTCAGACGACCATGCCTCCCACGCCATGACCTGCTATGGCAGCCGCATCAATCAGACGCCCAATCTCGATCGCATTGCTGACGAAGGCATGCGCTTCGATAACTGCTTCTGCACCAATTCCATTTGTACCCCCAGCCGCGCCGCCATCTTGACCGGCACCTACAATCACATCAACGAAGTGACGACGCTGGACACGCATATGGACAACAAGCTGCCGACCTTCGTCAAAGATCTGCGCGCCAGCGGTTACCAGACCGGCATGTTTGGCAAATGGCACCTGGGGCAGGGTCCCGCGCATGAACCGACTGGCTTCGACGATTGGGCGGTGCTGCCCGGGCAAGGGCTTTATCACAATCCGACCTTCATCTTCAAAACAGAAGCTGGGTCGGAACGGCGGCCGGTACACGGATATGTAACCGATCTCATCACCGATATGACGCTTGACTTTCTAAAAGATCGGGATCGCGAGCGGCCCTTTTTTGTGATGTGTCATCACAAGGCGCCGCACCGGCACTGGGAACCGGACGAGAAACATGCAGATATGTTCCTCAACGAGGACGTGCCGGAACCCGAAACGCTGTATGACGACTACAGCAATCGCGCCTCGGCCGCCGAAGCCGCCAAGATGCGCATGGGCTTGCATATGACCCCGCTTGATACCAAAACCGAGATCCCGCGCGACTTGCCGGAAATGGAATTGCGCAAATGGGCTTATCAGCGCTATATCAAGGACTACCTGCGCGTCGTCGCCAGCATTGACGACAATGTCGGCCGCTTGCTGGATTACCTGGACGCGCAGGAGTTGACCGAGAACACCATCGTCGTCTACACCTCGGATCAAGGCTTTTTCCTGGGCGATCACGGCTGGTACGACAAGCGCTTCATGTACGAGGAATCGTTGAAGATGCCTTATATCATGCGCTATCCGCGCCTGATCGAAGCGGGCGGCGTGAACGAGGATATGATCCTCAATGTCGATTTCGCGCCGACCTATCTCGAATTGGCGGGACTGCCCGCGCCCGATCATTATCAGGGTCGCAGCTTCGCGCCGATGTTGACCGGCGAAACGCCGGGCGATTGGCGGCAATCGATGTACTATCGCTATTGGATGCACAAGACGCATCACAATGTTTACGCGCACTACGGCATCCGCAGCCATCGCTACAAGCTGATTTACTATTATGCCGATGCGCTGGGGCAAACGGGCGCCATAGACGAGAGCTACGAGCCGGAATGGGAACTCTTTGACCTCGAAAAGGATCCCTACGAATTGAAGAACGTGGTTGATGATCCGGCCTACGCGGATCTGGTCCTTGAACTCAAGGACGAAATGCATCGCCTGCAAGCCGAAGTCGGCGACGAGCGTTATCACCTCGATGTGGATTAGCCGTCCCCCAGCAGCTTGTCTTTGGCATCGGCGATGAATTGGCGATAACGCTCTTCCATATAGGGCCGCGTGAACCAACCCGCCGGGTCCGTCATGGGGCGGACGCAAGCCGCCAGTTCGCTGATCGGCAAATTGGGCAATTGCCAACCGGTCTCCGCTTTGTACACCCTCAAAAATGTATCCGCCGCCTCTGGAAGTCCTTCCAGGAAATACTCCATGCGCGCGTAAGCGACATCGCAAGCCGGGTCGCCGTAGCCGGCTTCCTCCCAATCCACCACTGCCGAGATCTCGTCGCCCAGCCACAAGATATTGCCCGACCAATAGTCCGTGTGCTGGAAACGCGGCACGGTCAACCGGCGTCGATGCCAATGGTCATTGACCAGATGCCAAATCATCTCGCCGTCCGGATCTTCCCGCATGTAGTGTGGAATCACACCCTCTTTAATGAACCAGGCGACTTCCACATCGTCGTCCATCAAGAATCGCTTGTCGAAGTCGTCGAAGGGCGTCTGATGAATCCGCGCCAGCATCCGCGCGTTGCTCGCCGCCATTTGGCCCCAGCGCGCCGCTTCCGTCGGCGGCTCGATCTGGCTGCCTGGCAGGAATCCGGTCACAATGCCGGGCAAGCCTAAAAGGCTGCCATCCGTATCCAGCAGTAGGGGCGGCGGGGCGGGAATGCCATGCCCGCGCAGCAAGCGCAGCGCATGGAATTCGCAGGCCGGCTTGTCGTGCCCCTCTTCATAATTTTTGGGATTGTATCGACGTACGACGATCTTTCGCGGCTCGGCGCCTTCCTGCTTGATACGCAGTGTTTGCGTGAAATTGGAATAACTGCCAGGCAGCGGCTCGACGCTGTAGGAAGCGTTAGTGTGATCAAGCACATCCATAATCCTGATAATCGTTTGCTCTGTTATGTGCGGAGCCGCTTCCGTCATCGTAAATTGACCTTCCAGGCCGCGGCCAGATCAGTCAGGAATTCGCTGCTCGAGGTGTCAATTGTCAGCCCTTCCGCCGATTGACTCCAGGTTACGGGTTGTTCGGACTCCAACAGAGACACGGATTCGATCGCCACGCCGTCGTTCAGCGCCTCAAAACTCACGGATCGCCGCGGTATGCCCAATGTCATCGCGTAGACTGTCTTGCCGTCTTTGGATTGTGTGTATCGCCGGTCGTCGGCGTTGCATTTGTCATAGACCCAGAATCTGTGATTGTTGCGGTATTCAAATAGTTTTTCCGTATCGCCTTCGGCATGCGTTGTCCAAGGCACGGTGTTATAGATCGCCTCGCCATTCACTTGCAGCCAGGCCCCCATTTCCAGCAGCGGTCCCCGTTGACCCTGGGGAATGCTGCCGTCCGCTTTCGGCGAGAGCGATAGCATCATGCTGCCGCCGCGCGCGCTGCAGTCGATCAGCTTGCTCAGCAGCGTATGTCCGTCGGCGTAGACCTGGTTTTCCACCCATCCCCAGGACTGATCGCCGATGCGCATATCGTCGTTCCAGGGCCGCTCGTAGTTCGCCGGACGATCCCGACCTTTTTCGAAATTGATCACGCCGAAATCGGGATGGAAATTGTATTGCATGCTGACCGGCAATTTATTGAGTACCAGGACTTCTTTGTTCCAGCGCAGGCCTTGGTTGAGATAATGCGCCAGGATTTCCAGCGCCGTTGATTCGATGCCGTCCTCGCGGAATTTGCCGCCGTCGAACCACATCAAGTCCGGCTGATATTTGTCGATGACCTCACGCACTTTGAGTTGCCAAGCCTTGAAGAAATCGGCGAATTCGCTGGTTTGCTGCACCCAGTAGAAATCGGCGTATTCCGGATCAAAGAGATCCCAGCCTTCCGCTACACCGCGCTCGACTGCCTCCGCGTTAAAAGTCTGGTCCCATTGGTTCCAGCCTGCCAGAAACCAATTGAAGCCGCGCACGATATGGAAGGGCGCCACCAGGCGCAAGCCGCGCCGCCGCAGCGCCGCCGCCAGTTCGCCGTAGAGATCGCGCTTGGGTCCCATCTTGCCAACGTTCCAGCGATAGACATCGCTGTCCCATAGGCCGAATCCGTCATGGTGCGCCAAGGAAAACCCGGCGTAGCCGGCGCCGCTGGCCGCGAAGAGTTCCGCCCATTCGTCGGGGTCATAAAGTTCAGCGCTAAAATCCGGGATGAAATCCTTGTAGCCGAATTGCGCCGGCGAACCGAAGCGCTTCACGTGCTCGCGATGAATCTCGTGCGCGGGATCGTACATCCATTTGCCGTACCATTCGTTGCCGAAGCCCGGCACAGCGTAAACCCCCCAATGCGCGTACAGGCCGAACTTGCCATCGCTGAACCAATCCGGCACTTTGTGTTGCGTCAGCGAATCCCAACTCGCTTGATAAGTCTCGCTCATGCTGACCCCTGTCTCATTCTAATTTACCCTCTTGCTCATTTAAGCGGCGGCTTTTATTCTGAGTAGTTCCAATAAAATAATGCGAAACAACCTCATTTGTAGCAACAATTCTGCTTGTAATCCTAGTCCCGCCGAATGCGCTCCCCCTTCCAAAGTTCAGTGTCGGCGGTCAGTGTCGAAGGGCGGTGTCTACGCGCCCTACGCGATCTACGCTCCCCCTCTCCCCTTGTGGGAGAGGGGGCTGGGGGGTGAGGGGTAAAAAAGCGATTATCGCCCCAATACCAATCAAGCTGTACAGACCATTGCTTTAACAAAACTTGCATAACTAACCTGTAACTACTTCTGTGTCCTCTGCGCGTAGATTTTGTCGCACGACTCGCTTGGAATTACCGTACGGCTATGCTTTCAACTCTTGCGCCGTTCTCGGCTCCTGTACCCACCATCTGAGCAAAGCCGCGCCGACGATACCGCAAATTAGCGATATGCCAAACAGCGTCTCAAGACCATAGGTCACGGCGATCCATCCGCCCAAGACCGGTCCCACAAACGTGACGGGCGCGATCAAGGTGTTCGTCAGCCCGATGTATGTCGGTTGATCGGACGGCGACGCGAATTCCAGCACAATATTGAAATGAGACACGCCATCGGCGGCGATCGCGCATGCCAGGCAGACGAAGGCCGGCAGCAGCCCGATGACATTTTCCGAGGCTAAGGCGAAAAACGCCGCGAGCGCCATGCCGGCGGCCGACAGCGCCAGATTTCGTTTGTGCCCCCAGCGATCGCCCAGCCAGCCAAAAGCCAGGCGCATCACGGCTTGGCTGCCAATGAAAACCGCATTCAGCAATCCGACATCCGCCCCGCCCAGGTCGAAGGCTGTATCCGCGAATACGATGTAAAAGCTCACCGCCATCATGCTCAAATGAACCAGAGCATAAGCGATGAGGAAGCGGCGGTAGTTGTCATGGCGCCGCAACACACTCGGCAGCCGCTTGAAGTAATGTCGTAAGGGAATCGCCGGCTTAACTTCGTCGCTTTCCGGCTCGCGGGTTAGCGCCAGCCAAACCCAGGAAATCGCCAGCGGTACGCCCGCGATCATAAAAAGCAGCGAGAAATTGCCCGGGTACGCGACTTGATCTAAAATCAAGCCGACGAAATAGGCGCCGATGATCCCCATGAACATGCCGCCGCCGTCTGCCAGGCCGAAGAAGATGCCGCGCCGCCGGGTGGGCACGACCTTGCCGATCATGGTGAACCAGGCCGGGGTGACCACGCCCCCGCCAAATGCCGCTGTCGCAATCCCGATGAAAAAAAGCGCCAAGGCCAACCCGGGCGCATCGACAGCGAAGAACAGCAGCGCCAAACCGATCAAGGGGTAGGGCAAGCGCTGCAGCAAGCCACTCAATAAGATGACGAAAGGCAGCTTTCTCTTGAGGCCTTCGGCGTGGTTGGCGACGAAAAGCTGCGGTAGCAAAAAGGACAAACTGAAAATGGCGGGGATCAGACCGACAGCCAGCGGCGAATCGGTGAGGCGGCTGACCAAGAGCGGCATGATGGTTTCTTTGGAAACCAGGCTGATCGCCAGGGCATAAAACATATTGTCCAGCACATTGACCGTGAAGTTCCAGTTGAGGTTTTTCTTGACAAGGCCGTCGGCATGGACCGCCAGGACATCTTCGGATCTGTCGCTCACGACCTATGCTGCCTCTGGCCCTGGCATGGGTTTCGGCGGGATATGGCGCGGTTCCTTGACCCAAAGCGCCAGCAGCGCGCCACCCGCGACGCCGCAAAGCAGCGTCAAGTTGAACAAGCTGCTGTAACCGAAGTTCGTCGCCACCCAGCCGCCCAGGATGGGCGCGAAAAAAGTGACGGGCGCCAATAGCGTATTGGTCAAGCCGATGAAGGTCGGCTGATCTTCCGGCACGGCAAACTCCAGCACGATATTCAAGTGCGAAATCTTGTCGCTGGCCAGCGCGGCGCCCAGCAGAACAAATGCGACAATCAGGTCGAGCAGATCGCTAGCCGTGATCGCCACCAGCGCCGCCAGCGCGATAGCGAAGCCCGAAATCATCAGATTGAGTTTGTGCCCACGACGATCGCCCAGCCAGCCTAATGCCAATTGCATGACCGCTTCGCTGCCGATCAGGACTGCTGTCAGCAAAGCGACATCGGCGCCGCTCAAGCTAAAGTTTTCATTGCCGTAAACGATGAAGAAGCTGGTCCCCATCAAGCTCAGACGGCTAATGCAGTAACTGAGTAGAAAACGGCGATAGTTGTGGTTTCCGCGCAGGATGCCGGGCAACTGCTTGAAATAGCGCCGCTGGGAAATCTGCTTTTTGACCACCGGGCTTTCCGGCTCGCGATTCAGCGACAAGCCGATCCAGGAAATGCCCATGAAGACGGCGGCGATCAAAAACAGGGTGGCGAAGTTTTGCGGATAGTCAAAGTCGTCGAGAATGATGCCGACAAAATAAGCGCCGATGATGCCCATCAGTGTGCCCAAGCCAGCGCTGATGCCGAAGAAAATGCCGCGTCGGTTGACAGGCAATACCTTGCCGATCATGCTGAACCAGGCTGGCGTCGCCACGCCATTGCCCAAGGCTCCCAGACCGATCACCAGATAGATACAAAGCAGCGCGACGATAGGCGAGCCTTCGGCGAAGAGCAAGATAGCGACGCCGGCAAACAGATAGGGCACGCGCTCGAGCAGCCCGCCAATCAACATCACGAATGGCAGCTTGCGCTTCAACCGCTCGGCATGATTGGCCGCGAATAACTGTGGCAAGTAATACGAAATGCTGTAAATCGCCGGCACCAGCCCGATGGCGATTTTGGAATCGGTCAAGTTGCTGACCAGCAAAGGCGTGATCGTCTCGCGCGAGATTACGCTGAATGCCAGGGTGATGAAGGTGATATCAATCAGATTGACCGAAAAATTCCAGGGCAAGTTTCTGAGAACGAAGGGTTCGATTTTCCGCGCCAATTTATTCACCTGTGCCGGAGATCTTCAGCGAATGGGCATGAGCCTGCGGCAGGTCCTGCGGCAGTTGGATCGCCATATCGGCGCCGCTTTGGCGCCAGGTCAAATCGGCGTCATGGCCCAGCAGTTGGACGCTCGCGCCGGCGGGCGCTTCCAGCCCCTCAATGGCGATTTCGCTTTCGCTGGGTGTGCCGAGCAGCGTAACATAGACCGCTTCATCGGTGGCTGTAAAGCGGAGATCCAATCCCTGTGTTGTCTTGCCATTGGCGCGGCGCCAGGGGTGCGTATCGAAGATCGCTTCGCCGTTGCGGTCCAGCCAGGCTCCCAGAGCGCGCAGGCGTCCCGCCTGGTTTTCCGGGATACTGCCATCGGCTCTTGGTCCCACATTGAGCAGCAGATTGCCATTTTTGCTGACGATATCGACGAACATGTGGATCAGTTCATCTTCGGCCAGCAGCCGCTCGTCGCCTTCGTCGCGGTTATAGCCGAAGGAATGACCAATCCCGCGGCAGCATTCCCACTTCACTTCCTGTATGTCGTCGAAGGTGGCATATTCCGGTGTGATGTAATCGTAGTGAGGTCCGCGAGGACTTGTCAGTGGTTCGCCGGCCGTCGGCACCTGATCGCGCGCCTGCGTGAAGCGATCGTTGATCACCCCTTCGGGCACGCTGTTGTAGTAATAGGCGAAAAGCTCGCCGAGATCGGCGGCCTTCGGATAACCGATGTCGTTCCACATGATCGACGGCTGGTAGCGGTCGATCAATTCCTTCCAATGCGCAAGGGAATATTCGACGAACTCAGGACTTTGCACGATCGTTCCCCACACATCGCGAACATCGCTGATGCGCTCTTCGTTCCAAGACCAATCGAGTCCGCCGGAATAATACAGCGCCATGCGCATGCCATAGTCGCGTACGGCATCCGTCAGCTTGCCGACTACATCAATCTGCGTGTGATAATCCGTTTTGTGCGGACAGGGAATCTCACTGTTCCAGAGCAGGAAACCATCGTGATGCTTGGTCGTCAGCACCACGTAGCGCGCGTTCGCCCCCTTAAAGAGCGCCGCCATATCGTCCGGCTTCCATCGCCTCAATACTGCGTTGAAACCGGCGGCAAAATCGTCATACGAAAAGCCGCTGCCGTAATTCTTGTTGTGATATTCGCGCGTGGGGCTGTCAGGGAATTTGAGCGTGTTCAAGTACCATTCGGCGTAGGAGTTGTTGCGGAACCATTCGCTCATGTCGCCGCTCTGGAAGACCTCGCCGATGTCGCCGCCATGCGGCGCCCAGGCCGGTACCGAATACAAGCCCCAGTGAATAAAAATGCCCAGGTTGGCGTTCATATACCAGTCTGGGACCTCATGTGTACGAACCGATTCTATTGTGGGCTCAAATGCCATTTTCTCATTCCTCAGTTACGAATAAGGTGCTGTTTCCATGTTACGAATCACCGGAAAAACCTCAAGCGTTATATTGCTACGCGTCGCACGCCGCCATCCGCCATGCCCAGCAGCAAAGCTCTACCGTCTTCACTTGTTGCGGCGACATGAACATCCGCCGCCGCCAGTTGCCGCCAACTACCATCGCCGGTCTCATAGGCCAAAACCGAGTCGTCCACTTGAATCGCCAGCCCTGCCACATTTGGCAGGCAAACTATCGCGTTGACCGCGCCTGCGGGGCGATAAAACGGCTCCCAGGTCAAGCCGTCATCGCCCGAGCGCAACAACCCGTGAGACTCGGTGCCAGCCAGGATGGTGCGATCGTCGGCATACTCGGGCGAGAACGCCAGGCTAAGCACCGCTTCATCTCCGGCGGGCATGGTCAGATCCTCCCAGAGCCGCCCGCCATTGGCGCTGCGGTAAACGCCGCTGCTCGTACCCGCCATGACCAGGCCATCGGCCAGGAACTCCGGCGAAAGCGCCAGACAAAAGATGTTGTGATCAAACAAGCCAAAGTTGAAGGCTGCCCAGCTCTGCCCGGCATCGTCGGAGAGAAACATGCCGTCCTCGTAGCTGCCTGCCAGTACGCGCCGGTCGCTGGCAAAACCGGGCGAAAGCGCCAGACAAGTGACAAGTGGCGCGGGCATGCGCATCGCCAGCGCTGTCCAGGTTGCGCCGCCATCTTCGCTGCGGGCGACGCCTCCGTTGATACCCGTCAATATCAAGCCATCATTGGAGAAACCCGGCGACATCGCGATGTCAAGCGTCGCAATTTCAGCCTCGGGCTGCCAGCCTTGATAAAGATTGCGCGCCGCGCCATTCGAGGACGCGAGTCGATACAAACCGCTCTGTCGCGCGACAAAATAGGCGCCGTCAACTTCGGCCACCGTATAAGTCCGGTCTTTAATCGCGGGCTCGCGCTCTCCGCTCATGCTAGGGCTCCGTCATCGTTTCCGGATCGCGATGCAAAACCAGCACATCAATTGTCAGTGCCAGCGCGGCGCTTGTGACGGCGCGTTGAAGCGCTTCAACTTGCACGTGCGCCACATCAAAAACGCCGGCCCCCGCCATTTCGACGAATTCGCCTTTCATAAGGTCGAAGCCAAACCCACTTTCATATGATTCCAGTTGCGCGAGGATCTCGCTCGCATCGAAGCCGCCGTTGTCGAGCAAAGAACGTATGGGCGCTTCCAGCGCCGCTGCCATGATCTGTCGCGCCGCTCGCGCTTCGGGACTCTCTCCGTCGCTAGCCGCGCCCAGCAAGCCCCGTCCGCAGTTCAATAGCGAGACGCCGCCACCCGGGATCACGCCACCCGCCAGCGCCAGTCGCAAAGCGCGGACAGTACGTTCCGCCAGTTCCTTGCGCCCTTTGATTTCATCATCGGCGATTCCGCCGACTTGCACCGTGGCTACGCCTCCGTTCAGTTTTCCCAGGCGGTTGAGCAGGCGCTCGCGATCATCGTCGTCTTCCGCCTCCGCATGAGCTTGCCGCAGCTTTCGTGCCTGGCGCCGAATTCGGATCGGATCGCCCTCTCCGCTGGCGAAGCCGAAGTTCTTGTCGTCCGCCCAAACCCAGCGGGCATGACCGAAGTCTCCCTCAGTGACTTCCTCCAGCGATTGCCCCGCGACGCCCAGTATTGCTCTGCCACCGGTCAACAGGGCGATATCCCGGCAAGCCTGGAGCAATTCGTCTTGCAGATAGCTGTCAATCTTGACCACGACCGTCTGAATCTTGCTGCGCAAGCGGTCGTCGAGCACCACTGATATGCCCGTTTCCGATATTGATTTGACGATCAACAAGAGCTTGCTGATGCCGCTGCGCAGCGCCAATTGCATCAGCGGAACCAGTTCGCGCGGTTCTTCGATATCTATGTCCGTGACCAGAATCGCGGCCTCCTCCATCTCCGCAACCAGCCGAGCCGTACCGCGCAGCATCTCTTTGGATTGGGCGCCGCCCTTCCAATAGACGCCGTCGACATAGTTGTGTTCCATGCCCCGTCCGTGACCGGCGCGGATATCGACTTGTCCGTATTGACCGACCGTGTCGATCACCTCGCCCAGCACAGCCGCCATTTCCTCGTCGTAACAGACAGAAAAGGCGATCCCCTCGAGTTCTTTAGCCGCGGTCAGGATCCGCGCCTGGGACAGTAGAGAATCGGTCAACTGCGGCAGCAGTTCCCCCAGGCTCGCTCGCAGCCGCATGGCGTCGGCGCCGGCGGCGATGAAGCGGAGGCCCTCCTTGTAAATGCTCTCATAGAGAACGGCGGTTGTGGCTGCGCCGTCGCCGACTTGTTGATGCACTTGCCACAATACCTGTCGCAAGAGCATGGCGCCGACGTCATCTTCCCTGTCTTCCAGCGCGATAATACGCCTGGCGATGATGCCGCCGTCATCCAGCAACTCGAACTTGGCCTGGTTTTGAGCGACCAGGCGTCGGGGCAGGGGACCCAGCGTCGGCCGAATGGCATTGCCCAAGACGGCTACGCCGCGGCGAATCGCTTCTTGCGTCCGTGGCTCGTGGATGACTTTTGGAACGGGCATGGATTCCGCGCATATTCCGCTTGGCTAAGTCGCTCGCTTCCTCAGACACGCGAGCAACGCGCTTCGGCTTTCGCGGATTGACTGTCGGCAAGCGAACGCTGGTAAGCATACCACATTTGATTTTGCCTGCCAAAGCACCCCCTTCCCGAAGATCTATGTTGTTTGGCTGTGTCTACGCGACCTGCGCGTCCTGACCCCACAAGGTTTATATATGGCGAAAATTGTAAGGCTTGTCCGCTACTGAAAATCATACACATAGATAACGGAAACAGTACCAAAACAATATAAAAGGGAGCCGATCATTGCGAAAATCAACAAATTATTACGAAGTCCGCCAAGCTTAGCTCCCCCTCTCGTAGTGCTGTGTCTACGCGCACCCCTTGTGGGAGAGGGGGCTGGGGGGGGGGTGAGTGTAGTGGTTCTATAAAACTGGACACTTATTCCCAGAAATAGAGGGAGGGTTTTGGTACCACTGCGCCTCGTATTCTGCCGGCGTCAGGTAGCCTAAGGCACTG
>JAPOWG010000083.1 GCA_026707745.1 Chloroflexota bacterium
CAGTGGTCAGTGGTCAGTGGTCAGTGGTCAGTGGTCAGTGGTCAGTGGTCAGTGAAGATTGTAAGTCGGTGACAGCTGGGTGGGATGAATGCAGGTTGATGTAGTGGGCGAAGGGCGCATATGAAAGAGGTGACGCTTTATACGGACGGCGCGTGCAGCGGGAATCCGGGTCCTGGGGGATATGGGGTTGTGTTGCTGTTCGGTGGGCACCGGAAGGAGTTGTGGGGCGGGTATCGGAGGACGACGAACAACCGTATGGAGCTTCTGGCAGTGATCAAGGGGCTGGAGGCTTTGACGGAGGGGTGCAGGGTCACTCTGTACAGCGACTCGAGGTATGTGCTGGACGCGTTGACGAAAGGCTGGGCGCGCAGGTGGCGGGCGAATGGCTGGCGGCGCAACAGGAAGGGCGAGCTTGCGGTCAATCCGGACCTGTGGACGAGGCTGCTGGACCTGTGTGAGAGGCACGAGATGCGCTACCAGTGGGTGAAGGGTCATGCGGGCGACGCGGAGAACGAGCGCTGCGACAAGCTTTCGAATGAAGCGCTGGCGCGCCCAGACCTGCCCGTCGATGAACAGTATGAACGCGCGGAGCGGGGGCTGGCCCCATCGTTTTTCGGCGGGGTGTCTTAGGCGCGGCGAGACCGGTCCAGTTTGACCATAGCGCCGCGCTGGCGGAGTAGGGAACTGACAGATTCATAGATGACCGGACGCGCCGGCCATACGCGTATGGCCGGCGCTTGCTGAAATTGAAGGCGAATCAGCGCTATGACCAGGCCGCCAATTCCCAGAGAGCCGGAGGAAGTTACCGCCGAGTGGATGCAACAGGCATTGACCGCGGGCGGCGCGACCGATCTTCCTCCTGTCAGAGAGATCGCTTGGGAGGAGATTGGCAGCGGCGTCAGCTTCCTGGGCACGATCCTGCGCTGCCAGCTCAGGTATGATGAGTTGAAGAGGCCGGCTGAGCAGAAGACCTTCGCGCCAAAGACGGTTATCGTCAAGTTGCCCAGTCGGCTTGCCAAGAACCGGCGTCTGGGCAGACGTCTGGGGTTACACAGACGGGGATACGACTTCTACAGGCTGATCGCGCCGCAGGCGCCGGTACGGTCGCCGGCTTTGCTCTATGGTGATTATCAAGCCGGCGGCGATCGCTTTGTGCTGGTGCTGGAGGATTTTGGGGGCTGGCAGACGGTGAGCCATTTTGACGGCGCCAGCGCGGAGCAGACCAGGCGTGCCATCCGCGCGATCGCCAAGTTGCACGGTACCTACTGGAACAGGACCGATCAGCCGCAGTTGAATATGTTTACCGACTCCTTTTCGCCCAGACGCAGGATGCTGATTCAGCTTGTCTATCTTGCACACCTTGCGCCCACGTTTGAGCGGTTCGGCAGTTTTTTCTCGGACGATATGCGCCGTCTGGCCGAAACCTACGCTGCGCGCATCGACAGCCACATCGTTCGTGTCGCGGGCGGGCCAAAGACGCTCAGCCACGGCGATTTCCGGTTGGACAATATCTTTTTTGCGGCCGACGGCGGGGAGGAGATCGCGATCATCGACTGGCAGGTGAGCGGATTGAGGTGCCCCCTGTTCGATGTGTCCTATTTCCTGGTGGGGAGCGTTGCGACGGAGGTGCGCCGCCAGATCGAGCGCGAGGTGCTGGAAGAGTATACCGCAATTATCGGTGAGATGGGGGTGGAAGGGTTCACGTTCGAGGCGTGCTGGCGGCTGTACCGCGAGCACTCGCTTGCCAACCTTCTGGTTATGGTCCTGGCCTGCGGCGGTCTAACCCTGGAAGACGAGGGTCGCCGGCGGGTGGTGGAGGTGGGTCTGCAGCGTGTGCTGACGGCGGTTGAGGACCTGGATGGCGGCGAGTGTATGCCGGGGCCGGTGCCGCTGTTCAGTCGCGGGGGCGCGCTGGCGGCTTTTTCGCGGGGTGCGTATGGTGTGGTGAAGGCGTTGCGGGGGTAGGGGGATGGGCGGTATCTGGGAACATACAAGACGGACTGCAGGGATGCTCACTCAATTACAGCCGATCAGTTGTGACCATGGTCATGACCATGGTATAATTGGGGTCATCAGACCACAGGAGGGATGAATCATGTCTGCAGATAGCGCTACAGCGCCGGGACCACGCACAGTTAAGGCATCGGAGTTCAAGGCCAAGTGTCTGAAGCTGATGGATGAAGTGGCCGAGAGCGGTGAAGAGATCGTTATCACTAAGAACGGACATCCTGTATCGCGGCTGTTGCCGTACAAGGAGAAGTCGCAAAGTCCCTTTGGTCGCGACCGCGATATTATTCGGATTCACGGGGACCTCGATGAACCGATTGATGTGGAGTGGGACGCCGTGACGGGCCGGGATTGGGACAACCTCCGGTGATTCTCATAGACACGCAGGTTTTGGTCTGGCTGCGATCCGGTAGCAGCGAACTCGGCAGGCAGGCAGCCAATGTCATTGAACGCTCCTGGGCTTCGGGGGAAGTTGCGGTGTCAGCGATAACCTTCTGGGAGGTAGCGATGCTGCACGACAAGGGGCGGCTCACGTTGCTGAAGGACATCGGGGCGTGGCGTCAGGCTCTCATTCAGGAGGGCCTGGTGGAGATTGCGGTAGACGGTGAGATTGGTATCCGGTCGGTCAGCTTGAAGGATTTTCATGCTGACCCAGCCGACCGCATAATCGTCGGCACCGCGCTGGCGGGGCACCAGTTGGTGACTTCTGACGGTAAAATTCTGAGATGGCCCGGTCCGCTAAACCGGCTGGATGCCAGGAACTAGGGGAACGTCATGAAGTACGACATGACTTTCGACGGCCAGATGGCGGCGAACTGAACAACGTCCCGTACATGTAGATTCTTGTATTAGTGTAAGTCGGGTTACGAATATGGAGAATTGGACGGCAATTGTGGATTCATGAGGAGCAGATTACGTTTCAATCGCCATCGTATTCTACGAATCAAGCGCCGCGATACAGAAAGGCCCCGCTGTTGAGAGCGGGGCCTTTTGCATTCCCTGAGACGTTCTTCTATGGGAGGGGCAGGTCTACTGCGTGACGTGGGGGATCCCTGTGAGCGAGCCGATCAGCTTCACTGCGCCGCGGTGGACCCAGACGGGTGCGTCGAGGCCGGGCAGTTGGATGCGGAGCCATTGGGGATCGGGGCCGATGCCGGTGATGCCGGCCCATGTGCCCTTGGGCAGGAGGGCGGTGGCACTGTACTCGGTGCCGGGACCGGACCGGGCGAAGACGGCGTCCGGCTGGACGAGTACGGCCGGCTGCGCTGCAACTTCGGCCGCGGTCACGCGTCTGACGCCCTCCACGGAACCTCTGACCTCGGTCATGTGACAGTAGATCCAGACCAGTGAGTTGTGCCCTGGCAGTTCGACCAGTATCCAGTCGCCGGTCGGGTCGATGCCGAAGATGCGAGCTTGGGTGCCCTGGGGCACGACGGCGACAACGTCGTACTCCAGGCCCGGGCCGGAGCGCACGTTCATGGTGATGGGCTGGGTGACGGCGATGGGCCGATTGTCGGGGGCGGGCGGGAAGAAGTCGGTGACGCCGTAGCGGGGAATGCCGGCGAGCGAGCCTACGGCGACCTTGACGAAGTCGCGGATCACCCAGACGGGCTCGTCAAGGCCGGGGACGATGATCTGGTACCAGATATTGGGCGGGCAGTCGCCGACGGCGATGATTTCGGCCCAGGTCCCTCGAGGGATCGTGGCTACGATGTCGTAGGCGAGGCCGGGGCCGGAGTAGGCGTAGAGGCCGTAGGTCTGGGTCAGGGCGGCAGGCTGCTGGGAGATTTCACTGTCGGTGATGCGGCGGACGTTGGCGAGCGGGCAGTCGACCACGACCAGGTCGCGGTAGACCCAACCGAGGGAACTGAACCCATCCAGATCGACCTGCAGCCATTCGCCGCTGGGATCGATGCCGACGACTTGGACCTGTGTGCCCTGGGGAAGGGTGGTGAGGACGTCGTAATCGATGCCGGGGCCGATGCGCACATTCATGACCTCGGGCTGGATGGTTGCGATCGGTCTGCTGCCGGTGGCGCCGGAGATGGGGAGCTTGGCGAGCTCTTCGGCGGAGACGGTGGGAACGTTGGCGAGCGAACCTTCGACGTTGACCAGGCTCTGGTAGATCCAGACTGGGATGTTGAGGCCGGTGAGTTCGACCTGGTACCATTCGCCGCGTGGGTCGACGCCGATGATGTTGGTGCGGGTGCCCTGCGGCAGGGTGGTGATGACGTCGTAGGCCAGTCCGGGGCCGAGGCGGGCGTTCATGCTCTGCGGCTGGGTGACGGCCTGGGGATGGCTGCCGGGGGTCATTGTCTGGCGGAGGGCGGCGAGCCAGGTGATCAGGTCGCTGTGTTCCTGGCAGCTCCAGACTGTGCGGTCGCCGGCGTAGTGGTCGGGCGTGTCGTCGCCATCGGTGTCGTCGCCATCGGTGTCGTCGCCGTCGGTGTCGTCGCCGTCAGTGTCATCGTCGTCAGTGTCGCGGCCGCCTGTGTCACCCCTTACGTCGGGAGTCGCATCCGGATTGATCGGATTATCCAAATCGATAACAACGATAATTTCCCAGAGATCGTCCGGCAGGTCACTTGTGGGCGGGACCGTGGACGTTGGGGTAGCCGTGGGCGTCTGCGTGGACGTTGGCGTTGGCAGAGCGGTGGCGGTCGGCGTCAAAGTCGGCGTCGACGTGGGATTGCCGTCGGTGTCGTCGCCGTCGCTTGTGGGTGTCGGTGTCGGATCGGCCACGTCGGGAGTCGCATCCGGATTGGTCGGATTGTCTATATCGATAACAACGATGATTTCCCAGAGATCGGGCGGGAAGTCACTTTTGGGCGGGATCGTGGGTCCTCCCGTAGGCGTGACAGTCGGTGTGAGGGTTGGGAACAGGTTACCTGACGGCGTAGCTGTGGCGGTCGGCGTTGGCAGGCCGGAGGCGGTCGGCGTATGGGTAGCGGTCGGCGTCGGGTAATTTTGCGTTGGGTCCTTCTGAGTCGGCGGCGCGAAGGAGATATCGGCCGTGGGTGTGGGCGTAGGTGTCGGCACTGAGGTTGCCGTGGCGGTAGGCGTGGATGTCGGCTGCTCTTGGACTGGCGGCTGGTTTTGCGGCGGCGGCTGTCTTCGTCGCGGCGGATTGGTGGCGGTCGCGGTCGGTTCAGGTGTGTTGGTATTGGTCGCCGTAGCGGTTGGCGGCTGTTGCGGGGGCGGCTGTTGCGGGGGCTGCTGTTGTGGCGGCGGGTTTTGCCGAGGCGGATTGGTGGGCGTCGCGGTCGGTTCGGGCGTGTTCGTATTGGTGGCCGTAGCGGTCGGCTCGGGCGTATCGGTAGGCGTGGCCGTCGGCTGATTTTGCGGCGGATTATTTTTGGTCGGCGGCTGGTTCTGCGGCGGGTTATTTTTGGTCGGTTTATCGGCGGTCGCGGTGGGCGTGGCTGTGGCGGTCGGCGTGCTTGTGGCGATGGGGGAGAGTGACTGGCCGACGACCTGGAAGTCCTTGGTAGCGGTGTAGGTAAAGCCGCCGTCGCCGATGAGGGTGACGGTCACTGTATATGTTCCGGCCGGGCACTGGTCGTCAATTTCGCCGGGGACTCTGATCTGGCCTAAGCCATTCAGGTCGCCCGTGTACTGGCCATTGCCGCCGAGACCTGTTCCTTCACAGATGTCGACGTCTTCATTGTCCGTATTGGTAACGTCGGCGCGGTAGTGATAGTTGTCGGAGTCGTCGATCCCGTGGAAGACCATTGTGAAGGGGACGTCCTGCCCCTCATCGAAGACGGGGGGCAGCCCCTCGATCGTGACGGAGGGCGGGGGCATGGGCGTGGGCGTCACGGTCGGCGTCTCTGTAGGCGTCGGAGTGACCGTCGGTGTAGACGTTTCGGTGGGTGTTTCGGTAGGCGTGGGCGTGGCCGTAGGCGGCGCCGGGGGATCGATGGTAATGCCGCAGTTGCAGGCAAGCGGAATCTCTTCGGTCGAGCCGTCTTCAGTGTAGGTGATGGTACACTTCACCACATAGGACCCGGGCGTGCAGTTACTGTTGACGCCCAGAGATATCGATCCTGTCGTGCTCCAGTGACTGTACTCCGAAGGGCTGAAAGTGCGGACTACGCCAAACCCTGATCCTTCACAACTGTCGGCGTCAGGTCCGTCGGCGCTGCCCTGCACCAGGTCGAAGCGGTAGGTGACGGTTGTGAAGGTGTCGTTGGCGTCACATACGCCGTCGTCGTTTTGATCGTTGCAGGGGAAGTTGGCGAAGAAGATGCTGATGTTCAGATTTTCGCCTGCCGAGACAGAGCCGTCAAGCGATTCGAAACCGGCGTGCGGTTTGAGATCCTCCTGCGCCGGTTGGAGATCCTCCTGCATCGCAGGGGCAAAGGTTTGGATCTCCGGAGGATTGGGCACGAAGGAGATAACGGTCAGAGCGAAAAGTAGCAGTATGATCGCCCCGATCAAGGTAGTAACCGACTGTTTAGTTTGCGACCTCTTTGGCTCTACTGGAGTTCTGCGACAGTGCATGTCCATGTAGGTTCAGCTTTGCGGTTTCGAGTCTAGTTCCGTCCAAAAATTGGCACCGCTCCTGCCGATGGGACGTGCAGTTGGCGCGGAATGTTCCGTTTTCGGGAATCTGTTTGGGTGTGGGGTTTCTGATACCGAAAGAGGCGAACCGGCGGGATGGGATACGAAGAAAGGAGAGACCCCGCGAGCGACCGCGGGGCCTCTGTTATGCATTATTGTGAAGGGGGCCCAAGAGGGTGGAGCAACCGAACCGGCAAGGCTATGGCGAGAGCCGGGGAACGCCTGCGAGCGAGCCGATTGCCACCTTGACGAAGTCGCGAACCACCCAGACCGGTTCATCCAGCCCTGGCACGATGATCTGGTACCAGACATTGGGCGGGCAGTCGCCGATGGCGATGATTTCGGCCCAAGTCCCTCGAGGGAGAACTGCGACACTGGCGTAGGCGAAACCCGGCCCGGAGTAGGCGTGGAGCGCGTAGGGCTGGATTATCGCAGCAGGGACCAGTGCAGTTTCACGCTCGGTGATGCGCCGCACGTTGACCAGCGGGCAGTCGACCTGGACCAGGTCGCGGTAGAGCCAGCCGAGAGACCTCGTCCCATCTAGTTCCACCTGCAGCCACGCGCCGCTGGGATCGATACCGATGACTTCGACCTGCGTCGCTTGCGGCAGGGCGGTGAGAACTTCGTAGTTGAATCCGGGGCCGAGTCGCACGTTCATGACTTTCGACCGGGTAATCCCTATTGGTCTGCTGCCCGGGGCGCCGGAGATCGGGAGTTGGGCGAGTTCCGCGGCGGGGACCGAGCGGACGTTGGCGAGCGAACCTTTGACGGCGGCCAGGTCCTGATAGATCCAGACGGGGACTTCGAGATGGCTGAGCTCGAGCTGGTACCACTCGTTGCGGGGGTCGACGCCGACGATGTTGGCGCGCGTGCCCTGGGGCAGGGTGGTGATGACGTCGTAGGCCAGTCCGGGGCCGAGGCGGGCGTTCAAGATCTCCGGCTGGGTCACGGCTTGGGGCCAGTCGCCGGCGGTCATTGTTCGGCGGAGGGCGGCGAGCGAGCCGACCAAGGCGCTGAGCTCCTGGCAGTCCCAGACGGAACGGCTGCCGGCGTAGTGGCCGGGCCAGGGGTCGCCGGCGTCGTCCGCGGCGCTTGTGGTTAGCGGCGCCGTGGTTGCTTTGGCGGTGTCCGCGCCCGAGTCGACGTCCGAATTGGCGTCCGCATCGGCGTCCACATCATCGACAACAGGAATGATTCTATCGAGGAATTCGCCGCTCAGGTCATCTGTAGGCGTGGCCGTGGGCGTCAGGGTCGGGCGCGGGGTGGCCGTGGCGGTCGGCGTGGGCGTGTCGGTTGTGATGGGGGCCGGTGACGCGCCGTTTACCTGGAACACCTGGGTGGTGGTGTAGGTAAACCCGCCCTCAGCGATGATATGGACGGCCAATGTGTATGTGCCGGACGGGCAGCGGGCATCGATCGCGCCGGGAAGCGTAAGTTTACCGTCGACGGCCCCGCTGAGTTGGGCTGCGAACTGGCTGGTGCCACCGAGGCCCGTTCCTTCGCATTTGTCGGCGGCACCGTTGACTGACGTGGCGACATCGGCGCGGTAGTGATATTGGTCCGAGTCATCGATGCCTTCGAAGATCATTTTGAAGGGAGTTTGCCGGCCCTGGTCGAAGGCGGAGGGAAGGCTGTCAATCCGCGCGGAGGGCGGGGGCATTGGCGTGGCCGTCGGCGCTGGTGTGATTGTGTGCTGCCCCGGAACAATTTCGAAGTTTGCAGATGCGGAGGCGACTACGGTCTTGTCGGATTCCTTCAATTTCGCCTTCAGCACGTAGAGTCCTACAGGGCAATTGGTGGTGGTAAAGTTCCGACTGAATCGGATTACTTTGCCGACTCCCGTACCTTTTGAGAACGAACGGGGCCCACCAATCCCTATTCCTTCACACTGACTCACGCGTCCGCTTTCAGGGGGGCGCCGGTGTACTTCGGTCTGGTAATAACATGGATCATCGAACGTTGTACTGTGCGTGCCCCCGTCATTCTTGTCGCAGGTTATGTCTTGAAAACTCGTGAACGTAAGTTTCGCAAATATTGAGGTGCCGTACTCTTCTTTTGAATTATCGGTATTGAATTCGATCGTTACCCTTGGCTCGTTCTGCCTCTGAAGGGACGGGGCCTGGGCCTCGATCGCTGGAGCAAGAGGTGAGAAGGAGACGAATGTCAGGGCAAACAGTAACAGAGTGCTCACGCCGACCAGGGTTATTATCGACTGTTTCGAAATCATTCTCTTCAGTCTCTACTTCTATTCCAAGAGCGTGTCCGGGCTTTTCTGTTCAACCACCCTGCGTGACCGTTTCAACGTGCCGGACCGCTTGAGTTGAGAGTCAGGGCACGATCCTTGAAGTCCTTCCCAGATCGGATCCGTGTCTACTGATAGGACGTGAAGTCAACACAGAATGTTCCTCTTTTTCTGGGCCCATTTGGGAGGGATCATTACGCTTGCCCGCGCGCTCATTTCAGGTGAAGTCGTCGGGGTATTTCCGTATAAATCTGAACGGGCGGAGGGTAGGTTCGTCATGGCGAATGCCATGATCCAGAAGCACCCCCCGCTTCGCTCAGAGTACAGTTTGGAGAAAAGGAAGACCCCGCTGGCAACTGGGTCCACGGGGCTCTTGGGAGGAGACCTGAATAACGAAGATTCGGAGATTGGCTGTGAAGACGAGGGAGGCACCTCGGGCTGTTTCAGATGCGAGAGGGCACGCTCACTGTTGGTCGGTCTCTGCTGATGACGAGTGCGAGCTGTCTTCCGGCACTGCTTTGGGGATATCTGCCAGCGAGCCGGCGGCGATCTTTGCGTGGCGGCGTGCAATCCAGACCGGCGGGTCGATGCCGGGAACATCGACTTCGATCAGGAACCATTCAGCGTGGGGGCCGATGCCGACGGTTCTGACCCACGAACCTTTTGGCAGTCTGGCGACCGCGGGGTAGTCCTGGCCCGGGCCGGAGCGGGCAAGCAGCGTAGGCGGCTGGGTAATCAGGGCGGGCCAGATCGCAATCTCGCGCGGGGTAATCATTCTGACGCTCACCAGGAGGCCGTCGACCCAGGTCATATCGCGCAGCACCCAGGCGAGCGTGTCCAGGCCTTCGATTTGGACCTGGAACCAGTTCTTTGTCGGATCGATGCCGTAGATTTCGCCCGATACTCCCTGCGGCACTGTGGTGATCACCTTGTAGTCCAGACCCGGCCCGGTGCGCACTTTCATGCTCTCCGACTGTGCGATGGCGAGCGGCCGGTCACTGTTTGGTCCCGAATCTGGCTGCATCGGGCTCTCATCCGCCGCATGTAGTCGGAACCTCCCCAGTAGACCGCCAGCCACCTTGGCCCGACTGCGGACGACCCAAAGGGCCGTTTTCAATCCGACGACCTTGATCCGGAACCATTCTTGGTGCGTGTCGATTCCTGTGATGCGGGACCAGGTCCCTTTGGGCAGGATGACATCGGCCTCGTAGCCTGCGCCCGGTCCGAGGCGCGTGTTCACGTTACGGGGCTGGATGATCAGTGCTGGCAGCGCTGCGATCTCGCGTGCGGTGATGCGTCTAACGTTTTCGAGCGAACCGACCACGCGGGTGAGATCGCGGTAGACCCAAGCCAGGGTGTCCAGCCCTTCCAGTTCGACCTGGAACCATTTTTTGTCCGGGCCCATGCCGTAGATCGCGGCGCGCGTTCCACGGGGCACGGTGGTGATCACGTCGTAGTTGAGGCCCGGTCCGAGGCGCACGTTCAGGATTTCGGGCTGGGTGATCAGATAGGGCCTGGCTGCGAGATTCGGTCCCGGACGGAGCAACTGCACAAGCTCTCTTAGCGCGAGCTGTCTGTATCTTCTGACTGAGCCGGACAGCTCAATCAGGCTTTGGTGGATCCAGGCGGGGCCTTCCAAAGCGGAAAGCTCGATCAGGAACCACTTGGCCTCCGGGCCGAGACCGATGATTTTGACATGTGTACCCTGGGGCACGGTGGTAATCACGTCGTAGTATGTGCCCGGCCCCACACGCAGATGGGAGATTACGGGCCATGTCCAAGCTTGGACTGTGAATGCACCGGCGCGGTAGCGGCAGACTCCGTCCAGCGAGCCGACGAGAACTGTAAGGTCGCGTTTGATCCAGACGGTCCCGTAGATGCCTTCGATTATGACCTCGTACCAGTCAGCCCAGGGACCGACGCAGATGATTTGGGCGCGCGTGCCGTGCGGTACAGACCTGACGATCTTGTATAGGGTGCCGGGCCCGAGGCGTACATTGGTGTGATCGGGTTGGGTGATTGCTACAGGCCCTTGAGGCGGCGGAGGCTCCTGCGTGGGCTCGGGGGGCTTGGTACTCGGCTCGCTCTCTGGGGTCTGTGTGTCTCGGGACGTCTGGCCGCCTTGTCCGTTGCCGTTCTGTCCATTGCCGTCCTGCCCGTTGCCGTCCTGTCCATCGCCGTCCTGCCCATTGCCGTTCTGCCCATTGCCGTCCTGTCCATTGCCGTCCTGTCCGTTGCCGTTCTGCCCATTGCCGTCCTGTCCGTTGCCGTCCTGTCCATTGCCGTCCTGTCCATTGCCGTCCTGTCCATTGCCGTCCTGTCCGTTGCCGTTCTGCCCATTGCCGTCCTGTCCGTTGCCGTCCTGTCCATTGCCGTCCTGTCCATTGCCGTCCTGTCCATTGCCGTCCTGTCCGTTGCCGTTCTGCCCATTGCCGTCCTGTCCGTTGCCGCCCTGTCCGTTGCCAGGCGTAGGATTGGGGGTCGGGGTCGGAGGAGGTGGCTCACCGACGTCGAAATCCACCGTGTCGGTGAGGGTGTGGGACTGGTTTGTGGCGGGATCGAAATAGGTAACGGAAAGGCGCAGCGTATAAGGGCCGGGTTGACAGCTGTTGGTTATGCGAAGGGGAATGGGGCCGAGCGATCTCCAGGGATCGTAGAACGAAGGAGAAAATGTGCGGTCTTGGTCGAACCTTTGCCCCTCACAGTCGGGTGCATCGGCCCCGCCGGGACCGCGATGCAGTACATCGAAGCGATATGTTACGGAGGTGAATTTGTCACGATAGTCACACTTACCATCACTGTTTTGATCATTGCAGGGGAAGTATCTGACGGCGAAGCCGACTTCCAGTTGTCCGCCAGGCGGCACTGTGTAGGCTATCAGGTCAACACCTATCAAGGGCTGAAACTGTTGCGCGTAGGTGACCCGTGCGCGGAAAATGAATGCAACGGCCATGTGGCAAAAGAGCACTGCGACCAAAACGAGAGTCGTTTTTTTCAGACGCATTCGACTCTACCTTACTTCGTTCCCTGAAGCGGCCTCAACTGCCATAGTCGATACCGCGAGGACCACAAATCACGAAACTTCGCTGGCAGGCTTTGGTAGAGTAGGCAATATCCTGGTGGTCTGATCATCCTCTGACCGTGCGGACCAGACGCTCGACCTGAATAACGGTTATTCTGGTCGACCTTTCCGCCCGGTCATAGTTTCCTTTAGGGGTCGATGAAGGAAAAGTAAGGGTGGTTGCCACTCCTGATAACCTTCGCCGAAAGTACCCGCATCCAGTTCTTTTCGGTCAAGCTGAATCGTTAGGACAGTTGTAAGTATGGGGTAAAGTGAGTTTGCGCACAGTGCCCGGCTTAGGGGACCGCAGAAGACAGATCATGGCAGCGAGGGTTCTGGTTTAACTGGCAACCCGGTTCCGGCCAATTCATCGGCATGCGCGCTCAGCGCGAGCCGTCGTCTGTGTCGGGCACGGCGGCGAGCCCGCCGCTGGTCGTCGTTGAGCTGTAAGTGCCGGCGACGCCGGGATCGATTTCGACTTCGGCGGCCTCGCGGCCTCCGGTCATCGTCCCGCACCAGGCCAAGATTAAACTGCTCCCGCTCAATGAGCTGAAACTCAGGCTCTTGGAGTTGACTGTCGAGGACGTGGCGGCCTGGTCGAGCGAGATGTAGACGGTCGTGTCGGGGCTGGAACGATGGTAGAGGTTGTAGAGCTGCGCACAGCCGCTGATATCAGCCCAGCTGACCTCCAGATCGACACCCCCGGCGGGCGGCAGTGAGAGCGCGACGGTGATCGAGCTGGTCAACCGACTGCCTGGCGGCGGGTTGCCCCCCAGCGCGAGCTGTATCAGACCCGAAAGCGAGCCGCCGGCTACCTTGGTATAGTCGCGGAAGATCCAAGCCTGTTGGTTGAAGTCGGGCAGGTCGACGCGGTACCATTCGCCCAGCGTGTCGATGCCGACGATCTTCATCCACGTCCCCTGCGGTATGGTCGTGAGGATGTCGAAGGTCAGGCCCGGTCCGGCGCGGGCATTCAGCAGCAGCGGCTGCGTGATGGCGGCCGGCAGCAGGGCCAGCTCGGCTTCGGTTACCCATTTGACGCCGGCGAGAGAGCCGACCACCGTCGTCAGGTCCTGGTAGACCCAGACTAATGTGTCGAACGCTTCGAGCTCGATCTGGAACCAGTCGTTGTCCGGGTCGATGCCGAAGATGCGGCCCTGTGTGCCCTTGGGCACGATGCCGACTATGTCATAGAGCAGGCCGGGACCGGTGCGCACGTTCAGCGTGATTGGGACGGTGATCGCCAGCGGTATTGAGCCGTCTCCGCCGCTGCCGCTGAGCAGGAGTGCGATTTCGGCTGCCGTATACAGTTTGACCGATGCCAGCGAGCCGACTACCGTCGTCAGGTCCTGGTAGACCCAGACGCGGGTATCGAACCCTTCCAACTCGATATGGAACCAGTCGTTGTCGGGGTCGATGCCGTAGATGTAGCCTTGTGTGCCGGCGGGGACGGTGGTGACGATGTTGTAGGTCAGGCCCGGGCCGGTGCGCACGTTCATCAGCTCGGGTATGGTGATGGCCAGCGGCGCCTGATACTGCTGGGGCGAATATGACGGCAGCGGATTCGGGTTGCTGATAAATGACTTGACGATGACGCCGCCCTGGTTATTGCTGCGTCCCTGACTGTATTTGCCTTGGCTGCCACCCTGATTACCGCCGCCGTTGTTGCCCTGTTGGCTACCGAGTATGTCGACCCTAAAAATGAAATTGCTGGGAAATGTATCCAGAAAAGAGCATTGGCCATCTCCATTTTTGTCTTTGCAGGGGATATTTGTGAAGCCGTAGCCGCCGAGAAGGTTTTTTCCCGGACTCACGGAGTGACTCAGCAGAGAGAGGTGTACGTCCCCCGTTTGGACGTCCTCCTCCTCTTGTGCGTAAGCCGTCTGGGCGCGGAATGTGAAGCTGGCGGTCAGGACAGAAAGCAGCAGTGCACCCACCCCGACTGCTGTAATGATTGACAGGTTGGTTCGCATTCGCATCGTCTTTTCCTCTTTTCAATCGACGAGCTTCCCAACGAAGCGAAAGAGCAGTGAACGATTCCATTTGATCGTGCCGGTGGAGCGTTCGCCGATATCGGAGGCAGTTCGCGTGCGCTTGCCGCTTGGCTCCGGTTCATGCGGAGATTAGGCGGCAGCCAGGCAGAGACTCGTACTGCGAATTCGGTGCATCGCGGCCGGTTATGATGTTGTCAGACGGTTCGGGGAGCGGGACGATTAAGCCGCTCGAATAATACAGCGGACCGGGCGCGGTCCGGCATCAGGAATGAAACCGGAAGAACGCCGGGCGCGTTGAAGAGGACGAGGATAAGGGTCGTGCATCCATCTCATCCGCGCTGGCAAAGGTGCTGTTTTGGGGCGACTGTTTTGGGGCGGGGCGGCCCGCGAGCGCGGGCCAGTTGTGACGCTGTCTGGAATCCTTGCAGTCATTCCGCTATGGCACCTTTTCTACAACTGTCGATCCGATAATCGTTCAGGGAGCGGGACGATTAAGCCGCTCGAATGAAACAACGGATCGGGCGCGCCCCGGCATCAGGTATGAAACCGGAAGAGCGCCGGGCGCGTTGAAGAGGATGTGGACCGGGGTCGTGCATCCACCTCATCTGCGCAGGCAAAGGTGCTGTTTGGGGCGACTGTTCTTGTGCGAGGGTAGCCCGCGGGCGCGGGCCAGTTGTAACGCTGACTGGGATCCTTGCAGTCATTCCGCTATGGCACCTTTACTGCAACTGTCGATCCGACAATCTTGAATCAAATGAGTCCTCGATACTCCACGCGTGTGGAGGGATCAGGATCGTAGATCGGTATATTGTTGTTGTCAAGCCTTTGTACAGAATTTCGGTCGTTGTGTTTTTGCGGGCAAAAGGCCGGATCTGAGGGCCGATTCACCCTCATGGGGCTGATCTCCAGAGTAGCGGATTGAAAAATCGCCGAAAAGGCGTAGCCATTGCGCATGACAGCCGGCGCGGCGACCTACGGGCAGGGGCAGGGGCCCGTACATATCGTAGGCAGATCGTATACGAATCGTTGATCATTCTTGAATGAGCCTTCATCAACGCTTTGTCCTCTTGGACGTAAGAGAAGTCGGACACGATCAGGGCCGCATTAAACTGATGTAGAAGGCCCCCGTTGACGTCGATGACAACGAGGGCCCCCTGGAATGCGATCGCTTCGTCGCAATCGGATATGGCGTGGCTGCTCGGAATGCGCGCTCAGCGCGAGCCG
>JAPOWG010000033.1 GCA_026707745.1 Chloroflexota bacterium
GCCAGATCCACGATCGCCGCGGTCAGCGCCTTCTCATCGTCCACGGGATTCGGCTCGTATCGCTGTGTCGAGCGAGGATGACCCAGCACCCGGCAGGCGCGCCGCTCCGAAACCCCAAAGAGCTCCTTCACGTGGTCGACACACTGGCGACGACGTGAAGGACTCAGAAGTTTCCCTCAGACGCCTCCCGCAGGATCTGGTTATCCAGCGTCAGGTCCGCCACCGCTCGCTTCAGGCGGCTGTTCTCCAACTCCAGATGCTTCAGGCGCCTGGCCTGGTCGATCCTGAGACCCCCGTACTCGCTGCGCCAGCGGTAGAAGGTCTGCTCGGTCACGCCGATCCGGCGGGCGGCTTCAGCCACTGTGCTGCCCTCGGCTATCGCCACCTCGGCCTCTCTCAGCTTGTTGATCACCTGCTCCGGCGTATGTCTCTTCTTAGCCATATCTCCCCCTTTCTTCGGCCCAATACTAACATAGTATGTGGACCAGTTCTTGGGGGGCAGGTCACAGTGGCCCGCTACACAAAGGCGATCTCGGCCAGCGCAGCATTGCAGTGGCTTTAGGTGTCGGGACGCTGGAAAGACGGCTCGTAGTCTAACGATTGGGGCCAACCGTACGGTTACCCTATCACGTAACTGTTAGAGGGGCAATCGGGAGTTTACGGAAGAACCAAAAATGGAGTATCGAACAGTGCAGCGGTGGAAAAATCAAGAAGCCCGCCAGTTCTGCTGCTGACGGGCTTGCTAAAATGACTCTTAAATGAATTCACTAGATGAATCACCTCCTTGGATTATCTCTGGTCCTGGTTACAGGATGAACGTCTTCTAATCTGACTTCATCGCCCAGTTCTGATGCCACATCCTCATGCAGGTGTTTCTCAAACCCTAATACCCCTACATGAGAAGAATTATAATCGTCAGGCATAAGGCAGACTTTAGGATCCGTTCCAGGAACCTTTGAAATCGCAGTCTTTACACGGTCACAGCTGAGAATGATCCATGCTTCCACATCTTTCTTGATGTCACGAGGGAAGTACTCTTCAAGTCTATCAATTGCAGCCTCAATATCGACCGGGACATTTGCAAGCCTACAAATGTGTTCTAGCCAACTGAACGAAAGAAAAGGTCTATCCTCTTTGAGTTCTCTCTTTGTGAACCAGAAGGATTTGGCAGAAACTTTACCTTGATCATAGAACTTTTTTGGACAATGCCTTATAAGGCGGTCAGAATCGTCAAGTTTGTGATTTCCGCAACCCATCACCAATCCAATCGTTCAGTGAAATGTTCGAGTTTTTTAGTTACTTCATTCAGGCTCGCTCCTCCTTTCAGTTCATCGACACCTTCAATATTGCCGAAAACCTTAACTAGATCTGGAGAAACGAATTCCATGTAGAGAATCCCTCTGTTTCTGAAGCCGTCTTCATTCGATACGCCGTCCGAAGAAGCGTTCCACTGAATACCCACATGCCCCTCATCATCGCCAAAGATGCCTGGGCCCGGATAATTGGGGCGAACTGTTATGACAAACTGTGCGAAGGCTTCAACTGACTCGTTGGAGAAATGGTCACCGTCCTCTGCAAGGAATTCGATCAGGAGATTGAGTCGTTCGGCAATTCTTTCGTGACCCTCCCTATGTAGACGCTTCAAAATTCTTTTCTCGAATTTAGAAGCATGTTCTGACCACTCAGGGTCTAAATGGCCTATGAGATACTCACACAACTGATCGTAGAACGCGACTTCATTTTCTTGAGTGGAGGTCGCATTACTAGGCTTACGAATGAGATGTACTCGATTGGAGTCAAGCAATTCTTCTGTTATTGGTAGCACATAATTGTACCGCCATTGAAGAACTGCCGAGCCATGCGAATCACCCTCAAAGACAGTTGCATTCTCCATATCAGTTACTCCTCATTGATTAGAGCGCGAAGGCGGTCAGTAATACTCCCCTCAAACGCCTGCACGACATTTCCATGTGCAACTCTGACATGGCTCTTGAATTCGGATTCGGAAAGTGTGCGACCAAGAAACGCCTGATCGTACAAGTCCAACAGAAAGGTTTGGCTGATCTCATCTGTTGGTTCGGGAACGATTGTGCTGAACGAAAATGTCAAGAAGTGGCCCTCGTCAGCTTGAGGAATCACACAATTGATCAGGAAATTGCCATGAACATTCCCACTTCCCAAAGGAATAATCGGAAAAACAGTAAAGTAATCGGACATCTGAAACCTTCGCTCGGGAATTGAAACGTGATTTAGGTATCGTACCCCTAAGCGATCTACCGCATGGGGGGAAACCAGCTTGACAAAAATGTCAAGAACTTCGTAGAAAACACTCTCCCATGACTGAAAAGAGGAATATGGAGTAAGCTGATTGAACACAAACAGGTTCTCAGCAATTTGTATAATTTGGTCTCCTTCTGCTGTCCTGAACAGTTTGCGGAAGGGACCCGGCTGTATAGCACTACTGAACTTGTCGTTGGGAACGTCTAGAGTAAGATCAACTTGACGTGATAGTGGCTCCTCCTGAATCGGAAATCTGTCTTTGATTTCCTCATAGAATGAATCAGGAATCGAGTCGTCCCAATTTGAGGAGGTGAAATATACTTCACAAAGTGCCTCTACGACAGGAGGGTTACGGTACAGACGCCCTGAATCTGTCTGAGAGGGGCCTTCCGACATACTCATAGTTGGCATTCTTTCTCTTTCTTCATAGATGAAATCGTGTCACTTTGGACAGGCTCACACCAGAACGAAATACTGTAGGATAAAGTTTCAATCGCCTAAAGTATACTTGCCTTGCTTGCCCGAATCAACACTATTTTTATTGCAAATCTTAAATCCCTGCTCGACAGATAAGTCAGCATCGCGGGCGCGGGTGTTCACCTGGGAGGTAGGAGTAGGTATTATCTTCATTGTACTGACAAAATCAGCGACAGGAAGACTGTTTTGCATTCTTGGGCGACATCGCGGGCGGTGGACGCTCCGCTTTGCGCGGGGTGCGCTGTTCTTTCACTTCCTCCTGGGTGGCAGGGGGAAGGGCCAAGACTGTGTCAATAGCGGCGTTCATTTGCGCCATATCGACCTTGTTGGCAGGGGGTATCATCTCTCTCTCCAGGGATGTAGGGATCGGCAAATGGGCTCATCCTTATGATATTCTGTTCTTCAAGAACTGTATGTAGGTGACAATCCGAAGGGAAAGTAGCATGACTTATAGAGCCATGCTAAGCTCAGCTAGGCAAGCAAAGGAATTCTAGCCGATGCCGCTCCTAATGCAAAACACGATTTCTGCTGAGTCAAGAATATAATTCCCACTCTTTGGACCACAAGACGGGAAAGATAAGGTGCATTCAGACGGATGTGCGTAGATCTGAACAGAGCACGAAGTGCTCTTCCGCCGGCGTGCGATAGTTGAGAATTTGATGTGGTCTCTCATGGTTGTAGAAGTCGAAGTAGGCGGTACGCCCGGTGCGCAGGTGAGGGACCGTGTCATACTGGTTGAGATAGGTGTTTATGGTTGGCCCCAATCGTTAGACCACGAAATAGGGAAAATAAGGTACACTTAGGCGAATGCGGCCGGCCTTGATCGGCAACGGGTGGTCTGCCGCTGCTTTTTGACCATCGTTCTGCCCCTCCACAGGCTGGTTGAACCGCTCCACTATACACTTTAGCTTGAGATCCAGTTCTTGGGGCCCACTTCACGCTGCCCGGCTGACGATCTGCAGCGCGCGCGGCGTTAAGGCGTACGGCGCGTTCTTCCCAGCCGAACTATCTGGCAATCTTGGCGATCCAGGTCCTTTCGGAGTGGGTGCCGATGACTATGGCCGCCTGAACGACGTCACACGGGATTGGCTGGGTAAAGGGAAAAACAGAATGTAGCGATCCGGGGGATTCGCCTTGGGGAAATGGGCACTGCGCGGCAGCCTGACCAAGTTACGCCGCGTGATTCGTCATGCGCTGCAGAGTACCCGGAAACTGCTGTTATACGTCTCACTCAAGTAAAGGTGAGTACAGCCAAGCAACTCCGATAGCGGGGTATTAAGCTGGGTGGCAGAGAGCCCAGGCTGCGCAATGACAACCGTGACCTGCGCGTCAAGGAACCTGGCCTCCTCCAATATTGACATCAGAACTCTTTCCCCTCCCTCCACATATCCGGTCCGCCCCCTCTTCGCCCGATTACTTTCTCGACGGAGCAGCTTTTTGAGTACGAGTTCGACCTCCGATCGGGCCTTGTGCGATTTCATGGCCTGACCACAGACTTGATAGAGATCATTGAGACGTGCACCAGGTGTATCCGCTCCGGAAAATTTGCAGTGGGCGAGTACGAGCTTTAGCTGACTGCCAGCCCGTCGCAACATCACGATATCGGCGATCTCTCCAGGACCGTCGTCGTCTATAATGACTTCCCAGTCGGCCTCTCCAGCCAATTGTTGAATCACACGGTGTTGGACTGAATCCACGTCGCGGTGCGGGCCCTGGGACTCTTTTCTGATGTCTACGCCAGTCCAATCGATGACTTCCAGGTTCGCTTGATCAAAACGTCGTCGATTGCGGTCAGGTTGGAAGAGGTAGCCGTTGGGCTCCAGAACGGCTTCTTGCTCAAAGAAAACCATCATGCCGTCTTCGGACATGAATTCGGCGAGGCTAATCTGCCCCCTTGGGAGTCTAATTTCTGCGTCAGGACCATGAGCTGAGACGACGGGACCCTCCTGGCCAAATGTCATCTCATAAGACAGGGTCCACGTCTCCGACTTCACCTCGAACCTAATTGGACCATCGGGCCGCGGCTCGACTATGTAAGGATCCAGGTCAAGCAGCGGAACCAACTCATCCTGAAACTCGACCTGACGTGCCTCGCTGGTGCTGGCCAACAAAGTATATGACCACTCGACGCCGAGTGGCACGAGAGGTGGCCTTGTATCGGCGAAGTTCGGGATGATGAAACCATCCATGACCGATTCTACTGAAATCGAATCGTCCGTCAGAAGGGCACCAACTGATTCTGCCCAGGACACCCAGTCAAGAAGGTTGTAAGCAACCCGATAGCTCCAAATCCGACCCTTTCGCGAAGCTCCGAAGGAGACCCTACTTCCCTTGGCATAGCCATGGGCGAAGATGTTGGTTCTCGATTTCTGCGCGGCACCTGGCCCGAATCCTGCAAGAACATCCGCCCCAACGTGCATCGAGAATCGACGATTGCGGTTGACAGCGTCCAGAAGGCCTACATTTGTTGGAATCCGTCTCTTGATCGGATGCAGTACCCGATACACTACGTCGCCTCTGATGATAGAAACTTCGGGCCCACCGATTGCCTCGGCAATTTCCTGATGCAGGCTTTCGTTTTTCGAGCTGTTGATGTATAGCAGTCCCTTGTCTGGCTGTGCGTGAATCACGAAGAGATGATATTTGACTTCGTCCAGGTTGCTGATCTGGCCCCACTTAACAGGTACTCGCTCTTCCGTCACGAACCAAACAACGTAATTCTGTTCGTTGACAGCGATCTGCTTTGTAAGCAGTCCTTCTTCGCCAAACAGTTCGTATATGGCATTGGGATTCCATTGAAGCTTTTCTGCTTGATAGACGACCGTGCTCATTTTGGGCTGCAAGCTCTGAATAGCTACTTCTTGGGGGACTGTTCCGAAGGCTCCCAAGAAGTCGCTTCGCTCACGTTCCCGATCGACTTCCGTCTGAGTCAAGTCGCTGATCAGAGAATTCCAGTCGGAGTCTTCGCCGTATAGTCGGCGAAGCCGATCGTCGATATCCCCAACTTGACGCGGCACGAATACGCTCGCAGCACCGAGGTCGCTGCCTCCGACGCGAGCGAATCGTCCGACGAACTGGAGCGTAACTGCCAAACTCTTGTGAGGATCGTGGATTGCAGCGATCTTCAGGGACGGAAGGTCAAAGCCCTCGCCGAGCATGTCGACGCAGACGATGACACGGCTACTTCGACGCTGCAGAGCCTGAAGTGCCGAAAGTTGGTCCCGTCCCGCCATCTTGCTGTCCAGCCGAATCGGAAAAAGGTCCGGAGCATGCTCCTCGTAAACTGAGAGCACGTCTTTCGCTCTGCGGATGGTCTTGACCCGAGCCATCAGAACGTGATCAAGATCGTCAGCTAAGTCACGACGTAACTGGTCCAGCGCCGCAATTGCGATAGCGTGGTCCGAGTTACCAAGATTCAATATGGACTTGTAGTTGATCGGCGCGAAATATCCATGCTTTTGTGCCAAGCGAAGAGGATACGCATACGGGATACGACCGCCGAGATGCTTTCCATCCTCACGAAACGGTGTCGCTGTGAATTGAACAATGAACCTCTCGCTAAATCTATCAGCGATCGCACTCCAGGTTTTCGCAGCGACGTGGTGTGCCTCGTCGACAAACAAGTGTTCACACCAATCAACCAGCCGAGAGAGTGCCTCATCGGAGCTTGCGTTGATCGCAGCCGCAGTTGACACAAGAACATTGCAGGCTTTGAACAACTCGTCGCATTGCTTGTAGGTCTTGAGTCCCGACTTGATCAGGCCGACCACCGGACACAGAAAGGGCCCCCGCAAAACCCTGGCGGAAGGAAGAATCCCCAATGTAGCGAACTTCCTCCCTATCTGCGTACGCAGTGCGTCGCTGGGCACGACTACAAGGGTCCGTGCAGGCGTGTGCGCAAAAGTTGCCAGCATCGTTTCGGTTTTCCCAGTACCGGTCGGCAAGACAATGGTGATCGGTTCATTCGTTTCCATAGATCGGTGAGCAAGGATGGCGTACAGCGCTCCGAGTTGCGGACTGCGAAGTCCTGGCTGGTCACTGGTCTTCTTAGCAAAGGCGAAGCCCCCTTCCATTGAGGCCGCGACCTGATCGGGGCTATGCGGCTCAGCACCGTGCGCGCCGGGTCCTTCGGCTAGCCATCCGATCGCGTTTCTTGTGACTTGCCGCCAGTTGATACGCGTCATGTTCAATCAAGCTTTCCTTGCACTCGACAGCCTAAAGGCACCTATTTCCCCATCTGCAGCGTCTGGACCGAAAAACTAGACCACAAGCTTTGGTCCATTGGGGGGAAGTTCGTCCTGTACGTGAAGGAACGGATCTGTTACGCCTTCCTTCAATTTATCACTGGGCCAAAGAATCATTGCATATCATGGCATGTAAAGTATCGTTGTTGAGACATAATCTAGCATAAATCAAGCTAACCCAATCAATATGCCCACCCTCGGCCTGGGGCCCATCCACATACCCGTCGAGACTTGGCGCGCCTTGACGGTAAGGCGAGCAGGAGTGGAAGGATCGAATCGTACTTGTGGAGGGGGACGGGTATAGGCAGGGCAATTAGTGTTGGCTAAGTAGAGCCTACCTACTCACAGACACACGCCCACAAGGGATTGTGAGGGAAATGGTATACTATGGGGCAGTTCACTCGGCACTCTGACTCCTGGAAACCGTCCACCGATTCCTGCCATGGCCTACAGACATATTCTCGACAACCGCACCAATACCGTCGCCGACTACCTGCGAAAACAGCTGGCGAAAAGCAAAGATTTCCGGCTGGTATCGGCCTACTTCAGCATCTACGGCTACAAGAAGCTGGCCGACGCACTGGAAACTGTCGGCGAGGTGCGTTTTCTCTACGGTGACCCGTCGTCGATTGACGACGTTGACCCGGGCCAGGCGGAGCCAAAGTCGTACGACGTTACCGAAAGAGGTCTCAATCCCAGACACGCGTTGGACCAGAAGTTCGTGGCACAACGTTGCGCCGAATGGGTGGGCCGCGACACGGTTCGCATCCGCTCCATCGCCCGGGCCAACTTTCTGCATGGCAAGCTCTACCTGCCTTCACCGCCGCCGAGCAGCATCGTAGGAAGTTCCAACTTTACTAAACGCGGCCTCGGCGAAAGCAGTCAACCCAACATCGAGATCAACTTCGCCAGCGACGACCTTGAAATTTACGCAGAGCTGCGGGAGTGGTTTGACCGCATCTGGGACGACGACAAGCTGACAACCGATGTCAAGCAGCAGGTGCTCGACGCGCTTGCACGCATCGGCAAGGAGCACGCTCCCGAACTCATCTATTACAAGACGCTCTACGAACTTTTCCGCGACGAAATCGAGGCCCGCCTTGAGCAAGAGGGCCGCATGGACGATGTCAGACTTGTCGACACCGCCATCTGGAAGGCGCTCTACAAGTTCCAGAAGCACGGCGCCCTAAGCGTGATCACAAGGCTGCAGCGTCACAACGGCTGCATCCTCGCCGACAGCGTGGGGCTGGGCAAGACCTACACCGCGCTGGCCGTGATCAAGCATTTCGAACTGCGCAACGAACGCGTACTGGTGTTGTGCCCGCGCAAACTGCGCGAGAACTGGTCGCGCTACCAAGCGCATACCGGGCACACAGGCAATCCCTTTATGGATGACCGCTTCGCCTACTCGCTGCTCTCCCACACCGATCTGTCGCGTGACAGAGGCAGGGCTGGCGACATCGACCTCGCCAACTTCAACTGGGAGAACTACGACCTGATCGTTATCGACGAGTCGCATAACTTCCGCAACCACGAGGGCAAACGCTATGAGCGGCTGCTCGATGAGGTTATCAGCCAGGGCGCAAAGACCAAGGTCCTGATGCTGTCGGCCACGCCGGTCAACACCTCGCTGATCGACCTGCGCAACCAGATCTACCTGATGACCGAGAATCGGGAGGACAGCTTCCGCCAAAGCCTGGGCGTCTCCGACGTCGGCAGTCTGCTGAAACACGCGCAGACCCAGTTCAAAGAATGGGAGAAGCAGGCGCCGGTCAACGGCCAGCGAAACAAGCAGGATCTTCTCGACAGTCTCGGCAGCGATTTCTACCGGCTGCTCGGAGGCGTGTCCATCGCGCGCTCACGGCGCCAGATCGAAGAGTTCTACGCCGAGGAAATCGAACGCATAGGGCGCTTCCCCGACCGGGAGAAGCCGGTGAACGTCTACCCCCCGACCGACTCGCTGGGCGGCCTCTCCTATAAGAAGCTGGCCGAAACAATCGGCGACTTCGAACTGTCGATCTATCGTCCTTCGGACTATGTCATTAGCGAGAAGGGTCTGCAGCAACTGGCCGAGGAGAAGGAGAAGCGAAATTTCAACCAAGCCGACCGCGAGCGTTTTCTGATCGCCATGATCCGCACCAACTTCCTCAAGCGGCTGGAAAGTTCGGCACATTCGCTCACCCTCACACTGGAGCGCACCATCGGCAAGATTGATGCGCTGTTGTGCAAGATCGATCGCTTCGAGAGCCGCCAGGACGGTAAGGACGACTTAGTCGACTCGCTGCCTGACGACGACGAGGACGACGAGGAGTTTCTCATCAACCGCGCCCGCCATCCCTTTAACCTGGCCGACCTGAATCTCGTGACCTGGAAGGAGGAACTGCGCAAAGACAGAGACACTCTCAGCGAGGCCTACGCCAGCGTCGCGCAGGTTACTCCACAGAGGGACGGCAAGCTGTTGAAGATAAGGGAGCAGATCGAAGCGCGCACCGCCAACCCGACCACGGACCGCCGCGGGCGCGAGAATCGCAAGCTGCTGGTCTTCACCACGTTTAAGGACACCGCCGAATATCTCTTCGACAACCTGAGAGACCTGGCGGACGAGTTGAAGCTCAACATGGCCATGGTCTCCGGGGATGCAACGCAAACGATGGCCGGGGACAACAATTTCAACAGCATCCTCGACAACTTTGCGCCCGTAGCCCGCGGGCGCGGCAATAGCGGTAAGGGCTGCGACATTGATCTCCTCATCGCCACCGACTGCATTTCCGAGGGGCAGAACCTGCAGGACTGCGACACCGTTCTCAACTATGACATCCACTGGAACCCGATCCGCATCATCCAGCGTTTCGGGCGCATCGACCGCATCGGCAGCCAGAGCAACGCAGTGCGCATGATCAACTACTGGCCGACCACGGAGATGGAGGAGTATCTACATCTGCAGACGCGCGTTGAGGCGCGCATGGCCCTGGCCGATGCCGCGGCCAGCGGTGACGAAAACCCTCTCGAAAACGTCGAAGGCATCGAAGGGGAGCTCAACTTCCGTGCGCAGCAGCTGCTGCAGCTGCTGGACGAGGACCTCGACCTCGAAGATCTCGACGACGGCGTGACGTTGAGCGACTTTACGCTCGACCAGTTCATCGCCCAGCTGCTGCACTACCTGGAGAAGAACCGCGAGCAGCTTGAGCAGACCCCGCTTGGCGCCTACGCCGTGGTCGACAATGCAAAGGATGCGGGCGTCATCTGGGCGCTGCGGCAGCGCAATGCCGACCTCGACAAACAGACCCAGGCCGCTAGCCCCGTTCACCCCTACTACCTCGTCCACGTGCGGGAAGACGGGGAGGTCCGTCACGGTTGCGCCAGCGTCAGACAAACGCTCGACCTGTTCCAGGAGCTGAGCCTTGGCAAGACGGAGGCCATTAACGAACTGTGCGACGAGTTCAACCGCCAGACTGAAAACGGCCGCGATATGGCGGCATACAACGGTCTGCTCGACGCCGCCATCGCACACATAAGCCAGGCCCATGACAAGACCCAAGCCGCCGGGCTGGGCCTGCAGGGTTCGGGCGACTTCAAGCTGTCCAAAGCCTCCGCGTCGCCCACCGGCGCCGAAAACTTTGAACTGGTGACCTGGCTGGCAATACTGCCGCGGGAGAAAGGGTAGGAAAACCGGGGAGATGGAGATGGCGACCGAAAACATTCTGAACAAAATCGAAGCCGCTTTGGCAGCCTTTGCGCAGGACGACCTGGTGGACGCCGGGCGCCGCCTGCTCGATACGCTCGGCTATCGCAGCGATCGCAGGCTGGAACTGCCCGGCCCTGTTAACGACTTCATCGAAGTGTTTCCAGCCCAGAATCCAGGAACGAAGTCGGAGCAGCGTCTGCGTGACAACGCGAAGTCTGCACGCATCCTGTTCCAGGTCACGGACTCGGAAATCGTTGAGTCGCAGCCTTCGCTGCTCGATACAGCTGAATTTGACAAAGGCAACGCCCGCAGCTTCATCTTCATCGCCGTCGAGTTGCGCGATGAAAGATACGCCCGCGGCAGGTATGCCGAATTCACGCGTGAAATAAACAAACGGCTGAGCCAGCCCACGGTCGTTCTTTTCAAGACCGCCAGCGGCCTGATTTCCCTGGCTTTCGTCCACCGTCGCAAGCACAAGCGCGACGATAGACGCAGCGTGCTCGGCAGTGTATCGCTTATCCGCGAGATCAGTTCCACCAACGCCCACCGCGCCCATCTTGACATTCTGCACAAGCTGGCCCTGCCCGAACGTCTAGCCTGGATGAACGCCCACCACAAGCGACGGAACTTTGACGGTCTGCTGGCAGCCTGGCTGGATGCCCTCGATACCGAAGAGCTGAACCGCAGATTCTACAGGCAACTGTTCACCTGGTTCGAGCGTGCGGTCCAAGAGGCGAAGTTCCCCAAGGAGCAAGCAACAATTTTGTCCCCTGAAGAGCACGTCATCCGCCTCATCACGCGCCTGCTGTTCGTCTGGTTCATCAAGGAAAAGGGGCTAATCGCGCCGCAGCTGTTCATCGAGGCGCAAGTGGACCCGCTGCTGCGCGATTACGATAGGGAAACCGGCGATTCCTACTACCGCGCGGTGCTGCAGAACCTCTTCTTCGCCACCCTGAACAGCGAAATCAGCGAACGCGGCTTCAGCAAGCGAAGCAATGCAACGCACCGCGATTTCTCGCGCTACCGTTACCAAGCCGAAATCGCTGATTCGGAAAAGCTGTTGGAACTGTTTGCCCAGACACCATTTATCAACGGCGGCCTGTTCGACTGTCTGGACAGTTTTGAGGCAACCGGGGACGGCGGCTACCGCATTGACTGCTTCACCGACAATGTTATCGATCCCAAGCGTGACGATTTCGGCATCCTGTCGATCCCCAACCGCCTGTTCTTTGACAGCGAGGGGCTGATCAGCCTTTTCGACCGTTTCCAGTTCACCGTCGAGGAGAACACGCCCACCGAGCAGGAGGTCGCCCTGGACCCGGAGTTGCTGGGCAAAGTTTTTGAGAACCTGCTGGCCGCCTACAATCCGGAAACACGTGAAACAGCGCGCAAACAGACCGGCTCCTACTATACGCCGCGGGCGATAGTCGACTACATGGTGGACGAGTCTCTGGTCGCGTCACTGGCCCAGAAATGCCCGCCCGCGGACAAAGACGCCGAATTCTGGAAAGAGCGTCTTGACTATCTCCTGGCCTACGAGGCCGATTACGACGACGCCCGGGACCTCTTTGAGGAAGCCGAAAAAGAAGGCTTGGTGCGCGCCATCGCCGGGCTCAAGCTGCTCGATCCGGCGGTCGGCTCCGGCGCGTTCCCCATGGGCGCGCTACACAAGCTGACACTGGCCTTGCGCCGACTCGACCCCCAAAACACGCTCTGGGAAAGTCTGCAAAAAGAACTGGCCGTGCAGCGGGCTGCGGCGGCCTTTGAAACGCGTGACCAGTCGGAGCGAACCGACGAACTAGCGGAGATCAGTTCCACCTTCCAGAAGTATCGCGACTCCGACTTTGGGCGCAAGCTCTATCTGATTCAAAACAGCATTTACGGTGTAGATATCCAGCCGATCGCCTGCCAAATCGCGCGCCTGCGATTCTTCATCTCACTTGCAATCGAACAGGAGCCTACCGGGGACGCTCGGGGCAACTACGGCATCAAACCGCTACCAAACCTGGAGACGCGTTTTGTGGCCGCCAATACGCTGATGGCGCTGAAAGCGTCAGGCAAGCAGATGAATCTGATGCCCCCCGAAGTGATAGAACTGCAGGAGGAACTTAACGCCAACCGAGAGCAACATTTCCATGCTACGACACGAAAGAAGAAGAAAGAGTGCCGCGATCGAGACGAAGAACTGCGAAATAAGCTGGCGAATGTCTTGCAGAGAGTGGTCGGCCTTCCCGCGGCAGATGCAGAAAGCCTCTCCCACTGGGATCCCTATGACCAGAATGCCCGGTGTGATTGGTTCGACGGTACATATATGTTTGGAGTCGCGAAGGGCTTCGATGTGGTAATCGGCAATCCGCCCTACATCCAGCTACAGAAGGACGGCGGCAAGCTAGGAAAACTCTACAAGGAGGCCGGCTATAGAACCTTCGCACGCACTGGAGACATTTACCAGCTTTTCTTTGAGAAAGGCTGTCATCTGCTTAAGCCAAGGCAAGGGATTCTGTCCTACATCACGTCCAATAGCTGGTTGAAGGCAGAATATGGAAAGGGTCTGCGCTGCTACTTCTCAAAAAAGCACACGCCTATGCGACTACTGGAAATGGGCAAGGACATTTTCGAGAACGCAATCGTAGACACCAGTATCCTGATAATACGAGAAGGCAAGAGCGGAGAACCTGGCATGGCCGTAGATATGGATCGGCTCCCCGACAGACATTTCCCGCCGGAACAGAGGGTGTGGGGGACATTGCGAACTGAAGACGAAAAGCCGTGGAGCGCGCTATCGGCCATTGAGCGAGGAATCATGGATAAGATGGAGGCCATCGGTACGCCGCTGAAAGACTGGGATATTGACATTCATCGAGGCATTACAACGGGCCTCAACGAGGCATTCATCATCACTGAGGAAGATCGGGATTCGATGATGGCAGAAGACCCTCGCTCTGCCGAAATCTTCAAGCCAGTTTTGCGCGGCCGCGATATTCACCGTTATCAAGCACAGTGGGCTAGGTTATGGTTGATCGCAACATTTCCTTCGCTTCACCTCGACATCAATTATTATCCTGCAGTCAAAAGGTACCTGCTGTCTCACGGGAAGGAAAGATTGGAACAGACAGGCAAAACGCTTGCAGACGGCAGTAAGGCAAGGAAAGAGACGCCACACTGCTGGTTTGAACTACAAGATACTTGTGCTTACCACGCACAGTTTGAGATGGAGAAACTATTCTGGATGGATATGTCGAACAATGGTCGATTCGCCTACTCCAATTCAGAAATGTACTGCAACGACAAAGGTTTCATGATGACGGGCGAATCTCTTAAATATCTATGTGGAATCTTGAATAGTACTATAGCCACGTGGCTGATGAAGAGTACGGCGTTGACAACTGGAATGGGGTTAATTCAATGGAAGAAATTCGCGGTAGAGCGCCTTCCGGCACCCAAGGTCAACTCCGCAGAGCAACAGCCGTTTGACAATCTAGTTGAAAGTATTCTGGAGGAAATTGCAGACAAACCACCGGGAGTCACGAGTAAGTTGGAAGCCGAGATTGATAGGTTAGTTTACGACTTGTACGAGTTGAGCAGAAAGGAAATTGCTTTCCTAGAATCCAATAACATGAGATCTATCGTTTGACAGGTGAGGACCTGATTTGAACAGTTCAAATCAGTTCATGTGGTTGCATTTTCTACGGCAATAATTTCTGTCTGCGTCAGTTCATATTTTTCATATACTCTTCTGCTGACTTCGTGTTCCAAATCGTCAACTTGTGCATCTTGGGAGGAGGCTTTTGCGAGCAAAATACGCTCCACAAGCCGAATGTACGGATACTCCTCAGCTGTGGAAATCAGTGGGACAGGCAAGCGTTCGACATGTACTTTCTCCCAGTGGAATGTACCCGTTCCAGACGTTGGCAGGAGGCGTCGCATCAGCCACGAAATCAGCTTGGTGTTAAGTACCGCGCAAAGGTACTTTAATGATTTTCCGTTGAGCATGAAAGCAGCGTTGACGCATTGTATTTCTTCCTCCACGTACGAGAACAGCCCGTCCCTTGCTACACGTCTCCAGTACAATTTTTCTCGCGAGAATGCCTCATGGTAAGCACAATTACGTAGATTATATGGCGTCATGCCTTTATCTTGCCGCAACG
>JAPOWG010000096.1 GCA_026707745.1 Chloroflexota bacterium
CGCCTTCGTAGTCGCGCCGCGCTTCGAAAATGCGGTTCTCCTCCGTCGAAATAAAGCCATACGACTCCAGGACGTCCAGGATGGCGCCTTCGGTGATGTCGACGTTCGGCAGCGCGCCAAAGCGCAGAATGGCGATGGTCGGGTTGTCTTGGGCGGTCGCGATAGGCGCGAAAAAGATCAAACACGCAAAGGAAAACAGAAAAAGTGCCTTCTTGGCAATCGTATTAAGCCTCCGTCTTTAGACAGTCGTCGAACAAACATACTGGAAGTCTTCGCAATACTGCGAAACGTATCTCTAACTAATCTTAGTGCTGGAAGCGTATACATGTCAATCAATTTAGTCGACATTCGCTCCGGCAAACAATCCTTCAACGACGATCTCAACACGACCCCTTGGCGCTGTGCCGCAAACGACATGCCTTGCAAGAACTCTTCGCCACTTCACATATCCTCGAAAGCTTTTCGTATGGGATTGGCGCTAAAACTGCGTCATAATTATGTCGACATTCGACAAAGCGAAAGAAGCCCGGTTTGACCAAGATCAAGCGGATAGGGGTACTCGCGCATCCCTCACGTCCGGATACGCACCCGGTCGCGCGAGATATCGCCAAGATCCTCAGTCAGCGCGGGATCGCGAATTGGCTTTACACTGTTTGGGATGAAGACAGCGTCGTAAACGACGTGGCGGAAGCCGATATTGTGATGGCGATCGGCGGTGATGGCGCGATGCTGCGCGCGGGGCGCGTCTGCGCCGAACATGATGTGCCGGTGTTGGGCATCAATATGGGCTGGCTGGGTTTCCTGACCGAGATCGAGAGCCCTGACGATTGGCAGAGTGGACTGGATCAATTGCTCTGCGGTGACTATTGGATTGAAGAACGCATGATGCTGCGCGCGACATTGCTGCAGGACAAGCGCACCGAATTGAGCAGCCATAACGCGCTCAACGACGTCGTTATCAGCGGCAGCGTCTTCGGGCGTATGGTGCAGATCAACAGCTATATCGACAAACACTGGGCGACCACCTACAACGCCGATGCCTTGATCATCTCCACGCCAACCGGCTCGACCGCTTACGCGCTGGCAACCGGCGGACCGATTCTGCCGCCGGAACTGCGCAATATCCTGATGGTGCCGATGGCGCCGCATTTGAGTATGGAGCGGCCGATTGTTCTGTCGCGCGGCGCCGTTGTAGATATCGAACCGACACGAGAAAACCGACATCAGGTCGTATTGACCGTTGACGGACGCGTGGTCGCGGAACTGTCGGAAAACCAGCATATTTGTATCACTTCTGCCGAGCCGGTCAGCAAGTTCGCACGCCTGCGCGATCGAAACTACTTTTATCGTTCCCTGCTCGATCGGATGGAACCGCGCATCAATCGCCACGGTCCGCGACGCATGACTTTCGACGAATAGCGGTCGCGAATGCGAGTCAAAAGGATACAGGCAGCCATGAGCGAAAACGTACCGGATATCCCCTTCGACAGTGACATTCACTACTGCGCCGTACACCCCGAGCGCGACACCGAGTTGCGCTGCAACCGCTGTGAACGTTACATGTGCGTCGACTGCGCCAAAAGAACGCCGGTTGGCTACACTTGCCGCCAATGCGTGCGCAGCCACGAGAACAAGTTTTTCGAAGGAAGCTCACTGGACTACGCCATAGTCGCTGTAGTGGGCCTGATAGGCGGGGCGATCGCTGCCTTCGTTACTACGCTGCTTGGTGGCATTTTGCTCTTGGGCATCGTCATCGCGCCGGCGCTGGGAGGCATGATCGCGCAGATCGCCCTGCAGGCGACCGGCCGCAGGCGCGGGCGCTACAGCGGCGCCGTTTGCGCGGCTGGTGTATTGACAGGCGGCTTGGCCGCAGGGCTGCTTTTGACAGGTTTGGGAATCTTCACAGTGATATATCTGGCGCTGGCTACGTCCGCCGCATTCGCCCGCTTCAAGGTGTCCATCTAAAACGCAGGCTACAATGGACAGCAATTTGACCGTTCAGCTATGTTAGAAGAACTGCGCATCAGCAATTTTGCCGTCATAGACGAGTTAGAGCTTTCCTTTGGCCCCGGCTTCAATGTCATCACCGGAGAAACGGGCGCCGGCAAGTCAATTCTGGTTGACGCCGTTGAACTGCTCTTGGGCGCTAAAGCCGATCCAGCCTTCGTCCGCGGCGGGACAGAGCGCTGCAGCATTGAGGGTTTCATCACGCTGGACCGGCGCAATCGAAGCGCAATCAAGGCAGTGCTGGAGCGCGAAGATCTGCTCGATGACGATCCCGGGTATCTCAGCATCCAGCGCGAGATACGTCAGCGCGGGCGCTCCAGCGCGCGCGTCAATGGTGTGGCGGTCAACTCCGCATTGTTGCGGGAAATCGGTCAGATGCTATTCGATATCCATGGCCAAAGCGAACATCTGTCGTTGTTTCGCCCTCGGCATCATATTGATCTGCTCGATCGTTACGCGGATTTGCTGGATGTTCGCGATGGATTGGCAACGCTGGTACAAGATTTGACCGCTGCGCAAGGCGAGATTCGCCTGCTGCGCGAGGACAAGGAGACGCTAAAACGTCGTGCGGACCTGCTTCGTCACGAAATTCAAGAGATCAGCGCGGCCGCGTTGGAGCCGGACGAAGAAGCCGGTCTGCTAGCGGAGCGACATCGCCTGGCCAACAGCGAGCAGCTTGCGACGCTCGCGCGAGAATGCGCGCAACTGCTCAATGGCGACGACCGTGGTGCGGGGGTGCCACTGGTCGACGGTTTGATGCAAGTAGCAGCCTCGCTGTCCAAGCTGGCGCAGATCGATGCCGACTTGAGTGGCGAGCACCTCTTGGCCGAGGACCTGACACAGGGGGCGCAAGATCTGGCGCTGACAATAACGCGCTATGCCGACGAAATCGAATTCGATCCCGCCCGCCTGGACGAAGTGGAAGAAAGGCTGGAACTGATTCGCTCGCTCAAGCGGCGTTTTCAAGCGGCGGATATCGCCGGTATCCTGTCTTATGCGGTCGAGGCGACGACAGAACTTGAGAACATCGACCACAGCGAAGAACGCCTGGTTGAGTTGCGGCTGCGAGAGCGGCGTCTGCTGGTTCAAATCGGCGATATCAGCATGCGCCTAAGCGGCGCGCGCGCCGAGGCCGGAAGGGAACTGGCCGCAGCAGTCATGCGCGAACTTCAGGAATTGCGTATGGAGGGGACTCGCTTTGAGGCACATCTGGCGCAGGCGGAACATCCGTCGGGTTGCATTGTCGGCGACAAGCGCTACAAATTCGATGGCAAAGGAATGGACGATGTCGAATTCATGCTGAGCGCCAATCCCGGGCAACCACCACTGCCCTTGGCGAAAGTGGCCTCCGGCGGCGAAGCGGCCCGCATCATGCTGGCGCTGAAACGCGTGCTCACCGCGGCCGACCAGACGCCGATCTTGATCTTTGACGAGGTCGACCAAGGCATCGGCGGGCGCATCGGCGCCGTCGTCGGCGAGAAGCTCTGGGGGCTTTCGAGCGAGCACCAAGTCCTCTGCGTGACGCATCTGCCGCAACTGGCGGCTTACGCTGATATCCATTTCCGCGCCCATAAAGACGTCGCGGACGCGGGAGTGTCGACGAAAGTCCAGGCGCTTGACGACGATGACGCGCGCATCGACGAACTGGCGGCGATGCTGGGGACGGCCGGCGCGGCTGGGGTACAGTCGGCGCGGGAGTTGCTGTCCGCGGCGCGGGGGCGGAAGGCAGTTTTGGCCACCGGTTCATTAGGCTGAGCAAAATAGCCGTCGCCGGGCCGCCGTCTCGTTTGCGACTGCCCTGTCTTCAGGGCCCTGATGCTCTCGCGTGTAAGATTCCCGGCCCGCCGTTCGTCCAAAGGATATAAAGACAGAATCTGGAGCGGCGGCCATGTCTCAAGAACCTGATGGCGATCAACTGGAAAAACTCGTCGATTTCATCGTCAACGCCCCAGCCGACGACGCATTGATCAAAATGGACTGCAACGATTGCTGCGAAAAAATCACGCAGTTGGCGGAACAGGTCGCGAACGGCGCCGATCTCAACGAGATCTTGCCAGAGATGAAAAAGTTCATGCATTACTGGGGCGATTGCCGCGAAGAATTTGAGGCGCTGGTGGCGGTCATTCAGCGAGAAAACGCGCTCGAAGGTTTTGAATTTTCCGCGCCGCCCAGTTGGCACGACTAATCCGCCAGCCCAAGGCGTCTTAGTTACTAGCCAAGATTTCCAAACAGAAGCACCGCTTTAATCAAATATTCGCTCTTCGTATTCGTCTTAGAGCAAGTTTCACGAGGACATTAGTATGAAAAAGGAACGCGTTGTCATCATAGGTTCCGGTCCCGCCGGTTTGACCGCGGCGCTCTATACTGCTCGCGCGCAACTGGCGCCGGTCGTAATCGCTGGCAATCAATTGGGTGGGCAAGTCGCCATTACCCACGAAATTGAAAACTACCCGGGCTTCCCCGATGGCTTGAGCGGACCCGAGTTGGTCGAACGCATGAAAGAACATGCCGAGAACTTCGGCGCGGTAGTCGAGTTTGATCTGGTCGAGAATGTTGACTTCAGCTCTGGATCGCCCTTCTACATCAAGACTTACGGCGAGGAATACCTGGCCGATGCCGTCATCGTGACCATCGGCGCCGATCCGCGCAAGCTGGGCGTGCCGGGCGAAGAAGAATTCACCGGTACGGGCGTCAGCTATTGCGGCACCTGCGATGGTTTTTTCTTCCGCGGCAAGGATATCGTCGTGGTCGGCGGCGGCGACTCGGCGCTGGAAGAGGGTCTCTTTCTGACCCGCTTCGCTACCAGCGTCAATGTCATTCACCGCCGCGACGAACTGCGCGCTGGCATTCAATTGCAGACGCGCGCCTTCAATAACGAGAAGATCAGCTTCACCTGGAACAGCGTAGTGGAAGAGATTATCGGCGATGAGAACGGTGTCAACGCACTGCGCTTGAAGAACGTCGTCACGGGCGAAGAGACGATTCACCCGACCGAAGGCGTCTTCATCTTCATCGGGCACGACCCCAATAACGCCGTCTTCGGCGACCAGATCGCCCTGAACGAGAACGGCTATATCATCACCGACCAGCGCTATCGCACCAACGTGGAAGGCGTCTTCGCCGCGGGCGAGATTCAGGACGAGATCTGGCGGCAAGTCGCGACTTCGGTAGGTCAAGGGACCTCAGCGGCCATGTCCGCGATTCAGTGGCTGGAAGCCAATGAAGAGCATTTGCAAGCGCTCGACGCGCTGCCTGCAGTCGGGGACTGAGACGCGGTCAGCGGTCCAGCGCCCATGCGCCTCGCTTAAGCGCGTGGCCCGGCGTCCGGTTTTGCCTGATCGACTCGGCATCGCCTTGATAGCGCGGCCACAGGGGTTCTATTAGGTCCCGGTTCTGTTCGTACCAATCTGCCGGGATCTCTTTCTGCGCCAGGAAGGCCCGGATGCTTTCCGGCAGGTCGTCAAAGGCTGGATAGTACCAAAGCGTGATATTGGTCCGGCGCTGCCCCGAGCGGTTGCCGTGCGCGGCGTGCAGCAGCCGTGCACTGCCCATAACCACGTCGCCCGCTTTCACTGGCACATCCACCTCGCCCTCGGCTCGCTGGTATGCCAGGTGCGCCGGATCTTCCATTCGACCCAGCGCCTCCCCATGGGCGTCCGGCAGCGCGTCGTGCAGCGGGTGCCGCTTCAGGTGCGAACCCGGGATTAGCCTCAGACAGCCGTTTTCCGGCGAGGTATCGACCAGATAAATCATCAAAAAGCATTGAATGATTTGCGGCGTATAACTGATCGGATCGTCCCAAAAGCGCGCATCCTGGTGCCAAAAGAGCGGCGGACTGTCCGCCGGCTTGCTAATCACGAATCCGCTTGACCACTTTGGGTTCTCAAACCCGAGTCTCTTCAGCGTGGCCAGAATCGGCGGATAGGCGACGAGCTCGGCCATCAATGGTTCGTCGAAGATCGACACCAGGCTGCCTTGAGAGCGATTCGCCTCGAAATGCGAGGCCGCTTGCCGTTCGAGCATGCTGTCAGTGATCGTTCTCAACTGCGCCAGCATTGGGGGCTCAATGATGTTTTCCAATACACAGAAACCTTCGCGCTCCAGTTGCCGTCGTTTACCGGGGTAGTCGCCGCTCATATGCCTGACTCTCCGTTCATTGTGAAACCGGTCGCGTGCATGCGCTTTTCTCAGCCGCGTCCCAGCTGCTAATCAATCACCAGCAGCACATGATAGGCGACCTCTGAAAGCTGAATCGAGAGAACGCCGGCGCTCTGCTGCCAGGTCATTTCTGACTGATCGCCGCGCGCGACCACCGACCGCGCCGCGCTTTCAAGATCAACCTCGACTACAAGGTCTCTGCTGGCTATCGTCTCGTTGATGGGCAAACGCGTCTCGTCGCGGACACTGTTGACCAGGTGAATCAGGGTACGCTCGCCCTGTTTGAAGGCAGTCAGCGCGAGCGCGTCGCTCGCGTTGCGAAGGCGTACCGGTGGCGGCGTCGCCGCTGTCCAGTCGACCGCGGCCCGTATCAGCACCCGGAAATCGGGAATGCCGAATTCCAGATAGCGCACGCCGATGGGCGTCGTGAAGAGCGCGGATTTGCCCGTTCCGGCGCATTCCTTCGTCAGCACAGCCGGCGGACCAATCTCATCTCCCAGTGGACCGTAGTGCACTTCCGATGCCCCTTGCACATGAGCGACAGCTTCCGCGCCATCGAGCTCGACCACCACTTGCATGCCCATGGTTGGCAGGCGCTTGCCGTCGGGAATATCCGCCGGCAAGGGATGCGCAGCCGTCATCAGCATGTAAATGTCCAGTTCAAATGGCAGTCTTTCCTCGCTGTACTTCACGCCGAAGACTTCGGACAAATCATCATTCTTTGCGCGCAATCCGGTCATGTCGTACATGCCAGTTTCATAGGACGCGATCAGGCCGCCCCCCGCCGCGACAAAGGCACGCGCCGCCGCCTTGCACTCGGCGGACAAACAACTTGCGTTGGGCAAGATCAGCACCTGATAGCCCTCAATTCCCGCGCATAAGTCCGATTCCGTAATCACATCAAAGAGGATTTTCTCTTGCAGCAGCGCTTTGGCGAAGCCCTTGAGTTCTCCCAATTGCGAGGGCTTTTCCCCGCGATTGTCGAAGCGTTCCACGCTGGTCTGCGAATAGAGCAGCGCGACATACGGGATCCTCCGACGGTCGCGCAGGTAGGGCGCCAGCGCCTCCGCCTCGGCGAAACGCTCATAGACACGGTCCCAAGCCGGCTGATCGACCTGATCGGGGTAATAGCGCGCGAATAGCAGCGCGGCATTGTTCGCCAGCAATTCGGCCGTGGACAAGCGCAATTCCGCCTCGCCCAGGCCGTACAGATCGAAAGGCGATTGCGCCATCATGCTCAAAACCAGAATCTGCTTGCCTTTGGCGATAGCCCCCACATAGCGCAGCGCCACGCCATACCACCAAAGCGGCTCGCCGACGCTGGCGCGGTAAAGCTCCATGTGAACGACATCGCCAGTCTCGGCAGTGCGCGCCATGTCATCGGCGTGGGCCATAGGCACATGCCAGGATACGCCAAAGCGCTCACGATAATACGACGGAATGGGAGGCGCGCCGGAAAGCTGAGTCATTTCTCCGCGCAAGCTCGCCAATGGGAAGGCGCCTTGAAAGAAGACACAGCGATCGTCTCGCTTCGCCACATCGTAAAGCGACTGACGCCAGCCGGCGATCTGATCGTAGCGCCAGGCAAGGAATTGCTGAAAAACAGGATCATCCCATTTTTCATCGGTCGGCAGAGGCAGTCCAAATTCCGCTTCAAAGGCGCGGCGGCAGGCTGGACTCGCCGACCAGCTTTGGAAGCTCGGTTCATCGAAATAGAAACCATCTACGTCATAGTTGTCGGCGATCTCGCGCACGATCGAGGCGAAATAATCGCGGTAGGGACTGAGCGGATCCATGGCGACCGAGTTATAGGCTGCGTCCCAGCTTGTGACGCGGCCGTCGGCTTTGCGCTGCGCCCAATCCGGATGCGCGAAGTACAGTTCGCGATTGCCCCAGATCGAAGCCAAATACGCGACCACTTTCTGGCCATTGGCGTGGGCGGTCTCGATAGCGTCGGCCAGTAGATCGCGCTCGCCCAAGCCAGGATAAAGGGGCGCGATCTTGCTCTGGTAGAAGGCGGTCCCGCCCGGGTAGTAACCAGTGGAAAAAACTACCAGAGTATTCACATGTCCACGGTGTGTCTCGTTCACGATCCCTTTGACATCAATGGTCGCGACGTCGGACGCGGGAAATTCCAGCGTGACGGCGCGCAGGGGTTCGTCCCACCAGTTTGACATAATTCGCTCTCCTTAAGACGCGACGCCGCACCAGTCGACCGCCATGCGCGCCAAAACGCGGGCGCAGTCGATCACCTGCTCGAATTCGATATATTCATCGGTGCTATGGATCATCGCGCCGGAAGGTCCGAACAGGACTGACGGCGTATCGCCATATAGAACGGGCAAGCGCAGGTCGCAGCCGCCCGAACCGCCGACTTTCACGTCGTGCCCGGTCACGGACTTGGCCGCCGCGCTCAAAGCGCCGACCATAGGATGTGCGGGATCTATCTGCGCGGAATCAAACCATAAGCCGAACCATTCGATTTGTAGTGGATGATCGGCGAACCAGGCGTCTTTCTGTGACCATTCCAGGATGTATTCTTTGAAATCCGCTTTGATCTTGTGGATGTCTTCGCCGGGCAGGCATTCGATCGAACCTTCCAGGATCGATTGCGAGGCGATGGTAGAGGGCCATTCGCCGGCAACCATCTTGCAGATGCCAGTTGGCACCTTGGTATTGTATATCTCGTCATAGAGCGGGTGCGACACTTGTGACTCGCGCATGATCGAGTAAGCCTCCACAGCGTGAAAAACCTCAAATGACTTGGAGATGGGGTTGGTCAGTTCGTGCTTGTATTCAATGCCGCCTTCTTCGCCCGGCACTGTGATGCGGAAGAACTGAGCGCCACGATTGGAGATGCCCATTTTGTCCAGCCCGGTCGGTTCGGTGAAAATGCAGGCGTCAGCGCTGTAGCCGCGCATGACCGATGCCAGAGTGCCGTTGCCGCCGGCTTCTTCGTCAACCACGCATTCGACGATGACATCGCCCTGAAGCTGGATACCGGCGGATTGCAGCGCCAGCACGCACAGGACGTTGCTGACGACGCCGCCTTTCATATCGGCGCTACCCCGCCCATAAATCTTTCCGTCGACGTATTCCCCGCTCCAGGGACCATATTCCCAGAGCTCCGGCGGGCCGATGGGCACCACGTCCGTATGACCGTTGAATTTGAGCGATTTACCGCCGCCAGCCCCGCGATATACACCTACCACATTGGGGCGCTCGGCATAAGAGAATCCCGTGGGCACGAAGGCTGGATGCGCCGCGAGTTCATCGTCGTCGGGCGCCCAGCGGTCGACATCAAGACCCATCGAGAGCAATTGACGTTCCAGCACATCCTGGCATGGCAACTCCTCTCCTTCCAGCGAGGGGATGCGCACCAGTTCCTGCAAGAGGTGCAGTGCGTCTGCTCGATGTTTTTCTATGGCTTGGTCGAGTTGGTCGAAGAGCATAGATGCTTTTCCTTTCTTGCCTAACCCTCCCCCAAAGCACTGGAGGAGGTGTCCCAAATGTAGCTCCCGCATTGGGCAACTGCCGTTTCCACATCAGGCGTTTTGGCTTTGCTATCCCTTCACGGCGCCAAAGGTCAACGCCGAGATGAAATAGCGGCGCACGAGCAGCGCGAATATCACCACCGGCAAGGTGCCGATAGTTGCGGTCGCGAACATGGGTCCCCATTTGATGCCGGAGTGGGTCATAAAGAAGGCGATGGTGGTGGGCATCGTGCGTGCGTTGGTCGAGGTCAAAAAGAAGGCCAGGCTGAATTCATTCCAGACGCCAATGAAGATCAAGATCGCTGTAGCGGCGACTCCGCCGGCCATCAGCGGCAAAGTGATCAGACGAAAGGCTTTGAAGCGCGAGGCGCCATCGACCATGGCCGATTCTTCCAACTCGACCGGGATGCCTTCCACAAAACCGCGCATCATCCAAATGGCATAGGGGATGTTCCAAAGCAGATAAACCACGATGAGAAAGATATGCGTATCGAACAAGTTCAGCGCCCGCGCGATAAAGAACAGAGCAAACACGATGGAAATACCCGGCACCATCTGCAAAAACAGGAATCCATAAGCGACGCCTTCTTTGTACCGAAAGCGGTAGCGGGCAAAGCTGTACGTCGCCGGGATGGCGATGAGAATGGTTAAGAGCGTACTGCAAACAGCGATGATGGTGCTGTTCTTCATATAAAAGAGAATATTCATATTGTCGAAAATATTTTCAAAATGCTCGAACGTAGGCGTGAATAGCCAAACCGGCGGATAAGCGAAAGTCTCCAACCGCGTCTTGAATGCCGAACTAACCATGAAGAGATAGGGAAACAGAAAAGCCGCTACCACCGCTATCGTCAGCAGATCGAGGATGCGGGAGCCCAACAGCGCGCCGCGATTCTTCACCTTCATGCGTCTAGGCCTCGAACTTGATGCGTTCGCGCAGCTTGATCAAAATAACAGTCAAGGCCACGATAATAATGATTAGCATGACGCTGGCCGCTGAGCCCCGCCCGACATCGCGTTGCACCAGGGTCGTGCGATAAACGTAGAGCGGCAAGGTAGTGGTTGCGGTACCCGGTCCCCCGCTAAACATGACAAAGATCACATCAAACAGGCGCAAAACATCCATGAAACGCAGGATCAAGGTTGTCAGGATCAGCGGCAGCATCATCGGCAAGGTCAAATGCGCAAATGACTGCCAGCGAGAAGCGCCGTCTACGCGCGCCGCCTCGAAAGGCTCTACCGGCAAAGTCTGTAAACCTGCCAACAGGATCAAGATAAAGAAGGGTGTCCATTCCCAGATGTCAACCAGGATCACTGCTACAAGGGCCAGATCTTTTCCATACCAATTATGCCGGACCCCGGTAACGCTCTCGAAGAAAAAATTGATAAGACCGTCATACGAGAAATACAACCGCCCGATCAATCCGACCATTGAAGGCATCAATACGACGGGAATGATCAAGAGCGCGGTGAACAGAGAATTGCCGCGCATCTTGCGATTGAGCAGCAGCGCAATGGCAAAGCCGATCAGCAATTCCGGTATCAACGTACCCAGCAAATAGTGAATTGTGATACGAACAGTGGCCCCGAATGTGCTGTGTTCGTTGGTCAGCAGCCACTGATAATTTTGCAGCCCCACCCCTTCGGCCAAGCGGAAGGGCTCGCCGAAGGTCAGATCGACTGTACTTAGCTGAAACAGCGAAAACGCGCTGTATGCCGCGATGCTAAAGACTACTGCAAAGGCAGGCAGAATAAGAATCGCCGGCCCCAACCAAGTCGGTCGGCGCCGCTGCGATCTGATGTCGCCATTCATAAACCGACTTCCAGTTGGTGGCGGCCCGTCCTTTGGACGAACCGCCACCATGGGCGGAGACTATTCCGCAACAACCTCAGACACTTGCGCTTGCATACTGGCGATGGCTTCTTCAACGCTGATTTCACCGATGAAGGCGCGCGCGCCTTCAATGCCCATGATCTCGCTGATCTGGCTCCACTTCGGCGTCGGCAGAACCACGCTCAAGCCGAGTTCGCCCAGCGCGGCCGCCTGTTGCAGCGTATCCAGCGTCGCCTGATAGTAGGGGTTTTCCGCTTGCAGATCGGGATCGCCCAACGCCGACGCGCGCGAGACGATGCCGCCATTTGCCAGGTATTCGCTCTGCATGCCTTCGCTCGTCAGATAAGCGATGAAAGCCCAGGTGGCTTCTTTGGCATCGGAATCGTCCATCATGGCGAAGGACCAGCCCCATACGCCGGAAAAGGCGCCGGCAGGCCCGGCAGGCAGCGGGCTGTAGCCAGTCATCCCCGCCACCAGCGATTTGTCCGGATTCTCGACTTCGGGCGCTGCGGCCGACGCTTCAATCATGATCGCCGCGCGGCCTAGCATGAAGGCGTCCCAGGCTTCAGGGAAGGAGAAGGACTCAACGCCGACGGGACCGTACTGCCAGAGATCGCGGATATATTCCAGCGAAGCGACCGTGCCCGGCGAATCCAGCGCCACCTCGCCCGTCGCCGGATCAACCATCATGCCGCCGAAGGGCGCCAGGAAAATCGACCACATATAAGTGAATTCCCAGCCCAGGCGCGCCCGGTAGCTGATACCGTCAACGCCGTCGACATTCTCGCTGAAGTACTGAGCTGCCGCCAACACCTCGTCATAGGTGGTCGGCACATCAATGCCGTGTTCCTCGAAGAGGTCCTCGCGATAGAACATGAAGACGGTCTCGCCGGCGTAGGGAATGCCATAATGCATGCCGTCTTCCCAAAGGAACATATCGCGGTAGGCTTGCAGGATATCTTCATAGTTGAACCAGTCCGGCGTGATATAGGATTCGATCCAGGGCTCCAGAGGCGTCGCGTAGCCGCTCGACGCCACCAGCGGGCTCCACTCGATGGCTGTCATCATGGCGTCGTAACTCGCCGATTCGGCAGAGACCTCAAGCAACATGCGTTGACCGAGTTGACCCTCTTCCATCTCGTCAAGCACCACCGAGATGCCCGTCAACTCTTCAAAGCGCGGAATCATCTGCTTAAAGGCTTCCACGGACGGGTGCGAAGCGACGGCGACTGTGATCGTGGTGCCGCCGTACTGCTCCTTGATGCCGGCCGCCCAATCCTCGATCGGGTCGTGTCCCATCGCGGCGACGCCGGAAAATACGAGAGCGGCCACCAGCAGAACAAAAACAAATCTGACTTTCATTTCAAAACACCTTTCAAATTGTGATTCGGACAAAACCAAGCGAATTCAGAATACTTTCCCTTCTCAAGAAAGTATCCTCATAAGATAACAGTTCAGGCGCAAATCCGCCAACAAGCTGCGCAATCTGTCAGGGCAATCTCTAAAGCAACCGTTGCGGCAATGGCTACTGTGGCGATCATCGTTGATCGAAAGGCCGGCAAATTCAGCAAATTCTGATTTTCGACTGCGCGCCGGATAATATTTGGCTAACAAGGTTTGTAAATAGTTTGACAAAAGCTGATCCATAGTGTAGACTGATTCTACAGAATCCTAATCATTGACGCGCAAGGGAGATAGCATCGCGACACAAACTGAAGCGGATGGCAACATCGTCTTTGAAACTTTGAATAGGCATGGAGAAAAGATCGCGAAATTGGAAGCCGGCAATCAGCATATGGCTACCAAAGCCGATATAAGGCAACTCGAAACGAAGATTGAGCAGCTACGGGCTGACTTGACCTGGCGCATCATGATTGCGATGGGGGCGATGACAGCTATTTTCACATTTATAGTAGAACAACGAATTGGCGACAGTTAGAACTCCTAGGACTGCACTCAATTTGAATTGATTGACCCATGCTCCGTCAAATTCCACTTAATTGCGAATGGGGACAGCGACAATTGTGTAAAGTTACGCCCGCATATCGCGTGGATTCGGCGTGCCGTGAGCTTATGCCCCTCTAAAAGGGCCAGATTTTGTCCCAAGCGCTCATCCAGTCGTCGGCGCGGCTGTACATCTTCTGCGCCGGCTGATCCAATACTACGTCCGAGCGCGGCACGTAAGCAGCCATTGTATCGAAGTGTCCAAATTCAACCGTGATCGTCACCGGCGACGCCGGCACATAAGGCGCGACCGCGCTCAAGTCACCCAAGGCTTGATAGGCGCCCTCTTCGATCATTTCACGGGCGCGTTGAGGCGCGATCTGGCGCGCCGAATATTTCGACAGCCCTCGCTTGACCGCCACTGTCGTCAGCCCATCGCCGAGCAGCGACGTCGCTTCGCGGCAGACGGCTACGTCGCCGGTGACAAGCAGCACGGGGCAGCCATAATGACCACAGAGCGCGGCGTTGACGCCAACCTCGCCAACCAGTTTATCATTGAACCAGAGATTGCGGCATTGCGCCGACGAGATGGTGTGGTTCAAGACGCCATCCGGCGTATTGTTGCGCGCGTGATAGCCGACCATCAAGCAGGCGTCCACGCCCTGTTCAAGCGGCACCCGGTAATCCGTCCAGGTATGATGCGCCACGTATTCGCAAGCGGGATCGAGCATGCCCTTGATCAGGGAATTGTATCGCCAATCGCCGCCCGCATTGTGGCCGTCGATGACGATGATTTCAGTTGCGCCCGCTCGGGAAGCGCCGCGCACCGCCGCGTTGACCTCGGCTGTGTAGAGCTCGCGGCCTTCCGGGTATCCGGCCTTGCCGCCCCCGACTTGATCCCAGGTGACGATGCCGCTGACACCTTCCATGTCGCACATGATCAAGATTCTCATTTAACTTCCCTTCCGAACAAATCAACAGCGAAGCTGAGATTGTACCGCAAAGTAGAAAAGGAAAACGCATGATTTGATTCGATGCGGCTGGCTGGCCCGGCAAATCTCGCGCGGGGCCGCAGCGACGCAAGACGTGCGGAGTCAGCGCAAGTCTTTGACATTCTGATGAATCTTGCTGATAGCGACGGCGATCTCTTGCATGTCCTCCTCGTCTCCCAGCAGCGCATTCTGCGTGATCCAGACTGTCTCGTCCGATTCGCGGTGAGAGTTGGGGAAGGCGTCCGCGAGGAAGGCGTGATTTGCCTCCGCCTGCGCGCCGCTGAGGCGATTGCGGTAAGCCCCGCTGATGAAAAGGTCCAGCTTGTGGATAGGCGGATATGGCGCTTGCGTGGGAATGCCCTCCGCTTCCAGCGCATCAACAAATTGCTGATTCGAAATGCCGGCGAAGGCTCGCGCGTCGACGTGGAAGATATAAGCGTAATGCCCATTGCGGGTGATTCGAGCGTCGTGGCTCTGCGGCGTGATGCCCGGGATCTCGCCTAACAAACGATCAAGCAACCGACCGTTCTCGTGACGGCGAGCGGTCTGCTCGTCTAGGCGGGTCAGTTGCGCCAACAACACCGCGCCTTGCCATTCGCTGAGGCGGTAATTCGAGCCGTAGATGTAATGACTGTAAAACCATTCGCCGGGCATGCGTCCGCAATCGTGCGTCGAGCGCGCTTGGCGTTCAAAGCCATCATCGTTGCTGATGATCATGCCGCCCTCTCCGGCGGTCATGGTCTTGCTGGCCTGGAAGCTGAAAGTGCCGCCGATGCCAAAAGTACCCACCTTTTGTCCGCGCCATTCGCTGCCATGCGCGTGCGCGGCATCTTCGAGCAATGCGACACCATGTTTCTGGGCAACCGCCGCCAGTTGGTCCAGATCCGCCGGGCGCCCGCCCATGTGAACAGCGATGATCGCTCTGGTATGTTCGTTGATAGCTGCTTCTGCCAGTTCAGGATCAATACAGTAACTGTCAGCGCTGACGTCAACCAAAACAGGCAGCGCGCCGGCGAAAAGCGCCGCGCTCGCGGTGGCCACAAAAGTGGCGTTGGGCACGATAACCTCGTCTTCAGGTCCAATGCCCATAGCAGCCAGGGCGACTTCGATAGCGTGAGTCCCGTTCGTAACCGCGATGCCGTGTTTGGCCTGATGGTATTCGGCGAACCTCTGCTCGAACTCGAGCGTTTTGGTACCCTCCGTTCGCCACCAGTCACGACTTTCCAGCACCTCGTTCAACGCGTCTCGTTCCAGGTTGTCATATATCGGCCAGTCGGGAAACGGTTTGCTCTTGGCGGGCGTTCCGCCTTGGATGGCGAGTTCTGGCATGGTGAATCTCCTATTCCTGTGATTTGATCAATTCGCGGGATCCCTTTGTCAATGGCCTAGCCTTTCAGCGAGCCCAATGTCAAGCCCTTGACGATATACTTCTGCGCAAAGACGGCGAAGATCAGCATGGGCAGGATGGCTACGATAGATGCCGCCGACATCGGACCCCAGGCGATCGACGTGTATCCGCGGAAAGAGGCGACAGCCACCGTGATCGTCTGCGCGTCGCTAAAAGATAGCGATAGGGCAATGGTCAACTCGTTCCAGATCCAAATGGCCGTCAAAATGGCGGTGGCCGCAATGCCCGGCGCGGCCAGCGGAATGAAGACGTGGCGCAATGTGCCCAGGTAGTTGCAGCCGTCAATGCGCGAGGCATCGTCCAATTCCGACGGGACTTCCTTGAAAAAACTGCGGATCAGCCATACGGCGAAGGGCAGCGAATGGACTTGATAGACCAGCGCCAAGCCAATATGCGTATCGTACCAGCCGATCTTCTGATAGAGCACGTACATCGGGATGACAAACAGAAACTCCGGCAGCATATAAGCCAGCAGCAGCCAGACGCCGAAGAGCTTCTTGCCGCGGAAACGAAAACGGTGAATCCCGTAAGAGGCGAAGATCGCGATGACGATGGCGATCAGAACGCCCAGCGACGTTACATAAACGGTATTCAAAAAAGCCTGCACAAAGCCTGGTTTGTCCAGCAGCGCCAGGTAATGATCCCATATCGGCTCAAAGATGAACTTGGGCGGCATCGAGAAGGCGTCGCGCTGCGTCTTGAAAGAGATCGTCAAGAGCCAGACAACCGGAAAGAGCGTGACCAAGATAGCCGCCAGCGAAATCAAGTAGGCCAGCAGGCGTTGCAGCTGAGCGCGCTGTCTGTGGTCCATGCCTAGTCGTCCTCCAGGCGTTCTTCCAAACGCATGTAAACAAGGCTGATTGCCAGCACTATCGCCGAGAATATGACCATGATCGTCATTGACTCGCTCATTTGCAAGAAGCTGAAGGCTTTGCGATAGGCAAGCGTCTGCATAACCTCGGTAGAAATCTGCGGACCGCCACCGGTGGTACCGAATATGATGTCAAAGACCTTGAGCGTATCAATCGTGCGGAAGATCAGCACAGTGAAAAGGACCGCGCGCAACATGGGCAGCTTGACACGGAAGAATGTTTGCAGAGCGCTGGCGCCATCGACGCGCGCCGCTTCGATCGGCTCCTGCGGCAGGCTCTGCAAGCCAGCCAAAACGATGATGAAGACAAAGGCTGTCTGCCACCAGGCATCGACCATGATGACCGTGCCCATAGCTGTTGATGTCGCGCCGAAGAAGGGCGACAGCGGCAAGCCCAGGGCGTTTAATACGTAGTTGACGATACCTAACATCGGATCGAGCAAGATCTTCGACATCAACGCTACGATGATGCCGGAGACCATCAAAGGCGTGAGCAGCAGCGTACGGATGAGACCAGCGCCGAACTTGAGATGATCTACTACGACAGCCAGCCCCAGTCCCAGCAGCAATTCCAGGGAGGTGGCGACGACAGCGAACAAAAAAGTTTGGTAGAGCACCTGCCAGAATTCCGGGCTGCGGAACAAATCAAGATAATTGCGGGCGCCGACAAAATCAAATTGGACGCCCCAATTCCAGTTGAAAAAGCTGAGAATAAATGAAAATACCGCCGGATAAAGCGAAGTGATGATGAGGATCACGACCGCCGGCGCGATCAGAAAATAGGCGAAGTTTTTACTTCTGAGGACGGGCATACCGGGGAATCTTTGCTCCGTTATAAATCCAATTCAAATCTCTGCACTGTCCCGGCAGTAATGAACCGAGCGGGCTGTGGATTGAAAGAGAGCAAATGTTCAAAGCCAACACAAAGTCTAAACAGAGTTGGCAGTCTACTTTTGACGAAACCATAGATTATTTGACATAAATTCCCAGTATACGGTATGATAATATCTGCAAACGAGTTATAAGTGTGTTACGTTACTGAATAGGCTCCCAAACAACGATGACTGAGCAACCGCAATTGAAAGATCTCGGAGAGCGCATCGCTACGCTTGAAGGCGAAATGAAGCACCTTGCTACCAAAGACTTCGTGCGCGAACTGATCGTAGAGCAGACCAAGGAATTGAACTCCTCAATTCAGGACTCACACAGAGTTCTCAACCAGAAGATCGAAGAGCAAACACGGGCGCTTAGCAACGAGATGACAGAAAACGTCAAAGAACTGCGCGACGAAATGACTGACAACATCAAAGAGTTGCGCGACGAAGTGAAGGGCGTCAAGAGTTGGCAAAACCGCATCACCGGCGGCGGGGCAGCGCTTGCCATCCTCGTGTCACTGGCTGTCGCCATTGGCAATTTGTTCATCATTGTGACCAAGCTGACTTAAAGATTTGAATCGGCAGTATACTTCTTGGCAAATCATCGCCCTAGCATTCTGAGCAGGTATTCAAATAAGCGGAAAGCCTCCTCAATATAATTGAGGAGGCTTTTTGCACTGAATACAACTGCCTAGCTACCCATATCCAGGATGCGCTGCTGCGCCTTGGCTGTAGCATCCGCCGGCGCCATGCCGCCGTACATGTCCTGAATCGCATCGACGATGACCAGTGCGTATTCGCTCCAGCCTTCGCGGAAGACCACCGTCGTACGAGAGGTCTGCATCGCCTCCAAAACGGTGTCGACATATTCCGAATTCAGCGCGTCGACATATTCGGCTTTGTCCCAGGTCGACACGCGCGCCGCGCCACCGTGATAAGCGCCAATCACCGGTTCGATATCGGCGCTGGTCATCCATTGGATGAAGTACCAGGCCGCTTCCGGATTCTGAGCGTTGGCGGGTATGCCAATGCCCCACATCCAGTGGCCGGTCCAGGAGGCGCCGCCTTCGTCAACCGGCGGCATCACGGCATAGCCGGTCTTGCCAGCCACAGCCGAGGCATCCGGATCTTCGAAGCCGGGACCAAAGAGGCTGGCGTCGAGGAAAAAGCCGGCGCGGCCTTGCTGGAATAGCAAGCTGGCATCGGGCCAATCGAGCGATTGAATGTTGATAGGACCGGCGGACATTAAACCGGCGTAATGCGATAGACCGGCGGTGATGCGCTCGTCACTCAAGACCGGCGCCGACCAATCGCCATCGAACCACACGTTGTAAGGCAGGGACATTTCCGCTTCACCCCAGTTGTTGAAGACCATACCGGTGACCGTATCCATGATGGTATGCGAACGAATGCCGCGCATGACCGCGCCGGCGACCGATCCGCCGCTGGCCTCGGTAATGCTCTGCGCCGCTTCAATCAATCCGCCCATGGTAGTCGGTATCTCGCCATCGAGGTATTCGTCGACGATATCCATGTTGTAGAACAGCGTGTAAGCCTCGAAGGAAACGGGGATGGCGTAATCTTGGGCGTCCATGTCACCGGGCGGGTATTGCGTCGCCTGGGTGAAGCCGCCGGGGAAGTCGGCGAAGTCGTAATCCGCGGCAGTCATGTTGGAGTCGTTAATGTAAGGGCTAAGCGGATGGATCAGACCATTCGACCATTGCGTGAAAGCGGTGGAATCCATCGGCACCATGTAGACATCCATGACACCTTCATCGGCCCGCAGCGCCACTTCCATACGGTCGAAATAGAGATTTTCCGCCAGGGCTTCGACATTGACCGTGATGCCGGTGGCCGCTTCAAAGTCGTCCATGACGCTGCGCATGCCGTCAAGCACAGGATGCTCGGGCATCAGGATCGTGATTTCGCTGCCCGCGAAGCGCATCCAGTCGAAGTCTTGCGCCTGTACGACCGGCATGACCATCAGCAAAACAAGCAAACTCAGTACAACAAACTTTCTCATGAGATTCTCCTCAATCCGATAAACAAAAATCACCGACCGTGTCGGAATGATTCCAAGATAAAGCGTCAGATGGTTACGCCTTCATACGCTGCTTCGACATTTTCGCGCACCTGCGCCGCGAAGGCTTCGTCGATTTGAGCTTCGTGGTAGATGCCATACCAGAGACCGGCCTGCCGCACGAAATCGCGCATATTGACCAGCGCGTGGGTGACATCATCCCAGGAAATACCCATGGAACCCGGGCGAATATCGACGCCAGCGCGGACGATGGCATCGAGCATTTCCCGCGCCTTGTCGTCGTGCAGCAGAGAGCCGACATAAATGCCCAGGCAGACTGGCTGCCCGTGGATGAACTTCACCCCGGTATTGTATTCGAGCGCATAGAAGAGGAAGTGATCGGCGCCCTCGATATGGCGCGGATTCCAGCCAGCATTGTGGAATGCCGCCCCACCCCAGCGATTGGCAGTCATCAGTATGCGGATGCCATTTTCGTTGACCTCACGGATATCGTCGAGCGCATCCATCACTGTGGCCATGACCCCCTGCGCTTCGTCAACCAGGGCTTGGTCGTAGGGCCACTTGCTCTCGCATTTACCGCGGGCATGGGCCAGACGCCAATCGGCATGGGCGGTGTGATAGCACAGGATCTCGCAGATGCCGGAGCGGTTGACGGCAGGCGGCGCGTTTTGGATGACATCGAAATCCACGTAGACCGCTTCCGGCACTGCCCAGGCGACGTAACGCACGTTTCCGCCGAAGCGCAAGCCAGTGCGATGCCCGAAGGCCGCGTTGACCGACATCGACGTGGGCACTTGAAAAAGCGGCAGCCCCAAGGACCAAGCGAAATATTTGGCGACATCAAGCGCCTGCCCGCCGCCCAGACCGATGACGCACTTGGTTTCCGGCAGCTTGGCGACCTCGTCCTTGAGCTCATCGCCGTCGATCGTATGGACGAAATAAGGTCCCGCGTGATTGTCATCAAAATTATGAGCGAACAAATCCCAGAGATCGTCCATGGTGACCACGAGATAGGGCCGATGCACGAAGTTCGGCAATTCGCCGATCAGGTTTCGTCCAAATATCGTTGTGAATCCCGCACTGTTTTGCATGGCAATTCCTCACGTTTGGAAGGATCATAAGCGCGCGCCTTGAGATGCTGCTAGACTCAGCCTCAGCGAGGCGCCCGGGCAATATCTGTTGAACGGTCATAAGATAACAATTGTCAACGCTGTTTTCAATGAATATTGTTTGCCAGCCAAATTGGAAGCACGGGGGAGACGTGAAATGAGCCTGAGAATCGCCTTCGCCGGCACCGGTCACATCTCGCATATTCATGCCCAGGCGGCAGGTGTGCAGGACGATGTGGATCTGGTCGCTGTGGTGAACCATCGTCCCGAATCAAGGGCGGCATACGCTGCGAAGTTCAGCATTCGACGTCTGTATGATAGTGTCGACGCCATGCTGGCGGATGGCGATGTCGATGCGCTCGTCGTCAGCACACCCAATTATTTGCATGCTCCGCAAACCATAGCTGCGCTGAATGCCGGCATTCACGTCATGGTGGAAAAGCCCATGTCAATGAATACCACAGAAGCAAAACAGATGAGGGTTGCCAGTCAGGCTTCCGGCGCCAAGTTGATGGTGGCGCATTGCTGGCGTTTCGATGAAGAGGTGCATTGGTTGAAACGACAGATCGACGACGGCCGGCTTGGCAAGATCCTGCGCACCAAGGGTTATGGCGTCCATGTCAATTGGGGACCGAGCAGTTGGTTCGTCGAGGCGAAATATGCCGGTGGCGGCGCCCTAGCCGATATGGGCATCCACGCGATCGATACCGCGCGCTTCCTGCTCGGCGATCCCATGCCCCGTAAGGTCTATGCGCGGATCTCTACCGACTACACCGAATACGATGTTGATGATTCCGGCATGATCATCATCGGCTGGGATAATAGCGCAACATCAATTGTAGAAAGCGGCTGGTGGTGGCCCCATGCCGATGGACCTGAGGCATGTACGCAGGTATACGGGCAGAAAGCATTCGGGCAGATCTTCCCGACGCGACTGGAGATCCCGGATCGCGCTGTCGAAAAGGTCGAATTAATTGATGGGGGTTTCCCGCATCCGCGCGAAGAACATTGCCCGCAGATCATGTACGATTTGCAGATGGCGCATTTCATCGATTGTATTCGCAATGACAAGACGCCGAATCCGGGCGCCGTAGAAGGCTTGGTCAATATGCGTATCGTGGACGCGGCGCTGGAGAGCAGCCGCACAGGTCAAGCAGTGAACTTGTAAGGCGCGCGAGCCCCTCGCAAGCCTTCGCCAAATAGGAGGACACGCGATGCTGGAAGTCTATGATTGGTCGGGCGAAGGCTTTGAACCGCTGGTTTTCACTGACAAGTGGCAAGTCGCGCTACTGAACTGGGAACCGCTTTTCGACCGGGTGAATCTCGACGAGATCGAACGACACAATCACAGTGACGAAGTCTTCGTTCTGCTGCGAGGACAGGCGGTGCTTTTCACGCGACCCGAGAGCGGCAAGCTGCAAGCGGTCGAGATGGTTGCCGGCAAGATCTACAACGTACCGGCGGGCGTCTGGCACAACATCGTCGCGACGCGCGATGTGTCATTTCTCATCGTCGAGAACCGCGATACACATCTGCACGATACCGAGATTCGCCCCATCAGCGCCGACGAACTCGCCCAACTGGACGCTCAACTGCCGGCTTGGGCTTCACTTAAGTAGCAAGGCTGATTTATTTCTTTTTTGATAAACCGCGTCGCTCATGCGACGAGAAGGCTTATTATTTTATGTGAGCGCGGCAGGGCAATTCGCCGGTTGCGCGCCGAGCGGCTTTTTTTGATGAATTCTCCCGATTACTAATGTGTAACTGATTGAGTTCGCATGATTATAAGATTACACTGATACATAGGCGAGCATGCGCGCGATCAATCATCAAGCGCCACGCGCCTGGCTTGTGATTCAATCAACCGGAGGTTTTCCATGCAGATCACCAGATTCAAGCATAATAGCGGTCGCGGCATCCTACTGGTTTTATTTTCCATTGCCATGCTGTTGGCGGCCCCTTTGACAGTTAGCGCCCAAGACAGCAGCGTCTTCGTCAGCATCCGTGTCTATGACGGCGTCGACCCGGCCGATCAAAAAGAAATCGCGCGCCTCACCAATCAAGGTTTCTTGCCCATCATGCGCGACAGCGACGGCTTCGTCGCTTATTACCTGCTGCCAGATGGGGATATGCTGGCATCGGTCAGTATGTTCGACTCATACGAGCAGGCCGCCGCTTCCAACGAAAAAGCCCGCGCATTCGTCGCCGAAAACCTGGCGCCATTGCTACCTAATCCGCCGATGATCGTCGAAGGCGCAATTGACGTGATGCATGTCGTCGACATTGACCGGATGATGGACGACACAAGTTCGTTATACGCTTCCTTACGCATATATCACATCGGCAACATGCAGGACATTGTGGAGTCGAACCGTCTGGTCGAGGCCCACCTGCTGCCCGCCTTGCAAGAGGCCGGCGGTCTTTTCAGTTACTACTCCTTGAATGACGGCGTGGACACGGTCGTCGGCTTGAACGTTTATACCTCGGAAGAAAATGCCTTGGCCGCCAACGACATCGCCGCCGCCTTTGTGGCGGAACATATGATGGACTGGCAGCCTGAAGATCCCGTGCGCGTCAGCGGCCAGCTTGGCGTCGCCGCGCTGGCGGATTTGCACATGGGTGAGAACCTGATCGACAACATGATGGACGAGCAGCAGGTCTTCGTCAGCATCCGTATCTATGACGGCGTCGACCCGGGCGACCAAGAAGAAATCGCGCGCATCACCGCTGAAGGATTCTTGCCCATCGTGCGGGAAAGCGATGGCTTCGTCGGTTATTACCTGCTGCCAGACGGGGATAGGCTGGCATCGGTCAATATGTTCGACACGGCGGAACAAGCTGCGGCTTCCAACGAAAAAGCCCGCGCATTTGTGGTGGCGCACTTGGCGCCATTGTTGCCGAATCCGCCACAGATTGTGGAGGGGCTGGTTGAGGTGATGTATGTGGCGGATGCTGACGAATTGATGATGGATGAGAGCATGACCTCGCTCCACGCCCTCTTGGCGATTTACGATGGTTTCGACATAACCTACCTGGACGAGACAGTTGAATTGGTCGAGTCCATCTTTGTGCCGACCCTACGCGAAAACGGCGGTCTCGTCAGCTACTACGGGATCAGCGATGGCGTCGACAAGGCTATCGCACTGCGAATTGCGGACTCGGAGGAGCGTTTGCAGCAGGGATCGGACATCGCGGCTGATTTCGTGGCGGAATACTTGGCGGACTGGCTGCCGGATGATCCAACGACCGTCAGTGGCCGGCTCGGCGTGGCGGCGGCGCTGGCGAACATGTGGACGGGCGCGAACCTGGCTGAATACAGCCAAGACGAGGCTAGCGTGTTCGCCAGCGTCCGCGTTTACGATGGCGTCGATCCGGCAAATCAAGACGCGATAGCGCGCCTGACAAATGAAGGATTCTTGCCCATCATGCGCGCGAGCGACGGCTTTGTCGGCTATTACTTGTTGGCGGCGGGCGATAAGCTGGCGGCGCTCAGCTTGTTCGATTCGGCCGAGCAGGCGTCGGCCTCCAACCAAGCGGCTCGTGAATTTGTGGCGGAGAACCTGGCGCCCTTACTGCCTAATGCGCCGATGATCATCGAAGGTCTCTTGTCGATCAACTACGTCGCCGCGCTACGTGGTTCGGATGATCATGATGGAATTGGCGAGCTATATGCCAGCATACGTTTCTATGAAGGCTTCGACTTGAGGCATTTTGATGAAGCGAACGACCTAGCCATATCACACCTGCTGCCGGCGCTGCAAGAATTAGGTGGCTTATTCGCGCAATTCGCATTCAATGACAGCGAGGACACGGTTGTAGGAATCAGCATTTTCGAGAGCGAGGAAGCAGCGTCGGCGGCCAATGATGCCGGCAAAGCCTTCACCATTGAATATCTTGCGGATTGGGCGCCGAACCCCCCGACCGGAGTTGCGGGCGAGATTGCGATAGCGGCGCTGGCGGACATTGACATGGGGAAGAATCTGATCGCTGACGATTACGAGGAAGAGGTATTCGTCAGTATACGCGTCTATGGCGGCGTTGATCCGGCGGATCAAGACGAAATCTTACGCATTACAAGCGAAGGCTTCCTGCCGATCATGCGCCAAAGCGCCGGTTTTGTCGGCTACTATCTGTTGCCGGCCGGTGATATGCTGGCGGCGGTCAGTTTATTCGATTCGCCGGTACAGGCTTCAGCGTCTAACGCAGCCGCGCGCGACTTCGTGACGGAGAACCTGACGCCGCTGTTGCCTAACCCGCCGCAAATCACCGAGGGCATGCTCGATGTGATGTATGTCACCGACGAGATGATGGACGAGGGCCTTGGCTCGCTTTACGCCGCCCTGCGCGTCTACGACAACTACGACCTGACGGACCGTGATGTAGCCGTAGAATTGGTGGAGACGGGCTTTCTGCCCATCCTGCAAGAGACCGACGGTTTCTTCAGTTACTTCTCGATGGACGATGGCGTGGACCGCGTCGTGACCCTGAGCGTCTATGAGACGGAGGAGAATGCCCTGGCCGCCAACGAACTGGCGGCGGAATTCGTTGCGGAGTATATGACGGGATGGATACGGGAAGAGCCAATGCGCATCAACGGACGTCTGGGAGTGACTGCGCTGGCCGACATGCAGATGGGCGCGAACTTGCTCGGCGGATAGACGATGCGTGGGGTTAGGCTTCCCATCCCAAGTCAAATCAAAAGAGCGCAGCGGAATGCTGCGCTCTTCTAATGCTCTCGGGCTTCGTTTCGGAATGCGTAAAAGATACGATACTTTGACTTCTAGTGAAATTATTCAGAGCGATTCAGCACGAATGTGCAGAGTACATCGTCGCGTTGCAGTTAGTCCGTGGCCATAGCAACAGAACTAAAAAAATCCCGTCATAATTTCTGTATTTGGTCGGTAGCCAGTATCGTCTCTCTGAACAAGACCCATTTTGACAAGAACCTTTAGATCATTGCGGATTGTCTGATCGCTCTCGTTAACATAGGCTACCGCTACTGCCGGAGTCAATTCACGTATCTCACCGAAAGGCACAGACTGTTGGTAAGGCGGATGCGTCAGATCCAACGCAAGGCGTTTCCGGCGCTGCTGCGCATCACTGAGCTTCCTCGGAAAACTAACGTGAATTAGGTCATGCCACATAACAGTAAGTTGAGAATTGTATATTTCGAGACATTGACTCTCGAGCTCATCTCGGAATCCTCTTAGAGCGAACTCGATGAAGTCCTGAACTCTGGCTTCCGATGCATAGGAGCCTTCGTTGTAGTCTCCATGCGAATCCTGCAACTCCTTGATGTACTCGGACCGCCGTTTGTTGTACAAATTGCTCAATAAGTGCGCCGCTATGTCCGGAATGCCTGCATCCAATAGGACTTTAGATTCGATCAGCCTGGCTAAGCGTCCGTTACCGTCGCAATAGGGATGAATCCAAGCAAAGTAAATGTGGGCAGTGATCGCCTTGACTATTTGCCAAGCAAGCTCATACGCTTCTTGGCCAATTGGTATAAATGCGCGCTCATTCAGCCATTCGCAGTAAGCACGTAAGAGACGAGGACAATCTTGTGGAGGCGCGCCTAGATACCTCCCAACTTCAACGGATTTCTTACGGATTGCACCGATTTCATCCTCATCGCAGTTTGGGCTTCCGGTTTCTGCAACTAGTGATTTATGGTATTGGTTTAGCAATTCAGAAGAAAATGGCTCGGTGTTTCCTTCAAAGGTAGCTTTCGCAATTGAATTCAATGCAGCCAAGACGTTGACTACTTCTTGTTCTTCGTAATCTGCTGGCAGCACTTCCTCGATTGATTTTCTTGCCATGCTCAAGACCGCGTCTTCGGTCATTGTGTTTCCTTCGATTGATGTAGTACCATATGCCGCTCTAGCAAGGTAAACTGTGCGCAATTCATCACGAACACTAGGCAGAATTGGAATCTGCCCAATCTGTCTGATTTGAGATTGGATCTCAGCCAACAACATGACTAGTGATACAGTAAGTTTTACCTCATATGGTGGAAATCGAATAAACTCATGTGATCCCATAAATGGCTCCATACCTTAACTTGCTCTTTAGGTACGCGCATCAGTTTTTCCACAATATTTTCCAGTATTATTGAAGCTATTTTCAGAGTTTTTGTCGATATTTTTGTCAAATCTTATGCCACAATTACTAAACTCACAAGGCATAACGTCTACTGTTTACTGACATTTTACATAAACTGTCGCGCAATTGAAGCGAGACTTTTGTTGCGTTTTCTTTGACTGGTTTTTTGGGATTTTTTGCATCGTTTGGCTTGCTGTACCGTGAAACTATCCTAGTCCATCATATGTGCTATCTAACCGTTCTATTTTTGAGATTACGAGCAAGCAGTGTGGAGAGATTTGAGTTCGCGCAAAGCAGCGAACCTGCGTTGTAACACCTAGATAGCGTCGAACTAAACTGGATTCAATCCCGAATTGCCAAACAAGCTCATCATGAGCGCCGGATTGGGCTGATACCCGCGGTCATCGTGTATCAGCAGGTCCATCTTCACCAGCGCATCGAGATCGCCCGCCAGAACAGCGTCGCTCTCATCGGCGTACTCCAGTTCAATAGCGGCGGATACCTCTCGAACCATTTCCAATATGACTGGCTGATCGACGCAGCGGTCCGTCAAGTCCAGCGCCAGACGCATCTGACGCTGTTGCATTGTTGTCAAAATTGAAGGGAAACAAGCGCGAATGTGATCGCGCCAAATCGCTTGCACCTGCATGCTGCCTATGACCAGCATCAAATCGCTGAGTTCATCCATGAAACCTTCCAGCGCGTATTCGATAAAGCTCCGCAGATCGCCAACTGGCGAATAAGCCCCGTGGTTATATTCGCCGTGCGAGCGCTGCAACTCGGCGAAATATTGACGTCGCGTCTTGCTGTAAAAGTAGCTCAAGACATGTGTACAGGCTTCTGGCAAGCCCGCCCGCAATAGGATCGCGTGTTCGATCAAGCGCGCCATTCTGCCATTGCCGTCGCCATAAGGATGGATCCAGGCGAAGCTGACATGAGCGACCAGCGCCTTGATGATAGCTCTGGCGATATCAAAACCGTCGAGATCATGTGATTCTTCCTCATCGGCGTTCAGCCAATCGCAATATTGCTTGATCAGCGGCTCGATCACTTCTGGAGAGGGCGCGAGATAAGGGCCGACTTCGACGCGATGTTCTCGCAGCGCGCCCACCTGGATTTGGCCGCCATTGTTCTCGCCCAAGCCATTCATGACAAGCTCGTGATAGCGATTCAGTTTCTCCAGCGAAAAGAGCGACGGGCCGCCAAACATCTCGTCCCGCGCCACCATGTTGAAGGCCTCGGCTAAATTCTTGATCTGGCGTAAATCGGCAATACGAGAGGCATAAGCCGGCAATTCACCATCAATGAGCTTCGCCACCTCTTCTTCAGAAAAACTGTTGCCCATGATGGCGGTCGTGCCATGAATGCCTTTTGCCAGATACTCTTTTTCCAGTTCGTAAGAGTGCCCTGGCAAAATCGGAGAGACTCTCACCGTTTGCGTGGTAGCCTGTATTTCCCCCAGAAGGAGCCAGGTTCTCGCCGAAAGTTGTGCCAGCGCCGGCGGGAATCGGATGAAATCGTGTGACCCCATAGCTGCGAATCCTTCCTTGTTAGTCACATCCGGGCCCGGCCGCTATCGGGTTAAACTCAAACGAAGGCGTTCAATCCCGTTAACTCCCGACCCACCAACAGCAGGTTAACTTCATTCGTGCCTTCATAAGTATAAATGATTTCGGCATCGAGCATGAGCCGAGCGATGTGATTTTCGATAATGATTCCGTTGCCGCCCAGGCACTCGCGCGCCAACTGCGTCACGTAGCGCGCTTTTCGGGCATTGTTATACTTGGCCATTGATGCTGTCCCCGCATTTAGCAAGCCGCGGTTGATAAGGTGAGAAAGCTGTAGACAGAGCGTTTGCATCAGCGTGACTTCGGTGGCCATCTCGACCAGTTTCTGTTGAATCAACTGGAAACCAGCAATTGGCTTGCCAAATTGTTCGCGCGCCTTGGTATACCTCAGCGCCAGTTCAAATGCGCCCGCAGCGACGCCCGCGGCCTCCCAAGCCACCCCATATCGCCCGACTCCCAGCACCTGCGCCATATCCCTAAAACGCTTTACGTATGCCAGTCTGTTCTCTTTCGGCACGAATACCTCGTCGAGCGTGATATCGGCATTGAGTACCGCGCGCTTGCCAACCTTGCCCCAGATATCGTTGATGGCGACACCCTCGGTTTCCCCCGGATTCTCGATGACAAAACCGCCGAAGTCCCCGCTGGTTTCGTCTCGCGCCCAGATGATCAGGATGTCCGAGATCGACGCGTTGCCGATCCAGCGCTTGGCGCCATTGAGGACGAATCCGTCGCCGGATTTCCGAGCGGTTGTCTTGACCTGGGCAGCGTTGGAGCCGACATCGGGTTCGGTCAAAGCAAAAGCGCCGATTTTCTCCAGCTTGACCATATCCGGCAGCCAGCGAGCTTTCTGCTCTTCGTCCCCCAACATGCCGATCGAGCCCATGGCCAAGCCGGAATGCACACCGTAAAAGGTGCTGATACTGCCATCGCCCTTGCCCAACTCGTACATAACCAGACCCATCTCGACGAAGTCCAACCCGGCCGCGCCATGCTCGAATAGTGGTCCGCCCATGATGGGCAAGTTGACAATCTTGCGGGCGATTGACCAGGGGAATTCGGCCTTTTCCCAATAAGGATTGATGTTGGGGGTGACCTCGCTTTCGACGAAGTCGCGCACTTCCTGCCGCAGCGCTTTTTGCTTGTCGCTAAAGTGCATATCGACCTGGTAAAAGTCGAAGCCGTCGTACACGGTTTCCGCTTTTTTTATCATCGGCATCGTTAACCTTACCCCCGTAAAGGTACTGTCGCGCTTGAACAACTTAGCATAGCATCGATAACAGTGTGATTCAATTTGCTATTGACCTGGTCAAAGCCATAGCGCAGTTGGCAAGTACTCTCGATTCATGTTGTGCTACGGCGCAAGCGCAGACCATTCGCTTTCTTGGCGATTTCTGATGTCCAATCTCGCCGAGCGCTTGATGAATCAAGATTGACCAGGTAGGATTTGGCGCTCACGAAGCGTCTATTTTGAATCGCGTATTCTCTTCGAGCCGGCCCCGGCAGGTACAGCGCCTGATGGCAAAACTTCTTTCGATTCGTCCGCATGGCTTCTCGATTCGGCTGGTATCTTGGCAGTTCCTCACCTTTGCGGCAATCGGCATGGCTTGGCCCTATTTCAGCCTGCTGCTAGTTGATCTGGAATTCTCTGGCACGCTAATTGGCACGCTGGCCAGCATCGGCGCGGTTTTGTCGCTGGTGTTAACGCCCTTGTTCAATCGTGTCGCCGACGCGCTCATGCTACATCGTCGCCTGCTGATGATCTATTTGCTCGGTTTTGCCCTGGCGTTGATCATATTCGCCAGTTCCCGCGAACCGATCGTGGTGATAGTCGCTGTGTTGCTGATGCGGGTCACCGTCAGCCCCAGTGTCACACTAGGCATGCAGATGACGATGACGGAGTTGCTGCGCCAGGGCAAAGCGATCCTGGGCCAGATGCGCTCCTTCACCGCCATCGGATTCACGGCTTCCAGCTTGGCTGCCGGGGCCTTGTTCGCGGCCGGCGGCTATCCCTTGCTCTTCTGGGTCGGTGCCGTACTGGTGCTGCTGAGCGTGCTGATGTCGACGGTGTTCCCCGCCAAACCCAAACGGAAGCCGAAAGAAGACGGCGCCAGCAAGGCGCCCCGCAATCGCGGCTTTTATGTTCTGATCGCCAGCCAATTCTTCATTATGATGGGCTTCCGCAATACCTTTCAGTTTATGTTCATCCATTTCAGCGAAAATCTTGCCATTCCTACCGCCGAGATTGGTATCTGGGCGGCGCTGCTCGCGGCTGCCGAGATTCCATTTTTCATTCTGATGGATTCGGTTTTGCCGCGTGTACGTATGCGAACGCTATATATCGTCGGCACACTCTGCCTGACCGTCTTTACCCTCTTGCTCGGCATCGTTCAGACGCTCCCAGCGCTGGCGCTGCTGGTGGTGTTCCGCGGCTTTTCCTGGCCGGCGATGAATCTGGCCTCGTATAAGCTGGTTGCCGAAATCAGCCATCCCGGCAACGTAGCAACCAACCAGGCCATCCTGCAAGTCACCATGCCGGCCGTCGCCGTGCTGCTGACCGGCTCGCTCTTTGGCTGGACCTTTGATCATTTGGGGCCGGAAATTTTCTTCGCGCTCTGCGCGCTGGCTTGCGCCATCGGCGCGACCATCGTGATCGCCGGATACCGATTCTTCGAAACGAAGCAGGCCACAGCCGTCTAAGGGCAGCCGAACCTTCGTTCCATAACCAATTCCGCTTTAGACAACTGACATCGAGCGTGATATAATTGCGTCATGTGTTCGTCTTATGGTTAATTAAAAGCCATGTTTTCAAAGTCGAAACGCCATACGGGAGGTCGCTCCCGTGTTGAGGAGAGCACATTACGTTTATGGCAGCGCATCCGCCGCAACTGGCAGTTGTATGTCCTGCTCTTCCTACCCGTACTTTGGCTGATCGTCTTTCGCTATGCGCCGATGTACGGCGCGCAGATTGCCTTCCGGCAATATTCGCCCGCCTTCGGCATCGAAGGCAGCCCCTGGGTCGGTCTCGCCAACTTCATACGTTTCTTCAATTCGCCCAAGTTCGAACCGGTCATCATCAATACGCTGGTGCTCAGCTTTTATTCCTTGATCGCCGGCTTCCCCATCCCGATAATCCTGGCGCTGAGCCTGAACCAGGTCAAAACGCACATGTTCCGCAACAGCGTCCAGATGATCACCTACGCGCCGCATTTCATTTCGACGGTGGTGATCGTCGGCATGCTCTTTCAGTTCCTGCATCCGCGCGTTGGGTTCACAGCTGTCATCGCGCAGTCTATTGGCATGCAAGCGCCGAATTGGATGGGCGACCCGAGGGCCTTCCGGCATATTTTCGTCTGGTCCGGCGTCTGGCAAGAAATGGGGTTCGGGGCGATTATCTACCTCGCGGTGCTTTCCACCGTCGACCCGGCCTTGCACGAAGCGGCGGTGGTCGATGGCGCCAATCGCCTGCAGCGCATTCGCTACATTGATATCCCGGGTCTGCTGCCGACGGCCATGGTGTTGCTGGTCCTGTCCACGGGGCGGGTGCTGGAAGTCGCCTTTGAAAAAGTCTATCTGATGCAGAGCCCGCTAAACCTCGGCGTCGCCGAGGTGATCAACACCTACGTATACAAGGTCGGGCTATTGTCGCCGATCCTCGATTTTTCCTATTCGACCGCGATTGGCCTGTTGAAAGGGATCGTCGGTCTGTTGCTTTTGATAGCGGTCAATCACGCTGCGCGGCGTCTGACCGAAAACAGTGTCTGGTAAGCCGCCCGCTGAGCGGCCGGCGAAAAAGTCCGCCGCGTTCTCAGCAAATAGTGAACCCACCGCTCGCGCGGGCACGGCAGTTCACCAAGAAAAAGCCGCCCGGCGGCAACGAAAAGGACTGCCGCGCTCACCCAAAATAAGGAACTCGTTCCGCTCGCGCGGATAGTAGTTTATTGAATGAGGAGTGGCCGATGGCGTCAATGTCGAACTACGACAGCAATATCAACAAGGTCAACGAGTCGCCGGTCGACCGCGTCTTCATGATGGGCAACACCGTGTTCTTGCTCGTCATCACTGTCATCGTCCTGCTGCCTCTGATATTCATCGTCAGCGCCTCCTTCAGTTCAGCCGAAGCCGTGATCGCCGGCCGGGTGACCTTATGGCCCGTCGACTTCAGCCTGCTGGGATACGAAACCATCTTCGAGCACAAAAAGGTGTGGAACGGCTTCGCCAATTCGCTCTTTTACACATTTTTTGGCACCATATTCAACGTGGTCATGACGATCATCGCGGCTTATCCCCTGTCGCGGCAGGATCTTGTCGGACGTCGTGTCATCACGATCGCCTTCATCTTCACCATGCTTTTCAGTGGCGGCTTGATACCGACCTATATGGTCGTGCGCGATCTGGGCTTGCTCAATACGCGGGCGGCGATGATCCTGCCGACCGGCATCGGCGTCTTTAATCTGCTAATCACGATTACCTTCTTCCGCACGACGATTCCGCCCGAGTTGATCGAGGCGGCGCGCATCGACGGCGCTAACGACTTCCGCACTTTCGGCAGCATCATCCTGCCTCTGGCGCGCCCGATCATCGCCGTGCTGGCCTTGTTCTATGCTGTCAACACGCATTGGAACACCTATTTTCAAGCGTTGATCTATCTGAAGGATCAGGAGCTTTTCCCGTTGCAGCTCGTCCTGCGCGAGATATTGATTCAAAACACAATAGACGCGTCGATGCTCATTGATATCGAAGATCTGGTCGCGCGCGAGGGCCTGCGCGAGTTGCTGAAGTATTCGCTGATTGTGGTCGCAAGCGTGCCGGTGATGATCATCTACCCCTTTGTGCAGCGGCACTTCGTCAAAGGCATGATGATCGGCTCGGTAAAATAGGCAAATTGTGAGAAACGGAAAGGAGTTCGTCTATCGAGTATTTTCATCCATCATCCGCGATCACTTGATTGCATTGGAAAGGATTTGACATGAGTAAGAGAATAATCGCCTTGACACTGCTACTTCTATTGGCGCTGCCACTGACAGCTTTAGGACAGGACATGGTATCGGGACCCGGCGAATTCCCCATTGTCGAGGAACCAATCACGCTTAATATCCTGATGCTTGGACACGCCATCGTCGAAGACTTCCCGACTAATACCTTCACCCATTGGTACAGCGAACGCACGGGTATCAATCTCAGTTTCGATATCGCGCCGCCAAACGAAATGCAAGAAGTGCTCAACCTGACCATCGCCAGCGGCGACTTGCCCGATATCATCGTCGGCTTCACAGTTGATCCCTCAACCCTGGCGCTCTTCGGTCCGCAAGGTCTCTTCCTGCCGCTCAGTGGACTAATTGAAGAGCAAGGCCACTTCATCCACGAGGTATTCGCTGGCTCGCCGCAGGTGCGCCCGCTGATCACATCGCCCGACGGCGAGATCTACGGTTTGCCGCAAGTTAACGAATGCTACCATTGCTTCTATGCCCAACGCGCCTGGATTAATTCGGACTGGTTGGAGAACGTCGGCATGGGCGTTCCCCAAACCACTGACGAGTTGGTTGATGTGCTGACCGCTTTCAAAGAGCAGGATGCCAACGGCAATGGCGACCCCAATGACGAGATCCCGCTGGCCGCCGCCGCTACTGGCTGGAATGCCAATATCGACGGCTTCATGATGAATCCCTTCGTTTTCAGCGAATTCAACGGCCAGAACCGTTACTTCGAAATCAACGATGGCGTCATCTCGCAAAACGTCACCAGCGAGGGCTATCGCGAGGGCTTGCGTTATCTGAACACTTTGTTCGAGCTTGGCTTGTTCGGCGAAGAGAGTTTCACGCAGCCGGCAGATCAATTGAAACAGCAGATCGAGGGCGGCGACGCGCCGACGATCGGCATGGTCATCAATGGCGGACACCCGAATTTCGCCAATATCGGCGGCGACCGCTGGAAAAAATATGTCGGCGTTCCGCCCTTGGAAGGGCCGACCGGACTGCGCCAGATGCCCTATAATCCTTGGGGCGTTGGCTCCGGCCAATGCGTCATCAACAGCCGGACGGAACATGCGGCCGCGGCCTTCAAGTGGTGCGATGGCTTGTACGACCGCGAGACGACCTTGCGCTCGGTCTTCGGCATTCCGCAGTGGGAAGCGGCAGAAGGCGAAGAAGGGCAATGGAAATGGGCGGAAGAGGGCGAGCCCGCGCTCGGCCCCGAATTCGAATCTATCTGGCGCCGTCTCTCCACTTTCGGTTCGCTGCAAAACGTCCACTGGGCACAGCGCGGACCGAGCTATCGCCCCAATCACTTGCGCTTGGGCGAAGTCCGCCGCGAGGATGCCGCCGGCTTAGAAGTTGTGCTCTACGAGGAGACCAAAACCAAGTACGAGCCCTACGCCCGCGCTATTGAAGATCTGATACCGCCGTTGGCCTTCACCACGGCGCAGGCGGCAGAGATCACCGAGTTGCGTCTGGGCATCAACGACTACGTGGCGCAGTTGACGGCGGAATTCGTCCTCGGACGCCAGGACATTGACGCCGGCTGGGATAACTTCGTCGCCACGCTCGAAGCCTTGGGCGTCAATCGGGTTGCCGAGATTTATCAAGCCGCGTACGACGCGCAGTATGGCGGATAATCGTCGCGCCGCTACGCTGACGAAACTGTGCAATTTCGGGTCAGCCGCCGGCTGACCCCTACACCACAATAAGGGTTGTGTAGGGGCGACCTATCAGGTCGCCCCTATGCGCTCTGCTGGAGGACAGGATAGGAAAATACGCAACGCATGACTCGACCCAATATCCTCTTCATCGTCTCCGACCAGCACAATGCCAAGGTGCTGGGGCACAAGGGGCACCCGGATGTTCAGACACCGCATCTGGACCGGATGGCGCGCGAGGGTTGTTGCTTCGACAACGCCATCACCCAAAACCCCATTTGTACGCCCAGCCGCCTCTCCTTCCTCAGCGGTCAGTATCCCCACAATCACGGCTACTACAGTTTGAGCGGACCCAACCCCGGCGGGCTGCCAAATATCCTCGGGCATTTTCGTTCGGCCGGTTATTTCACCGCCGCCATGGGCAAAATCCACTGTCCCGAATACTGGGTGGAAGACCAATGTGATGTCTTCCACGAGAGCAACTCCTGGCAAGCCGGTAGCGTCGTCGGTCGCTCGGCGGCCTATACGCGCTTTTTGGGTGAGCGCGGCGTGGAGCATTTGGAAGATCATATCCTGCTGCCGGAGTTCGGCCAACGCGGACGACAAAGCGTCGACGCTCGCCCCAGCCCGTTGAAATTTGACGAATCGCAGGAAGGCTGGCTGGCGGACACCGCTATCGAAACGATGCGACGCGCAACTGCGCGCGAGCAGCCCTTTCTACTGCATGTCAGTTTCCCGCGCCCGCATCAATGCACAACGCCCTGCCAAGAGTTTTGGGATCTGTATAACCCAACTGAATTGAGCCTGCCGCCCAATGCCGATTATGATCTGACAACGGCGAAGAAAGCCCCGCATATGATCGCGTCTGCGCAGCGCTGGCGCGAAAGCGACTGGCAGCTCTTCGAGCCAAAGACATTCCAAGCGGGACGCATGCGCAAATTGCACGGCTACCTGGGCGCGGTCAGTCAAGTGGACGCCGCGCTCGGCAAACTGCTGGCTTACCTGCGCGAGAGCGGTCAAGCCGATAACACCATCGTCGTCTACACATCGGACCACGGCGACTACGCGACCGAGCACGGCATCATGGAAAAGGCACCGGGTATCTGCAGCGACGCCATCACGCGCGTGCCGATGATATGGTGGGCGCCGGGGCGCATCAAAGCCGGCGGCGCGGTCGACGATATTGTCGAGCTGGTGGATATCTCTAATACGCTCTGTTCCTTGGCGGGCGTCGACCTCATGGAGACGAGCGACGGACGCGATATCTCGCGCTTGCTCGCCGGCGAGCGGAGCGCGGATGAGCGCATCGGCGTGACTGAATTCGCCTGGAGCAAGAGCATCCGCAAGGGTCAATTTCGGCTGGTGCATTATCCACTGGCGATGTTCCCGGAGGAATATCCCGACGGCTTCGGCGAATTATACGACCTGGGTAGCGATCCCTGGGAAATGCGCAATCTTTATTTTGATGTCGAATATGCAGATGTTGTGGCAGAGTTGCGCGAAGATCTGCTGGAATGGCTGATCACGACGACGCGCCCGCGCACGGTTAGCGGCGTTAACTCGTCGCGGTTTGACGCGCCGGAATTGAATCAGCAGCGGATAGGGCGCTACCAGACCGTGGTCAATCACGACGGCAAGATCAATCCCAAGCTGTTGCGCGCTGCGAGAAACAAAAACTACCTTTAGTCGTTCATGCGTCGCATCCGCATAGATTCGCGCCTTGCATATTTGCCGCGCGCCACAGACATGTGCGGCGAACGGAGATAAAAGATTGTGGAGCATCATACCGGGTACGACGATTTTGCCCAAGTTTACAACCAGTTTTGGGCGGGTTATTCCATCCGCGTTGTCCCGATTCTCGAGCAATTAGCGCTCAACGATTGTCCACCAGGCGCTCATATTCTTGATCTGTGTTGTGGAACAGGTCAACTGGCAAGCGAATTGACCGAACGCGGCTACAAGGTCGCTGGAGTCGATGGTTCAAAGCAAATGCTGAACCATGCGCGCATCAATGCCCCGCAAGCGACATTCCACTGCGCGGACGTCCGCTACTTCGAATTGCCGACGAAATTCGACATCGCATTTTCAACTTATGACAGTCTGAATCATTTGCTCACTCATGATGATTTGGAAAAGGCATTCCGCAATGTCTACCGGCAACTTGAGACCGGCGGCGTCTTTGTTTTCGATATGAACCTTGAGTCAGGATTCCAGAGGCGCTGGGTCGGTTCGTTTAATATCAGGACGGATGACACCGTCGTTGCTGCGGAATCCAAGTACGATGAAAATGATAAACTGGCGACCCTAGACATTACGATTTTCGCCCAATACAAGGAAGATGAAGCGCTTTGGCGGCGCAACGATGTAATCCTGACACAACGAGCGTTTACGGTTGATGAAGTGATCGAGACACTGGCAACAAGCGGTTTCGCAGAAATTGAAGTGTTCGACGCACGCCGGGACTTTGAACTGCGGGAAGACGGACGCGCGTTCTTTACTGCGAAAAAACTGTAATCGCAGCAGGCATAGAATCGGATTGCTTTGCAACACGTTTGCGCATCATACTTTGTGCTGAAGTGTCATACGTTATGTAAACTCTACTTTAATGGAGGAAAGTGATTCTGTGAACCAAATCAAGATCGACCCCGAACGACAAATCGGCAAGATTAACCGTGATATCTTTGGCGGCTTCGCCGAGCACCTGGGACGCCATATCTATGGCGGCATCTATGACCCCGGTTCCCCGCTAGCGGACGAAAACGGATTTCGCAAGGACGTGCTGGCGGCCGTCCGGCGTCTGAAGATGCCCGTCATCCGCTACCCAGGCGGCAATTTCGTCTCCGGTTATCGTTGGCGCGACGGCGTTGGACCCAAAGAGCAACGGCCGGCGCGGGTCGAGCTGGCCTGGCAAGACATCGAGAGCAATCACTTCGGCACTGACGAGTTCGTGGCCTGGTGCCGCGCGCTGGGCACGGAACCGTATCTGGTGGTCAACGCCGGCGACGGCGATATGCGCGAGGCCCGCGACTGGGTGGAATACTGCAATAGCGCGACCGGCAGCGCCCTCGCAAACATGCGCCGCGCCAATGGCTTTGACGCGCCGCACAACGTGAAATTCTGGGGCATCGGCAACGAGGTCGACGGCGCATGGCAAATCGGGCACAAGACGCCGGATGAATACGCGCGGACCTACAAGGAGTTCGCCAAAGTCATGCGCTGGGTGGACCCATCCATCAAACTGATCGCCTCAGTAACATCGGACTTTCGCTATCAGCCGGTTGAGCGCACACAGCTTCTTTTTGAACAGGCCTCGGATCTGCTTGACTACCTTGCGGTCCATTGGTACGTCGGCAATCACGACGACGACTTCGCCAAATACATGACGCTCTCCGAATTTTTCGAAGCGCGCCTGTCCGCTTTCGAGGGCGCGATCGACGCCATGCGGCATGAAATGGGCATTGAGCGCCCCATATCTATCGCCGTCGATGAGTGGAATGTCTGGTATCGCGCCAGGGGCAACTCGCGGGAAGAACGCAACAACCTCGAAGAACGCTACAACCTGGAAGACGCGCTGGTGGTGGCCATGCACTTCAACGCTTTCATCCGCCATTGCCGCTCGGTGCAGATGGCCAATATCGCACAAATCGTTAATGTCATCGCGCCGATCTTCACTGACGAAGAAGGCTTGTTCCTGCAGACGATCTTCCACCCCTTTGAACTTTTCGCCAGCAACTGCGGCGATATCGCCTTGGATGTCTTTTGGAAGAGCGATACCTTCTCCGGCGGCAACTACAATGGTATCCGCACACTGGATGTTTCGGCGACGATTGATGCAGCGGGCAAGAAGCTTAGCGTTTTCGTCGTGAACCGGAGTCAGACAGACGCCATCGAAACGACCGTGACGTTGCAGTCTGGCCAGTACAAAGGAGGGCTGCGCGCTGCGGTGGTCAACGGTCCCGATATTAAAGCGGAAAATTCATTTGAGCAGCCGGAGCAGGTCACGGTGCGCGAATCGCGGAACAGGGCTGAAGGCAAGGACTATGTACATGTCTTCGAGCCGCATTCGGTGACGGCGCTTGTCTTCGAGATTTAGCACGGGGCTTGTCAATGAATCGAGACAGTCCCAGCAACGCAGCATGCGAAATCGTGCTCGGCATTGATCTGGGCACCCAAGGGCTCAAACTCGTCGCCTTTGATGCGGCCAGCGCGCAGGTGCTGGGCAGTGTCTTCGCCCGGGTCGAGAATCTGACGCCGGCGCCCGGCTGGTTGGAACAAGAGCCGCAGCAATGGTGGACGACGCTCTGTCGGCTCACGCGCGATTTAACAGCCGCGAAAGACATCCCCAGGCAAGCTGTAGTCGCGATCGGACTCTCCGGCCACATGCACTCGATTGTACCGCTGCGCGCGGACGGCAGCGTCGCGCACAACTGCATCGTCTGGGCCGATACGCGTTCAAGGGAACAGGCGCGGCGCATCAGCGTGGGAGCAAACTCCCCGCTCTGGAATCCATCAATCGCGCCTTACAGCCTCGCCAAAATCCTCTGGCTGCGCGAGCGCCGTCCCGAACTCAGCGACGAGATCGCGCATATACTCTGGTCGAAGGACTACCTGCGCTATCGACTGACTGGCAATATCGCAACGGAATTCTCCGACGCTTCGGGCACGCTGATGTGGGATTTCGCCGCGCGAGCCTGGGATGACGCCCTGCTGGCGGACTTCGAGCTATCTCCCGACTTGCTTCCGGATGCGCGCGCCTCGAGTGAGGCGGCCGGCACGCTTTCAGAGAGGGCCGCCGCAGACTTGGGTCTGTCTGTCAACACTGTCGTGGCATACGGTGGCGGGGACTGCGCCTGCGCGGTCGTCGGATCGGGCATACCGGACTCGGATACCCTGCTGATAAACGCCGGTACGGCAGTCCAAGTCTTTGAAATGCGAGCGGAGCCGCGTCCCTTTGATCATGGCGACGGCGTCCGTTACCTGTTTGAGCTCGGCGTCGAGGGCAGAACATTCGCCATCGGTGCGCTCAATAGCGCCGGGCACTCGCTGGAATGGTGGCGCCGCCTGCTGAACGAGCGGATGACCTATGCCCAGTTTGATGCTCTGGCGGCTGATGAATCGCCCAATCCGGAAGGTCCGATCTTCCTGCCTTTCCTGCAGGGCACGGGCACCCCGCGCTTGCTGGACGGTTCTTTCGGCAGTTTTGTGCAGCTCTCCGCGACTACGGACCAGCGTGCGCTGGCCCGCGCGGTGATGGACGGCGTCGCCTTTGGCGTCAAGCACTGTGCCGAAGCCTTGGTCAAGCGCGGCGATCTATCAGCCAAGAAGATCCTCTTCACAGGCGGCCTGCCCAAAAGCCCGTTGATGCGGCAGATCCTAGCCAACGTCTTTGACGGCGAGGTCCGCTTTCGCTCCTTCTCCGATATGTCGGCGCTGGGCGCGGCCGCCCACGGCGTGGTCGCTGCGGGCTTGGCGCCGGACGCGCGCGCATGGCTGGCCGAATTCGACTACGGCGAAGGTCGCGCGGCTTCGTCCCCAGCGTTCCGTGAACGATACACAGTCACTTACGAGCGCTACAAGGAATGGGCGGCTCGCATCACTTCTGCTTGACTAGCTTTTGGGCGGTCCCAGATTCTCCAGTTGGTAGCCATCAGGATAGCTTCTGTGGGCAGCGCGCGTGAGCAAGAATGGTTCGCGGCGCGGTGGCAGGAAACGCAATAGCTTCGCCGCCAGCAGCAGCGATCCATGCACCGCCAGTCTCATCAGCGGCAACGGTTTGGGATAGCCGAAGGCGCGGCGCAGGGGTTCGTCGAGCATGGCATAGATCACCTGCCGAACGATTGGTCGCAGTGGCTTGGGATACCAGTTCTGCAAGACTTGGAGCGTGGCATCGGCAACGCGACGGTTCGACGCTTCGTAACGAAAACGCTCCCGTTCATAGTCTTGCTTGAATCCCTCGAATTCTTCAATCGTAGGCGGAATGTTTTTGATCGCCATGCGCGCCCCCACCTCGACCCAAAAGTGATAATTGGCGAGATTCTCGTTGTGATTCGGGCGACGCCAGCTGAATCTCTGTGTCCAGAAAATGGGCTCAAAGACAAAAGTGGACAGGACGTATAGCATATCGTCATTCGCGATGTCAAATCTGCCATGCATACGGTTGATCATCTTGATCGCTTGACGGCCGCGTGGGCTGTCATAGCCGTTCTCGACGATCTCGGCCAGCAGCAAGCCCGTGTCGTCAACGCGCCGTTGCCCATGCCGTTTGAATTGCCCGGTTTGATCGAGCAATTGGCTGATGCTGGGCACACCGTAGCTGCGGAACAAGGCGAATTCCAGCGACTTGCGGATAAGCCAGGGGTACTCGTAGGCGCCGACGAGCAAAACGATCTCCTGGCAATCCGCCTTGGGATCCAGCCCCAGGATACGATCTCGGATGTCGAATCGTCCGGCCACGGCAATATGTTTCTCAACTGGTCTCCGCCTCGGCCAAGCGCGCGCGCAGGACTTTTTCCAGCACTTCGACCGGCAGTTCGCCGCCGGGTTTGATGTGGAGCGTCGTGCCGGAGGTCCAAATGCCAGCCGCCTTCAACCCGTCCTTCTTCAGTGCCGGAATGGCCTTGCTCATAGTATGAAAACCGCAATGTTTCGTGGCTGCCGACATAGCAACGAAATCTCTCTTGAGGCGGAAGATCGGGATCTGATAATTGACGCGCTCGGTGCATTCGGGCGCAACCCGCCTGATGATTTCGCGCAACTGCTCAAGCGTCTCGCGGAATCCATCCTCTTGAGCCTCCAGATAAGCGTCGACTTCTTGAGGCGCCTGGCGGGTCGGTTTCGGTTTACTCATTGCGGAAAGCCTTTTCCAGCGTGGCGATCTCCAGCTTGTCCATTGGCATGAAGGCGGCGACAACGCGCTCAACGGCGGCGGCATCGTCGCTTTTCATCATCTCCAACAAGCGCCGCGGCGTGATCTGCCAAGAGACGCCGAAGCGGTCGGTCAGCCAGCCGCAGCGGCTGGGCGCGCCGCCGCCAGAAATCAAGCCCTCCCACAACCGGTCGACTTCTTCCTGGTCCTCACAGAGAACCCTCAGCGATATCGCTGCGCTGTGCTCACAGAAGGAATTGCCGTTGATGATGGTGAAGACCTGCCCGGCCAACTCGAAGTCGGCGCTAATGATATCGCCCGGGGTGCCCATACCGCTTTCGCCATAGCGCTGGATGTGGGTGACGCGAGAATCGGGCAGAAGCGAGGTATAGAGTTCCAGCGCCTCTTCGACGCGACCATCAAACCAGAGATTGGTGACGATCTTTTGCATGGTTTAGACCTCCGTTTTGAATTCAACCGCGTACGATTTCATCGACTTGATCTTCTTGCCGGCTGCGGACGCGAATCGGCAAACGTCACAAAAGGCGACTGATCCACCGTGCTCCACCGTTATGACGCCATTGACTGCGCCATCGCGCCCCTGGGTGATGATGGAATGAATGACCAATTCGGTCGCGACCGCGTTTTTCATCGCTTCCAGCGCCTCGCGCGCGGCCGCTTTGCCGCGCAGGTCGGCTTCGCCGATGATCTGCCAGCGGATGTCGTCAGTAAATTTGTCGAGGATGCCTTCGACATCGGCGCGAGCGAAAGCGATGTTCAGATCCCGCAGTAGCAGCTTCTTTGGCGCACTGCCGCAATCGGCATTGACGGTGATCTTGAGCACAGCTTCGTCTCTTGGCTGCTGTTTTAGTCTTGCAGGTTCGCCGGTCCAAAACCAAAAGGCAGCAGGTCCGCCAGCGTCGCTCGCTGATGTACCGCCCCTTCGAGATCGGCCATGACAACAATCATACTCGGCGAGAACTCGTAGAGCAATTGCCGGCAGACGCCACAAGGAGATCCCCCGTCGCGCGTGACGACGGCGACCGCGGAGAACTCGCGTTTGCCCTCGCTAATCGCCTTAACCAAGGCGGTCCTTTCGGCGCAGATGGTCGGCGTGTAACTGGCGCTTTCCACGTTGCAACCGGTGAAGACGTCGCCATCGAGCGTCAATAGCGCCGCTCCGACGCGGTAGTTACTGTAGGGAATGTAAGCCATTTCGCTGGCGGCTATAGCTGCTTTTATCAGTTCAGCTTCGGCTGGACGAGACATGAGGACTCAAAGGCTCCGTTTTCTCTGGTGGCGGGGTCGCCAGGTCAGGCGCTTCGGAAGCGATCTTGCGGACAACGACCTTGCGGATGCGGTGACCGTCGATGGATTTGACCGCCATGCTAAGAACGTCGGTGGTGATGGTCTCTTCGGTGTTAGGCACGCGACCCAAATGCAAATAGATATATCCGCCTAGCGTGTCAGTAGCGTTGGTATCGATCGAACAGTCGAGCAGATCGTTGAGGTCATCAAGGTCCATGCTGCCGTCGATCAGCCACGAGCCATCGTCCATCGCGACGAATTCTTCTTCTTCATCGACATCGTATTCGTCACGGATATCACCGATGATCTCCTCGATCAAGTTCTCAATAGTGATTAAGCCCGAGGTGCCCCCGTATTCATCCACCACCACCGCTAGGTGGATGTTCTCCGCCTGCATCTCCTTTAACAGGGCATCGGCGCGTTTGCTTTCCGGCACAAACCAGGCGGGACGGATCAATTCCCGAATTGAACTGCTGCCCAGGTCGTCGCGGTTCTCCAGCAAGGTCAAGATGTCCTTGGCGATGAGCAAACCAATCACTTTGTCAATGCTGTCTTCATAGACGGGCAGGCGCGAAAAACCGGAATCGACAAAGGCGGAAAGCGCCTCCATCATCGAGTCGTTGACCTCGAGCGCGACAATGTCAATCCGCGGCGTCATCAATTCGCGCGCGTTGCTATCGCCTAATTGCAGGACGGAATAGATCATGTCCCGCTCTTCTTCTTCGATAGTGCCGCCGCTGTGCCCGGCGCTGACGAGAGTTAGAATCTCCTCTTCCGTAACCAGGTTTACCAGAGGCTCGCCACCGAACAAGCGCGAAATCAAACGGCTCAGAAAAAGCACTAAAGCTGTCAAAGGCGACATGATCATCACGAGACCGCGCATGGGCGTGACGGCGAGGCGATACAAGTTTTCGGCATAGGTCGAGCCTAGCGCCTCCGGCACGAGATCGCCCAGGATCAGCGTCGCGGTGGCGCCCAGAATGACCGTAACGAGCGCTACTGCAATCCGAGCGGCGAGGTCGCCATCCGTTATTGAATCATTAACCAGCAGCACCAGAACCGTGGCGATGGCGAAACGTGTCAGGATATGCGCCAAGCTGACCGTCATGCCGAGTCGCAAGGTTTCCTCCGTCAGCGCCAGAACCTGCACTGCGCTATTGTCGCCTTCCTCCGCCCGATCACGGAGTCCGGCGCGGGAAACGTTCTGTAGCGCGGCGCTCAACAAGCTGACCATTGCATGGATGCAGATCAGGACAAAAAGCGTTGCCACAAGCCAGGTCATGACTGCCCTTCCGCAGATCTTTCTACGGCAAAGACAAAACAAGCCGGGCACGTTGATCCATGATCGGCTGAGACAAGATTTCCTATGTGCATGGGACTCCCAGAGGGAGGCTCAGGTGTGTCGTCCACTAGTTTTTCAGAACTCGGTTGACAGAGTGAAATTACTATACCACAGCCATTTCGGCAAATGCAAGTGGGCTCGCGACCATGCTAATATGCGCTGCGATCCCAGTCATAACGCGCCTTCCAGCTCAGCAAGCGCTCCGCTTTGCCGGGGTCGACCGGGCTGGCATTGCCTTTGAGTTCGCTGGCGACCGGGTAGTCGCCGGGGAAGTGTCGCGCCAGCAACTCTCTAGTATCTTCCTCACGGTAGGTTGACGGCGCGCAGATATTAAAGGCTTCGTGCCCGGGCCGGGTATGTGTCATGGCCAGGCGACAGGCGCTCGCGGCATCGCGCACATCGACGAAAGTCCAAAAGGCGCCGTAGCGCTCGTCATCGCGGGTTGGCCTGCCGCGCGCCGCCCGTAGCCAGCCTTGCGCATCGTCATCAATAACCGTGGTGAAACGCAGGCTGGCCAGCGACATATCCGGAATGCGGCGTAAAAACCCTTCGGCAAGGGTCTCCCCGACCATCTTGGACAAACCATAACAATCTTGAGACAAGGTGGGATGCGCTTCGTCGATTGGCAAATAGACCGGGTTGAAGTGGCGAAAGCGAAAAGCGTATCCCAGGGCGGAAATGCTGCTCGCCAGCACCACATGCTTGATATCGAGGATGGCGGCCGCTTCCAACACGTTAAAGGTGGATATGACGTTATTGCGGAAGACAACATCGGCGGTGTGTGCCGTCGGCGACGGAATGGCGGCCAAGTGGATAACGGCGTCATGGCCGCGCATGACACCGATGACCTGCCCCAGATCTTCAAAGTCGACCAGCTGGGTATCCCAGACCTGTTTGCGCTCTTTGTCGGCCGGGGTGACATCGTAGCCATGTTCGATAAGCTCCTCCACCGTCACGCGGCCGATCTTGCCGTCCGCGCCGCTGACGAGCACCTTTCCAATGGTCATGTGACTGCTCCTTTCTCGAGAGCAAGCGCTTTCTACAGCAAATGCGCTACACTATAGACGAAATTCAAGTTTTGTAAAACGCAGGGAGGGGATGAACGGTGACAGAAATGATGCGCGTGGCATTGGGCCAACATCCGGTAGCGACGCACGAGTATCTAACCTTCGCCAAACAGTTGGGCGTCGGAGGCGTACAACTCAATATGATCGGTAAGGAGATCGATCTGATCGGGGAAGTGACTGACCTGCCCCCGGACAAGGGCTACCTCGATGCGACCTATTTGCAACGCCTCAAGCAGAAGGTCAATGATTATGGCTTGGCGCTGGAAGCGATCGAGAACGTGCCGCGTCACTTCTATATCGACGCCATGCTTGCTGGACCGCGCCGCGATCCTCAGATCGAGAATTACCAGCGAACGGTGCGCAATATGGGCGAGGCGGGCATCCCCATCCTGGGCTTGAACTGGATGCCAAACTTGGTCTGGCGCACGCCGATGGCGGTCGGACGCGGTGGCGTCATAGTAACCGCATTCGACATGGAACGGGCGCTGGCCGGCGAGGTGGAGGTCGGCATCACCGAAGTGGCCGAAGCTGAGGACCGCGAATACAGCGAGAGCGAGATCTTCGACAACTATGTCTATTTCATGAAACATGTGCTTCCCGTTGCAGAGGAAGCGGGCGTCAAAATCGCGCTGCACCCCGACGATCCGCCGGTAGAATCGCTGGGCGGGATCGCGCGGGTCTTTTACAAGCCGGAGAATTTCAAGCGCGCCCTGGACGCGGCGCCCAGCCCCAACCACGGCCTCGACTTTTGCATGGGCTGCTTTTCCGAGATGGTTTACGCCGACAAGAGCAACAACGATGGCGTGCTGGAAGCCATCCGCTATTTTGGCCAGCGCGGCAAGATCTTCTATGTGCACTTCCGCGATGTGCAGGGCTGTGTGCCCAGCTTCCAGGAGTGCTTCCCGGGCGAGGGCAATGTCGATGTGGTGGCTGCGATCAAGACACTTAAAGAGGTTGGCTTCACCGGCTTCATTATCGACGATCATGTGCCAGAGATGATCGACGACAGCGATTGGCGGCACCGCGGTCACGCTTATTCAACCGGCTATATCATGGCGCTGGTCGAGGCGGTAAACAAGCTGACGTAAATGTAGCTTCAGGTCGCTGCGGCAAAAGCGCGGCGCCCCTCCAGCAAGAGCGTCGCCTCGTGCAGCAGGAAGGTGATTGCCATGACAATTACCAGAAATTGCGGAAGTACCTCCAATCCGAAGGTCTCCGCCAAGGTCCCGGCTAACCAGGGCAAGACAGCCATGCCTAGGCTGGCGCCGGTGAATTGAAAGCCAATGGCGTTCGCGACATGATGGTTGCCGACGCGTCCCGGCGTGTCCGAGGCCATCAGCGGCGCGAAGGGCGCAATACAAAAACCGACCAAGGCTAATCCCATGAGCGTACTGGCGTCGCTCATGCCCCACCAAAGCAAGGCGGCGCCACAGACAGCGCCCAAGCTGCTCAGGCGTAGGAACATGCCATTGCCGATCCGCGTGATGATGAACCCGACCACGAAGCGACTGACCGTCAGGCTTGCCCAATACATGCTGACCCAACTGCTGGCGACCTTGGGATCAATCAGCCGCGCGTCGATCAGGAAATTGTTGGAAAACTGTCCGGCCACCAGTTCGAGGCCCGTGGTCGTCATAAAAGTCAGGATCATCAGCCAGACAATGGGCATACGCGCGGTCTGTCGCAAGGTGGCATGAACCCGTTCGCCGCGCTTGTTCTTGGCTTCGCCCAAGGACCACTCTTTGCGCGTCAGGATGAAACCGAGCAGGATGAGGCCGCGCATGGCCGCGAACAGGACGTATGCCCAGCGCCAGGCCAGGCCAAGGTCGATCACAATGGTCGTAACAACCAAAGGACCTATTGTAGAACCAATGCCAAAGCTGCCATGCAACCAATTCATCTGCCGGGCCGAGAAGTTAACCGCGGCAAAAGCGTTGATGCCCGCCGCCATGGCGCCCGATCCCAGGCCGCTGATAAGTGCCGCCAAGAGGACGATGATCCAGAGGGGCGCCGCCGCAAATACCAGCAAGCTCGCGCCTGTAATGCCAATGCCGGCGATCAAGACCCGGGCGATGCCGAAGCGATTGATCAAAGGCCCGCTGGACGCGCTGGTCACAAGCCGTCCGACGGTCGCGACCGAGACCAAGACGCCCAAGGCGCTCAAGCTGAGGTCAAAATCGTCCTGCACGTAGATCCATACCACGCCCAGCGCGCCTGCGTGCAAGCCGCCCATCGCGAACATGGTGCAAGATAGCAGAAATAACTTTGTTGTGCCGCTGGGCCGCCGGAGGCTCATATGTCCATTTCTTCGCCTTTAGAGGCGAGGCGCGCCACGTAAGTATTGAAGCCTTAGCGCATTTGGGGGAGTCTAACCGAGATTGCCGGCCAGCGCGATATGAGATTCCCGCGGCTTTCGCGCTGCGCTCACGCCTCCACTCGACGCCGCAACAAGTTCCATAGCCAGGCCAGTTCGTCCAGCCGCAAAACCCGCGCCGTTGACAGAAATATGCCCCCGTAAAGCAGCGCGCCCACAGTCACCAACAGCGCCTCGTGCACGATGCTCGCCGCGCTAAAAGCCGCGCTCAAATATGGCAAAGTCGCCAGGGCTGCCACTGCCATGATCACCGAGGCGACGGCCGTCTTGAAAACGGTTATCGCCATCCGCTGCGAACCAAAGCCATCGAGTCGCCGCCAAAGCAGGAACCCAGAGATTGAAGCGTGGACAAAATGCTTGAGGCTATCGGCAATCATTAAACTGAACAAGCCGAAAGAATCGAAGAGAAGCAGGGCGGCGCCCATATAACAGACCAAGCTCACGACCCCGACCAACGCCGGCGTCAGCGTATCTTTGCGAGCATAAAAGGCGTAAACCAGGAGCAAATCAACAGCGGCGAAAGGCAATCCGATCAGGTATAAACGTAGGGCTTGCGCCGTGACCTGCGTATCCGCCGCGCCGAAAGCGCCATGCTCGAATAGCAAGGCGATAATCGGGATCGCCAGCACGAACAAGCCCGTAGCCGCGGGCAAGATTAAAGTCATGGTCAAGCGCAATCCCAGTCCCAAGGTATCCTGAAAAGCGCGATGGCCGTCTTCGGTCATCTCGGACGATTGGCGCGCCAATGTCGGCAAGATGGCGATGCTTATGGCCGTCGCGACCAAACCTTGCGGAAATTGGATGAGCGTCGTCGCCCAAACCATATAGGCGATCCCGCCCGCGCCCGTTTGGTTGGCGATGTTGTAGCTAAAGGGTCGGATGATAAGCGTATCCATGACCAGCGAAAACATCACCGGTGCGTAGAGGGTGGCAATGCTGCGCAACGCGGGATGACGCCAACGGATGCTCAAACGAAGTCGGCGCAATTGCAGCCCGGGTAACTGCAGGGCCACCTGGGCGATGGCGCCGATCAACCAGCCGAGCGCAACGACCATGATGCCGCTCGCTGGCCGCGCCAACACAAAGGGATTCAGGCTGGCGAACCCGCCAAGGCTCGGTTGCAGCGCCATCGACGGCACAAGCGCCAATGTTACCAAAACCGTGCAGGCGTTGAAGACGACGCCGGCGAACGCGGGCAAGGTAAAGGAACGCAGCGCGAAAAGCGTCCCGCTGAAAACGGCGAACAAGCTCATGCAGATCAATGCCGGCGCGGTCATGCGCAGCATATCGGTGGCGAGCCCTACCGTGCCCGCGTCGGCGCCGCTGGCCACGGCCATAACGATCTGCGGGGCGAAAATCTCGATCAGCAGCACCAGAAGCGCCAGCGCGGCGCATACCAGGCTCATAAGTATTGACACCACGCGCCACAACTCATCTTTGCCGCGCGTGACGATGATTTCGCTCAGTACCGGTACGATGGCGCCGTTGATATGCCCGCCGATAAGCAAGTCGTAGATAGCGCGGGGCACGATGATGGCGACTTGAAAGGCATCCACCGCGCCGCTGGCGCCGAATAGAAATGTGAGCATGGTTTCGCGCGCCAGACCAAGAACGCGACTGAAGATATTGCCAAGCGCGAGAATGCCGCTGGCTCCTGCCACGTTGGCGTTGGTGCGTTCCTGCTCCGCAACTTGCCTTTCGCTGGAAGGGGGCAAGTCTTCAGCATTGGGTAGTGACGGCTGCTCCGCTTTCATGACTTCGACTTTCGCCTGGAGCCTACGCTCGAATAACGCGCTTCAATATACACCGGCGGCGCTGTTATGCTCAATCGGCAAAAGAGGGGCGGTCTGCCCTGCCCAACACATCTGCCTTAGCGGAATCCGCAAAGCATACTATAATCAAACGATGAAACGATACTAGGCTGCCCGACGTGGACGAACAAATACAAGGCGCGATCGAGCGCGTCACCTACTTCAACGAAGAGAACGGCTACAGCGTTATCAAGATCAGCCCCGACAAGCGTTATCCTCGGGCCCAGGCGCGCGATGGAACCGTCACCGTCGTCGGGATTATGCCGGCTTTGCAAGAAGGCGAATCGGCGCAGTTCAGCGGCGCCTGGGTCAATGATGACCGATATGGTTTCCAATTTCGCGCCGAGCAAACCATACCAATCGCGCCGCATACCGCGAAGGGCGTCATCAGTTACCTGAGCAGCGGCATCGTCAAGGGCATCGGACCGCGTACCGCCGAGAAGATCGTCAGGCACTTCGGTGAGAAGACAGTCGAAATCCTCGACACAGATCCGCGGCGTATTCATGAAGTGCCCGCACTCAAGACGAAGCTGGCGGATAATCTCATCGATGCCTGGGCGAAAAACCGCATCACGCGCAACTTGCTGATCTATCTGCAAGGGTTGGGCATCAGTGCCAGGATCTCCCGGCGTATCATCAACGAGTACGGAGCGCAGACGCAGAAGATCATCGAACATAATCCTTATCAGCTGGCGGAGGATGTCTTCACAATCGGCTTTCGCAAGGCCGACCAGATCGCCCGCAACCTCGGCGTCGAAGTGGATGCCAAATACCGTCTGCGGGCCGGCCTGCATCACACGCTGAACGAGTTGTCGCGCGAAGGCCATACCTACGCCCCGCAAGACGAGTTGATCGAGACCGCTAGCGAATTGCTTGATATTGAAGACAAACAGGCCTTGAAGATTGCCCTGCATGGACAAGTGACCGCCGGCAAACTCATGGAAGACCGCCTGCTTGATAGAACACGCGCGGAGTTGACCAGCGCGATCTATTTGCCGCGCTTCTTCCGTGCGGAAACGGGGGTCGCCAGTCGGATGCACGCTCTGGTCGGGAGCAGGAGTATCATCATTAAGGATCATCGCAAAACAGACTGGACGCGATTCTTGCGACAATTGAGCAAAAGCAACGATGTTGACTTGTCGCCGCGACAACAAGGCGCGGTGCGTGCGGCGCTTTCCAGCAAAGTCAGCGTCTTGACCGGCGGACCGGGAACCGGTAAAACGACCACCTTGCAAATGCTCATACACGCGCTCAATGACGGCGACTACGCCTACAAGCTGGCATCGCCGACCGGGCGCGCCGCCAAGCGTCTTTCGGAAGCGACCGGCGTGCCAGCGAGCACAATACATCGCCTTCTGGGCTTCTCAGCCGAGATCGGCGGCTTTGAACACGACGAAGACAACCCGCTGCCGGTCGATATGGTCGTCATTGACGAAGCCTCCATGCTGGACTTGCAACTAACCCACAGCTTGCTGCGCGCCCTGCCGGCGAGCGCGCATCTGCTCCTTGTCGGCGATGTCGACCAGTTGCCGTCAGTTGGCGCTGGCAACGTACTACGCGATGTCATCGAGAGCGGCATCGCATCGGTCACGCGCCTCGACCAAATCTTCCGCCAAGACGATGACAGCCATATCGTCAGCAATGCGCATCGTATCAACGAAGGCTTGGAGCCATACACCGGCAACGACAGCAAGGACTTCTTCTTTTTCAATATCGCTGAACCGGACGCGGCGGCGGATATACTGGTTGATATCGTTAGAACGCGAATCCCCAAACGCTGGGGACTAGATCCCGTGCGCGACATCCAGGTCATATCGCCGATGTACCGTAGCCTGATCGGCGTCGATAACCTCAACAATCGTTTGCAGGGAGAATTGAATGACAACCCACGCATGGCCAGCGTCAAGCTGGGCGGGCGCGTCTTCCGCGTCGGCGACAAAGTCATGCAGACGCGGAACAATTACGAAAAAGATGTCTTCAACGGCGATATCGGCTTCATAGACAGCATCGACGATGATGACAACTCGCTGGAAATCGTCATGGATGGCAGCTATGTCGCATACGACTACAGCGAAACCGACGACCTGATGCATGCCTATTGCATCAGCACGCACCGCTCGCAAGGCTCGGAGTATCCGGCGGTGGTCATGCCGGTAGCGACGCAGCATTACATCATGCTGCAGCGGAATCTGCTCTACACGGCGATCACCCGCGCCAGGCAACTGGTCGTCCTGGTTGGCACGCGGCGGGCGCTATGGATCGCGGTCAACAACAACAAAGTCGCGCAGCGTCATAGCGGTCTGCTGGTGCGGCTGCAAGGCTGACGCTCAGTCATAGAAGATAGATGCCGAAGAGCGCTCAGACAAACGCGATCCGAACGCCTTCAGTCTCCGACGGATCAAAAGTCGCGGAGGGACCCTCTGTCTTGAAGCTCACCCGGTAGGGCGCCGGCGCATTCGCCGCTAGATGCGCGCGCAGCGGACTTGACGAATCCCTCGGCGACAGATATTCCAGGACCTGCGAACCAACCTCGAAGCGGATTCCCGACGCGCCCAGATCATCGTCACTGAAAGCCTGCCCGTCTCGCCCCAATACGGCGGCCATGATAGCGGCGTATCGCCCCGCGTCTTCCGTCGCCAGGCTGAGGCATTGGATGCCGGTCACGCCGTTGGGCTGCGTCGTTTCGCTCGGCAGTCGTTGCGAGCGTGGCGTGACGTCTTCAATGATGAAAGGTATGAGACCCTGAAACGCGCCGCCGATTTTGTTGTTGACCCACTTGACCTCGTAGCCGTCGGGACGACGGCGCCCGCCTTCGGCCAGGTCGCCCGCTTCGACGCCCTGCGCGCGAATGGCCGCCAGATCGGCGCGGATATCGTCGGTGGCCATGCAAAAGTCGATCAAGCCACCGCCGCGCTCGTGCAGCAGATCCCACCAGGGATGCGCCGGGCTCTCTTCATAGAAGCCCAGCAACTCAATATACGAGCCGTCTTCGAAGCCGATCAAGGCATTATGCGATCCGTAAGGGTGCGCCCCGCCTTCGATAACGCTGAAGCCGAGACGGCGATAGGTTTCCATGGCGGCATCGAGCGCGCGCACGGCGATGACGATATGGTCGATGCCTGTGATCACGTAAGGTACTCTCTTCTTGTCTTGATATATTTGTCAATTCAGTGGTTAATATTATCGTAGTGGCAACAAGAAGCCAAAATATAATCAGCGCAGTGTGGGACGTACAGGCAACATGATGGAAGAGCAAATAGAAGGCGCGGTTGTCGATATCAGGCATTACAACGAACTCGACGGCTATAGTGTCATCAGAATTGTGCCGGGAAAGAGCCTCTCTCAGGCACAGGCAAACGACGCCGTCGTGACCGTGGTTGGCTACATGTTCAAATTGCTAATCGGCGAATCGGCGCGATTCCACGGTCAATGGGTCGAGGACTATCGATATGGCCGGCAGTTCGAGGCGTGGCAAACTATCTCTATTGACCCCAAAACTCCCGCTGGCATCATCCGTTATCTCGGTAGCGGCATCATCAAAGGAATCGGCAAGAAAAGAGCAGCAGTGATTGCCAACCATTTCGGCAGCGACACCATGCCTATCCTCGACCGAGAGCCAGCGCGGATTTATGAAGTTCCGGATATACCAAAATATGTTGCGGCAAATCTGGTGGTCGAATGGCGAATAAATCGCATCAAGCGCAGTATGATGACATATCTTCAGAGCTTGGGTATAAGCGCCAAGATCGCGCAGGACATCTTCAACAAATATGGCGAGAAATCCCAAGAAACCATTGAACGCAATCCCTTCTTGTTGGAGGAAGAATTCATATATCAGATCGGCTTTGACAAGGTGGATCAGATCGCCAGAAATAGAGGTGTTGACCCGCTAAACAAGTATCGCTTATGGACAGGCCTGGAGCACACTTTGAAAATGCTCTCTCGCAAAGGGCATACCTGCGCGCCGCTGGAACTCCTGCTCAAAGAAACAAAACTTTTGCTTGGCGTTGAACATGAGCACTTGCAGCGGATAATCCCACTGCAGTTGGCTACCGGGGACTTGGTAGAAGATGACTTGCTTAATGAGAGCAACGGAACGCTGATAACCGCAATTTACCTCCCAGAATACTATTGCGCCGAAACTAACGTCGCCAGTCGCTTGCTAGACATGAGTAAGAGTAGGAACAGCCAAATTAATTGCGATTCGGGCGAAAAATGTTGGAAGATGCTACTGGCTTCTCTGTGCTCGGATAACGGAGTGAAGCTTTCCCCGGAACAGGAAGAAGCGATTGGCATGGCGCTAACGAACAAGCTCAGTGTTTTGACCGGCGGACCCGGTACTGGCAAGACTACAGTACTGCGGATGCTGATTAAAATCCTGATTGAAAACAATCATCAATTTGCGCTGGCAGCGCCGACCGGGCGTGCCGCCAAACGCCTCGGAGAAACGACAGAAGAAGAAGCCCGTACGATCCATCGACTACTGGGTTATTTACCAGAAACGGGAGGCTTCCAACAAGATCAGGACAATCCGTTGAAATTTGACATCATCATCATCGACGAAGCTTCGATGCTGGACCTTGAGTTGTTCCACAGCTTGCTCAAAGCGATACCCTCGACGGCGCATCTGCTTTTGGTCGGTGATGTCGATCAATTGCCGCCGGTCGGAGCGGGCAATGTCCTTGGAGATATCATCAATAGTGAAATCGCTCCCGTGACGGAGCTCGAAAAAATCTATCGGCAAGAGACAGGCAGCCAAATTGCCATTAATGCCCAGCTTATCAAACAAGGGAAATATCCGAATTTGGACGTGAAATCCAGCGAGGACTTTTACTTCTTTAACGTTTCCGATGCCAAAAAAGCTGCCGACGAGGTAGTTGAGTTGGTCACTACGAAGATAAAGAAAAAATTTGGGTTTGATCCCTTGCGAGAACTGCAAGTGCTTGCGCCTATGTATGCCGGTCCCATCGGCATTGACAATCTTAATGCACGATTGCGAGAAGCCTTGAATGATGAAAACCGCAAAGAATTTGTCAAGATAGCTGGTCGCCCATTTCGCGTTGGCGACAAGATCATGCAAAGGCGCAACAATTATGAAAAAGGTGTCTTTAATGGCGATATCGGCTTCATTGATAGCATCAATCACAATGACAAGAGTCTTGAATTATGGATAGATGATAGACTGGTGACTTATGATTTCAGCGAAGCAAGCGCCCTTACACACGCTTATTGCATTAGCGTACATAAATCGCAAGGCTCGGAGTATCCCGCTGTGATCATACCTATCATGACCCAGCAGGGCAGAATGCTCCGGCGTTACTTGCTCTACACTGCTATCACCCGCGCCAAAGAATTGGTCGTGCTGGTTGGCTCAAGACAGGCAATATGGACTGCTGTAAACAATAATCAAGTCGACGAACGGTACAGCGGACTCCAGACACGCCTCCAACAACAATCACCCAAGATAGACGCGCTATCGGAGACACAACCCTCGATTCAGACGTAGCCACCGTCAACTTTAGTGACCAGAATAGGTTCGTCCCCATTGATGATGACGGTGTGCTCGTATTGCGCCGTGAGGCTGCCGTCGACCGTGCGCAGGGTCCAGCCGTCTTCCTCTGTTTTGATTCGGCCGCGACCGGTATTAAAGAAGGGTTCCAGCGTGACCACCATGCCGTCCTTTAAGACATCTCGGTTGCGCCAGTTGTAGAAGTTGGGAATAGAGGGTTTCTCGTGAATATGGCGGCCGACGCCGTGCCCGCCCAATTGACGCAGAGTGCGATAGCCGTTTTTTCTGGCGTATCTCTCCACCGCCTTGCCGATGGCATTGGCGCGCTGTCCCGGGCGCGCCATTTCAATTGACATGTATAAGGCCCGGCGCGTGGCGCGGCAAAGTCTTTCCAGCGCGGGCTGGGCTGGTGGCATGATGATTGTAGCGCCGGTATCGCCCCAGTAGTCTTCCAGCACGGCGGACACATCTACATTGAGCAAGTCGCCTTCACGGATCAACCGGTCTTTACGCGGGACGCCATGCGCCGCCTCGTCATTGAGGCTGATGCAGGTGAATCCAGGGAAGCGATAGGCGCTGATCGGCGCCGAAGTTGCCCCGACGCTCGTGAGGAAATCGCGCCCAATATCGTCGAGGTCGCGGGTGCTCATGCCGGCTTCTGCCCGGTCCAGCATGAGTTTGAGTGTCAAACCGCAGATTTCTCCGATGCGCCGCATGCCACGCAGGTCTTTTTGAGAATTGATCTGCATTTCACAACCCAACTCGAAATCGTCGGAAACTGCCCGGTTGACACCCTCTCATTTAATGAACCGCGATTTGCGGTAGCCGAGCAGGTTTATTATTTTGTGTGGGCGCGGTAGCCCAAATTCGCCGGTTACGCGCCGAGCGGCTTCACTGAAAATGGCCGATTGCGAGGATAGATTAGCTGGGAGCGAAATTCAATTCGAGACTTGCTCGCCCAGTCGCCGCTCCGTACCCGCCAGCAAACGTTGAACATTGCCGCGATGCCGCAGGAGCAACATAAAGCTAAGCGCAACCGCATAGACCAGCAGGATCGGTTTCTGGAATTCAGTACCGACCAGGAGGATGAGCCAAACATTGGCGACAGCGAAACCGATCAAGACGCCCAGCGAGACATAACGCGTGCGGGAGATAATGGCGATGCCGATGGCCGCGGCAACCAGGCTCTGAAAGGGTTGTATCATCATCATGGCCCCGAAGGCGGTCGCCGCGCCCTTGCCGCCCCGTACGATCAGGCGCAACTTGCCCTCTTTGATCGACGCGGTCAGCACAGTGGCGAAGAGCGACCAATTGTGCCCGACAACGACGCTGGTCGCGGAGACAGATGTCGCCACGCCGATCTGCTCCGGCAGGATGACATCTCGCGCCAGCCAGACGGCGAAGACACCCTTGGAGATATCAACCAGCCCGGTGAAGATCGCCCAGCCCTTGCCCACGGCCCGGGCGACATTGGTGCCACCCATATTGCCACTGCCCACCTCGAAGATATTGACATTTCGGGCCTTGCCAACGAAATAGGCGGTGGGGAAAGAACCGATCAAATAGCCGGCGACGACGCAGGCGATGACTTGCAGGGCGTTGTCGGCGTTAAACATCGCGCTTACCTGACAAAACCAAGTTTCATCAATATCTTACGCTAAATGATCGGCAATTGCCAGCACTAGTCCTCGTCGTCAAGTATCTGGCACCCTATCCAAATCGTATTGTACAGGGCGTCTTGTCTGTCCCAAATCACACTGAATGCTTGCTCGTCAATCGTGCCACCAACGGTGTATTGGCCGAGCGGAAAGGATTCTCCCACGATCCATTCAACACGATAGGTCAGTCCGTCATCGGCAGTATGTGTAGCTGTCGAATCCATTGGCCGAGGATCGCCCTCTTCCGGGAAGATGATTTCGACGGCGATCTTTGAGTGATCCTCACCGGCGATGATGACATTCAGATCTTCTTCATAGTAGTCGCTTGTCACCAGGAAGCAATCGGCGCCCTCGAACTCGTATGTCTCGCCATCAATAAGCCGGGCGGGCGATTCGCTGTCTTCTCGCGGACTGCCCTCGAGCTCTTCCGCTGCGCGCAGGCAGGTCAAGGCGATTGTTCGGTATGCCTCCGATTCCTCAGTACGGACCCACCAAAAGCGATAACTCTCATCGTCGACATGTACATCAATTGTATACCTGCCATAGGGGAAGCTATCGCCCTCAACCCATTCGGTGCGCGAGGGCACATCAATGCCAGCCATAGTCAGAGTGTACCTGTGCGTGTGATCCATCTTCAGCGGTTCTTCTTCTTCCGGCAGATAGACATCGATTGACATATCATCTTGGCGAAAACCACCGTAGGTAACATTGAAATCGTCTTCAAAGCGATCAGTGACCATAATGCTGCAATCAACCTCATCAAGGCTGTGCATCTTGTCATTTATGAGCACCGCGTCGAACCAGGGCTCCCTGTCTGATTCTGCAGCGGCCGCTAGCTCGGTATCTACCTCTATATCAGGCGCATCCTCGGCCTCCTCGGCAGCGTCGGTCACAGCGCTTGCTTCGCTGTCCTCATCCGTTTCCGACGGCGCTCCCAAGACAATAACCCTGTCTTCTTCTGGCAGGCAAAGGGCGAATAACATGACCAAAAAGTCTCCAAAGCTGCGAACGAAATCGGTATCTTTCATCATGAAGGTTTCTTCGCCATATTCATCATAGAGCCTGTTGACAAGTTCGCAGTTGTAGTTCATTTCTGTCTCTTCGTCGTAATGCCAGTCTTGGGCAAAACCCGGAGCCAGCAAGACGAGAAACAGTACAATCGCTAGGCCGCACCTGGACATAACAGTTCCTTTCAACTTCTAGCCATAGGATCACGGCTACTGTATCGATAAGGTTAATTGACCGCAGCAAGTGTCGCAACCCGCTAGCAATGCAGCCGTAGGGCAAACGTAGGAGAGAGTTTTTGACCAGGTCGCGCTATTGTTGCCTGTCTCTCGCCTTCATCACTTCGCTAGTAGATTTGTGCAATTGTCGCTAGGATAGGGGTATCGATCGACATTCATAGTCTGTGACCAAAAATGACGCCCAAGCCTCTCATCTCAATCGTCATGGGCGATCCAGCCGGCATCGGTCCCGAAATAATCGTCAAGCTGTTGTCTGACGAGAACTGGCATAAGCGCTGCCGGCTCTTCATCATCGGCGACGCCCAAGTCATGCTCGACAACGCCGCCGCGCTGAAGCTGCCGCTTCGCACCCGCGCGATTGATGATCTCGCGGATGCTGAATTTGCGCGGGGATGCATTGATGTGCTGTCTCCGCCCGGGTTCGAGTTGGGACCTGTACCATTGCCGCAAGTTAACGCCAAATGCGGAGAAGCAGCCGGGACTTACCTTCAAAACGCCTACGAGCTAGCCACGCAATCGCGCATACAGGGGGTGGTCATGGCCCCAATGAACAAGGAGTCATTTCGACTGGCGGGTTACAACTATTTCGATGAGCTCGAGTTCCTGGGCGATATCACCGGCAGTCCCGAACCCTTCATCCTGGGCGCGGCTGGACCAATCTGGGCAGTGGCGGTCACTGAGCATATCGCCTTTAAGGACATCGTGTTTCATATCAAGCGCGAGCGGATCCTCCGTTATATCGGACACATGCGGAATGTCTTGGAAAAGCTGGGACACGCCGAGCCAAGGATCGCGGTAGCGGCATTGAATCCGCACGCTGGCGAAGGCGGCTTATTCGGCAGAGAAGAAATTGACGAGATCGCGCCGGCTGTTCGAGACGCCATGCGCGATGAAATAAATGTCACGGGGCCGGTACCAGCCGATATCGTCTTCAAGCGGGCCCTTGAGGGTGATTTCGATGGCGTCGTCTGTATGTATCACGATCAGATGAACATCGCGCGTAAGCTCCAGGCGCGTGGCGATATCGCCACGCTTTGGATGGGACTGCCGGTCATCGGCGCGACAACTGCGCACGGCACCGCCTTTGACATCGCGGGAAAGGGTATCGCCGATCCAGGCAGTTTGCGGGCGGCGCTGAATCACGTGATCAAGCTAGCGCGATAAGCCGCGTGTTAGCAGGTTGAATGCGCGAAAACTCAGGGATTGTAACGCTGGATGCCGCCGGCATTATCGCGACGGCGCAGGCGCTCCATACGGGGCAGAATGTTTTCCATGATCTCGCTTTTGTCGAGTGTCAAATGCCGGCGCTCCCGCATGATGATCCGCCCATCACAAATCACCGTGCGCACATCCCCGGCGCGTGCGTTGTAGACGAGGCTGGCAGTGATGCTGTTAAGCGGCAGATGATGCGTCCCGCTCAAATCGACCAGGATGATATCAGCTAGCTTGCCCTCGGCTAAATCTCCCAGTTCATCGCCTTGCCCGTAGACGCTGGCGCTTTCTTTGGTAGCGATAGCCAGCGCTTGGGGGATTGTAAGATTCTCCGCATCCCCGGTACGCTGTTTCTGTCCCATGGCGGTTAGTCGCATGGCCTCCCAGAGATCGAGAGTGTTGTTGCTAACAGCGCCATCTGTCCCCAAGCCAATGGATATGCCCATCTTGCGCGCTTCGACCAGATTCGGCAGGCCCATCGCCAGCTTGGCATAGGCCTTGGGGCAATGAGCAATGCCCGCCGGCTGCGCTAGCTCGGCCAGGGTTTCCAGGTCGGCCGAAGTCGCGCCGACAGCATGCGCCAAAAGGGTCGGCACATTGAAGATGCCACAGTTCTGCAGGACTGCGATCGGCGTAAGACCGTGTTTTGCCAGGCTGGCTTGTGTTTGTTCGACCGTTTCGGCGACATGAATGTGAATGCCGCAGCCGATCCGCTCGGCTTGCTGGGCGCTCGCGATCAGAAAGTCATCGTCGCAGGTGTAGGGGGCGTGTGGCGCAAGCATTGTGCGGATGCGCCCACCTGCTTGGTTCTGCCAACGGAGCGCAAATGCTGCCGTCTCTTCAATCTGCCGCATGCCGTTGCTGCCGAACATCGCTTGCCCCAAAAGGGCGCGAGTGCCGGCCCGCTCCACAGCGCGAGCGGCGTAGTCCATATGCCAATAGTGATCGCTGACAGCCGTGATGCCGGCTTCGATCATCTCCAGCAAGCCGAGTTGCATGCCCCAGAAGACATCCTCGGGTTCGAGGTTGCTTTCCAGATGCCAGATATAGTCGTTGAACCAGCTTTCCAGATTGACGTCCTCGCCCATGCCGCGCCACAAGACCATCGGCACATGGGCATGCGCATTGATAAAGCCGGGCATCGCCAATTGCCCATCGGCGTCTAGTACGGTCTTGGCATGCGAAGGATCAAGCCCGCCGCTTCGCTGAATGGAGCTTATGCGATTGCCGGTAACCAAGATATCCTGGCTGTGCAGGATCGAAGCAACTTCGCCCTGAATTTGCAACACATTGACATTGCGTATCAGCAGATCGACCATCACCCCGCACCCTTGCGCAAACAGCCTCGATTGTGGATTATAACAGACGTCCGCCACTCAATTTGCGCAACGCGATACATCAAGTGAAACTGATCCCCGCCCGCCCAACACCTGATTATGCCGATCATTTTGCTCAACTCGCGCAGATGGCCGGCGACAAAGTCTTCACAGAACTCTTCGGCAGCAGAGCGCATGCCACGCTGGAATCCATGTACTTGCAGGCGGACAATCTTAACAGCCATACTCATACCACTTTCTTGCAAGAGGACTCCGCAATCGCCGGCATGCTCCACGCCTATTCGGCGACCGCCGCCCGCGACTATGCGCCGCGAACAAACTGGCTCTATTTGAAATATGCCCGGCTGCAAATCTTCCGCTTTCTGGCCGCCACCATCCTGTTGCGAGACATCCTGGGCTTTATCGGCGAGAACCTGCTGGAAGGGGATTTTTACATTGCCTTTCTCGCTGTCTATCCACAATGCCGCGGCCGCGGGCACAGCAAGACCCTGCTCAATCATGCCAGTCATCTTGCCCGGCAAGCGGGCTGCTCGCGTCTGGCGCTTGACGTCGACGAACACAACACGATAGCGCGCGCGGCCTATCAACAAGCGGGATTCGAACTAGTCAGCGCGTCAAAGGATATCCATGTTGAAAATGAACGCTGGCGCGTCCTGCGCCTGGCAAAGCCAGTAGGGCGAAGCTAGCGATAGCCGTTTGGATCAAGCGAGGTGAAATAGTCCCGCACCACGTCGCGCAAACCCAGCGGCACATAGTCGCTTTCCAAGGCGCGATTCGCCGAATTCTGATACTCGCTAAAGACAGTGTCGTAGCTCACGCGCGATTCGCCGAGCGGATTATCGTCAAAGTCGCCTTCGTTGAGCGTCTGATCGCCGGCGTCGCTGCGGAGGCGGATTTCGTCAGCGCCACCGCCGCTGATGCCGCTTGGGCTGTAGATCGCTTCGTATTGTATTTCGCCCGTGCCTCTGGTGCGATTGTCGGTATCCGCGCCCTGGTCTTCCCCAGCGGCGCCTGCCAGGCTGAGGTTGCTCGGTTCGCCTTCGCCGGCGCCGGCCCCGGCCGATCGGCTGTCGCGGCTCACGCTCGTGTTCTCTACCGAACCAGGACGGTTCCGATCCGACTGCTGTTCACCTTGATTGGCGCGCTGCTGGGCGGAATCCGACTGTTGGCTGCTTTCCTGGCCCGCCTGCTGTTGGCCCGATTCAGACAATTCGGATTGGCCCTGCCGCGGGTCGGTCATCTCTTGTTGTTCCGCCTGTTGACGTCCGATTCCATCGGCGGCCTCCTGCGCCCGCTCGCCTTGTTCCTGCAACATGTTTTGGGCGTTTTGGCTTCTCTCCTGCTGCTGCTGCTCTTGCGATAGCTCTTGTTGCGCCTGTTCGAGGTACTCCTGCAAGTCTTCGCTTGCGCCCTCTTCCAGCGCTTCCGCCATCTCACTCAAGCGCTGCGACAATTCAGGATTTGTCTCTGCCAATTCAGCCGCGGCTTCTTGCAGGGCTTCCGCCAGCGCCTGCGTCTCTTCCGAACTCATTTGCCCCGCCTGTTGCGCCATTTCCTCAAGCGCATTTGACAAATCGTCAAGACCCGAGGATGGCTGCCCCTGTTCGTTTTCAACAGATTCGTTGTCGGACGCCGGGAAGAAATCTTTCAAGGCTTCGGCCGCCGCTTCCAGCGCGGATTGGTCCAGATCAATCGTGTCTTCAAGTTGGTTTTCGATCTTTTCGATCTCCGCCTGCAGTTGACTCATTGCGGCGAAGGCCTCTTCTTCACTGATATCTTCTTCTTCCAGGCGTTCAAGAGCAACTTCAAGCGCATCAAGCAACTCGCGCCGGTCGATATCGCCCAGATCGGTATCTTTGGCAATCGTCTCGATGATCTCGCGTACTTCTTCAACCGGCTCCTCTAAAGTGACTGAAGGCGCTGCGACGACCGGATACTGCCCGGTGAATAGAGGCAGTGCAATCACCAAGAACACCGCCAGAAACAATAAGCACATTAGAGCCAACTCGCGTGGTCGAAAGTCCAGCGGAATCGAGTCTCGCGCGTTGATTTGCCGGGCATGGACCAGGGCATCCGCAATTTGTCTCGATTCAATCTCCGGGTGAGTTCTTAAGCGACCGGACATCAACTCCATAGCTGTGGATATGCGTTCTTGCAAACCAAATTCGATATCGAAATAGCGCGCGCGTTCCTGTGGACTGCGGGGGAAAATCGCCGTTTTGACCAGGTTCAGAAGAAAACTGCCAGCAAAAAGCGCGGCGGAAAGCACTGCGAGTTGTTCGGCGCGCAAGCGAAAGTACAGATAACCAGCAACGCCAAACACGAGACTGACAATAGCCGCTACGATCAAAGAGCGAGGCACCGTCTTTGAAAGGAGCCTCAACTCGTAGCGGTTTTCCCAGCGCGCCAGGATCAGATCGAGTTCAGCGGCTTTGTTCTTATGCGGTGACAGGAAGGCCATGATGGATCCGTTACTGATGTGCATTGCCGGTTCTCAGTGTATCAGGGTCAGGAATGGAATTCCAGCTTACGCGCAGTTAAGCTTGCGCAAATGAAAACTGACAGTTATGTTGGCTGCAGTGCCCGACGGAGGTAGCGCATGCCCAATTGCTATGTTGTGACCGGCGCCGCCGGTTTCATCGGCTCGCATATTGCCGAGCGCCTGTTGCGCGATGGCCAAGGGGTACGCGTCGTCGACAACTTGTTGACCGGCAAGCAGGCGCACCTCGACTATTTGAAGTCCCTGGGCGGCGACTTATCGATCACCATCGGCAGCATCACAGACCTTGATGCGCTGAACAAACTGTTCCGTGGTGTAGACTATGTGATCCACCAAGCGGCATTACCATCGGTACCGCGCAGCGTCGCCGATCCGCTGGAAACGAACGCGCACTGCGTCGACGGAACGCTCAAGGTCCTGATCGCCGCCCGAGACGCAAATGTCAAGCGTGTGGTCTATGCCGCTTCCTCGTCCGCATACGGCGATCAACCGGGCGTGTCAAAAAACGAGAGGATGTCCCCAGCGCCGATCTCTCCCTACGGGGCCGCCAAACTAACCGGCGAATTATATGCAAAGGCCTTTTATCACAGTTACGGCTTGGAAACGGTTTCTCTGAGATTCTTCAATGTCTTTGGTCCTCGTCAAAACCCTGATTCCACTTACGCGGCGGCCATCCCCAAGTTCATCAAGCTGATGCTGAATGGCGAACGACCACCGGTATATGGGGACGGGACACAGAGCCGGGATTTCACTTACATCGACAATGTCGTGCACGGGGTTCTACTGGCGTGCGCGGCAATTGATGTGGGGGGCGAAGTCATCAATCTGGCAAGCGGCGGGCGGGTACTTATCAATGATCTGGTCGACAAGCTGAACGCCCAATTAGCTACCGAATTGCCCCCCGCCTATGTACCGGAACGGCCCGGTGATATCAGCCACTCGCGCGCCGATATCAGTAAAGCGGGCGCCCTGTTGGCTTATGAGCCCCTCGTCGGATTCGACGAGGGGCTGCGCCGAACGGTTGAGTGGTTCCGGGAGCAATACAGGCGTTCCGGCACAAGGTAGGCGGATCGCCGCTTGCATCACGGCGTCTCGCTATACTCGCATTCGGCGAAATTCCCGCTGGCGAAAAATGAATCAAGACAGGCGCTCAGTAGCGCGCCGATTTTCTGATGGCCGGCGTTGTTCCAGTGCGCGTCAAATTCTGGGACATAATCGTCTAAGACAAGTTCGCCAATCGGATTGATATAAGGTATTTTGAGTTCCCGCATCAGTTCCACGGCAGTTAGGTAGCGCGCGCTCACTGTTTCCATATCTTCCATGCTCGGGATCAACAGAACGAGCAGCTCGGAACCGAACTCAGCCGATTCGTCGCGCAATTTGCTCAGAAAATCGCGCGTGATTGATACTTTTCGGTTAAAGCGCGCGTCCTCGGTGATGATAGCGCCCAGCGCATCCCCGAAGCGGAGCACGAGCCCCCCAAAACGCGTCAACCCGAAAAGGCGCTTTATTTCGTTCGCTGGCGGATCAACGTCCAGCCCGCGATAATATAGAACGGACTGAAGGTCCAGCTTTATCACATTACCCCAGACGTCTACCCAGTATTGCCTAATCATAATATGCGCGTTTGTCTCCAAATTCCGAATTACGACGTAATTGTCGATAGGCGTAAGATTGTCGTCATAGTCGTTCATTACAAAGCCAAGTACGGTGATTTGCGGTCGGAGCGACGGGGCATGCGCGCGGAACGACGCCAATGCCTGATTGGTCCCTGTGCCGCCCATGCCAGTGTTCCAGACGTCGCTGTCAGAATAACTCGCTTCAATGGTTTCGACATAGGATTTACCGATATCGGCACTATAGCCAGCGGTAAACGAATCTCCCAAGATCAAAATTCGCTTTCTTTCATCGCTGCCCTCAAGCACAACGAAGTCACCGGAGTCTTGATATCCTTGTCTATTGACAAGGCAGCGTCGCCCGGCGAACTCGGAAAACTCACGTCTGTCGCAGGCTTTGACCACTTCATCATGAACAAAGCGACAGCCATCCTCGTCGCAGCGCCACCAAGGGACAGGCTCAATCCATTTCTTTGGAATCTCCGCCGGGTAGTATGTCCCGATACCCAAAGCGACAAGAACGAATTCGAGAACGACAAGTGTGAAAAGCGTGATAAGAAAAACTTTCAGCAAATTCTGTTTTATGACATGGAACAAGCGCCGACGTACATTTGCGCGAAACATTGCAAGCGAGAACAACGATAGCGCCAGCCCGGCAAGAACGAGCATGAGTTGAGACAAGCTGAAACCAGGTTCAGCGTAGGGAAGGAGAAAGTCAAGCGCAATGCCAAAAACTACGATTGCGAGCCCCAAGCCTGCAAATAGAGCGCATGCGGCCTTTATGAGCGCGGTTGATCGTGATGATTTGGCTGGCACAGTTGATCCTTTTCTCTCTTTACGAACTCAACCCATTATGAAGCATCCTGTTTTAACGGCCCGGAGATATTTTGCACTCGCGCGCCGATATCAGTAAAGCGGGCGACCTGCTGGCTTATGAGCTCCTCGTCGGAGTCGACGAGGGATTGCGCCGAACGGTTAGCCGGTTTCGGGGGCAAGATTAGCAAACGGAGAAAAGACAGCGTTGGGGCAGCTTGCCTTATCGCTAAAAGGTTTCCCCGGTGTATGGCGGACAGTTGTCTACTTCTCGATCCGACTCATGAGATGTTTCATTGCCTGTTCTAATCCCCCGCTACGGCGTCTCGACGTGCTCGCATTCGGCAAAGTCCCCGCTCGCAAAGAAACTTTCCAGGCAGGCGCTCAGCAGCGCGCCGATCTTCTGATGTCCAGCGTTGTTCCAATGAAAATCTGTGTCCGCGGCGTAATCGCTCGCGTCAAGTGAATCAATCGGATCGAGGTATGCTATCCGCAGTTCTCGCATCAGTTGAATGGCAGTCTGATAGCGCTCGCTCACATTGTCCAGGTTATCCTCGTGGGGAACCAACATCACGAGCAAGGCGGCGCCCTGCTCTGCGGCGGCGGCACGCAACTGGCGCAGGTAGTCGCGGGTAAGATTCGCTTTTCGCTCAAAGCGCGCATCCTTCAAGATGGCGGCGCCTAATGCATCCATCATGCGCAAAACAAGCGATCCCAAGCGCGTCATTCCGACGATGCGCTTCACCTCGCTTGCCGGCGGATCCACGTCGTGATGGCGATAATAAAAATCAGACTGGAGATCCAGCTTGATAACATTGCCCCAGACATCAACCCGGTACTGCTTAATCATAAGGATACCGTTCGTCTCCAGGTTCACAGCCTCCAGGTAGCTATCGATTGGCGTGACATTGTCGTCGAAATCATTCATGTAAAAGCCAAGTATCGCGATTTGAGGTCGAAGCAGTGGCGCAAGAGATTCAAAAGATGCCACGGCATGATTGGTCCCAGTACCGCCGATGGCTGTGTTCCAGACGACGCTATCCGGCGACTTTGCTTCAATGGTTTCGACATAGGACTTGCCGATATCGGCGCTATAACCGGCGGTGAACGAATCCCCCAGCATCAATATCCGCATGCTATCATCCCCGTCGTCTACGGCGACAAAGTCTCCCGAATCCTGGTATCCCTGGCGATTGACAACGCAGCGGCGTCCAGAGAATACGCCGGCATCGCAAGCCTTAAGCAACTCATCGTAAACGTAGCGACAGCCAGCTTCGTCGCAGCGCCACCAAGGTACAGGTTCTATCCAGTGTTGCGGAATCTCTGTCGGGTAATAGGTTCCCAGGCCCGTGGCAACGAGGACAAACTCGAGGACAACAAGCGTGACAAACGTGATAAGCATTACCGCCGCCCAATGTCTGGCGGTCTTCCGTAAAATCCGCCGCCGCCAATCTTCACGACGCATGGCTAACGCGACTAAAGATAAGCTTAACCCGGCAAGCACTAAGATGAGCTGCGGCAGATTGAAACCTGGACTGGTGTAGGGAAAGAAAAAATCGAGCCCGATGCCGACAATTGCCAACACGATCCCTATCCCAGCCAACAAGCTAAATGCCGCTCGTACAATAGCGGCGCGCCACGAGAATTCAACTCGGTCCGCAACTTGATTATTAGCCATGTTTCATAAGCTGCAAGCTGCTGATTTGCCCCTGTTTAATGCCCGTTTTCTGACTTAACACGGCTTATTATCGTCTGCCTTGCGCTTCACTCCGCACAGTTTACAGCAAAAGTCCCAATATCAAAGGCGGCAGATTCGGGCGCTTAGCGATATCGACAACACATTTGAGCATTGAGATAACTGCCGACATACGTCACTTTAAAGGATTGGGCCCATAAGTTACGCTGTTCGAGAACCCCATTGTCGTTTTAGCCACAATCTTGCCAGTTGCGACAACATAGCCAAGTCCGAGTCGCTAGATTCCTTCTCAAGCTAGGGTGAGCCAACATGCTCACAATCTGACAAGTCTCCACCTGTAAAATAGACCTCCAGGCAGGCGCTCACCATTGCGCCCACCTTCTGATGCCCGGCATTGTTCCAGTGATTGTCCGGGTCTGGCGCATAATCTTCAGCGCCAAGCGCATCTATCGGATCTATGTAAGCAATCTCAAGTTCTCGCATCAATCCAATGGCTACTCGGTATCGTTCGCTGTTGCTGTCGACATTCTCGGCTTTTGGAACCAGCACAACGAGCAGCGCACTACGATGTTCGACAGCGCGGTCACGCAACTTTTGCAGATACTCGCGCGTAATCTCCACTTTGCGGTTGAATCGCGCGTCGTCGAAGAAAACTGCACCCAGTGAATCCGACATGCGGAGAACGAGCGTTCCCAAGCGAGTCATTCCAACCAGGCGCTCGAATTCGTTCGCTGGCGGATCAACATCGCGTTTTCGATAATAGAGATCGGACTGATGATCCAGCTTGATCACGTTACCCCAAAGATCAATCCGGTATTGCCTGAGCCATAGCAAGCCGTTAGTTTCTATGTTTTTCGCAACAAGATAACTATCTATCGGCGCGGCGTTATCGTCAAAATCGTTCATGACAAAGCCCAGGACTGAAATATGTGGCTTTAGCATTGGCGCATACGTCTCAAACGAAGCCAAGGCATGATTGGTGCCGGTTGCCGATATTGCTGTGTTCCAAACAAGGCTATCCGGGAAGTTAGTTTCAACGATTTCGACATAGGATTTGCCGATATCGGCGCTGTGTCCAGCGGTGAACGAATCCCCCAGCATCAATATGCGCATTCTTGCATCGCCGTCGTCTACAGCAACAAAGTCCTCTGTATCGAGGCGCCCTTGTCGATTCACGATACAACCCCTGATTGCATAGTTTCCTTCGTTGCAGAGGTCTGGCAACTTGTCATATACGTAATGGCAGCCGCTGTTGTCGCAGGTATACCAAGGTACGGGCTCGAGCCATTTTTCCGGAATCTCCGTCGGGTAGTAGGTCCCGATACCCAAGGCAAGGAGCAGGAATTCCAGCATAACCAGCGTGATCAAAATGATGAACGATACCTTCAGTATCTCCTTTCTTATCATGAGGAAAACACGGCGCCGTAACTTTCGCCCGCGCATCGCCAATGACGCCAACGACAAGATCAAACCGCAAACAACCAGCAAGAACTGAGCAATGTTGAAACCTGCGCTCGAGCCGGGAAAAAGGTAATCAAACCCGAAGCCAATCGCTACGACCAATAAGCCCAAACCAACAAGCAGCAGAGCCGCGACGTTGACACATGTGGATAGTCGTGGCGAATCCTTAGCCATTGAATGCATTCCAAGTCGATGTGCGCACGATCACACTGTTGTTCCGATAACTGCGCTTCCAAGTGACCAGGAATCGGGAGAATACAAGCGGTTCAACGCGACTGGCTGCAAAGCTCGGTCTTGACTTCCAACCAAAGAGTCTGCGTTAGGGAACAAATCAGGCGGTGCCTCTGCGCCCGTGCAATGCGTCGACAATCGAGCTCGCACATAGAGCTAATGAAATATCATAACAAACAATATGTAGTATACATTACATCAGCGAAAAAGTAAGATTGGGAAGGCAAGTAATCACATGGCTGTAACACTTCAAACAGCTGTGAACATTGAGTGGTGACTTCAAAAAGCGGATCGGCGACTTCTGTAATCTGATCTGATGTTGGGAAATGTATCTTTTTCGGCTGCAACACTTTCTACAGTTCTCGCCATGCGATCCTTAACCCAAGATACATTCGATTGAGTAGAGGGCGACTTGATGGACTTTGTTGTAGATCACGATTAGCGACCAAGCCCCGTCACTGTCGCATAAACGCGAAAGGCCATGCTTGATCATAATGGCTCACTGAACTTCCCCGTGAGGCGGCGGACCGAAGGGGCACAGGCCGGGGATGGGCTAGCGTTTCCACAGAATCTTGGCGAGTCGCCTCGACCGGCTGGAAGCTGCTTGCCGATCTCTGTTTCTACCGAATTCAATATAGTTGTGGATCCCGCAGCCGCATATTTGGTAAATGAAATCGACTTCGCTATAATTCCGGCATGATGCTACATCGGCCGGGGGGACGGCATGTATACTGATATCGACAGCGAAGCATACCGGGAACAGTTCGGCAATCGGGATAGTGCCGAGTACCAGTTGATTGACGTGCGCGAGGAAGAAGAATACGCCGCCGCGCATATCCCCGGCACGATAAATATCCCCTTGAGCGAGTTTCCCGCGCGGATCGACGAAATCAGCGAGGAGAGCCCGGTTTTCTTGGTTTGCAACACAGGTATTCGCTCGTCGCAGGCGGCGCTCTTCTTGGCGGGCATGGGTTATGAGGACCTGTACAACATGGAAGACGGCACCAAGGGCTGGATGAAAAAGGGCTATCCTGTCGAAGGTGAAGATCTTGATTGAGCGACGCCGTGGTCAGTTATTGATCGAACAACAGTAAGGAGATTATTACGATGGTTTTACGCTCGATGGTAGGCGCAAGCGTCAAGCGCAAGGAAGATCCCGGATTGATCACCGGTACGGGCAAATATGTAGGCGATCTAAAATTGCCGGGCATGCATCATGTGGCCTTCGTGCGCAGCCCCTACGCCCATGCCAAGATCCTCGGCATTGACAGCTCGGCTGCGGCCGCGCGTGAAGCTGTGGTGGCAGTCGTGACGGGCGAAGACCTGCGCGATCAATACGAACCCGTGCCGATGGCGGGCGGCGAGGAAGCGCTTGCCAATTACAGCCATCTAGCCTTGTCGGTCGATCATGTCCGTCATATTGGCGAGGCGGTTGCGGCAGTTATCGCGGTCACGGCCGAAGTCGCGGAGGATGCAATCGACGACGTCATGGTCGAGTGGGAAGAATTGCCCGCCTCCGCGGATCTACTTGGCGCCTACAGCGGCGAAAACGGACCCATATTCGAAAGCAGGAGCGACAATATTCCCGATGTTGGAGAGAAGAAAACGGATGGCGTTGATGAAGTCTTCGCCAATGCGCCTCATGTGATTAGCCAGCGCATGTCCAGCCAGAGAGTGGCGGGCGTACCGATGGAGGTGCGGGCGGTGGCTGCCGCGCCCGATGCCGTTACGGGCGGTATAACGCTGTGGTCGAGCACACAGATTCCGCACGGAGTGCGCTCTGCGCTGGCGACAACCTTGCGACTGCCGGAGAATTCAATACGTGTCATAGCACCCAATGTCGGTGGTGGCTTCGGCGTCAAAAACGCGCTTTATCCCGAAGAGATCGTCGTGGCGAAATTGGCCCAAATCCACAATATGCCGCTCAAATGGGCGGGCACACGCGTGGAACATTTCCTGACCACAACACAGGGACGGTCTCAGATAGCCGACGCCTCGGTCGCCTTTGATGACGAGGGAAGAATCCTCGGCCTGCGCTTGCATGTGATCGCCGAGCTCGGTGTTTACCCGCCCTTCTACGATATCGCGCATTTGACCGGCCTGATGGCGACCGGAAACTATGATATCCAGGAGGTGGATTTCAAAGCGAGCAACGTCTTCACCAACACAGTCGGCGTCGCTGCCTACCGCGGCGCGGGACGTCCGGAAGCTATCTACTACGTGGAGCGGATGATCGAACTGGTCGCTGCAAAGTTGGGCATGGATTCCGCAGATGTCCGGCGGGTGAACTACATCAAGCCGGAGCAATTCCCCTACAAGACGCCAACCGGCTCTACCTACGACACCGGCAATTACGAAGCCAATCTGGATACAGCGCTGGAAACCGCCAACTACACTGCCCTGCGCCGGGAACAGGCGCAAAGACAAGACCAGGATTCCGACACGCTCCTGGGCATCGGCATGGCAACTTATGTCGAGATGTGCGGTTTCGGTCCCTATGAAAGTGGGCAGGTGCGCGTCGAGCCGAGCGGCACGGTCACGGTATACACGGGCACATCGCCGCACGGGCAAGGTCTGCAAACGACGTTTGCACAGATCGTCGCGGACGAAATCGGCGCCAACTATGAAGACATCGTCGTGCGACATGGCGACACCGGCTCTCAGCCGATGGGCGTTGGCACCTTCGGCAGCCGCAGCCTGGCAATCGGCGGTTCTTCAATCTTGCGCGCTTCTGAAAGGGTGCGAGACAAAGCGATTAAGATTGCGGCACACGTTTTGGAAGCATCGCCTAGCGATATCGAGTTCGCCGATGGCGAGTATCGCGTTAAAGGTGTACCGAGCCGTAGCTTGAGCCTGACCGATATTGCCAGCCGAGCCTACTCGGACCGCTTGCCGGACGATATCGATACCGGTCTGGAGGCGACCGATTTCTTTCGACCGGCCGATTTCATCTATCCTTTTGGCACACATATCGCTGTCGTCGAAATCGAACGCGATACCGGTATCATCAGTCTGCGCGAGTTCTATTCGGTTGATGATTGCGGACCGCGCATTAGCCCGTTGCTAGTGGAAGGGCAGATTCACGGTGGTCTGGCGCAAGGCATTGGCCAAGCCCTGCTGGAAGAGGTTATCTTCGACGAATCCGGGCAGCTCTTGACTGGCACAATGATGGATTATGCCATGCCCCGCGCCGACGACTTTCCGCATTTCACCATCAACAAAACGGTGACGGAAACCACGCTGAATCCGCTGGGCGCGAAGGGCATTGGCGAAGCGGCAACCATTGGTTCGACCCCGGCGGTGGTCAACGCGGTGATGGACGCCCTCGCTCCTTATGGTGTACGCCATCTGGATATGCCACTGACCTCGCGCAAGGTCTGGGAGGCGATTAACGGAGTCTAACAGCGCTTCCCATCCCTAACGCCTCGGCGGCCTATCCTGGACGGGTCAAAATTTCCTGATATATCTTCGGCTTCCGTAAGTCCTTGCAGATATGACGACCGAAGTTGGCGTCGAAATGCAGTCAACTGTCATAGCCAAAGAGGTACAGGTGTCTTCAACCTACTCGCTCAACCGCGACCTGCAAGAATTCGCCCAGATGGGTGACAAGCTCCACGAGTACATGCTCGGCGATGCCCTCTATATGCCGGTGAGCGGCGGCTTCTTCGGCGGGAGCAGCACACCGCAGCTGACCACAGGCGCGTTTCTCTTGCGGCGGCGGCGGCTTTCGCTGCTCCAGGAGTCCTTGGATGCCCCGCAGCGAGCGCTGCTGGATGCCAGCATGAAACAACATGCTGACATTCAGCAGGAATGGCGACTGCACTATGAAAAGAAGCTGCGGCAAGAAGTAAACGCGCGCTTGAAGTTGATGGCCGCGTTTTTCCGCGAATGCAGCGAGAGCCCGCGCGACTGCGCCGCGGCCTACCCGGTGGAAGCCATGCGCCGTACCATTGTGCAAGAGATCTTGCTGGCGATGGATGAATTCGATTATGACAAAGACGAACTCTTGCCCAAGGTACAGCATTGCGATGCCAGTCTGCGCCTGCATCTAAAAGCGGGGGAATTCATCTGGTCGGCAAAATTAGAATCGGTCTATCCCCGCACGGTATTCTGGTGGCTCTTTGCAAGACCGGAAGCTGGCTAGCAAGAACGACGACCAGAGCAATCCCGCAGAAACGCCCACGCGCCACGCCATACTTGCCATTTCGTTACCAGTAAGTCATACTTCCTCAATCACGCTGTTGCGCGAAAACGCGCAAGTTTCGACATATAGGAGACCTTAAATGAAAAACAAGCTGTTTCTGATAACGCTAGTCTTGTTTCTCTCTTACAGTGCAGTTTCCGCTCAGAATTATGCCATCCACGTCACTCACAACACCAATTTGAGAGCCGCGGCCAGCCTCCAGGCGCGCATCGTCGATACCGCGCCAGCGGGTACGATCCTAAGTGTGGTCGGCGCGGCCAATCGCTGGCTGCACATCGACCGCAGCGGCAGCACAGTCTTCATGGCAAGTTGGGTCGGTCACACGCGCATCGAGGAGACCGCCCCGACGCAACCGCAGCCAGTGCGCGACATCGACAACTGCTGCTTTGTCGACCGCCAATGCAATAGCAACCAGGAATGGACGGATGGCTACTGGGCATTCCAGAATGGCCAATGCGCCGCCCCGGCGCAAACGCAGCCCCAGGTATCGACGCCGCCTGTTGTCTCCACCGCGCCAAGGGTCAGTAACGACAATTGCTGCTCGGTGGACAGACAATGTACGACTAAAGAGGAATGGGAGGAAGGTTGGTTAGCACGGCTACGCGGCGAATGCCTCTCGGCAATTGACAACTGCTGTCATACGCACTGGGATTGTCGCACCGAAGCGCACTGGATAGCAGGCCACGACGCTTATTTCTCTGATCCCACCCAATGTTTGTCCACCGGCGGCCCGCCATCGCAGTCCCAGGTATCGACTCAGCCCGTAACCATCAGCGCGCCTGTCAACATCGCCGCGCCCGCGGACATTGACAACTGCTGCCAGGTGGACAGGCAATGCCATAACGATGACGACTGGGTCCGCGGTTTCTATGATTTTCAACAGAATCAATGCTCAAGCGTCGCGTCCACAGCCTCAACTCGGCCCATCACCGGACCCATACCCGAAGATGTTGACAATTGCTGCTTCGTGAACTGGCAATGTCATAGCGAGCAAGATTACGTATCGGGCTACGAGCGCTTCAAATACAATCTTTGCCATGTGCCTTCGATAGAAGGCCGCATCAGACTCGACGGTTCTGGCGAATTTAGCAGCCAGGTAAAGGAAGCGCTGCATCTGTTGTTGGACAAAGCGCCCAAGTGGTATAACTTTGTTATCAGTGGGCTTCATGTCATCAGGGAACGTCCAGGACGCAGTGCGAGCGTGACGGCGCGCTCCGGCCTGATGAAAGTCGACCCTAATCGCTATCCCACATTCGATCTCGCAGCCATCATCGTGCATGAAGCCTGCCACGCGCATCGACATAAAGCCGGCTTGGACAGTGGCGGCTACCAAGGCGAGAGGGATTGCACAACAAAAGAGATTGAAGTGCTTCGCATCCTCGCTCCCGGCAGCCATCAATTGCAGCATGAAGAATGGCTGCTGGCAAACATGCACAAAACCAAGAACCAGTGGTGGCACGACTAGCGGCCCTGTCTGCGCATGGGAGATCCATCTGGGCGCGACAACTGGAAGCGGTCTATCCGCGCGCGAAGTCTTCTGGTGGCTCTACGGGACGACATCCACTAACTAGCATCGGCGGTGAGCGAGACAATCGCATCAAAGTTGGAGCGCCAGGAAAAACTTGCCTTTTCCCCGCTATGGCACATCTATTCGCATGATTCGTCAATTGCGAGTGATTAGGTCCTGTACTTAAAAGGAGCGTCAGAGTGAAACAGAAACTCTTTGCCATCGTTACAGCCTTTTCCTTTCTTTGTGGGATGGCATCGGCACAGAGCTATTCCATCCGCGTCAGCTTCAACACCAATTTGAGAGCTTCCCCCAGCCTCCAGGCGCACATCATAGAAACCGCGCCGGCGGGCACGATCCTCAGTGTCGTAGGCGAGTTCAACCGCTGGCTGCACATTGACCGCAGCGGCAGCGAAGTCTGGATGGCAAGTTGGGTCAGTCACACGCGCGTCGAGCAGAACGCCCCGGCGCAAGCGCAGCCCGCGCGCCAGATCGACAACTGCTGCTTTGTCGATCGGCAATGCAATACGGATCAGGACTGGAATGACGGCTATTGGGCTTTCCAAAACGGCCAATGCGCCGCGCCTGCGCAGACACAACCGCAAACCCAACCACAGGCATCGACGCAGCCCGTCGCTGCCAGCCCACCCGTTGGCGTGGACAACTGCTGCTTCCTTAATTGGCAATGTACGACCGACGAACAATGGAGAAGTGGTTTTCAAGCGTATAGCACCAATCAATGCAATCATCCGGGCGTGGCTATCGAAGGATCGTCAACCTTCATCACCGGCATAGAGGAAGCACTGGATCTGCTGAAGCAGAAAGCGCCTCGCTGGTACACCTATACGCTCGCCGGTTTGGATAAGATTGTGCCATATGAGCATCCAAAATACGGAGCGCAAGTATCAACGAGGCAAAGAAGGGTTCGTGTTGATATAAGGGGCTACACGACAGAAGCGGGTGGACACTCCGAGTGGACACGCACCTCTCTGGCCAGTTCACTTTTACACGAAGCCTGCCACGTTCACCGCTACCAAGCTGGTGTTGCATATTCCGGACTGGAAGGAGAAAAGGCCTGTGTAGAGGTGGAGATTAAATTTCTTCGCGGGATCCTTCCTCCCAACCACGGACTTCTACGCTCTCACGTAGAAAAATGGGAGAATATGGAGAATCCGGATTATCAGTGGTGGAATTAGCGCCGCAACTCCAAATTGCATTGGAGAAATGAATCGATGAGACCCAGACGCTTAGTCTTTCTATCCACATTGTGCCTCCTTTGCAGTCTGGTGTCCGCGCAGGGCTATGCCATCCGCGTCAACTTCAACACCAATTTGAGAGCGGCAGCCAGCCTTCAGGCTCGCGTCCTCGAAACCGCGCCGGCGGGCACGATCCTGGATGTCATCGGCGCCGTCGATCGCTGGCTGCGCATCAACCGGGATGGCCGTGAAGTCTTCATGGCCAATTGGGTGAGTTTCACCCGACTTGAGGCGAGCGCCCCGACGCAGCCGCAGCCCGCGCGCGAAATCGACAACTGTTGCTTCGTCGATCGGCAATGCGCTACTGACCACGAGTGGACAGACGGCTATTGGGCATTCCAGAATGGCCACTGCGCCGCGCCCGCGCAGTCACCGCCCCAGGCGCAGCCAACCGGCAGCCAACCATCGCAAGCGGACAACTGTTGTTACCTTCACTGGAATTGTAAATCGGACGACGACTGGACAGCGGGAGCCCGCGCTTTCCGGTCCAATCAATGTCTGCATCCTGGCCTCGCAATAGAGGGAAGCCAAGCCTTTGTACTCAAGATAGAACAAGCTCTCGATATCCTGAAGCGGCGCGCGCCTGCCTGGTACGACTATGTGTTGCGAGGGCTGGACAAGATCAAAGAGGTCCCCGCCTCAATTCACACCGGCGTTCATGTCGCTGGCAGGACCTTTAACATTTCGCCTATTCACACGGTAGACAGGCCCGGCGAACGCACCGCGATCTGGCTGGCTGGAATCATCGTGCATGACGCCTGTCATGTACATCAATTTGACGCCGGACTACCATATTCTCATCTGGAAGGCGAAAGGGCTTGTCTGGAAATACAGCTTGAAGCGCTTTCGCTGATTTATCCCAACACGCGAGATCCATTTGGACTTCGCGTCGTACTGGAAAACATCGACAATCCGGATTATCAATGGTGGCTCGATTAGCGCCGCCGCGCTATTGGAGCGGGTGAGCCGAGCGCACGTTTCAGAATGGCATGACTCGTTGAGTTCCGGTGGCGATCATGTATAATTTGATTGACGCAAGGCTCGCGGGAGTTCAACCATGAAGACCTTTACCATTGATGAAGCGAAGCAGAATCTTGACGCGGTACTGGAACACGCCAAGGGAGGAGGAACGGTGCTCATTGTCGGGGAAGACAACCAAGCATATGAACTTGTCGCTACCATAGTGCCTAAGAAAGGACCGCGGAAAGCCGGCAGTGCCAAAGGCAAAATCAAAATCACTGACGAGTTTTACGAGCCCTTGCCTGAGTTTAAGCCCTACATGGAATGAACTATCTGTTAGATACATCTTCTTTCCTTTGGTTCGTTAACAACGACGTGAAGTTGAGCGCAGATGCTAAAGTACTCCTGGAAGATCCCGGTTGTGACATCCATCTAAGCCTTGCAAGCATCTGGGAACTTGCAATCAAAGCCAACCTTAGAAGAGGATTAGAGTTGAGTCGCCCTTTTCCAGTGTTTATTGACGAAGAATTACAAACAAATCGCTTCCGCCTCTTAAACATCAACATCTCCCATCTGAAGCGCGTTGCCCTTCTCCCTTTCATACATAAAGACCCCTTTGATCGACTGCTCATAGCCCAGTCGCTTGCCGAAGATCTGCCGATTATCACAAATGATACAGCATTCGACGCTTACCGAGTTCAGCGCATCTGGTAGCCGCATCCATTTCAAATGAGCCTCTTCGTCGTCTTCATAGTAGCTGCGGTGCTATTGGGCGCGGGCGCGATGCTATCCCCCGCCTGGCGCAGCGCGCAGCCGCGCGTCGCGCTGGCAGCGACGCTCTGCCTGGCGCTGATATTGGGCGGCGCCGTGTTTTATGCCGAAGCCTTCGCCTGGGACACGCTGGTGGTCGATTACCTGCTATTCGCCCTGCTTTCCGGCGTGGTGCTGGGTGGCACATTGTCGACAGCGCAAGCCCGAGCTGAAGCGCGAGGTGAACAATTGTCGGACCGCGATCAGGGCTGGCCCGGTCCACAAGACCTGGCCTTCTTTGCCCTGGTGGCCGTTGCGATCATCATCCCCCTGGTTCATCTGCCGGCAGCTTTGGGCGCACAGGGCCAAATCACCGGCTTCCACAGCCTGACAACATTGCATGGCGAATCTTTTCGCTCGCTGGCGCCCTTCGATTCGCATAACCAGGTGATCGTCTCACCCGGCTTTCACGCGCTTTCCGCCTATCTCAGCGGACAATTGAGCCAGCCGATATCGCTGATTCAGTTGAGCCTGGCGGCTGTATCCGTATTTCTTCTGGTCTGGCTGGCCTATGACTTCGGGTCGGAGTTGCGCGACAAGCGTCTGGGACGGGCGCTGGCAATTGCAACCCTCATGTCTGGCGGCATTCACCTCAGCTACCTTGACGGGCATTTTGCCGAGTTGCTGGCGCTGCTCTTCCTGAAAGCCTTCCTCGTTTATGCTCTCCGCTTTCTGCGCGAATTCAACCTGGCCGATCTGATTGCCGGCGGCTTGATGATTGGCGCTGTAGTCTATACCAGCCTTACAGTCAGCATCATCGCGATGCTAGGGTTTGCGCTCCTTTGCCTGCTGGGTTGGGCGCGTTTCGGCGCGGATTTTACTCGCAAGTCGCGCTGGGGATATATAATCGGGTTCCCGCTCGTGGCACTGCTCGGTATCTCGCCCTGGCTCTACAACAACTTGACACTCATCTTCCCCATTTCGACATCGACCTACCCTGCCGACTTAAGCCTGTTGGCAGATATCGTGGTCGGGAACGGCCTCTTGATCATTCCGCTGGCGGTTTGGGGCATCACAATCGCCTTGCGCCACCCTGGAAGCCTGCGGCTGGTTTCGTTGCTGATGCTGCTCTGGCTCGCGCTGATTCTCGAGCTTTCTCTGGTCGGGTTCATTGGAAAGCTTTTTCCGCCGATTGGCGCGCTCGTCAACGCGCCGAACATGGCGCGGCACGGCACGATCTTGCCTCTCAGTTGGTTCGGCGGCTTGGCCTTGTTACGCCTATGGGAAACAAACCTGCCCCAAAACCTGAAGCGTCGCTTGCGCCAATTGGCATATCCGCTGATGGCCGCGACTACGCTGCTGCTTCTTGCGCTGGGTTTCGCCTTTGAGCCGATAGTGACGGCCCTGCGGCCGCTATTGAACCTGCCGGAGCAGACCTTGACGCGCGACGATTACTCGGCCATGCTCTGGCTGCGCGACAACGCGCCGGAAGACGCGATTGTGCTGTCAGCTGATGGCGAGGGATGGCTGCCTGTCGTTGCCGAGCGGCGCGCGGTCGACTTTCGCGCCGTGGCCTACTTTGAGTGGGACCGCTTCAAGGGGCTTGTCGAGGAGCAAGAAGCGGACTACGTATTCCAGCCTTCTGCCGGCGCCGATCTTCCCGATTTGCCGTTGAAGCTGGTATTCCAACACGGCGAGGCGCGGGTGTATGAGATACCACAAAGTCGGTAAACGACCGCTTATTTTAGGGGAGAGCTCTGGTATATATGTCTTTCATGGTTTGTGGTCATGTTGATCAGGCACTGATGGTAGTTGATTTTGATGTTCGCCTGCTTGAAGCAGTTGGTTGCGTTTTGCGCGAACCTGATAAAGAAAGACACCAGCTACACCTGCTGCCTCAAAGATAAGCACGCTTATACCTACAACATTGTGACCTGCGTGAACCATGTAGAAACTACCCACGGTGATGACGAGTACTGCTATGAATGCAAACCACTGACCTTTTTGTTCGCGACTTGCGATCGTTCCAATAACGGATCGGTCCAACTCTGCAGCGTCTTTCTGACTTTGGGTCTCCAACTCGATCCTGTGACTATTGAGTTCCTCAGCGATGGTTAGAATTCTGTCTTGGCTATCCATGTTGTGGTTTTGGCGCTTGATGGATTGCTCAAATAGTGCTTTAGCACTACCAGGCACGAGGCTTTCCCATCGCGCCGCTAACTCAGGATGCACATCCGGGCCAGAGTAGTATTCTTCGCTCCTCACATGAACAATGTCTTGTTCAAATTTCTCCAGAAGCTCTTGACGCTTTTCCTCGGGGAGAGCATCAATCAGTTCGCGAGGTATGGAAATGTCGCTAGATAACGTGGATTTAGGTTCTAAATCGCTCGGGGAACTGTCTTCATTGCTCAAGTAGAACTACTCCCACTTGTTTCTTTCTCATTGCGATCAATTGCCTGCAGCAAAGTATCTCCCACTTCTAACCAGATAGAGCGAAGCGGCTCATTGTCATATTGCAACTTTCTTACTTGGTGGCGACGTCTTATCTGCTTAAGCGTATCGCCATCCAGCACACCAAACAAGTCAAATGCGCTTGCCATGCCGTGCAAGAAGGGACGTTCCGGCAGAAGATACTTTTGTGCAATTTCCTTTTCGTAGTCCTTCATCGACGCTTACCCTTTCCAGACTTTGCACTTGTGGCAACATTCTACTAATTGCTATACGTAAATGTCAACTTTCTTGATTCATACATTTGTTCTATTGTTTGATAAGCAAAACGCCCCTCTTCAAGTTATAGTACATCAATTAGTATTCAATTAGGGAAACCCATCATGACCAAGAAAAAAGTCGTCGTCACCGGCGCCTGCGGCACCATCGCCGGCGTCCTTTTGCCAGCCTTGCGCGAGCGCTACGACCTGACCTTGCTCGATACCCGCGCCACCGACCCTAACGGCATCCCCGTACCAGGCGCGCTGCACGCCGATCTGATGAACAAGGACCGCGACAGCTATCGCCATCACTTCGCAGGCGTCGATGCCGTGGTGCACTGTGCCTATTATCGCGTAGGGGACCAGGGCGATGACGTCTATTTCTCGTCCGAACTGGCAAACTTGCAAATGACCTACAATGTTTACCAGGTTGCCTGGGAGGAGCGCGTACGGCGTTTGGTTGCGGCCAGTACCAACCACGCCGCTGATTTCTACGAGGGATATGCCCTGGATGGCGAGACCCCGATGGTGACGCCGGACATGAACGCCTCCGACAACTGGTACGGTTGGGCGAAGATCGCCTTCGAGCAGATTGGCCAAGTCTATGCCAGCGGCGTGACACATGGCGGCCGTCCGCTGGAGAACGTGCAAATCCGTATCGGTGGACCGCGCGAGACAGATTTGGCCGATATCAACATGGGTGACCTGCGCCGGATGCGCCGCGCCTTGGCCGTTTACATCAGTCAGCGCGATATGTCACAACTGTTTATCAAGAGCATCGACGCCGAAGACATTCGCGATCAATTCGCTGTGCCCTTTCAGATCTTTTACGGCATTAGCGCCAATTCACATGCGATATGGAGCATCGCCAATGCCCGGCGCGTCATCGGATATGCGCCGCAAGACAACTCCGAAGAGCGGTTTTTCGATCAGATTCAAGCCCATATGAAATGCGCCGATGTATCATCCTGAAGTATCGCTAGACGGTGCAACTCACGCCTGGAGCAAGCGTGGCGCGGTCTCGCTGACATAAGGCTTCAAGGTATGTAGGGTCGCCTCAACAGACGCTAGCGCCTGCTCGATATCGGCTTCTTGCGTGGGCGTGGAGATATTGAACATGGTCCGGGGGCTGCAATGAATCCCCCGGTTGAGCAATTCCAGATGAAAGAGCTGCGGTAGCTTGCCGAGGTCCTGGTTGGCGCGCCGGACATCACCCAAGGTGATCAGGTTTTCGTCCGTCCATTGGATCTGCTGCAGCGACCCGTAGCCATGGCAGCGAGCGCGAAGGCCCCCCGACCTGAAGACGCTGTTGATTCCAGCTTGCAGTCGGTCGCCCAAACTATTGATACGATCGATCGCCGCTTGATCCAGTCTCTGCATGGCAGCCATGCCTGCGACCATGGTGATATTGTTGCCGTTGAAGGTGCCGCTATGCTGTATGACCTCGCTGGCTCTGTCCGGGTTGAACTGTTCCATGATCGCTACTTTGCCCCCAAAGGCCCCGATAGGGAATCCGCCCCCGATGACCTTGGCCATAGCCGTCATATCCGGCGCCACGCCGTAGATCTCTTGCATGCCGCCGCTGCTCAGGCGCAAGGTCACAACTTCATCAAATAACAGCAAGACATCGTATTGATCCGCCAAATCGCGCAGTCCGGGCAGGTATCCGGGCAAGGGCGGGATCATCCCGCCGGAATTGGCCATCGGCTCAACGATGATGGCGGCGATCCGCCGATGATGTTCCGCCAGGGTGCTATCCATGGCATCAAGATCGTTAAAGGGCACAACCAAGACCGTGTCCAGCACCGAGCCTGGCACCCCGCGCCCTTCGACGCGCGCTTCCAGCCGCTTGCTGCGGTCCGGCTCGGCACTGACATTCACTTTGACCAGGTCATGAGCGCCGTGATAGCCGCCGTCGATCTTCACGATCACATCGCGTCCCGTGAAAGCGCGGGCGGCGCGCATCATCATCATGGTCGCTTCTGTGCCCGAATTGGTGAAGCGCAGCATCTCCACACTGGCGATGCGCTCAATCAACAGCTTGGCGAATTCGACCTGTGGCCTCGAAGCGGAGCCGAAGACCGTCCCATGTGTCAACTGATCCGCCGCGTCTTCTACGATAGCCGGCGGGGCATGGCCGTGGATCAGTGAGGTGTAATTATTGAGCAGATCCAGATAGCGATTGCCGTCGCAATCGGTCAGCCAGGCGCCCTCGCCTTGCGCCATATAGGTCGGGTATGGACCATAGTTCGTGGAAATGCGTGTATCGCCGCCCGGCAACACGCGCCGCGCCAGTTCATGTTGAGCTTGCGAATTCGGAGTTCGCCCCCGGTATCGAGCCAAAATCTCATTTTCGACCTCCGCCGCCCTGCCGGTCTTGATCATCGCCCTATCCTCACCGCTGATCTCCCAGTCCTACGATGGTAAACGCTGGCAGGGACAAATGCAAAAGATCGCGCGCGATCACGACTTCCCACTTGGTCAATTGCTTTCCTCTGCTCTATAATCCGCGCGTTAGTTCAGCCCGACAATTGGAGTCAGCATGCGACGTTTAATCTGCCAATCGCTTATCGCATTTGTTTTCACATTTGTTAGCACAGCACAAACTGCCGACTTAAGACTTGAATGGGATCCGGCCCAGAACATCATCACCGGCTCGGTTGAACTGCGAGGCACGGCAAACGTCCCGGATCAGCAGTTTTTCTATGTTGAAGCAGCGCAATATGATCCGGCAATGCCAGAGACGGATCTCTGGACGCCGATCGTATTGCCGCCGCTGACAACGATCGTCGATGGCGCGATTGGCGCCTGGCACACAACCGTCTTTCCCGACGGTCTGTATCAAGTACGGCTTCATGCCATCAACAGCGCGCAAGAAAACTTCTACTATGTGCTGGCGCCGATCGCCATCAACAACGATGGGCAAACGATGAACAGCGTGCCGGTACAAGTGATCGAAAATACCGCCATGACAGAGACTGCAGAAGCCATGCCAGCCGCCGACGAGAGCGCGCAAATGCAAATGATTCCGGCGCCGCAAGTGGAAAACCGCTTGCCGATTCCGGTCGGCGGGCACGTCCTGCACTTTGGCGACGCCGCCAAGGACGCCATGAAATCGGCCGGTATGACCTGGGTCAAATGGCAGATCCCCTATTTTGAAGGCACGGACTTGACAGTAGCGCGAGACCGCATCAATTGGTCGCACGAAGCGGGATTCCTGGTCCTGCTAAGCATCACCGGCCACAAACATGAGCTGGCGGAGGGCGGCGACGCCTATCTCGACGAATATGCCGAATTCCTGGGCGGCGTCGCCGGCTTGGGCGCCGATGCCATCGAAGTCTGGAACGAGATGAATCTCGACCGCGAATGGCCTACCGGACAGATTGATCCGCGCCGTTACAAGCTCATGCTGGAAAAAGCCTATACCCAGATCAAAGCCGCCAATCCCGATACCATGGTTATTACCGGCGCGCTGGCCCCGACCGGGGCGGAAGGCGCCTTTGGACTGGCCTCGGTCTGGAACGATGATCGCTATTATTGGGGCATGGCCAACGCCGGCGTCGCCGACTTTGCCGATTGCATCGGCGCGCACTACAATGAGGGCGTCGTACCGCCTAGCCGGCAGGGTGGCGATCCCCGGAAAGATGATTATCCGACCCGTTTTCTGCCGCTGATGTTGCAGCGCGTGGCATTCCCCTTCCGCAACTTTGATATACCCATGTGCATGACCGAGATGGGCTATCTTTCGCCCGAGGATTATGGTCGCCTGCCCGACGCCTTTAACTGGGCGGCGAACACATCGGTTGAGGAGCAGGCAGAATGGCTGGCGCAGGCGATTCAGATTTCCGCCAACTTCCAGCGGATGCCCGTCGAAATGATCATCGTCTGGAATATCGACTTCGAAAACTACGGCGACGATCCGCAAGCCGGCTACGCGATTATCCGCCCCGATGGCAGTTGCCCAGCTTGCCAGACCATTGCGGCTTTGCAGCGGTGACGCCGCCCAAGGTCAGTGCGACGATGACCGCCAACTCCATCATGCCCGCGCCCTTGCCGAGAAGCCACGGACAATGTCAAACCGGCGGACCTTTCTACGAGAGGGCCGCAAGCATGTCCACAATACGGTTGCGTCGCTCTCTCTTTGCTAGAGCCCTGCGGATTCGCCCTTAGTCATAGCAGGTTTTATATTCGCCCCACCACCATTGACACTCGGGCCTGTGGATATTGGCGAGTACCCGTCGACTGTACTGAATCCATCCAGAGTTAGGATTGATGACTTCCAGTGCTTGAATTTCTGTCTCCACGCAGGCGGATTCCCCTGCTAGACCGCCGGGTTCCAGACCAGCTTCATAACGGTGTACGTGACATGCTTCGTGCACCAGCATGGCGGCGTCATGGGTTGTGTGAGAGTCATAACTGACTCCAGGAGGTGGATCGTCTGAATAATCTAAATCGAATAGTCTTCCCCCCACATGTACACCTATTACCTCTGGAGGAGCCTGTCTGATCCTGTCCAGTCCCCGGATAACATAGTCGTACCAGTGCGGCGCTCTGTCCCTTAGCATGTCAAGCGCGTTTTCCATCTGCAAGATAAAGCCGGGCGACCCTTCAAGCGCGATCCCCGGATGCTTGCATTGGTTCGTCTGATAGGCCTGAAAGCCGTTTAGCCAGTCATCGTCCGTGGCGCATTGCCAGCCGATAAAGCAGCAGTTGTCCACCGTAGCGGTATCGGCGTTGACAGGCTGCGTCGACGCTTGCGTCTGCATCCGCGCCGGTACGGCGCACCGGCCATTTTGGAAGGCCCAATAGCCCTCCGTCCAATCCTGGTCAGTCTGGCATTGGCGATCTACAAAACAGCAATTGTTGATGTTGGAGGTCGCCTGAGCCTGCGTCGTCGAAGCGCTGTCCTCAACCCGGGTGTAAGCGACCCAATCCGCCATCCAGACGTCCTTGCCCTTACGATCGATCCGCAGCCAGCGGTTGTGGCTGCCCATCACATCGAGAGTCGCGCCAGCAGGCGCGGTTTCCACAATCGCGCTATCGAGGCTGTACCAAGCCCTCAGATTGGTGTTGTTGGTGATACGAATCGAGTAAGTCTGTGCCAATGCGACGCTCTGCAGCAGCAATATCACTGCAATTGACGCGAGAATCTTTCTGTACACCTCAGGACTCCTTGGAACAATGTCGAATGGTTTTCTTATGTTTTCTCTGAAAGTCAGACCGATCTAGTACCTGCGGCGCGCCGGAGCAAAGCGAGTTTTTCACTCGGTCTTCGCAATTTGATCAATGGAAACTGAAAACTCGCAACTCCTATGCAACTAGAGATTCGGACGCGTTCCAGCCACGGGACATTATACGTTAGGATTGTTGTGCTTGCTGGGACAGTCAGATCGTGATTTGTGCTTTTGTTGTCATTCGCTAATACTTCGTTATAAGATAATCATCCAGATAGACGAGTGAAATAGACGACATGCGACGCTTTGTTCAATTCATGCTCCTGGGATTGGTCCTCGGCGGGCTGCTCGGCTTGTACCTGGGCTGGTTCCAGTTCCCGCGGGATACTTATCGGGGCGACATGACCGAACTGGCGCAAGCCTTCCGCGACGATTATGCAGTTATGATCGCGGCCGGCTATGCCGCTGATGGCGATTTGCCGGGCGCGCTTGATCGCCTGAGCCGCCTGCGGGTCGACGATGTTCCCCGCTACGTGCAGCAACTCGCGGATAGAGTGATCGCCTCTTCATCGCGCGACATACGCGACATTCGTCTGCTGGTGGCTTTGGCGCGGGGCTTGGGACGGCTGACGCCGGCGATGGAGCCCTTCCTGGACCTGCGCGAAGGGGGGCGCTAGTGGGACGCCAATTGCCGCCGCCGGCCAGGATTCCTCCACGACCGCCACCCCCGCAAAGCGAGCCTGAAGAGCAGCGTTCGCAATCCCTGTTTCCATATTGGCTCTTTTCCTTTGCGCTGGTTGTCGGGTTGGTATTGGGTCTCGGCGTCAGTTGGGCCTTGGGTCCGCTGCCGGAGCGCAATACCGAGCCCTTTCAGTTGGGGGAAGAAGATCGCAACCATTACATGATTGCGATCGCCCTGGAATATGCGCATAGTGGCGACCTGCACCGGGCTTTGGAAAAACTGGTCGCCCTCCGTCCACTTGGCGATCCCTTGCAAGCGCTGGCTGATGCCGCCTGCGAGCTCGCCAGCAGCGATTACATAAACAGTGAAAGCGGTGTACAGGCCTTGCGTTTGGCGTCGCGCATGTACACAGCGCAGGGACGCAGCGGCTGTGCCGAAACGTTGCTGCCAGCCGAAGACCTCCCTGACAAACCAGCAGCGGCGGCCGACCCGGCAGCGCCTCTGCCTTCGCCGACGCCGCCCCCCACCAAGACACCATCCAGACGCGCCAGCAGAGCGACCGCGACCTTGCGCGCAGTCGCCACGTCAGTCCCGCAGCGGACCTTCTCACCCTTACCGGCCAGCACCTTCTGTGATACCGCCGATCGGGCGGTGATTGAAGTCAAGATCGTCGATTACCTGGGCCGTGGCATCCCGGGACAAAGAATCCGCGTTCGCTGGGGCGATGAGGAAAACGTCTTTCTCAGCGGGCTCAAGCCGGAGCGCGGAACCGGCTATGCAGATTTCCAGATGGACGAAGGGATCAGTTATTCTATCGATATGCCGGGCGCTTCCGACCCCCTGCGCGCCGATTTGATCACCGGGCGCTGTTATACCGAAAGCGGCCGCGAATCCTTGAAATCTTTCCGCGTCACCTTCCGCGCAGACAGCTAGACGGCACTAACGGTCTTTCTAATATAGCCTGATCGCTCCTTGGCGAAGCATCGGGCAGCGGTCAGGGCTTGGCGAAGACAAGATTCGGGCGGGCTTAGTGTCGGTTTAATGTCCGACGCTAAAGTTTTTTCGGTCATAAAGCGCAGGTTTATGTCCGGCTTGCCGCTGGACGAATCGGATATTCAGGCAGTTTGCCAATTATATGGGAACGCGGCACAGGCTGCGGCGGTTTATTAAGGCGCACGTTGCACACAGGGTATCATAGAATGCGACCGATGACAAGAACAAATGTTCGGGTATTTTCGATCTCCACTAAATCTCCCCTCATCGCTATGCGTCGCGTCGCGACAGACCTTCGGGAAAGGCCGAGGATGGGGCGGTTACTCAAAGGGCGTTCAAGGATCGGCTCGATGTCGAGCTGCCGCTATGGTTGCCCGTCCCTTTTCATTGCCCGTCTTGCAACCGCAAGCGCTATATCCCGTAAACTGAATAGGCGAAACATTGTAACTTTTGATGAGGAAATCAAATGGATGAAAAGGCATCACAGGTAGCAACCGGCGTTTTCTTCATCGGTCTGGGACTCTTGTTCCTGACGGGCTGGTGGTGGCCGGGCATTATGTTTGTAATGGCGGCGTCCATTCTGGCGCGGGCCATGGCCGCGGGCGAACGCGTCCTGGATGCCAGAGGCGCCTGGTGGTTGATCGGCATCGGGGTCATATTTGGCGTGCCGGGCTTAATCGGCGATATTGCCGGATCGTTTTGGAAGGTCTTCCCTTCGATCTTGGTCGGCATCGGCCTGTTCATGATCTTCGGCGGCAAGTACCGCCCATGTGTCAGCAAGGGAAAGCGCAAGAACGACGACGACATCCACCGCGTCTAGCGCCTGCCGCTGGCTCGCCAACATTGACAAGGACCGGGCTCTCGCTATACTTGTCGCAAGCCGGCGGGATGGTGGAATGGCAGACACGGGTGCCTTAAAAGCACCTGCCCATATGGGCGTGAGGGTTCGAGCCCCTCTCCCGCTACTCCCCTTAATGCTCCAATTGCAACTGATACAACCTGGCATATTGGCCGCGCCTGGCGATCAATTCATCATGCGTCCCCTCTTCGCTGATGCAACCGTCCTTCAAGACGACGATGCGACCGGCATTGCGAATGGTGGACAGGCGATGGGCGATAACGAGCGTCGTTCGGTTATGCGCCAGACGTTCGAGCGATTCGCGTACGGCGCGTTCGCTTTCGTTGTCGAGCGCGCTGGTCGCTTCGTCCAGGATAATCAGCGGCGGATCCTTCAGGAAAACGCGCGCGATGCTCAAGCGTTGCCGTTGTCCGGCGGATAGTTTGATGCCGCGCTGGCCGATATGAGTTTGGTAGCCCTGCGGCAATGCCATGATGAAATCGTGCGCGTTGGCTTTTTTGGCCGCGGACTCGATCTCGACTTGAGAGGCCGCGCCACTGCCATAGCGGATGTTTTCGGCAACGCTGGCGGCAAAGAGATAGACGTCTTGCTGCACCACGCCGATATTCCGACGCAGGCAGGACAAGCTGATCTTGCGGATGTCGACCCCATCCAGGCAGATGCGCCCGAGATCCACATCGTAAAAGCGCGGGATGAGCGCGCTGAGCGTCGTCTTGCCCACGCCGGAGACGCCCACCAGCGCCAGAAACTCGCCAACCCCGACACGCAGCGACAGATTCTTCAGAACATAGCCGATATCGGACTGATAGCGGAAGCTGACATCCTGTAGTTCCAGCGCTCCCGAGATTTGCCCCAGTTCCAGCGCATCGTCGGCGTCAACGATGGCCGGCTGCAATTCCATCAGGTCCATGAAACGGCGGAAACCGGTGCTGCCTTCTTGATACCAGCGGGCGAAATTGGTCAGCCGCTGGATTGGCTCGATCAGGATACCGACATAGAGCAGGAAGGTGATCAAGTCGGATAGGTCGAGGGATGCCCCCAAGATGCCGACCGCGCCCACGACCACTACAACCACCGTCATGAGTTGCGTGAAGGCGCTCATCCCGCCGTAGAAGAAGGCTTCGCTTTTGTATTCCAGGCGGCGGCTCTCTACAAAGCGCGCATTGGCTTCGTCGAATTTGGCTTGTTCGCGGTCTTCATTGGCGAAGGACTGTACGACGCGGATGCCCGCCAGACTATCCTCAACCTGGGCGTTGACCTCGGCAATGCGCTGTTTGCTGCGCAGCAGGGCGGCGTGCATCTTACGGTTGAGGTAATAAGCGAAGAGCAGCATCAGCGGCAGGAACAGGAAGATGATCAAGCTCAGTTGTGGATTGATGCTCATTGTGATGAGAAAAGCGCCACCGAATTTTAAGATGCCGATAAAGATATCTTCCGGTCCATGATGAAAAAGTTCGGATAGCGCGAACAAGTCGCTGGTGATGCGTGACATGAGTTGCCCGGTCTGTTGTTCGTCGTAGAAGCTGAAAGACAGCTTCTGATAGTGCGCGAACAACTCGCGACGCATGTCGCTTTCCATCATGGCGCCCATCATATGTCCCTGATAATCAACGAATAGATTGCACAAGGCATGGACCGCCACCAGCGCCAACATGAACCCGCCCATGATAGCCAGATCGGCCAGCGGCTGGGGAGAGCCGCCCGGCAAGAGCGTACCCGTGATGAAGCGGACGCAAAGTGGCAGGACCAGCGTGATGGCCGATAACACAAAGGCGCAAAAGAGATCAATGGCGAGCAAGCCGAGATAAGGTCGATAAAAGGAAAGAAATTTGCTGCCGCGGTTTTTCACAACTTCACTCCTTGGGACGGCGGATCGTCAGGAATGAGAGGATTATAACAGGTCAGGGGAGACCAAAACAGCCGTCTCAATCTCCCCATAGGGACATAAAAAGAAAAATGTGCTACAAATAGATTTCACTACATCATTGTGTGGACATAAAACTGTAATGATAAAAGCACAGTTGCTTCTGCTCTTGGTCGCGTTTTGTTTAGTCTCCTGTCAGGCTGTTGTCGATCGCATGGCGGACGATATTGCCGACCAGGTGAGCGAGCAAGTGGTCGAACAAGTCAACACGGCTGTCGCCGCGCAGGTCGGCACAGCCGTCGCCGAGTTGTCAGCCGCGGACGCCTCCCTTTCCGAGCCTGTGGGAGGCGACGCCGCGCAAGAGGAAATCGCGCGAGTCACCCGCGTAATTGATGGCGATACGATTGATGTGCTGATAGATGGCAAAACCGCGCGCATCCGTTATGTGCAGATCAATACGCCCGAGCGCGATGAACCCTGTTTCCGCGAGTCGACGCAGGCCAATGCCGAGCTGGTCGCCGGCAAGACAGTGCGGCTCGTGCCAAGCAACAGATTGGTCGATCCCTTCGATCGCCTGCTGCGCTATGTCTATGTCGGCGATATCATGGTCGAGCGTGCCCTGGTCGAGGGGGGATACGCTGAAGTGGTGCTCTACCCGCCCAACGACGCCCACTACGACGAATTTGTGCGGCTGGAGGCTGAGGCGGCGGCGGCCGGGCGCGGCTGTCACCCGACCGGCATCTTCGACGACGGCTCGACCACGCGCTAGCGGCGCGCTCCTGTTTACGTAAGCCGCGTCGCTCATGCGACGAAACGGCTTACGATTTTGCGTGAGCGCGACAGACCTTTTCGTTGCCGCCGAGCGGCTGCCGGAACTGCGATTCTCGCCCCGATTGTGCTAAAGTAACCCTGATAGACAACCGAGCGCGGGAAAACAAGGCCTCACATGGCGGTGAGAAAGCTGGTCTATTACCCGGGGGACGAGGCGCGGCTGCGCGCGCTATCCAAGCCGGTGCCCCACGTCAAGAACAAGAAGCTCCGACAACTGATTCAGGACTTGAAAGACACGCTCGAAAGCCAGCCCGGCGCCGCCATCGCCGCCCCGCAAATCGGCGCCCTCAAGCGCGTGACGGTCGTCAAGTTCGGCCAGAACGAAGACGAGGACGAGCAGCCCATGCTGGCGCTGATCAACCCGCAGATCCTGGAGGCCGGCGCGGATGAGCCTGGCTTCGACGGCTGCCTCAGCATCCCCAATATCTATAGCTGGGATACCCCGCGACCGATCTGGATCGAATTCAAGGCGCTGGGCGAAGATGGCCGCGTAATCAGGCGCCGCGTCGAGGGCATGGACGCACGCATGTTGCATCACGAGATCGATCATCTCGACGGCATCCTCTTCATCGACCGACTGCGCGATTCGGAAGAACTCTATACGCCGGTCCAAGGCGCGAACGGCAAAACAAAAATGGTCCGGCTGAAGGATCTGCCGCATTTGACAAAAGAGAATCGCTGAATGGGGGATCAATGGAGGATCATGGCGAAGCGGATAAGCACAGAAGCCACACCAGAGAACATCGCCAGCGCCCTCGATATGCTCGCGAGCGTACCGGATCAACTAGCGGAATTGCGCGAGCTTCTGCCGCCGGAGAAACTGGAACAGCCAATTGCCGAGGGCGAACGCAGCCCGCGGCGGGTTCTGGTGCATATTCTAAACTGCGAGGCGCGCGCCTCCGACGCGATCTACTCCGCGCTGCTGCTGCGCTCGCCCCTCGTTCCGCGCATTCACCCGGAACGCGATTGGGGCAAATTGCTGCGATACGAACAGTTTAACTACGATGATTTGCTGGACTACTTCAGGTTTCGCCGCCAGGTTTTGCTAGGGGTCTTGCAAGCCTTGAGCGAGAAGCAGTGGGCGCGGGACATCCGAGAGAAAAACAAACAGCGCCGGGAAACGGTCTATCTCCTGGCGCGTGGCACCGCGCTGCACGAGACGGAACATATCCAGGACATCAAACGCAAATTGGCGCTATCACCAGATTGACGCCATCTCCCAAATGTCAAGCGCCCGCAGCGCAGTCGGCGCAACCACTCGAACGCCCTGGTTTTCCGCGCTCGACGGATAGATGCGACTTGTGACGCGCGACCGGCCGTCCGCGATAATCTCCAGGACCGATCCGTCGAGCAGAATCCGCAGTTGAAGCATGTCCCCGGCATCGGGGCGATGCGCCAGACCTTGCGGCGCGCTGTCGACGTCGCTGTCCTCCCGGCGATAGCGCCGGTCAATGCGCAGCGTCCCCGTCTCTCGCTCATAAACGATCGCCGTTTTTTCCTCGCCATCCGGCGCGACCGCCAGTTCTATGCCGCAAGTACCGGCTGCCGAAACATCGAATTGGGCTTCGATATCCAGCGCCAAACCGCGAACGGGCAGATCCCCTGCGGCGATGTCTGCGGGAGCAAAGCGATGGCGCCTTCGGCGCAGCCTTTCTATTTCGGGAACTGGCTGGCTGAGGAGACGGTTCCGGGAATCAAGGCTCAAGACCCGCGGAATGGCCTGAACGCCGCTCCAGCCGGCGGCCCGTTGTTGATCCGCGCCTCGTCCTTCGCGGATCCAGGAATAGATGAGCGGGCGCCCGCTCTCGTCCACGTGCATCAGCGAGGCGTAGCTGTAGCCGGCATCGTAAACGCTCTCGAACTCGGGAACAAAGCGCCCCTCTTCCAGCCCTCCGACCAAGCAGATCGTATTGCTCGGCGCTTGATCCCACTGTACCGAGATGATCAACACCCACTTGTCCCCCAGCCGAAAGAAATTGGCGCATTCGAAATTGCGGCCGTGGCGCGCCCTATCGCCGACATACAGCGGCTGCAAGTATTCCCAATCGATCAGGTCAGCCGAGCGATAAAGCAAGACGGCCCCGCCAACGCCCGCGATATGCGACGACAACGTCATGTACCAACTGCCGCCTTCTCGCCAGACGAAGGGATCGCGAAAGTCGCGACTTTGGCCCAGATGCGCGGGAACCTCGCCGACGACCGGATTGCGCGGATGCTTTTGCCACTCGGTCAGATCATCGTTGCCCAACGCCAGGCACTGCGTCTGCACGGTATAGTCATCGTTGACGCCCGTGTAAATTGCGACCGGCGTACCGTCCTTATCCACCATGCAGCCGGAAAAGATGCCGCCTTGATCGGGCGAATCCGGCGTGGGCGCGATGGCGATGGGCAGTTCCCGCCAATGCGCCAGGTCGTCGCTGACGGCATGGCCCCAGTGCATATTGGCGTGGTAGGCGCCATCCGGGTTGTATTGGTAAAAGAGATGATAGCGCCCCTTCCACTGGATGACGCCGTTGGGGTCGTTCATCCAGTTGGCGGCTGGCAGAAAATGGTAGCTGGGGCGGTGGAAGTCTTGCCGCCGGGTAGAACCTTGGCTCTGGGTCATGAGATTAATCCCGTCCTGCTGCTGGCAATCATTGTCGACAACGATAACAAATCATGTCGGAAAAGACAGCTTGCCGAGTCCAAAACATTGGACGTGCTAAAGTTGATTCAAGTACCAGTGGAGTCCGTGCAGGAAGGGTTGTAATGTAATCCAGAAGCGCATAGACCGGTGTAGCGAAGATGCCAGAATATAACGCCCACTCAAGTACTTTCATATTGCTCGGGCAGCGCAATACGGTTATTGTAATGATAAAACCTGTCAGTAAAATGTTCTAAATATGGAGTTTTCAGCACCGAACGCCGTTTTGCCAGTCCAAGCTTTATCTGCTCATACGCTTCTGCTGCCGGTATACTGAAATAGCGCTTGAATACCATGCCCAGTTCTGGCAATCCCATACCCAGAGAATCGCAGTCTGTTGGTATTTCTTGAAGAAAGTGAAAACGGAAGTCGTTGTTTTTCTTATAGTCTTGCCTTATTGCCCCTTCATCAAAGATAGTTCCGTGCTCTTCACCGTGTACAAGTTCGGCAGCTTCAACTACTTCACAGAATAGAATGTTTGAAAGCGCATGTCTAGCTTTCCCGCGCCCTTTGAACCTATAGTGAAAGTCTTGACTTAGGTCACAATCTTGGCTAACGATAATCGCATAAGGATGAACAATCGGCGTTGCTTTGACAAGATTAGAATCACTATCGGATCCAACAATAGTGTCGATGGAAAGACTTTCCAGGTTGATTTGATGAAGGATTAACCCTGACAGAATCTCACATTGCCTAAGCGCGCTTTCTACACCCGGCGGCGAAGGATAGAACTTGCTCTTAGAACCGCCCAAGACATTGCTCCAAAGTCAGTCAGTGTCGATTGGCAAATAAATAGGGGGGCGTATTCTGCTTTCGCCTAATGCAACCGTAACTTGAGGGGGCTGAAACTTGGGCTTCTGACGTTGCCTAAATTCAAAGCGCTTTCTGTAGAATTCGATGGATTCCAATATGCTATTGGTCAGGTCCTCCAGAGCAGGGTCCGGTAGCTGTGTACACACGAGCCAGCAGATAAATCCACGCTCACGCCTTGTAAGCGGGTATTCCACCACATTCGTTACGTTACTAAGTTGGTCCCATTGCGTCACGAAGTCTTTGGGTAATTCCCCAATTGAAAAGTCGTCTGTTGAGCGCGTTGTAAGTGTCGAGTCGGGAAACAATATCTCGTTCATCCGATTCTGTCTCCTTATCTATATAGAAATCGTGATCAAGCAGGTACAACTTATTAGACGTATCCCCTGCGCTATCAATGACTAGACCATATTCTATTCGCACTAAGTCGCCGTCGTCGTTGAGCTTTACGAGAGTCCTTCCATGATGTTCAACAACCAGATTCAAAGTCTCATCACGCGCAAACTGCCCAAGCACAAAGTCGGCTAATAGGTCACGCCATTCCACGCCCTCTAATCCAAGCCTTCTGCGATCAATGACATTCTGATATCGCAAACCTATCCTGGTCAAATACGCTGGTTCATAAATCTGAAATAAAGTTTTGACTACCAACTTTAGACGTTCGCGGAAATCTTCCCATCGCTTGTACTGGTTAGTTTCTAGCGCAACAAAATCTCTAGTTAGACTGACTGTCCAAGTCTTCTCCTTCGAGTGAAACTGGTGCCTACGGGTCCCACTTAGAGACAAAAACTCACGCATTTCGGAAGGTAAGTTTTTGCTGAGGCTTTGTGGCAATACATCATCACTCTCGTCATATGTCAATTTATAGTCGGGCAACTGCTTGCGCACACACTCTTGGAATTCGAAGGGAGTCTCTGCATCTATGCGCAAAATCGGAGGAAAGCGGATCTGGCATATCACTTGCTCAAGCACGTTTTTCTTGTAAATCACCCGTGGGGCTTCCGGGAATGGCATGGTCGCGATATCTTTCAGTGTTATTGGATCCAACTTATCCAATAACTATATACGTAAGTTGACGGTTAAAAGGGCGACCATTTAGTCGCGCTTTGAGCGGATTATACAAGATTCTAATATTTGTACCAATCTTCTCTCCCCTACTTCCCTACTACATTTCTCAGCAGATTTGCCTACCGTATCAAGGAACCGCATCCTCCCGCACCCGGTGCCACAACTCGATATTCCGCGCCACCAGCCCCGAAATCGAACCATGCCCGAAGCCGGCGACAACCGTCTTGACCTGATCGTTAAAGGGCGCGATCCAGCGTTGATCCAGACCATCGTAACCAACGGCGGCGCCAACGATGCTCGCGGCTGTGCCGGATGTGCAATCGGTGTCCATGCCGCACATCACCGCCGTGGTGATCGTTTTGCTGTAGTCCAGTTCACCATGGATCAGCGCCAGCATCACAAAAGCCATATTATGCAGCGCGTTCAGGAATGGCAGATGTCCGTATTTCTCATAGATGCGGTCGCACACCGGGACCCAGTCCCCGTCTTCCTCGTACCACCCCCTCACTTCCCGCGCGATCCGCGCCAGACGGGAACGCCGCGGAATCACCGACAGTCCGCCAGCCAGGATCGTATCAACCGTCGGATTCGCGCTCAGCGCCGCGCTGAGGGCGCCGGCGACGAACATGGAACTGTAAATGCCGTTTTTGACCGCGTTCAACGTCACTTCGCGATAGGCGATTCGCGCCGCCCGCCGCGGATCCGCCGGGGCGATATATCCCCAGAAATCGGCGCGAATGGCGGTATTGATGCCTTCGCGCCAGGGATTGAGCTTGGTGGGGAATTCATCAATCTGCTCTTCCGCGGGGCGGTCGTCCCTCAGGTTGACCATGTGATAATACGATTGGCGCGTGCAGGAAAATAGCCAGTGATAGGGAATGTTGCGCAGATGATGGTTCGCGACATCCAGCTTGCTGAAATCGAATCCCCGCTCTTCTATCAACATCAAACCCAGAATCGTGTAGTGAATGTCATCATCCGCTTCGGCGTATTGGATATTGCCCAGCGTGGACGGTTTGCAGCGCAGCGTCTTGTCCAGCTTTGGCGAATGATAGGGCACCCAGTCATTCAGCGGGTAGGCGTCGAGGCTCTCCAGGTAGGTCTTGATGAACTTGCGGTCGAGTCTCATTTCGAAGGGCTTGCCCAGGACGACGCCGCCGATCCGGCCATACCAGGCGCCTTTGATCCGTTCCGCATATTCCTCATCGCTCAAGGGCTGCAAGTCGGGTACGTCGGCGGCATCAGCGATGATCGACTCGAAGTCGTTCGGTTCCTCAAAGGGGTAGTCCGGGCGGATGCCGCGCTCGCGGAGCGCCCAAAGGCGCTTGTAGGCACCCTCCCAGTCCGCTTCCGTCAGACACGATAGGTCAGTCGCCTCTCGTACCGACGACGGTAAATACGAGGCAGAATGGTCGGGCGCGATTGAATCGCCGACGGGATAACCTTCTTCGAAAAGCTGCAAATACTCCAGCGCGTACAAGTCCTTCCAATTGGCATAACCGGGCATGGTCTCGCTCCCTGAGTTCCTAATATTCGTATCAGTCTACGCTAGAAAGATGCAAAGATTCCATATATGCGACCACAAAATCTTAGTAAGGAAACTCCGATATACCATACATAATGCGAATGTTGTGTTATGATATTTAATAACATATCAAATCCATGTGGATAACACACTACATACAATACTTGGATTTAGATGCCGCCTCTTAATCGCTTTGTTATCGAACCTTAACAATATCTCGCGCCCGTTCCAGCAGCGCCTCGCGCCGAGCCGCATCCACTTCCCTGATCTCGAAATAACGCTCCAGCAATTCCAGCGGACTCAGCCCTTCAGGGCTGCGGCCCAGGCGCGTTCGTCTGCCTCGCTCGATATCTTTGCGGATGCCCGCGATGTGAAATACGCCGGCCCGCTTGAGCGCTTCAACAATCGCGTTCTCGTCGAGAAGCGCCTCGCTTTCCGGCGTCAAGCGAAGCTCCAGCCGCACGATCGCTTCCTCTAGCCGGTGCTGCTTGAGCGTATCAAGCGCCCGCCGCGTTGGACTGTCGATGTCGCGGCAATCGACGCGCAGGGTTCGCATCGCTCGCGCCTTCGACTCGATGAATTGCCAGTCGGTCCTGCCGCGCGCCAGCTCGATCCAGCAGAAGCCTTTGACCTCCGCTTCTTCGCCGAAGTCGATGCGTTCGGGGCTCCCGCAATAGACCACAGGAGGCGCGTCGCTGCGGTCCTTTGTCAGGTTCTGGTGGCGGTGAATATGCCCGAGCGCGACATAATCCCAACGTGGATCCGCCAGCGCCGCGAGTTCGACAGTCACGTCACGGCCCAGCATGACAAGACGTTCGCTGCCCCAGACCGCGCCCTCCACGCTGAAGTGCCCGGTCAAAAGGCGCGGCGTCGTCTCATCCGCCAGCGCTTCCGCCTGATGCGCCAACTCGGCCAATTTCTCCCCCAGAACGCGCTCAAGCTCGGCGTCCTGTTCGGCGATGCTCAGCCCGCGCCTGGAACCGTCACCCAGCAGGCGCGCGCGGACGGGATAAGGCGCGGCGCCCACGATGACATCGCCGCGCTTGGTCGATATCCGTCGAAGCTCATACTCCAGCGCCACCCAGATATTGGGCACATCAAGCGTGTGGTAGATATCCATGGTCGATGCCTTGGCCGCATTGACCGGCAAATCGTGATTGCCCACCAGCAGCACCGTCGGCGCCAATTGCGCGAGCCTCCGGATGCGCTGGGCGAAGGCGCGTTGCTGGGTCGGGTCTGGATTGCGGCTGCGGAAGGCGTCGCCGGCGAAGACCGCCAGATCGACCTCGCGCTCGCGCGCATGCTCGATCATCTCGTCGATGCGTCGCAAATAATCCTGGACCCGGCGGCTCAAGCCGGACCCGGCATCGATTTTGCCGTAGCTTTCCATGCCGATATGCGCATCGGCAAAATGCAGAACGCGGATCGGCTCGCTCATTTCCGGTCTCTTCAAGGAGCTCGACGGCTATTCGTCGGCCCGGCGATGGTCTTCGTCGCCCGTGCCCACCGGTTCATTAGTGGTTGTGACGCTTGTCCACTGGGGATTGTCTCCGCGCAGATGCCCGAAGATCGGCTTTTCGTTGCGCAGGATGTCGACGAAAGCATGAATATCGCTGATGGACATGAAGATGGCGCCCATCCGATTCTCAACATCCACCTGCGGGTCGGGTACTGGACTGTCGTCGGCGAGGAAGTAAACATCGAGGCGGTAGTTCTCTTTGTCGGCTGTGCCGATGCCGGAACAGCGCACCAGTCCGCGGATCCGCGCCAAAACGCCGCTGAAGTCGCGCTCTTCCAGTTGCCGCCAAATCACCATATATCGCTTGATTTCAAATACCGCCACCTGGATCTCGGACATCCTTCATCCTCGCTCGCCATCGTTCCGCGCCCGGCAGACATCACCCGATACGCTACTCAATTATATCGGTTTCCCCACTATCGCAAAAATAGACGAATGGCAGTGTGTCAAAGTTAGTTGAAATTAAAGAACAACCACCACCTGACAACCCGTAGGGGCGACCAATCTGGTCGCCCGCTGCCGCCGAAACTATAGCAAAACTTGCATTACTTACTTGGAACTACTTCCCTTCAGCAACGCTTGAAACAGGGGCCGAGGCAGAGGTCGATTTCGGCAATTTTCACGGCGCCAATTTATCAAAAATCCTTGACGCGCAACTTCACAATTGTTATCATTAGTGTAAGGTAATTAGTTTTGACAATGAACCCCGAACGTCGCCTGCTTCCATACAGTGCATCATTCAAAAACCGGTAAAAAGGCTTGCACATGTTTTTGCGCCTCATTCTCTTATGCTCTACGCTAATCCTCTTGGCTTTTCCCGCCCCTGCCCTCGCCCAGTCCAACCCGACTCCCGCCCCTTGCCGCTTGCCCGTCAACGGCATCATCGTCGAAAGCGTTACTTATACGCTCATTTCCGACTGCACGCAGACGGACTCTCTGGAAATAAAGACTGCCCAGACGCCCTCGGTCACGCTCACCATCAACGGCGGGGGACACACCATTTTCGGCGGGACTGGCCGTAGTGGTTCTGGACTCAATTTCCTCGTCGTGGACGACGACGGCGAAAACACCGTTCAAAACGTCGACAATACCCCCAGCCCCAATGTCAAGGTCATCATCAAAAATGTCACCTTCGACGGCAATAATGCGCTCTTCTTCCGCCCTTTCATCCGTCAATCGAACGGGCAAGACAAGCGTGCGGGCATAGGTTCCGGTATCTTGACCGAGGGCACGCTGGAGATGGAAAACGTCACCTTTACCCGAAGCAACGGCATCTCGCTGACCGTCAAGGGGACCGCGAGCCTGACCAATGTGCTCTTCGAGAACAACTTAGTCAAAAGTTCGGCCATAAGCGAAAGCGTCAAAGGCGGCCTTCATGTGACCAGCACCGGCCGCGTTACCGTCAACAATGCCGTTTTCCGCGACAATCAGCGTTCGGTCGTCGTTGTGGAGAAGGGCGGCAGGTTGAAGACCACGGGCTGCCTCAGTTTCGTCCGCAGCTTCACCCACAACGTGCACCACAGCGGTTTATGGGGTGGCCTCGGGACCTGGAGCGACAGCAGCACCGGTCCCTGCAGCGGCAGCATCGGCAACGGCGGCCAGGCCGTAGTCCCGCATTCCCTAACGACGCTGGATTGCGGCTTGCCCGCGGACGGCACCATCGGGGAAGACGCTGTCTACACCCTCACCCAAGACTGCGTATGTGTAAACACAGTGACACTGGCTACCGGCGTGAAGGTCACCATTAATGCCAATGACCACCGTATTGTTGGCTGCGAGGGCGGCAGCTCCTTTCGAATCGGCGGCTTTGCCGAGTTCACCATCAACAGAGCCAGAATAAGCGGCATTCGAATGAAAATTTATGGCGGCGCCATGACCCTGGCCGATTCGGAACTCACGGACGCCTCTTCCACGCCTATTCTTAATTATGGCTATTTCCACGCTGACAATACAATTTTTGAGCGGAACCGCCGTTCTACCAGTTCCAAACATGGCAGCGTTTATTATGCCACGAACCTCTTCAACGCCGGCCGGGCGCTTTTCCGCGACAACATATTTCGCGACAACACCGGTGGCCCAGCCGAGTTGACGGCAGTTGGCCCCGGGACATCCATCATCTTGTGCGGCGACAATGTGCGTGACGATCCGCCGCCCGAGGAAGGCGCCAACACGCCTACGCCGGTATGGCTCCCGCTGTTCATGACTCGCGATGGCGGTGCCCTGCTCGGCTGCGAAAGCCCGGATTCGGAGGCCAATCACCCAGTTCCACAGCCGGGGGGCGGGGGAGGTTGTCGCCCCGAGCAATCCAATCTGCCCCCGAACAAGAATCTGGGCGCAATCGGTTATGCTTGCCACGTCAAGAAATCGCCAGCTTCGATAGAGATCTGGGAAATCTCGCCGGACAACCAGGGGAGCTTCGCCCTCAGTGTCAGCCAGAGCGAAATTGAAGCGAAGGCCGAGGGACCCGTCGCCTGTTCGCGAACCGGGCGCGCCGCCGTGCGCGTCGGGCTGACCGATGCCGTCCGGCAGCAGATCATGCGCAACCGGAATTACCGAGACCCCAGCCTGCGCGGCGGCCGTGATATTCTCATCTCTTTGGGTCCCACCTCCGAGGGCAAGGTGCATCACTATGTGATTGACACTGTGCTTGACGGAGATGTCCTGGGCACCGTCGATACCTTCTCGAACAGCCCTCCCTGCCCCTATTCTGGTCCAGCCCCGATTTACGCCGCCAAACCGACGCCGACACCGGCGCAGATTTACGCGCCCCCAGTCATCGCGCAGCCGCCGCAAGCTGACGGTTCCATCGTGCATGTTGTCCGCGAGGGCGATACCGTCTGGACAATAGGCGTCGCCTATGGCGTTCACCCGCACGCACTCATCGCCCTCAACGAGCTCCCGGAAAGGGGCAGTTATATCATCCCCGGCCAGGAACTGCTCATCCGCCCGGCCGAGTGACCGACTCTGCTGAAATACACCGCCAGACCAACCACCATCCAACCAACCAAAATCTTTGTGCTTTTCGTGTCTTTGTGGTGAAAAAATCCCTCTGTGCCGGCGGTCAGTGTCGAAGGGCTGTGTCTACGCGCCCTACGCGACCTGCCAACCCGCCAGACCCACAACCCTGCCGGCCTATGCCCGAACCCGTAGGGGCGAGCCTCGGCTCGCCCACCGCTGTTGACAGTCGGTGTCGAAGGGCAGTGTCTACGCGCCCTACGCGACCCACCAACCCGCCAGACCCAGAACCCTGCAGACCTGTGTCTGAACCCGTAGAGGCGACCAACCTGCCCGCCCGAAACGATCCCCTCTGCGCCCTCAGTAATTCCAATAAAATACTGCGAAAAAATCTCGCTTGTAGCGAAAGTTCCGCACCGAATCCCATCCCCGCCAAACGCGCTCCCCCTCTCCCTTTATGGGAGAGGGGGCCGGGGGGTGAGGGCAAAAAATACAAACGCGACCATTTAGTCGC
>JAPOWG010000049.1 GCA_026707745.1 Chloroflexota bacterium
CATCGTTTACGGCGTGGACTACCAGGGTATCTAATCCTGTTTGCTCCCCACGCTTTCGCACCTGAGCGTCAGTCTTTGTCCAGGGGGCCGCCTTCGCCACCGGTATTCCTCCAGATCTCTACGCATTTCACCGCTACACCTGGAATTCTACCCCCCTCTACAAGACTCTAGCCTGCCAGTTTCGAATGCAGTTCCCAGGTTGAGCCCGGGGATTTCACATCCGACTTGACAGACCGCCTGCGTGCGCTTTACGCCCAGTAATTCCGATTAACGCTTGCACCCTCCGTATTACCGCGGCTGCTGGCACGGAGTTAGCCGGTGCTTCTTCTGCGGGTAACGTCAATCGACAAGGTTATTAACCTTATCGCCTTCCTCCCCGCTGAAAGTACTTTACAACCCGAAGGCCTTCTTCATACACGCGGCATGGCTGCATCAGGCTTGCGCCCATTGTGCAATATTCCCCACTGCTGCCTCCCGTAGGAGTCTGGACCGTGTCTCAGTTCCAGTGTGGCTGGTCATCCTCTCAGACCAGCTAGGGATCGTCGCCTAGGTGAGCCGTTACCCCACCTACTAGCTAATCCCATCTGGGCACATCCGATGGCAAGAGGCCCGAAGGTCCCCCTCTTTGGTCTTGCGACGTTATGCGGTATTAGCTACCGTTTCCAGTAGTTATCCCCCTCCATCAGGCAGTTTCCCAGACATTACTCACCCGTCCGCCACTCGTCAGCGAAGCAGCAAGCTGCTTCCTGTTACCGTTCGACTTGCATGTGTTAGGCCTGCCGCCAGCGTTCAATCTGAGCCATGATCAAACTCTTCAATTTAAAAGTTTGATGCTCAATGAATTAAACTTCGTAATGAATTACGTGTTCACTCGTTGAGACTTGGTATTCATTTAGTGTCCGAGGACATTAAGAATCCATGTCACTTTGAGTGCCCACACAGATTGTCTGATAAATTGTTAAAGAGCAGTTGCGACGCGCTTCAGCGCTCTGTCGCGAGGTGGCGTATATTACGCTTTCCTCTTTCAGAGTCAACCCGTTATTTCAGGATTTTTTCTCTTCAACCGACCGGGTTGTCTGTGAAGTGATTCACATCCGCCGTGTCGATGGAGGCGCATTATAGGGAGTTCTCCGCAGGCCGCAACCGCTAAATGACAGAAAAATGACTGACTGCTGCATTCCCCAGCAAAACCCCGCCTTATACCTTTTTACGCACAGACTTATCCACAATCCATTGACGATCCCGGTGTGATCCAGCGATTTGAACACTATACTAGCGGCAAATATTTCTCTCGCGGGTCAACCTCATGACGACACAACGACTTCAACGTGACTGGCGTCTCCCAACCGCCGGGCTCACCGTGCTGGCGTTACTTATGGCAGGTTTTGCACTGCATACGCACTGGAATGCTTTTATTCAGTGGTGCCTCGCCACCCAGATCACCCTGCACCGATATCTGGTGATGTATCTGCTGCAACTTAATAATCATCAGTACAGCGGTGGGCTATGGTTGTTAACCGGTGCGTTTCTTTATGGTGTACTCCATGCCGTTGGACCTGGGCACGGCAAATTTATCGTCACCACGTATCTCACCACCAATAAAGAGAGCCAGCTCGCGGCGCGCGTCGTACCGTTTATCGGTAGCATGATGCAGGGCGTCAGCGCGATCGTCTTTGTCTTTATCCTGGCGGTTGGATTGAACCTCGCGTCAGGAGATATCAGCACCAGCCGTTGGTACGTCGAGAAAATCAGCGCCGTGCTGATTGCCGTCTTCGGTGCGTTTATCATTTATCAGGCGCTCAGCAGCCTGCGTCCGCGCAAAATGGCGATTAGCGCCATCAAGCCGCTTCAACAGCATAATGAACGCTGTGGCTGCTGCCATCACGGCGTAGGGGTGGATCTGACTAAAAGCGACTGGAAAACCCGTCTGGGCGTGGTGCTGGCCATTGGCGCACGCCCGTGCAGCGGGGCAATTATGATCCTGATGTTCTCGAATGCGCTCGGTATTATTAGCTGGGGGATTGCTGCTGTGATGACAATGTCGCTGGGCACGGCGCTGTCGATTATGGGGCTGTCGCTGGCAGTACGTTACGCGCGTGAACGCACAGTAACCTGGTTTGGCG
>JAPOWG010000038.1 GCA_026707745.1 Chloroflexota bacterium
CCGCGCGCGGCATGGGGGCGACGTCCAGGTCCTGCAATTGTCCATGCCCCAGCATATTCGATTGACCCGCCAGAATCACAACTGCTTTCATCACTTTGTTCGCCGCGGCTTGTTTCATTATGGAGTGTACTCCGGCAGGTTTGCCCCCGCCATTTCCGCTGTGTTAAACTCGCGGCAGGTCGACATCGCCAGAATGCCTTAGAAATGTAAAAGGAGAAGTTCATTGCCGGCTCAAGATGCGCCCAACATCTTGCTGATTATGACCGACCAGCATCGCTGGGATTACCTGGGCTGTTATGGCGCGGATTTCGTTGATACACCGAATATCGACCGATTGGCGGCATCGGGTCTTCGCTTTACAAATGCCTTCACCAATGCGCCCGTCTGCGCCCCGGCGCGGATCGGCCTGGCGACCGGCATGCATCCGGCGCGCATCGGCACGCTCGACAACAGCAGCTATTTGCCGGGGCATCTCCCCACCTATTATCAGCGCCTGCGCGACTGCGGCTATCGCGTCGGCTGCGTCGGCAAGCTCGATCTGGCAAAGCCCGACACATACAATGGACGATACGGCGACCGTCCGCAGGTCTATCGCTGGGGCTTCACCCATCCGGAAGAATGCGAAGGCAAGATGCACGCGGCGCAAGGAGAGCCGACAGCGCCACATGGTCCCTACACGCACTACTTGCGCGAAAAGGGGCGCCTTGAAACATTCTGGAATGACTACCAGGCGCGCGCCCGGCAGGGCTGGGTGCTAGGCGCTTCTCACGATTCGGTATTGCCCACAGAGGATTTTGAAGACTGTTATATCGGGCGGCAGGCAGCGCAGTGGATTGAAACGATCCCCGATGATTTCCCCTGGCATCTCTTTGTCAGCTTCGTCGGACCACACGATCCCTTTGACCCGCCGACGGAATATGCCGAACAGTTTCGTGATGCCGCCATGCCGGGCGCCATCCCGAAGAATCGGGACGGGAAACCGCAGTGGGTACTCAATCGCCAGAAGGATTTCAGCACCGAGGAACTCGCCTGTATTCGCCGCCAGTACTGCGCGCTGATCAAGCTGATTGATGATCAAGTTGGCACACTGCTCGACGCGCTTGAAGCGCGTGACGTGCTGGACAATACGTACATCATTTTCACCAGCGATCATGGCGAAATGCTGGGCGATCACGGTTTGTTCCAAAAGCAACTGCCTTACGAGCCGTCGATCCATATTCCACTGATCGTTTCCGGTCCCGGCATCGAGCGCGGCGGGGTATCCGACGCGCTGGTCGATATGTTTGATCTCAATCCGACCATCTGCGCGCTGGCTGATGTGGCGCCCGCGCCGAATATGGACGCTCGCTCCTTTGATCAGATTTTGCTTGGCGGGCAAGACGCGCACCGGCAGGACATCATTTCAGCTTTGACGAATTTTCGCTGCCTGCGAACGCGCGCCCACAAGTTCGTTGACAATTTCAATGACATGCCGGAGTTATATGATTTGCTGAATGATCCGGGAGAAATCCATAACATAGCGGATGAATGCCCTGATCAAGTTGCTGCCTTGCGAGATCGCCTCAACCATTATTTTTGCGATTAGGGGTACAAAACGTATATCATTAGCAAGGGAAAGTGACCTGGCGCGGTTGACTGCAACGCAAAAGGGCGTGTTGCGCCTGGAGGAAAGGGGACTTACAACGTAACAGTTATTCCGCGTATCTCGATGAGTTAGCCCGAGTTCTTTTCAAGGAGAAATAAAATGCGTAATCGCAATAAATCAAGAATTAGCATATTGGCGCTTCTGACTTTAGTATTGCTTCTGGCGATCCCGGCCGGCGCGCAGGACGCTATGAACGAATTTGTCATCGGCGTTAGCGAAACTGTCGTGACGCTTGATATGGGCGTGCGCAGCCCGTCGCTGGCGCATAAGCAGGTCGCCTACGCCATCTACGAGCCCCTGCTGCGCCTGGGAACCGATGGCTCGATCAATCCGGCGCTGGCCAGTGATTGGACCATGTCGGAGGACAGGCTGACCATCACGCTCAACTTGCGGGAAGGCGTCGCCTTCCATGATGGCTCGCCATTAGACGCCGATACGGTCGTCTGGAATATCAACAGTGCCCGTGATCCGGAATTCGGCGATGGCGCGCTGCCGGACTATGGCCGGATCGCCTCGGTTGAAGCACTCGATGCTCTTACGGTCCAGATCACGATGTCGGCGCCTGACGCCAACATTCTGCCCGCGCTTGCGGCCGGCAGCGACTCGCGAGCGCTGATCATGTCGCGGGCGGCCTTTGAGGCTTTGGGGGCGGACGAGTACGCCTTCAATCCGTCGGGAACCGGGGCCTTCAAATTGGCCAGTTGGGAGCCGGGCGTCGAGTTGGTCCTGGAGCGCAACGAAGCTTATTGGGGTGAAAGCAGCGGCAACGCGGATCGAGTCGCTTTTAGAGTCATCCTCGATGCATCGGCTGCTACATTGAATTATCAGAGTGGTGATGTCCATGCTATGTTCTCGATATCGGCGCCGGAGCTTCCCCTGTTGGAAGCCGTACCCGGAACCGTCTCCGGGGCGGTTGCCCGCGGCGTCAATGTCCTGGCGCTAAACCAGCACCGTCCGCCCTTCGACAATATCCATAATCGGCGCGCGGTCATGTACGCGATTGATGTCGAACCGGTCATCGCCCTGGTATATGGCGGTTTGGCGCAGCCGGCGCGTGGCATTACACCGCCGAATTCCTTCGCCTTCAGCGAGGAATCTCCTCCCCGCATCGCGCGCGATCTTGATGCCGCTCGCGCCGAGTTGGCGGCGGCAGGAAACCCGGACGGCTTTGAATTTGAGGTATCGGTTGTTGCCCAACCATTTCGCATTCAGGTCTTGGAGATCATGCAGGCCAGTCTTGCGGAGGTCGGGATTGGTCTGGTCATTCAGGCCAATGAGCGCGCGCGGCATATTGCCGCCTTGCGCGAGGATACCGATATTGCCGAAGCCGGCTTTGTCCAAATCCTTGCTGCGCTGAGCGCGCCAGAAGCCTACCTGGGCCGATTCGCTGGCTGCGGCGCCAATATAAAGATCGTCGGCTATTGCATGGACGAATACGAAGCGCTGGTGGCGGCACTGCCGGGGATCTTTGACAGCGCCGAACGCGTCGCCCATGTCCGGGAGATGAACGAAGTCGCCTGGCGCGACACGATCTCCGTGCCTTATCTATATCCCCAGATTCCCTACGTCTATCGCGGAGACATCATCGAAGATTTCGCCCTGAACGGCTACGGCTTGCTCGACTGGACAAACTTCACCGTAGTCGGCGGCTAATCACAACTGAACGAATGGGGTTGCGCCCAGGCGCAACCCCGCTATTCCTCACATATCGCCCGGAGCGCGGACATGGGTCGCTATCTGATCAGGCGCATCCTTTTGATGGCGCCAACCCTGCTTATTGTCACCTTCCTGGTATTCATTTTGCTCTTTCTCAGTCCGGGCGATCCCGTTTTGATGCTCGTTCCCATCGACGAAGTCGCGCAGATGACCGATGAAGAAATGGATCAACTGCGGCGGAAACTGGGACTGGACCGTCCCATTTACGTGCAATATGCCGATTGGCTGTTTGATGTCTTGCGCGGCGATCTAGGGCGCTCGATTCACCAGCGTCGCCCGGTCCTAGATTTGCTGGCGGCGCGTTTTCCGGTCACGCTGGAGCTCGCGCTATTGAGCGTCTTTCTAGCGTCGACCGTCGCCATTCCCATCGGCATTTATACAGCGGTCCGGCCCGGGGGCATCGGCGACTTCCTGGGCAATATCGTGGCATTGATGGGTGTATCAGCGCCGAACTTTTGGGTGGCATTGCTGCTCATCGTTGTCTTTGCGGTACACCTGAAATGGTTGCCGGCCGGCGGATTTGTCCGCATGTCCGATGATCCTGTCAGACATGTCGAGCGCATGATTCTGCCGGTTATAACATTGAGTACGGCGCTGATGGCGGTGACCATGCGCTTGACCCGCTCGAGCATGCTCGAAGTATTGAATGAAGATTATGTGCGTACCGCCAGAAGCAAAGGGCTGGGGCAACGGCGGATCGTCTTTGTCCATGCCTTGAAAAACGCATTGATACCGGTTGTCACAACCGTGGGCCTGCAGATCGGCCGTATCCTGGGCGGCACGATCGTGATTGAAATCATCTTCTCCTTTCCGGGTATGGGCAAGTTACTCTTGGATGCCATTTTTGGACGTGATTTCCCGGTCGTTCAGGGATCGGTATTGTTAATCACCGTGGCGTTTATGAGCATCAATCTGCTTGTCGACTTAACTTACGCCTCAATCGATCCGCGCATTCGATATGGTTCGTGATGGAGCCTAAAGTGCAAGCCGTCGATAGCCCGCGCAAGGGCGAATTCGATGAGGAATCTGTATCCTGGTCGAAGGCCAGCGAACCGACGCAGCGGGCTTTCTTCTTGTTTTCCAGACGCTTGTTTGCCCGTCCCCTGCCGCGTTTTGCTTTTGCTCTACTAATACTTGTCATTCTGGGCGCCTTGTTCGCGCCGTTTATCAGCCCCTACGATCCAATCAAGCCGGATTTTTCCGCCGCGCGTCAAGCGCCCAGCGCCGATCACCCTTTGGGAACGGATGATATTGGGCGCGACGTGTTATCGCGAATCCTTTTCGGCGCGCGCGTCTCGCTGATGGCGGCCCTGATTCCCTTGTCGATTTCGATCAGCATCGGCGTCCCGCTGGGCTTGATTTCCGGCTTGCTCAAGGGTTGGACGGATGACATCATCATGCGCGTTTTGGACGCGTTGCTGGCTTTTCCGCGGATTATACTCATCATCGCCATCGCCGGCATTTTGGGTCCCAGTCTGGTAAACGCGCTCATAGCCATCGGCATCGTTGGCGTGGCGCCGCTGGCGCGCCTGACGCGGGGATTGACCCTGTCCGTCAGCGAGGAAGACTACGTGCTCGCCGCCCGCGCGCTGGGATCATCCAATTGGCGGATTATGATGATTCACATCTTGCCCAATATCGCCGCCGCGATAATCGTGACCATTTCGCTGGATATCGGCGGCATTATCCTGGCCGAAGCGACCTTGAGCTTTCTGGGACTCGGCATACAGCCGCCCAATCCCAGTTGGGGCAGTATGGTCGCCGTCGGCAATCGTTATATTCAGACGGCGCCCTGGATTTCTCTCGTGCCGGGCACGGCGATATTCCTCACCGTCATGAGTATCAATCTGCTGGGCGACGGCTTGCGGGACGCGATGGATCCCTATTTGCGCAATCGATAATCTTGCTCCCATGCCAAGTTTATAAGCGGCGCAACCTCTCCGGTTGACAGCATTTTTTGACAAGCATGGTCGGCAACAGTACAATTTCGGAAAATCCAAATGAACCATTGTCGACAATCATTGTTCAAGGGGCAACTATGGCAAAAGCCGTCTATGGCGCGGACGCGCTGGTATCGCTGAAGGAAGAATTGATCGCCGGCGCAGCGCTGGTGGCGAGTATCGGACTGGTGCCCTTAACGCAAGGCAACCTCAGCCTGCGCGATCCACAGAGCGGACATATCCTCATCACGCCGCACGACTATCCTTATGATCAACTGACGGTTGACGACGTCCTTGTTCTTGACCTCGATGGCGCTGTAATCGAGGGGTTCCGCGAGCCATCGCATGAATCGCCGGTGCATCTGGCGGTCTACGAGCGGCGGCCGGAAGCGCTGGGCATCGTGCATGCCGAGCCAATCTATACCAACGTCTTCGGCGTCTTGCATATGCCCATCGCGCCTCTGCACGTCAATACGCTGATTGATGTCGGCGGCGAGGTGCCGGTCATGCCCTTTGCGCCTAGCGGCTCGCGTCAGTTCGGTTATGACATGTTGGAAGTTATGGGCGACAAGCGGGCGGTTGTCTGGGCGAATCACGGCATGCTGGCGCTGGGCGATTCCCTGAGCAAGGCCATCCACTGTACGGTTATGGTTGAGATCTCGGCGCAGCTTTATCACATGGCGTTGCAGCACGGCCAGCCGCATCTGATACCGCCGGAGTTCAGCGACAGGTTGGTTGGCTAGACAATCTGGAAGCAAAATGTTTGAAATCGGAAAGGAGGACGATTGACGAAACATCCGCAATCAACCGCTTTGAATATGCAAGAGACGCTTGATAAGGAGAAATGAGATGTACAAGAAGTTTATGCTCGCCCTGATGGTCCTGCTCATCCTGGCAGTGAGCTTGCCGGCAATCGCCCAAGACGATGTCGTGGTCCGCTTCCGTTCCTGGAGCCCGGTGATCGCCACTACCGAAGCCATGATCGAAGCCTTCAACGCCGAGAACCCGGGCATCACAATCGAGCCCGATATCACCAACTATCCTGAATACCTGGTCGACCTGCAGACGATGGCCGCCGGCGGGAGCCTGCCCGATTTGATCGGCCTGGAACCGGGCGCATTGACGCAGCAGTATCGCGACCATCTGATGCCGCTGCAGGATTGCGCCGTCGCCACCTGGGGTGAAGATTGGGAAGATCAGTTCTTCCCGGTTGGTATCGAGCAGGCGCGTCTGGGCAATCCGGAAGGCGACGACAATATCTATGGCTTGCCCGTGCTCGTGCAGACGATCAATATGTGGTACACCGTGCCGATCTTCGAAGAAGCCGGTGTCGAGCCGCCGACCACCTACGACGAGTTGAAGGAACTGGCGGATATGTTCAACGCGCAGGGCATCGCCCCGGTCATGATCGGCGCCGGCGATGGCTGGATCCGCCGTGATGTCTACATGCAGTTGATCCACAATGTCGCGCCGGGCTTGATCTACGAAGCCGAAGACGGCATGGCCAGCTTCGCCGACGAACCCTTCGTCGAGGCGATGACCTGGTGGAAGCGCTTGTTCGACGATGGCATCTTCCAGATGGGCGCCTTGGGCATGTCGCATTATCCCGCCGCGGTCGAGCAGATCCAGGGCGGGCGCGCCGCCATGTTCCCGATGGGCGCCTGGTGGCAGCAGCAAGCGGCCAACCCCAACCCGCCGCCGCTGGACCAGAACCTGGCCGGTTACGCGCCCTTCAAGTTCCCCGATGTCACAGGCATGGGCGCGCCGGAAGATCTGCTGGGCGGCATTGATGTCATGCTGGGCGTGACGCGCGACTCGGCCAATCCGGATGCGGCTTGCAAGGTCATCACCGACTGGATCAGCGGGGCTGGCGCGCAGGCGCTGATCAACACTTACAACGATCTGCCCGCTTATATCGGCTTGCGACCCGCTTCCTTCGGTTCGGAGAATCAGGAAGCTGTCTGGGATCTCTTCACGGAAGAGTGGCTGGCGAGCGTGCAGTACGCGCGTCAATTGAAGAGCCCCGATGTCAAGCAAGCGCTGGAAGACGCGCTGGCTGCCGTCGCCGCGGGCGAAATGACGCCGGCGGAAGGCATGCAGATGGTGCAAGACGCGAATATGTAGTTGGAGTAGGGTGGTCTAACCCCTCCCCCCAACCCCCTCCCGTTGCGCAGTGTCTACGCGCGCCATCGCAATGAGCGGGGGAGCTTCTGTCGGGAATCTCCAGGTCTCGCTACAAGGGGAAAGGTCGCCTTAAGTGACGAAAGTCTCCCCCCATTGCAATGGGGGGAGATTTAGAGGGGGGTTGAACTTCGCCTCAATGTCACGCAAATGGCTGATCGACAATCAAGGTCTGTTTTTCATGGCGCCCGCCATGATCTTGTTTGTGGTCTTTGTGCTCTATCCTATTTTCTATATCTTCGGCGCCAGCTTGTATGATTGGGATGGCATCAACGAAGCCGCATACGTCGGTATCGGCAACTACATCGAGATGTTCACCGATGACCGCGCCTTCAGCGTCGCCATTCGCAATTCCATCTACTGGACATTTCTGACCATCTTTCCGCAGATGTTCCTGGGCTTCATCCTGGCGAGCATCTTGACCTCGGGCATCCCGTTTCAAAACATCTTTCGCATTATCTTCTTCATGCCAGCGATTATTTCACCGGTCGTGCTGGGCATTATCTGGCAGCGCATATACGCGCCCTTCGGCGGCTTGCTGGCCGATATCGGCTTTGAAACGGGCGCGCGCTTTCTGGTCCAGCCCTATTTGTCCGATCCCAAAATCGCCATTTTTTCCACCATATTCGTCAACGTCTGGCAATGGACCGGCTTTTCCATGTTGATGTATGTGGCGGGCTTGCAGGGCTTGCCCGAAGAAGTTCTCAGCGCCGCCGAAGTCGATGGCGCTAGCGTCCGGCAGCGCGTTCAATACATCATCTGGCCCATGCTGCGCCACGTACACCTGACCTTGATCCTGCTCGGCGTAATCGGCACCTTGCAGACCTTTGCCCTGGTCTATATGTTGACCAAGGGCGGGCCCAACCATGCTACGGAAATGCTGCCGACCTATATTTTCCTGAAAGCATTTCCGCTGCAGAGCATGGGTTATGCCTCGGCAGTGGCGGTGGTGTTGCTGGTGATCGCCTTGAGCGCAAGCATCTTCCAGGTGCGCGTCCTGGGTTCGCGCTTCACGATTGGAAATTGAGATGGAAATTAGAGATGGAAATTAGAGTTGGTTTAGCAGTCTGATGAAAGCGAAGAAGAGCAGGCATCCACGATCACCACGTCGCTTGGGCAAGACTTTGGCCTTCGCTTTTGTTACTGTCCTGGCGCTAATCTGGCTTGTGCCCATCATCATGATGCTGGTGGTCTCATTCATGCCGCCCGATCAACGCGCCCCTCGCTTCGGCGGCATGCTCATCAGCGGCGTCAGCTTGCAGAACTACGTGACCGTCTTTGAAGACGCCGAGATCGTGCAGCATTTCATCAATAGCATGGCGGTGACCATACCCTCGGTTATTCTGGTGGTGGCCATCAGTTCGCTGGCGGCATTCGCGCTGGCGCGCTTGAAGTTTTTCGCGCGCGATATCTGGTTCTATCTGCTGATCATGACCTTGATGTTGCCGATTCCCACGCTGGTCGTGCCGATCTTCCAGATCAACAAGGCCTTGGGACTCAATGACAATTATCTCGGGCTTATCTTGCCTTATACGGCCTTGGGCGTGCCCTTCGCCATCGTCATTTTGCGCAGCTTTTTCGCCGGCTTCCTGAAAGAAATCGAAGAAGCGGCGATCCTCGACGGTTGTACGCCCTTCGGCATCTATTGGCGCGTCATGATGCCGGTGAGTTGGCCCGCCATCGCCGTCGTCATCATCTGGCAGTTCATGACGTCCTGGAACGAGTTCATCCTGGCGCTGGTAACCATGAATACCAATCAGGTCAAACCCTTGACGCTGGTGCCGCTGGTCTACAGCGGGCAATTCATGATGCGGCCCGGTCCCATGTTCGCAATACTCACGTTGATTACGCTGCCGGTCATCGTGGTCTACTATCTGATGCAGCGATTTATGGTATCCGGTTTGACATCTGGCGCTGTGCGGGGGTAGATTTCAATCCTGCCTCTGGCTGCCTATCCGAAACACTTGAAGGTGGAATTGCGCAAGTTGACAATAAGACGATGTGAAAAGTCTCCCCCCATTGCAATGGGGGGAGATTTAGAGGGGGGTAGGATATGCGCTTTATGGTCTCCGGTTTGACATCTGGCGCCGTCAGGGGATAAGGAATAACATGAGCTTGATGGGCATTGATGTCGGCACGACCGGATGTAAGGTCGTCGCCTTCGACGAGACGGGCGCTGTTTTGGCGGATGCCGGGCGCGAGTATCCCCTCATCAGTCCCAATCCCGGCTGGTACGAACTCGATCCCGAGCAGGTCTGGTCCTTTGTCCGCCAGTGCCTGCGCGAGGTTAATGCGGAGCTTCGGGCTGATCCGGTGACCGCCTTGGCGATCTCCTCCCAGGGCGAGGCGATGACCCCTGTCGCGGCCGATGGCCAGGTGCTGGCGAACAGCCCGGTCAGCTCCGACCGGCGCAATACGACGCAGACAGCAGAGATGGAAGCGGCGCTGGGGATGGAGCGCATTTTCGCCCTCACCGGGCAGCCCATGAGCACGATTTATACGCTGCCGAAACTGCTATGGTGGCGGGACAACGCGCCGGAAATCATTGAGCGGACCTGGAAATTCCTTTGCTACGTTGATTTTGTAGCCTATAAGCTGGGCGTCGAGCCGGTCATTGATTACAGCATGGCTGCGCGCACATTGGCTTTCGATGTCAATACGCTGGATTGGTCGGAGGAGCTGCTGACCGCCGCCGGTATCCGCCGCGATCAAATGGCGAAGACGCTGCCGAGCGGCGAAATCATCGGCGAGATACCCGCTCGACTGGCCGACGATCTGGGATTCACGGGCCGGGTACAGGTCGTCACGGGCGGACACGATCAGCCGGCCGGGGCGCTGGGCGCCGGCGTGCTGCAGCCGGGCACAGCCATGTACGCTATCGGCACCACCGAGGCGCTGGTGGCGGTTACCGACGAGCCGCGAAGGCAAATGTTGGAATACAACGTGTCTTGCTATCCACATGCGGCGCCGGGTTATTTCATCGCGCTCAGCGGCAACCAGACGGGCGGCCGCTTGCTGCGCTGGTATCGCGATGAGCTGGCGGCGGCCGAACGCGCCATCGCCGAAGAGACAGGACGCGACGTCTATGATGTTATCGTCGAGCAGATCGATGATGAGCCGGGCGAAATGCTCCTGCTGCCTTACTTCGTGGGCAGCGGCGCGCTGCACAACGATCCTTCGGCAACGGGCGTGATACTTGGCTTGAACTTCGACAGGGAGCGCAAGGATATCGTCCGCGCCATCCTCGAGGGCTTGACCTACGAACAGGCGCTCTGCATCCGCAGCTTGAACGAAATCGGCGTCGAGATCAACCGGATAACCGCTATCGGGGGTGGTTCGCGCTCCGAACGCTGGATGCAGATCAAGTCCGATATCACGAATCTGCCCCTCTCGATCATCCATACATCAGAAGCGGCCAGCCTGGGCGTGGCGATGCTAGCTGGCTGCGCAACCGGCGTCTACAGCAGTCTCGAGGAAGCGGCCGGTCAATTGATCAAAGTGCGCAAAACCTTCTATCCGCGTCCCGATCGCGCGCGGCGCTATCAACGACAACTAACGATTTTCAAGGATCTTTATCGAGCGTTGAAGCCCATTTATGAGGTGATGGCTCAATATGATTAGCTCACGAACGGCGGGATTGCTTATCCGCCGCCGTGCAAGCGACGCCGGCGCTCTTCAATCTGCGCCATGACATTGTCGTTGACTTCCGGTTCTTCCTTTTCTTTCTCTTCCAGCCGAGAGATATCGGGCTGTACGACATCATCTTTGCTGATCACGACGTCGCGGTCTTTGAATTCGATCGCGCCACCCGCTTCGCTCTTCAGCGCCGCTTTTACCTGGCGGACTTTCGCGGCTTGTCCCGCTTCCCCCGCTTCATCTTGAGCCGCCGCTTCATCTCCCGGCGCCTTCGCGCTCCGGACTTTGCTCACTTCGCCAGCGACGACGGCATCCGCGGTTTTGCGGACTTTGTCCGCTTTTTCGCCCGCCTCTTGTAGGGCCGCGCCGACTTTTACTGTTGTTTCAACAGCCTGTTTGCTCCTGCGGAAACGGTCAAACCAGCCGCGTGCCTGTTCCTGAACTTCATCGGCGGTTGGCGCTTCGGCATCGCTCAAGGCCCAGCGATAACCAATGTAGATGCCTGTCCCTATGATCAGGAAGGGCAGCACCGTCTGGATCAACTGCACCATGGTGCTCATCACCGCCAGCGCAGCCAAAGTGCCCAGAATGACGATCAGCAGTTTGAAGGCTTTGTTGCGGTCGATATCCATCGATCTCGCTCCTGAGTTTGCCGGGTCGGCTGAACGCGGCCGATCTTGGCGCTGTCCGGCTATTATTATACGTCATTTGCGCCGAATCCAGTGCGCCTCGCCTGATAAGCGCGGCTGACTGCGACCCAATATGGCTAGTCCACTGCTGAAAATCATACGCATAGATAACGAAAACAGCGCCGAAACAAGTCAAAAAAGAGCCGATCCTTGCGAAAATCAACAAATTATTACGGAATCTGCCAAGTTCAGCTCCCCTTCCCTGATGCTTCGCTGAGGAGCGGACATGTTTGAAGCGATAGCGACGGGTCAGCTAATAACTGACCCCTACAAGCTACATTTATGGCGAAAATTGTAAGGCTTGTCCGCTACTGCAAATCTTACTCGCAGATAACAAGAACAATACCGAAATAATACAAAAAAATTGGCGATTCTTGCGAAAATCGACAAATTATTACGGAATCTGCCAAGTTCAGCTCCCCCTCTCCCCCTTGTGGGAGAGGGGGCCGGGGGGTGAGGGGTGCAAAAGGTGCCTTGGAATGACCCAGTAGCGGACACGCCTTGTAGGGGCGACCGGCGGTCAGTGTCTACGCGACCGATCAGGTCGCCCGAAAATCGCCATAAAAATGCAAATTTATTGGCGACATCGAGCTTGATGAAAAGGTGTCCGCTCCTCAGCTGATGCTTCGGGCAAGGGCCGGGGGGTGAGGGGTAGAAAATGCGCGCCAGCATGACCCAGTAGCGGACAAGCCTTATAGCCGCCCCTGAGATACGATATTGTGCTATAAAGGTCTACAGTTAAGACGACAGAGCGCCCCTCAGGCCGAGCCAAGGACAGGCCATGTCAACTGAGGAAGTCATTTCCCACGCCCTCGTTTTGCCCGACCACAACTTTTATGAATGGCTTGAGGTCGCTCGCCCATATCAGGAGCATTTCGCGGGCCTTGTCATTGTGCGCTCGCCCGCGGGCAATGACCTGAACCGCTTTCGCAATGTCAGCGCGGTGGAAGTGCCCTTGACCTGGATGAGCGACTCGGCGCTGACCCATATCCGCCGCGTGTATCCCCGGGTCGTTATGGTCGATGTTATTAAGGCGGCCACGCCCGCACAGTTGACTACGATCGTTCACGGCCGCATCGAGCGAAACGATCGCTACGGCGAGCTGGAAATGGAAGTACCCCATATCTTCCGGCGCTTCGCGCTGGACTGGCCGACCAGCGCCCGTCCCATGGCCGTCGCCGGAACCTTCAATAGTGATGCGAGCCAGGGCGGCTTGCGCGAGGGCATCGATATCCGAAGCAAGGCGGATGCGGAGGTGATTTGCGGGGCGCCCGGGGAAGTCGTCAGCGTTGCGGACGATGGCAACCACTATGGATATCGCAGTTATTTGCAGGTTGAGTCGCTCGTGGACGAAGAGCGTTTCATCTCGACCTATGAAGGCCTCAAGCTGGTGCGGGTGAAACTGGGTGATGAAGTCAGCCGGGGACAAGTCCTGGCAAAGTCACAGGACGATCGTTTGCGCGTCATCCTGCAAAATCCCCCGGATGGGGGCCTCAGCTTTTCCCATATCGACAATGTTGTCAACCCGCGTGATTATATCTATATTCCCGAGTTCAAAGTGCGGCCGACCACCGACAACTTGCGCGTACGCAATGTCCCCAGCAGGCGCGGCAAGATCCTGGGCAAAGTATATAGCTGGGATCTCCTCGAGCCTTTGGAGCATCATGGCCGCGCCATCGAAAAGATCGGCGTCACGGACAAATGGATCAAGGTCCGTTCCTTAAGTGGCATTCAAGGGTATGCCGCGGCTTGGTATCTGGCTGCGACGACCGCAAGCGAAGGGGTGGAGGCCCTGCCCGGTGTCAATCCGGTCGGCGTGAACCTCGATGTCTATCACGATATCGGCAAGCCGGAGGCCTCGCGTCTGGGCGGGCTGGGTTGGCTGCGCTTCGGTTACAATGTTTCCAACTTCAGCGGGTCCGAAGACATCGCTGCCGCTATGGAGCGATACTTGCCCTTGGTCGAGTCTTACCGCGAAGCCGGTTACCGCGTCGTCTTCACCACCAGCCACCAGACCTACGGTGAAGCGCAGAGCCAGTTTTGGCCCTGGCCACAGATGACCGACGCCAAATGGGATCGCTTGATCAAGCGCTTCGCTGAGATGATGGGCGATATTGCCGCGCAATGGGCGGCGCGCGATCTGGTCTCCGCCTGGCAGATCTGGAACGAACAGGACGCGCCGATCGGCGCCGTCGCCTCGGTGCCGATGTCCTCTGAAAACTACACCAAGATGTTCACGCAGGTCTATCGCGCTATTCGCAGTGCCGATAGCGACGTGCGCATTGTCACCGGCGGCTTCACCGGCGGTCCCCAGCGCGGGAGCGCCTATGCCCGGCGACTGCTGCGGAACTTGCCCGACGACATCGAACCGGACGGCATCGCCTTCCATCCCTATGGCCGCGGCTTGAACGACCAGCCCAAATACGCCATCTGGGGCCACATTGACGAGTCCGTCTGGGCCTATAGCTCGGTTTTGCCGAACAAACCTTTGTGGATGACTGAATGGGGCGTGCTGGATCGTCCGGGCGATGACATCAACCACATCACCAAATACGCCACCGATATGGTGCGCCATCTAAAAGTGAACTACCCCGGTAAATTCGCCGCCATCGTTTGGTATGCCTGGGCCGAAGGTATGCATAACGGCTACGGCATTGTGGACCGGCAAGGCAATCCGCGCCCGCCCTTGACGGAGCGCTTCTTGTCATCGTGAATTGACATAACCGCCGAGAATATCGAGAATAATCTTGGAATATTGTTGCTCTCGGTGTTCTCGCTGCCGAAGTGCAGTGTCGGCGGTCAGTGTCCACGCGCCCTACGCGACCTGTCACTCGCCCGAAACAGTCCCCTCTGTGCTCTCAGTAAAACCAAGAAAGTAATGCAGATTCTTCAAAAGTAGCGATCTGTAGGGG
>JAPOWG010000029.1 GCA_026707745.1 Chloroflexota bacterium
CTGGCGGTGGAGGACTTGCGCCAGCTTTTCGAGATTGTGACCCGGCAATACGCGCAAAAGCCGGTTTTTCTGTTCGGGCACAGCATGGGCTCGCTGACAGGTCTGGAATTTGCCCTGCTCTATCCTGATCGCCTTTGTGGAATCGCTCTCAGCGGCGCTGCCGTCAACTGTGAAGAAAGGCGGCCGGCCTGGCTGATAAGGCTCTGCCTCTTCGCCGCTCCCTACCTGCCCAGGCTTCGGCTTTCTCCGCCGGGGTTGCCGCGCGTCCTTACCCACGACGACGAGATGCTCAAGGAATGGTGGGAGGATCCCCTGATTGACAAGGGCATGTGGCGCGTCGGGACTTCCGCAGCGCTGGTGCTGTCGTCGCGTCGGATCCGCCAGTCCGCGCATCAACTGACCTTGCCTATCCTCGCCTTGCATGGTTCCGATGACCACCTGGCGCCTTCATCGGGCGCATATTTTCTGCGGCAAAATGCCTGCTCGAACGACGTCAGCGTCAAGATATACGAGGGCATGCGACACGAACTTGTCAACGAGACCTGTCGCGATGAAGTCATCCAGTCCCTGACTCGCTGGATGCTGGAACGGGTTGTGACTCCTGTTTGCGCGCAATAGCGCCCTTTGGTATCTTTGTAATATGGTCGGCTGCCACTCGACAAAACTCGCCCGCCGAAGCCCCCGACAGTCTGGCGTCGATTTTCCCGCAAGCGTAGAGGACTGCCATGCCGGTAAAGCTGCATGTGAACAATGTCTCGTTGAGTTTCGGCGGTATCAAAGCCTTGCAGGATGTTGATTTCCAGGTAGAGGCCGGCGAGATCTACGCAGTCATCGGACCCAATGGCGCCGGAAAAACGAGCCTTATCAACAGCATCAATGGCTTTTATGCGCCGCAGCAGGGTCGGATCATTTTTGACGGACGCGACATAACGCATATCCCACCCTATAAGCGCGCTGAATTAGGCATTTCCCGCACTTTTCAAAACATCGCCTTGTACACCAATGCCACTGTGCTGGATAACTTGATGGCGGCGCGCCATGTGCATATGAAGTCCAATATGTTGACGGGAGCTTTGTTCTGGGGTCCGGCGCAGAGAGAAGAAATCGCGCATCGCCAGTTTGTTGAGGAAATCATCGATTTTCTGGAATTGGAACCTATCCGCAAGTCGATCGTCGGCACGCTAAGTTACGGTTTACGGAAGCGGGTTGAACTGGGCCGCGCCCTGGCGCTGGAGCCTTCGCTGCTTCTGCTGGATGAGCCAATGGCGGGCATGAATATCGAGGAGAAGGAAGATATGGCACGTTATATCCTTGATATTCACGAATTGCAGGGGACAACCATCATGCTGATCGAACACGATATCGGTCTGGTGATGGATATCTCGCACCATATCGCCGTGATCGATTTTGGCGTAAAAATCGGCGAAGGCAGACCCGATGAAATCAGTCAGAATGAGGCGGTAATCACGGCTTACCTAGGCGAAGGAGAGCGCTAGCTATGGCGGTGGTCAATGCCGACGAAGGCATCCCTTTTCGCGAGGCGGGGCCGGGCAAGATCTACAGCTCGCGATTGAAAAGCGAGATTCGGCCTGTCTTGCCCGAGGCAGATACACTTTCCAAGAACTTTCTGCTGCGGGTGAGAGAACTCGGGGGCGCAGTCGCGCAGCGCAAGAAACGCTTTGGCATCTGGCAAGAGTATACCTGGAACGAAGTTTACGACCACGTTGTCAACTTCGGCATGGGTTTGATCAAACTTGGATTGCAGCGCGGCGATACGCTGGTCATCATCGGCGAAAACGACCCGGAGATGTACTGGTCACAGATCGCCGCTCACGCCTTGCACTGCAAGACCTGCTGCGTTTTCAGCGACGCCAGCCCGCAAGATATCCTCTACGTCATCCGGTCAACGGACGCCACCGTAGTCTGCGCCCGCGATCAGGAACAGGTCGACAAATTGCTGGAAATCCGAGCAGCGATTCCGCAGATTCTCAAGGTCGTTTACTGGGAAGATCGCGGCATGTGGGCTTATGCGGATGAGTGGCTGGCCAGTTATCCGGCGGTTCAGGCGATCGGTGCTGATTTTCGCCAGGGCGAGCCGGACATGTTCGACAGCTTGGCGCGCTCCACGGACACGATGGACACCATCATATTGAGCATGACCTCCGGCACGACCAGCCTGCCGAAATTCGCCGAGGTGACGCATTACCAGCTCGTTTACGGTCATGCCTTGAACTATAAATACGTTGACAGCCGGCAATCGGACAATTGGCTGTCCTTCAGCCCCATGGCCTGGCTCGCGGAGCAAGCCTTTGGTTTCACGGCGCATCTCATATCCGGCGTGCAGGTCAACTTCCCTGAAGGGCCGGAAACAGTACCCACGGATATGCGCGAGATCGCGCCGGCGGGATTGCTCTTTCCCAGCCGGGTATGGGAAAACCTGGCGCGCGTCGTGCAATTCCGCATCGGCGACAGCACCCTGTTAAACCGCCTGATGTATCGGGCATTCATGCCAATCGCCTATCGCGCCATCGATCACGAAGATGCCCATCGACCGATCCCGCCCCATCTGCGCTTCTTGCGCTGGCTGGGTGAATACGCGATCTTCGAGCCTTTGCGCGACAAACTGGGTTTGACGCGCGCTCGCAATGTACTGACGGCCGGCGCCATGCTCAGCAGCGACATCATCCGTTTCTTCCGCGCCATCGGCATCGAGCTGCGCCAGTTTTACGGTTCGACCGAGACCTTTGGCACCGTTCACTTGCGCGGTGATGTGCGCTTCGAGACCGTCGGCGTGATCGTGCCGGGCGTCGAGATCAAAATCGCGGAGAATCAGGAGATCTTGATCCGGACAAAAGCCCGCTTCAATGGCTATTACAAGCAGCCGGAAAAGACCGGCGAAGCGCTGGATAAGGAAGGTTGGTACCACACCGGCGATGCCGGTCACATGGACGAGAAGACCGGTCATCTAATCTATTTGGAGCGCGTGAAAGACTTGATTGAATTGTCGACCGGCGAAAAATTCAGCCCGCAATATATCGAGGGGCGGGTCAAGTTCAGCCCCTATGTGCAAGATATGATGACCATCGGCGGCGCCGATATGGACTTCGTCTCGGCGATCATCGTTATTGACTTCCAGAATGTATCGCGCTGGGCGGAAAAACGCGGCATCGCCTTTACGACTTATGTCGACTTGTCCCAGCGGCCGGAGGTGCACGAGATCATCCGTGGCGAGTTGCGGCAGGTCAATGAGTCGCTGCCTCCCTATTCACAGGTCAAGCGTTTTGTGATCTTGCATAAGGAATTCGATGCCGACGAAGCTGAGTTGACGCGCACGCGCAAGCTGCGCCGGGGCGCCCTGCAGGAAAAATACCATGATCTGCTGGAAGCCATTTATGGCGATGAGCGTCAAGTGCAGGTGCGCGCGGAAGTCAAATATCGCGACGGGCGCACGGGCACTGTCGAGACGGAATTGCTTGTCGCCGATGTTTGAGTTGGCATGATTACCGGGTAAAGGCGCAAACAAGGTAAACGCGGATGGAAGAATTCTTCAGTCGCTACAAGAAAGAACTGACCTGGCTGTTCTATGCCATTGCGACCGCCCTTGTTTTTCTCTTTCTGAGAGAGCAACTCGCGGACAAAAGAGCTTCGCGCATCGTACAAACCTTGATCTCCGGGGTTCTTGTTGGTGGGATCTATGGTTTGGTGGCGCTGGGAATTGTCGTCATCAACAAAGCCTCCGGCGTCTTCAATTTCGCGCATGGCTGGATGATGGTCGTGGGCGGCATGATCTTTTGGAGCTTTTTCACGGTGGCCGAAATTTCTGTGGCCGGGGCCGCGCTGCTGTCGACAGCCACCATGATCATGATTATGACAGCCGTGAGCGCCCGAAGCTTGCTGGAGCCGCGCAATCTGATCATCGCTGCGGGAGGCGTTCTGGCTTTGACGATATTGATGACAGTCGGCGGCATCGAGCTGAAATGGTTGCATGCGATTGTGGGCACCTTCGCCGGGGCTATCTTGACGGGCCTTGTTGTCGAGCGCTTCACCATCCGCCCCTTGATTGGGCAGCCGCTCTTCACGGCTGTTCTGATGACCTTGGCGATCGCGGAAGTCCTGCACGGCGTGACGCAGATCGCCTGGGGCACGGTCGAATTGAACCTGCCGATATTCGTCGATCCGGAGACCAACCGTCGATTCAGCGTCATTCGCCTGGACAGCTTAAAGGACATGCTGGGAGGCGTGACAATTGTCAGGGTTGAGCTGGTGATTGCCTTTGTCTTGGCGATTGTCGCCTTTGTCGGTTTCATCGCATTCTTCCGCTACACCAGCGTCGGGCTGGCGATGCGCGCCACATCGGAAGATCAGCAGTTGGCGCAGTCCGCCGGTCTGCGCGTACGCGTGATTTTGGCGATCACCTGGGCGGTGGCGGCATTCCTGGCGAGCATTGCGGGTGTCTTGCAAGGCGGCGCTGTCGGCTTGTCACTGAATATCAGCTTTGTCGCGCTGCGCGTATTCCCCGCGGTGCTTTTGGGGGGCCTGGAATCAATCGGCGGCGCATTCATCGGCGGGATTATCATCGGTATCGTCGAGCAGTTTGGCACTTTCCTGAATTCCTCGCAGCAAGTCGGCACGGACCTGGCGCCATATGTCGTGCTGATGCTGGTTTTGGTGATCCGGCCGGACGGTCTCTTCGGGGAAAAACGCATTGAGCGCATTTAGAATTTGCATATTGCATTTCAGAGGTAGCGATGGCGAAGTTTCACCCGGCGGGCGTCTTTGATACGACATATGAAGAAGATATGTCGGTGGACCGTACCGCACGCGACAAGCTATGGAAGAACCTGGCTTTTGTCGCCTTGCTGCTGGTTCCTTTGCTGTCGGTATCGGGGCCATTGGGACTGGGACTGATCAGCGATCAATACGTCGGCTTGATCGCGCGCATCGCCATCTTTGTCATCGCCGTTCAAGGCCTTAACATTCTGGTCGGCTATACCGGGCAAATATCGCTCGGACATGCCGCATTCATGGCGATTGGCGCTTATGGCTCGGCGATACTGGCGCGGGAGTTGGGCTTCACGTTTTGGACCGCGCTGCCGGTGAGCGCGCTGTTGACCGGCGTGATCGGTCTCTTGTTCGGATTGCCCTCTTTGCGCGTCAAGGGCTTCTACCTGGCCATGGCCACGCTGGCAGCGCAATTCATCATCCCCTGGGTGCTGCGCTATCCCCTGGAGGACATCACCGGCGGCACGCGCCCATTGAATGTCCCGGCGCCTTTGATCGGACCCTTTGGCAGTTATGCCGACGACCCGATTGACGCTGCGACGCCCCTGGTTTTTCAGGCGGGCGATCCCTACCTGGTAGACGTGATATCTCTTGAACTCAGTCAAGTGGATGGCGCCCAACCCGTCATCGAATTGCGCAATCCCAGCGGAGACATCGTGCCAGCCGGCGATTTCAATATGACTGTGTTCAGGGACGCCGGCGGCCAGATAACAGGATTCTCGTACATTGCAACCAAGGCGGGCGAGTACGCTATCACTGCCAGGGCTGAGGCTGATACCACCGCCTTTCGCGCCCGGGTGCGACGTGGCAAGGCGCTCAGCTTCGCCACGGAAACGGCCATGTACTATATCATCGTGCCTCTTTCTGTGTTCTTGATGTTTCTCGCGCGTAACATCGCGCGAACGCGAACTGGGCGCGCTTTCATCTCTATCCGAGACAACGACCTGGCTGCAGAGTTGCTCGGCATCAATGTCTTCAGCTACAAACTGCGCGCCTTTTTCTTGAGCGCTGTTTACGCCGGCATCGCCGGCTGTTTGCTGGCCTACGAGCGCAATAGCTTGTCCCTGGACATGTTCAGGCTGGATATCTCGATCGAAATGCTGGCTATGCTGATTATCGGCGGGGCCGGATACCCGCTGGGCGCATTGTTCGGCGTGACTTTCATCCGCGTCTTGCAAGAAGCCGCTATTCCCGCGCTGCGGCCGCGGCTGCTGGAAATCTTGCCGGACTTATTCCCCTTCATTGAAGTCGTCAATATCACCAGCGCCATCAACCCAATACTCTTTGGAGGGGCGCTAATCGTCTTTCTGGTGCTTGAACCGCGCGGCATCGCCCACCGCTGGGAGGTATTGAAGGTCGCCTGGAAGATCCGGCCCTACGCCTACTAGCCCAATGCAATGGCGCGCCGACTTTGGCTCGTCGGCGTCTTCGGCATTGAAATCATTTGCGCGCAGCTGGCTGGCCTTGCATTTGCCACAAGACGTGCTTTGGCGTAAGCTAATAGTTACGGGAGAACTGGCAAGTACACACGGTTCAGATCATTTATCCAAAAGGGAAGGAGTCGATAGCTCATGAAGAGAATTTGCTTCTTGTTTAGTCTCTTGGCTATGGTGTCGATCATTGCTGCCCCGGCCATGGCGCAAGACATGATGGATTACCCGAGCGAGCTCAGCGAATGCCAGGTCGATCTGACTGGCGAAACGCTGACAATCTTTCACTTCGGCGACCTGAGCGGACCATACGCCTTTATCACGCAGCCGGTCGTTTCCGCAGTGACGGATGCGGTCAATTACTGGAACGGCCATGGCGGCGTTTGCGGAGCGATGCTGCAGCAAATATACGAAGACACAGGCGGCAACCTGGAGGCAACCCAGAGCGCTTACGATCGCTTCACAAGCGAATATGCTGACGAGCTGGACTTGCTCATGCTCTATAGTTCTTCTGATGGCGAACTGCTGCGCGAGCAACTGGCGGAGGACGAGATCGTTTCCATCATCTCGGCCGGTTCAATCGAGAGCTTGTACGGAGAAGATGGCATGACGCCCGGTTGGCTCTACGCCAGCAACCCGCTCTATATCAACCAGTTCGGGTCCTTCTGCGAGTTTGTCGCTGCCAATCCCGATACCTTCCCCGATCCTGTGATCGGTTTTGTCACCTGGCCGGGCGCATTTGGCCTGGCAGGCACAGAGCCGGCCGCCGACGCCTATTGCAGCGGCCTGGGCGTGGAGGTGCTCGACGAACCGCAGATTTTCTTGCCCACGGACACGGATATCTTGACACAAGTGCAAAACGCCATCGATGAGGGCGCGACGATCCTCTACACCAATTCTCTGGCGGCGGGTCCGGCCTTGATCGCGGGCACACTGGTCGACCTGGGCATGGAAAGCGATATCACGCTGGCAGGCGTCAACTGGGTGATGGATACCAGTGTCGGCATCCTCGGACAGCGGGTTTTGAAGCCCAATGGATTGCCCTCGGTAGACGGCATGTACGGTTCGATGCCCTTCCTGTGGTGGACGGAACTCAGCAACCCCGGCATTCAATTCGTCACCCAGCAATTCGCCGCCAATGAACGCGGCCCGGCCGAGCAGAACATCGCCTATCTGCTGTCTTGGGCTGTCGTTGACTCGATCATCGAGACCTACATCCGCACGGTCAACGCCGTGGGCAGTCTGGAAGCGGTCACGGGAGCGGATATGCGCGCCACCGTCGACAGCATGGAATACGAAGTTCTGGGCGGCCTGGTGAGTCACAATTTCCCCGAAGGCATGCGCGACGGAACACTAAACCGCATCGCGCGTCTGGCATATGCCAATGCAACGATGACCGGGCCAGCGAGTGGTCCCGAAGACGCCTTACTGATTCCGGACGGCACCGGTGGACAACTCTTTGTGCCGATTGTGATTCCCTTGACCGACTTCATGCCAGTGCCGCAGTTGCGCGGACAGTAAGCATTCGAACGCAGCCAATTACGAGTGAGGGCCGGCGCTATGCCCTCACTTGTTTTCTCGCGCGAGACATTTATGAACCCCAAATCCGGCGAGTCTCGGGATTTTTATGGCCCTCCCTGAAAAAACAGCGGAACTAAGCACGACACGGACCTTGTCGGTCAACAACATCGAGGTCGTTTACAACAGTGTGATCCTTGTGCTGCGCGGCATCACCCTGGAAGTCCCTCCCGGAGCGGTCGTTTCCCTGTTGGGACCAAACGGCGCGGGGAAATCGACAACTTTGAAAGCCATTAGCGGTCTGCTCAAGGCGGAACTGGGCGAGGTCACGCGTGGTCAAATCCTCTGGGGCGAGGAGCGCCTGGAACTTCTTTCTGCCGAAGACGTCGTGCGCATGGGCTTGGTGCAAGTGATCGAAGGCCGCCTGCTCTTCCGACATCTGACGGTGGAAGAGAACCTGCGCGTCGGCGGCATGGTCTATCAAGGCGGGCGCAGCATCCGTGACGATTTGGAACGGGTCTACCACTACTTTCCACGCTTGCGCGATTTGTCAAAGCGAGTGAGCGGTTATCTTTCCGGCGGCGAGGGTCAAATGCTGGTGATTGGACGCGCCATGATGGCTCACCCGCAGATTCTTATGCTGGACGAGCCCTCGTTGGGGTTGGCCCCCTTGCTGGTTCACGAGATCTTTGAAATCATCCAGGATATCAACCGGGGGGAAGGCATGTCGGTCTTGATCGTTGAACAAAACGCCCGCGCTGCCCTCGAATTGGCCGATTATGCTTACGTCATGGAGAACGGCCGAATCGTCTTGGATGGACCGGCCGAGCAACTGCGCGAAAACGAAGATATCAAAGAATTCTACCTGGGCTTGGACCAGGCGGGCGGGCGCAAGAATTACCGCGAGGTCAAGCATTACAAGCGCCGCAAACGCTGGCTGGGATAGCATTCGCAAGTCGGCCTTGGCAAAGCGATTGACGATGATGAACCTTTCTGGGCGGGGAGACGGAGCAAGACATTGACAGACCTCAATCGAAGGATTCAAGAGTTCGTCCGGCATGGATACGAACATGCGCCGGCGATCCGTCAAATGATGGACGACGCCGGCGTCGCGCCCTCAGATATTCATGACGCGGATGATCTGGAGAAGATCCCGGTTCTTAGCAAAGACGCTTTAGTGGAAATTCATCAAGCGAATCCGCCTTTTGGCGGCTTTCTCACTATCGACCCGGCCGACCTGCCACGCATCTATATCTCCCCGGGGCCAATATATGACCCGCAGCCGCCACCCGAAGACCCGGAGTCGCAGTTGGCGCCATTTGAGTATATAGGCATCGGCCGGGGCGATCGCGTGCTTAACACCTTCATGTACCACTTGACGCCGGCAGGAATCCTCTTGGACGAGGCGATTCGCGCTTGTGGAGCGACGGTCATACCGACCGGACCCGGCAACACTGAATTGCAGATCATGATGATGATGGCCTTGGGGGCAACGGGATTCGTCGGTCAGCCCAGCTACTTGATGACGATGCTGGATAAAGCCGCTGAGATGAGCTTCGGCGCGGACGCGGTGCCAATCAAGAAGGCGCTTTTTTCGGCAGAGCCCTATACGCCAAGCCAACGCGAGCGCTTCGAAAGCGAATATGGCATGAAGACCAGCTCGGCCTATGGGACGGCTGATTTGGGCTTCATCGGTTATACGCGCGAAGGCGTGGAAGGATTTTGTATCATGCCAAGCGTTTTCCTCCAGATTTGCGATCCGGAAACGGGCGCCATACTGCCCGCGGGCGAAACCGGGGAAATCGTCGCGACGACGTTCAACAAGGCATATCCATTGATTCGATTCGGGACGGGCGACCTGGGCGCGTTGTCGCCGGAGCCATCATGCCAAGGGCAACAACTGCTGGGCCTTTACGGGCGCAGCGGAGACGCTATCAAAGTGCGTGGCATGTTCCTGCACCCGAAGCAACTGCAATATGCGGTGATGCAGTTTCCCGAGATCAAGGACCTGCAAGTCGTGATCACACGGCCGGACAACAGCGATGTTGTCACGGTAAATATCGAACTGCACGAGGGCGCTGAATCGGCCGGTATCGCGGAGAAACTGCAAGCTCTGGCGCAAGAGGCGGTACGATTGCGAATTGATGCCGTCGAGATGGTGGAGGCGGGCGCGATCGACAGCAATGCTCGCAAGATCGTCGACAAGCGCGACTGGGATTGAACAACGTTAGGCGATTGCATCTTTAAGAAATTAAGTTTTCGCCAGCTTCATCCGTCTCGCGTAAAGCTGCCAGAGCTATCCATCGGCGGAATTTTCCGCGTCGTCGCTCTCTTCCGCGTCTTCTTCCTCCTGCGGGACCTCCACGATCTTGAGAGTAAACTGCTGGACTTCGTTGGTGTTCTTGACGCGCACTTCCAGCGTGAAGCTGGCCGCTTGTTCGCCCACATCGAGATCGGTCAATGCCGAACTGCGGGTGTCATCATCGGCGTCGTCGTTTTCTCCAAGCAGATTTGACCCGGATTCGTTATAGATGCCTAGTACCGTATCCACCGTGTCGTCAAGGCCGCTTAGAAAGATGCTGACTATGCGATTGCCGGGCAAGGTCGCGCGATAGCGCACGCGCTGATCCGGGCCCACGGCGCCATTGGCTTGCACCTCTGTGCTGCCCGCGCCGAGCGACAATTCACCGCCGTCGATCAGCTCACCCAGGATCTCATCCGTCAGATACGCTTCTGCGGCTTGCAAGAGGACATCGCCGGTTTCGAACAGACTCTCGAAGGTCACCGGTACAAGCACGGTTGGCGCAACCCCTTGCGCCTCGATATGGATCTCTTTGTCGGCATTGAATTGGCGCGTGACGGTGAAGCGGATCGTCATATCCTCCGGCATCAGGAAATCGTCGACCGCGCCCCCCAAGCCACCGGTTCCGTAATTCCCGACGACGGCCGCGCGATCGTCAATCGTGAGATTGTAGGTGAAGAATTCGCAGGCGCTGAAGCAGCCTGGCGCGATGATGACTGCGACTTCGCCATCGTAGCGCAGGTCCTCCGGGGGCAAGATAAATCGATCTTCTGAACGCGGATCCAAATAAAAGTCGTCCTTGGATTTGTTGTATGCGCTGGAATAACCCAGGATGTGTTCTTCCTGGAAGAAATAGGCGCCCAGTTGATCAGCAAGATATCCGCTGCCGCCGCCGTTTTTGCGCATATCGATTATGATGCCGGGCACATCGGCTTCGAGAAAGGTCTCGATCATGCGTTCCCAGAGTTGAACTGTCAGCCTTTCGTTATCGCCAAAGGAATAGATGGCGACATATCCATAGCCGCTGGGAAGGATCTCGAATTCGACTGGCAATTCCCAGCCTTCTATGCCGGCAAAGAACGAAGAGTGCGAGAAACTGGCGCGTTCCGAGATGACCTTCATCGTGGCCGTCTGTTCTTCTTCGCTTTCGGGATTGCGAAAGGTTGCCTCAACTTCGCTGCCCAACGGGAAGCGCGTGATATAGCGCAATTGCTGCAAGCGCAAGGTATGATCGGTGCTCAGCGCCTGGTGAGCCCAGACGAATTCACGTTCCAGCGCTTCTTCAACAGCGCCGCCATCCCATGCGAGAATCTCCGCGCCCAATTCCATGCCCGCATTGGCAGCCGGACTGCCATCGAGAATGTAACTGACAACGATTCGCCCGTCGTCTAGTTCCGAAAGCGCGATGCCCAGCCCGCCGTCGGTCTCTTCACGAAAGAGATCGCTTATCGCGTCCAGTGGCATGCCGACATGTCCGTCGGGAATCTCCCATATGAAATCACGCATAGCGAGCGCGTAAGCCGCGCTGTCTTCCGCTGCCTCGGCTTCGACAAAACGGGGGCTGTAAGTATCGAAAAGGGCGTCCCAATCCAGATCGTAAATTTCGGTGTAGGCATATTCCACGCGGAAAAGTTCAACCATCGCCTGGAAGGCCTCGGCATAGCCCAAATCGGAAAAGTCGTTTATAGCTGCTCTTTCGGGCTCGTAGAGATCAATGATTTGCCGTGCGGCGCGATCAAAGACGAAAGGTTCTTCGTCCATATCAACAACCGAATACCCTTTTGGGACAATGACGATTGGATCGTCTTCTGTAAATAGCAAACCATCAGCGCCGAACCCGGAGGGAAAACCTTGATTCTCGTCGGGGGCGTAAATGATGAATTTGCCGCCGATGATCTCCAGCCTGGTTTCGACTTCGTCGCTGGCGCGCGTGGATGCGTAGCCAGTCGACCAGCCGCCGCCGTGAAGATCGCGCTCTTCCAGAAAGCGGTCGCCGAACAAATTGGTCCAATGGGCGATAGCGAAGACCATAACACCGGCGTCCTCGTTTCCGTTATTGTCGACATCGCGCAAAGCGCCGCTCGGTACTTTTGGCAGAGACAAGCTGTAGCTGAAGGGCGAGGTGTAGAAATCCGATGTGATCTGCCCTAGCACCTGGGATTCCAGCGGGAAAATGTAGTACTCGTTTCGGTCGATGAATCCGGTTTGGTCTTCCAGGATTATCAGCGGCTCGTCAACGCCGCTGGTGAAAAAAGCGTTGGAATAGGAAAGTTCACCCGTGATGAAGACTGGGCCACCCTCGTCATTGATGATCTGGGCGACCGGCGCCGGTTCCGCGATTGTCGCCGGCGCATCGTCGACTTCCTTCTCGCCGATGGCTAGTGACGGTAAAGGTCCGATGACAAGCAGCGCGCTGGACAGAATAAGCATCGACAGGCGATGAGTCCACATGCAGAACACTCCAACAGTTGGATGAGCGATAGGTCTATTCTATGTCAAGTTCAAGAATTGACGTTAAGATTCGCTTACGAAACTCTGAGTAACAGTCGTGAACGGCGAGCTTGAGTTGGCGTCATTCGCGCATTGAGATTGACGTTCGAGGCAATTCGCGCGTACCATAGAGTGTCGCATGCGATAAGTTTTCAAAGACTCGAATGACCAGATTCTGGCGCGGGATTCATAACCATCTGCATTTCTTTGTGGTTGTTAGCGCATTGCTCGTCGTCATGACCTATCCGACGATCGCGTACGTTTTCAATACCGAGGTCTTCTGGCTGCCGATCGACAGTGCCGACATCTGGATTGAATTCTGGAATGCCTGGTACGGCAAACTAATACTCGCCGGTGAAGCAGATCCTTTCTTCACCAAGTTATCCTTCTACCCACGGGGTCTATCACTGGCTTACCATAATTACAACTTCGGGTTTTCACTCATCTTCGGCGGGTTGCAGGCGATTCTGCCGGTTTCAAATGCTTACAATCTCACATACCTGTTCATCATAATCTCAACAACATTATTCGCATACCTATACCTACAGTACATCTTTGATAACAAATGGATCGCTCTTTTTGGAGCTGTTGTCGTGGGCTTCAGCGGATTTGTCGTGGGACGCCCATCACAGCCGAACGCGGCCTTTTTGACGACTGTGCCATTGTCGCTGTATTTTCTTCATAGAGGATTCGCGGAAATGCGTTGGCGTTTCATAGCGATTTCGGGGCTTCTGTTGGGGGCAACCGCATTCATCGGTCTTTATATCTTTGTCTGCCTGCTGCTGACAGTCGGCGCGTATATCGTCTACTTTTCGGCCTGCCGTTGGAAAGACCGCCGTTTCTGGCTGATGGTGACGGCAGTAATCGCATTCGTCGGTTTCTCGGGCTTGCTACGCAGCTATCCAATGTTTAGCGACTCAAGTGATTTAGAAGGGATATTGGACAAGACAAGTGGACTGGAAACGGAAAATGACCTGTTGCAGTTCTTCATTAACTACGAGAATCCCTTCTTCAACAGGCTCATCACCAATCGTGTCACCTCGTCTATCGTTCTGTTACCGGATCCAGGGCGCTGGAATACATCTTACCTTGGTTATGTTCCACTGCTTCTGATTGGCCTGGGTTTGATCCGCAAAAACTATAGAAGGCGTATGTTCCCGTGGCTGCTGCTGCTAGTGCCGTTTTTTCTGCTTAGGCTGGGTTCAGTTCTCACAATCAACGGCCAAGTTATTGATTCAGTCGTTTTGCCCAAGTACACTTTGGATCGGCTGGTACCCGTTGTCTTCGAGGCATTTTATTCCACGGATCACTTTCAAACTGGCGTGCTATTGCCGCTAGCCGTATTGTCCTGTTACGGGCTGCTCGCATTCCTGGACAGCTTTCCTATGCGACGACGCGGCGGGATAGTTCTCCTGCTTATCGCCTTATTGGCAGCGGAATACTATCGCAGCCCACCCGGCGGCCGCATTGTTTCGGAGGAAGAGGTTGCCTATTTGGATTGGCTGGCAGAAGAAAGCGACGAGCCTGTTCGGCTGATCAACCTTCCCATGAATCGTGGAAATTCCAAGACATATATTTTCTACCAGACTATTGGCGGATTCCCGCAGGTGGAGGGCCTGGCGACACGGACGCCGCCAAGCGCTTATGACTACATAAAGGCCAATCCGGTATTGAATGCCTGGCATAGGCGGGAGAGCTTGATTTGCACGGAAGAGAATCGGAATGACTACCTGGCCGCGGTTACACAACTCGGGGAGGACGGTTTCTCACATGTGATTTTGCATTATTCGCTGCTGAAACCGGACACGATTGAGGGTAGTTTCTCCGGCTTGGAACCGGCATATGAAAATGAATTCGCGGCGATATATCGTCTTACGACCTTGTCGGAAGCTTGCCAATGATTGGCAAGGGCCGTACTCCAAAGTCTGGCGTTCGATATATATACAAAGAGCAGTCAGGAGTCGTGTTGGCGGCGGCATACTCTCCCACATCGTCTCCAA
>JAPOWG010000105.1 GCA_026707745.1 Chloroflexota bacterium
ATGCTGAAATCATAGGTCGGCAGGTCGTCGCATTGGCGCCAGTATTCCAGCGCGGCCGAGACGAAGCTGTCCGCCGGCGCGGCCATACCGTTAAAGATGTTGTCGATGATGAACTGCTGCGGGATAGTGTGCGCGATGGCCTGACGGAAGCTCACATCGTCAAAGGGCGCGTAGCGCACGTTGAAGGCGAAGTAGTTCATCCCGATGCTGATCGCCGAGAACAGATCGAGGTGTTCGTTTTCGTCCACGATATCTTGCAGTACGCCCGGGTCGCCCGGCCACTCCCAAAGGAAGTTCATTTCGCCGGACTGAATCTGCCCCAGCGTCGCTTCCTGGTTCGGCAGCACGTTCATGATCCAGGCGTCGATCTTGGGACGCGCCCAGTGGTCATCGAATGCCTCGAGGAAGACGAACTCGTTGACGTCAAAAGCGACGTACTTGAAGGGACCGGAGCCAATCGGGATTTCCTCTTGGATCGAGTCGGCATCGGCGTCATCTCTCGTCAGCAGATCATCGATGATCGGTTCCCAGATATGCTTGGGGATCAAGTTCAGTTTGGCCAGGGAACTGGTCTCGAAAGCCGCCGACGGGTTGTGCAGCGTGAAGCGAAGCGACAGGTCGTCGATGATCTCGATGTTGGCGACATTGCGGGCGAAGGGATGATAATCGGGCGCTTCCGGACGGAACTCTTCCTTGCCATCCTCGTCGGTCTGCGTCGTGCCAGCCAGAGCTGCTTCAAAGGAGTAGGCGGCATCATCGGACTGCACCGGCTCGCCGTCGTGCCAGGTCATGCCCGCGCGCAAGGTAACCACGACGTTGTGCGAGTCTTCCCAGACGACGCTCTCGGCCGCCCAGGGCTCCGGTACACCAATCGGGTTGATGCGCATCAGGCGGTCCCAGGTCATCTCGGTGACGCGGCTGGGCGCGTCGCCAGCGATCTCCAGCGGATTGAAGGAATTCAGGAATGACGTGGTTGAGGTGATCAGCGTTTTGTCGTCGGTAGTCGGCTCGATGCCGATCCAGGTCCAGAAGTTATGCACGCCAATGCCGGCCTGGGTCGTGATGCTATCGGGATTGAATATGGCTGTATTGACGACCTGCGGTGTGAGCGGGTGAATGAAGTAAGCGTTCACCATATCGTTGCGGATAACTTGCTGCGCCTCGCAGATGATATCCAGACGCGCTTCCTTGTCGGCTACTTCCACGCGCTGCGCTTCGGCAAGGGCGTCATACTCGGGGTTGTTGTAACCGATGAAGTTGTAACCGCCGTCACGCACGCTCGAGTGGAAGAGGTTGTAGGTGAACTCGTCCGGATCGGAGCGCTCGGGGCGGCCCACCATGCGCCAGTGCGTCATTTGGAAGGGACGATCGGCGACGGCGCTTTCTTCCGTGCGGCTGTACCAGATTTCATCGATCAACTGAGCCCAGGGGATGGCGCGGTGTTCGACTTCTAGCCCCAGTTCGCGCATGTTCTCGACGACCAGACGGGTGGTCTCGTATTCGATTGGGCGCTCAGCCTGCGTGACAGAATGAACGATAATCGACGGCACGATTTCGCCCATGCTTTGCGACGATACCGGTACAACCGCTACCATCACCAAGGCGAGTAAGGCAGCAATCACTGAAATTCTTGCCAGTTTTCTGCTCATGACTTATTCTTCTCCATTTCTTCTTCCACTTGACGATTTGGGGTCAATTCATTTTGGCTGTATCGGCGGCACCTCCTTCAATTGCAATTCAATTCCTCAAAACTGAAAACGGGCAATTCGTTCCTCTGTTAAGCTACTGACAAATGCCCGATTCCGTCAACATGCGTTATTGTCGCATTTGGCGACATGGCGTCCAACCGTTCGATCAGGGCCGCCGCCGCCTCGCCTTTTAGCAGCGCCGGATTGCCGAGCTCGTCCAGCAGGACAGGAATCAGACGATAAGCGATTTCGTCCTCGTCGTCCAGTTCCGCGACGACGATGAGCGACTCCGACCAATTGCGATCTCGGCGCGCGCTGGTTAAACCATAAGGCGCGTTGCGGCTGACGGGTGTCTCTTTGACCGGCCCCGTGCTGTGATGAAAGACGAAGTTGCCCAAACTATAAAAGATGGGTTTGCCTTTGTAGATCTCGACTTCCTGCAACGAATGCGGATGATGCCCGACGATGACATCCGCGCCGGCGTCGATCAGCGCGTGGCCGACCTCGATCTGATAGTCCGCCAATCCGTCTTGAAAGCGCGGACGCCAGAAGGGCGGCACACCCCAGTGCATCGCCACGACGATCAGATCCACGTCGTACAGAACACGCTCGATAGCGACAACCGCGCGGTCGATATCTTCCTGCCAGGCGCGCGTATGGACATATGGCGCGCTGCCCGGCTGTTCCATACTGGCTGGCGGATCAATGGCGTAGGATTCCGACACGTGGATCGGCGCCACGCCCGGGCGGTTGGGTCCCGCCGCGGAGAGCGGACCGAGCGTCGACGCCGCGCCCAGAAAAGCCACATCGACATCGCCTTTGCGCAGGATCTTGGCTTCCCAAGCCAAATCAATATCCAGTCCCGCGCCGACATAGGTCAGCTTGCGATGGTAGAAATGCGTCAAGGTGTCCACGAAGCCGTATTCGCCGAAATCCATCATGTGATTGTTGGCCAGCGTCAAGACTTGAAAACCCATAGCCATCACATCATCGAGCAGATCAGGGTGCATGCGCATGTTAATCCATTTTTCAATTGGCTCTCCGCCTGTGGATACCGGGGTTTCCAGATTGCCAAAAGCGAAGTCAGCCGATTTGAGCACATGCGCAACTTCCGCCAGCGCACTGCTGTCGGGCAGGGGCTGCTGCAAGAATATGTCGCCCACCATCGCTACTGAAGCCATTGTCTCACCGAGCCCTAAACTCTCTCGCCGCCTTTGTAAACAGCGGCGATATCGCGCAGGTTGCTGATGTTGACCAGCGGATCGTCATTGAGCAGCAGCAGATCGGCGTATTTGCCCGCTTCTACCGTGCCAATCTCATCGTCCCAACGCAAGACCTTGGCGTTGTTGCGCGTCCCGATGCAGATCGCTTCCATGGCAGTCAGGTCATTTTCAACCAGCAGTTCAAGCTCGCGCGCCATGCTGAAGCGATGCGGCGCCAGGGGATTGCCGCCGGCGTCGGTGCCGCAGCCCAGGAAGACGCCCTTGGCGCGCGCCAGAGCGATGGTCTGACGGATCTGCTTAACGCCCTGTTCGATCATGGGCTTGCGTCGCTCGGCATCGGCCATTTGCACGGGGGTCAGCGGGTAACTCTCCAAGTCGGGATTGCCCACACCGACGGTCAGCACCAGTTCAGCGCCATTTGCCACCATCATGTCGGCTGTCTCCTCATCGAGGTAGGTGCCGTGTTCGATCGAGTCGACGCCCCCCAACATGCAATTTCTGATGCCGCCGGTACCGTGACAATGCGCCGCCACCGTGCGCCCCATCATGTGCGCCACTTCGGTCACCGCGCTGATTTCCTCGACGGTGAGCTGACTGGCATGGATATCCTGCCCGGGCGTGGCGCTGCCGCCGGTCGCCATCAATTTGACGATATCGGCGCCGGCTTTGATTTGTTCGCGCGCGGCTTTGCGCATCTCGTCCGGTCCATCGGCTTCGCGGGCGATGAAGTGGGCGTGGCCGCCGGTCATGGAAATGACGCGGCCGGACAGCTTCATGCGCGGTCCCTCAATGAATCCGGCGTTAATCGCCTTGCGCAGCGCCATCTCGATGTATTGTTCGCCCCCGACATCGCGAATCGTGGTCACGCCGTGAGAGAGTACCCGCTTGCAGATATCCACCGCTTCCAGCACCAGTTCGTCGCGATGCTTTTCCAACAGGGCAAAGACGCTCTCTTCGCCGTTGTAGCAGATGTGAATGTGGGCGTCGATCAAGCCGGGCAGCAGCCATTTGCCGGTTACATCTACTTGCTCGACTTCCCCCCATTGCGTCGGCAAATCTGTCGCGGGCCCGGCCCAAGCGATACGCTCGCCCTCGACGCAGACGGCGGCATCCGCCAGCGGCTCGCCCCCGTTCCCGTCTATCAGGGTTGCTCCGGTCAATACAAATCCCATTCCTTTATCCTTTCCTGCTCACCTAATCTTCGAGCGGGCGACCAGGTTGGTCGCCCCTGCGGTTCCAGTATTATCTTAATTCTTGCTGTGGTAGAGATCAGCCGGCGACGAGGCCAGGCCAGACTCGATCTTTGGCGGCGTCATGTAGGCGCGTTTGGAATGGCTCAGGCCGCTGCCGAGCATCGCTTCCAGGAATTTCAATTGCACGCGCGCCGGATTCAAGAAGGGCACCCCAAGTTCTGCCTGGCAAGCTTCGGGAATCTCCAGGAAACCCATGCTCATGCAGCCCACGATAAGGGTATCGGCGCGGTCTTCTTGGATCGCCTTGCGTCCCTCTTCAATTGTGACCTCGATGGCTTGTTCGCGATCGCGGTGCAATTCCAGCACCGGGATGTTCACCGCGCGCACACTCGCCAGCTTGTCTCCGCCGCCGCTGTTGCGCATCGTTTCTTCCAGCGGGCCGATGACGCTGTCGGTCACCGTGATGACCGAGTAACGACGTCCCAGCGCCGATGCCATGAGCGCGGTCGCTTGCCCTGCGCCCACCACCGGAATATCGACCATTTCTCGTAGCGCGCCCAAGCCGGGATCGCCATAGCAGCCGAGCAAGATGCCGTCCCAACCGTCGGCTTGCAGCTCATGCGCCTTTTTGACTGTCTCGGGTATGGACAAGTATTCCTCATACATGCTTTCAATCGAGCCGGGACCGGCCGGGATGTCGGTGATATCGACTTCGGTGTCCGGCGCGGCGAAACGCTGCAAATACTCGCGCCGCCTGCCGAGCTCGGCCTGACCTTCGGGACTGCGCCCCATCGGTCCGGATACCAGGTAGATTAGTTTCATCTTGTCTTCTCCTAATTTGCTACAGTTCAGCGGGCGACTCGCAGGGTCAAGTAGGTCGTGTAGACGCTGACCGTCAGTCGCCCCTACATTTTAAGCGGTTTGACGATCAATTTCAGTTGCGAGTCTTTCCCAAGGCCACCCGCGCGCTACTATTGCGCCAGGCAGGAAATAGAATCTCTGTGCCCTCTCTGCCTCTGCGGTGAATTACCCTTACCCGTTGAATGTCTTCAGCGCAGCGCGCGCGATATTCGCCGATGTCTCAAAAGCCCAAGCCACGCGATTGACGCCACGCAGCAGATGCGTGCGCGTCACGCGGCGCATGTGATGATCGGCCTCCGCCAGGTCCATCGCCGGCGCCAGATCGGGCAGTTCCGGCACGCGCACCGCCGGCTCGTTACGAAAGCGCCCTTTGCGCGTGTAATTGATCAGCACCAGTTCCCGCGCCATGCCCAGCAGGGCGTCGTTATATGCGCGGACGCGCGGGTCATCAACGGCGGCATCGGCCAATCCGGCTGATTCGACGTAGAGCGCGTCCAGAGCATCGTTCAAGTCGTTTAACGCGCAATAGGCTGGACCAAAATCGGCATCATCGCCAGCCGCGGCCGCGTATTTGTCCAGGGTCGCTTTGAACTCGGCGGCCAGATCGCGGAAGTCGTAGGGATGCAACGGGTTGTTGAGCAGGCGCTGCAGCGCCGTGGCATAGACCCGCAGGTCGCGCATCAAGTTGTCCTTGTCGGCGATCTCCAGTTGATCGTTTTCCGTATGCCAGGCGATATTGGCGCCACAGCCGCCGACCGGGTAGTAGCCCATCTCTTCCGCTTTGGACAGCGGCATGGACGAGAGCAGCATAAACAAGCTCGAGATGCCGATGTTGTTGAAAGAATAGTCGCCGGCTTGATGCGGTCGCTCGCCGCTGAAGCCCTTGCCGGTGGAGTCTTTGACGGAGGTCGCCGCGAATTCCTCGACTTCGCTCATAACCGTCACGCCGCGATATTCGGTCGCCCAACGGCAACCGGGCGAATCAATGTTCATCTGCGCCACGCAATTGCGCGCCAGGTCGAGCCCGAAGGCGTCGGCGTACCAGGTCGAGGCGCCGTAGCGACCGGTGGAATGCCCGGACCACCAGGCCACGCGCAGGCTGCGCGCCATGCCATCGCGATTGTCCTGGAAGATGCGCGCCAGTTCCAGCAAGGTGGCGTCGCCGACCGCATTGTCGCCGATGCCGACATCCCAGGAATCGAGATGGCCATGCACCAGCACGAACCGCTCCGGCTCGATGACGCCCTTGATCTCGGCGACCAGGCAAGGGCACTCGAACCAGCCCTCTTTCAGTTCCGTGTGCAGTGTGACGTTGAGCGCGCCATTTTCCATCTGTTTCAACAGGTCTTCGCCATCTGGCCGATTGATCGAAACGACGGGAATCGTCGGCTGCCGATGATAATTGTCCAGGTCGGGCGCCCCCCAGATCGTCGTGCAAATGCCCCAATGGATGTCGACGCCGGGGTTGATAAAGATCGCTCCCTTCGCGCCTTTATTCTGGAAATACCAGACCGGCGGCGGACCGCCAAAGCCATCGACCACCACGATCTTGCCCTCAACATCCACATCGGTCGTCGGCGAGAAGTCGAAGAAGTCGACGCTGCGTCCCGCGGCAAAACCCTCGATACGGATGGCCTCCCCGCTGATGCCGCCGGCCGGCGTGCTGATCGAAAAGCCGGGCGTTTTGGAGCGATAGGACTTCTCACCTGCGATCAACGACGCGCTGACCGGCACGCTCAAGAAAAGCTCCGGCATGTGCATGGTATGGGGAACGCCCAGCGCCGACAGGCGCTCCGCAATGTAGTTGAAGGCGGTTCGCTCGTCCTCGGACGACGATTCTCGCACCAGGCTGGTGAAACGTTCGATCAATGACCAAGGCTCTCGCGAGTCCAGCGAATCGAGCAAGGCGTTTTCCAGATCAGCATGCTTGGTTTCGTAAAGTGCTTGCATATTCGGTGATTCCTCCGTTCATAAGCTCGGCTCGCGCCTGACGTAGCCCATGGCTTGCAAAGATGACAAGGTCGAGCGAACTAAGTTATAGTCAGTGAGCGCTATTGTAACAAGGGCAGGGAGTCTGTCAAAACGAATGTTTCTGCTAGACGGCCAATGGGCTAATCGCAACTATGTTTGAACTACGACTATGAATCAAAGCGTCATCTCATCCGCAATTGAGCGCGCTCGCCGCGCTCGAGATGCCAATCTCGCGGGATTCAAAGAGTTGCTGCGCTTCCCGTCGATCAGCCAGGATCCGGCGTATCAGCCGCAACTGCTGGCCTGTGTGGACTGGCTCGTCGCCGAGATGAGGCGCGTCGGAATAGAAAATTGCCGGGCGATTGCAACGGCGGGCAATCCAGTCCTCTATGGCGACTGGCTGCGCGCCGGTGATGACAAGCCCACCATCCTCCTCTACGCGCACTATGATGTACAACCGGTTGGCGCTGCTTCGCTTTGGCGGACGCAACCGTTCGAGCCGACAATTGTCGGAGATCGCCTGGTCGCGCGTGGCGCTCTGGACGACAAATGCGGCATCTGGGTCAATCTCAAGGCTGTTGAGTCCGTTCTTTCTGTATTCCGGAAGCTGCCAGTCAACATAAAGTTCATTTTCGAAGGTGAAGAAGAACTCGGCTCGCGAAACACGGCAGCATTCGTCAGTCACCACAAGGCGCTGCTGGCGGCGGATGCGCTGATCATTTGCGACGGTCCTTTTTCGCCAGAGCAACCGGTAATCGGGACTGCGGTTCGCGGCGCGGTCATGGGCGAGGTGAGGTTCAAGGGACCGCCGCACGATTTGCATTCCGGCCGCTATGGCGGGGCGGTGAAGAATCCCCTGCATTACGCGGCCCGCGTCATCGCCTCCTTCCACGATGAAGGCGGCCGCGTTCAGATCAAAGGCTTCTACGACGATGCCATCCCACTGTCGGACCGGCAAGTGCGGCATATGAATCAACTTTGGAAGACGATCGGGCCAGGCCTGCAGCGCGCGGCGGGGGTCGATGCTTTCTTTGGCGACACCCTCGGTGTCTTCGCTGAACGTACCACATCGCAGCCGACGCTGGATGTCAACGGAATCAGCGGTGGCTATCAAGGTGAAGGAACGCGCGCCATCATCCCGTCGGAAGCGGGCTTCAAGGTCACGATTCGCACAGTAGCCGGACAAGATGGCGACGCGATGTGGGGGCGCTTCGTCGAGCATGTAATGTCATTCGTCGAACCCGGCATAGAAATCGACGTCGAGCTCCTCAGCATCGCCCATCCGTTCACGATGGGGGACGATGGGCGAGAGGTCCAAGCGATTCAGCGAGCGCTCAGGGCAGTTTTAGGCAAGGAGGCCTTGCACATGCGGCATGGCGGATCGCTGCCGATTGGCGGCATTCTGGCACATGAACTGGATGTGCCGGTCGCAATGTTGGGTTACGGCTCGGGCGACAACTCTCACGCGCCGAACGAGTTCATCGTCATTGAGGATTTATATGCCGCGATCGAGGTGGCGATCAACCTGCTCTTCGAGTTGGCCGGGGACGAACAGCCCGACGGGCAGGTCACATCTTGATCGCCCCGGCTGTGAGCCCACTTTGTATGCCGCGATTGAATATCAGATAGAAGATCAGCGGCGGCAAGATAGAGAAGACTAAACCAGCGCTGCGTTTGGACCAATCGATGGTGAATTCGTCCTGGTAGCGCAGCACGCCTTGCACAAGCGTGAACCATTCCGGCTGCTGAATGAGGATGAGTGGCCAAAGCAAGTCGTTCCAACTAAAGAAGAAGGCGAATATCGACACGGTGACCATGGCCGGCGCCGCCAAGGGCACATAAATGCGGAAGAAGACGCCGAACTCCGAGCAACCGTCAATCAGCGCGGCTTCCCGCAGCTCGGTCGGCACCGACAGGAAATAGGTCCTCATCAGGACGATGCCGAAGGACGTGCCCGCCATATAGACGAGAATCACGCCGCCGAGCGTATTGCGCAGGCCGAGCGAGGCAATAATTCGGAAGACCGGCACGATCACCACTTCGCGCGGCACCATGAGGCCAAAAAGAAAAAGCAGAAACAAGAATTTATACGCGCCAGTTGCACGCTGCGAGAAGACGTAGCCCGCCATCGTCGACATCGTCACGACGCCGATCACGGTCACCAGGCTGATAATCAAGGTGTTGCGGAAGTAGCGGATGAAGTCGCCTTCCACCCACAATTCGACGATATTGTCGATCTGCGGTTCGCGCGGAATGCTGAAGGGATTGGCCACCAATTCCGCATTGGTCTTGACCGACGACATGATGCTCCAAAATATCGGATAGGCCATGATCACTAACAGACAGATGAAGATGGCGAACCGACTGATGCGCAATACTGGCGTTTCGTCGTTCAAGGGAACTCTCGCTAATAGTACCTGGTTGTGCCGGCGCGGGTGAGGCGTATCTTGAACAAAGTGATGGTGGCGATGATCAGAAACAGAATGACGGCGATGGCCGAGCCATAAGACATGCGGAAGGAGACAAAAGCCTGCTTGTACATGAAGAAGGACAAGACTTCAGTGGCGCGGTAGGGTCCGCCGCGCGTCATCGTATAGATGAGACCGAAGGATCGAAAGGCGCCGATAAAGATCAGGATGAGATTGACAATGGTTGTCTCGCGCAACAGGGGGATGGTGACCCGTCTAAAGCGCGCCATCAGTCCGGCGCCGTCGATTTTGGCCGCCTCATAAAGTTCTTCGGGAATCGCCTGCAACCCAGCCAGAAAAATGAAGGTGGTGAAGCCGATACCGCCCCATACATGCGCGATGCTGACGCCAAGCAAAGCGCCATTCGGCTCGGCAAAGAGATCCACCGGCTCGTTCGAAATCAGAGCCGGTATGCCAATCTGCGGGCTGAACAGAAAAGTCGCCAGGATGCCGATCGCCACTGCGGACATGGCGATCGGCGTCAGAATAGCAACTTTGACGCCAGCGGAAAGCATGCCCTTGCCGCTGTTGATGGTCGCCGCCAACAGCAGGCCGATCAGCAATTGCGACGGGACCACCATAGCCGCGTATCTCAAGGTGATGCCGAGCGAAGACCAGAACTTGCGGTCGCCCGCCAACTCGACATAATTCTCCGCCCCGATCCATTCCATGTCGAGCGCGCCGGCGACACCGGACCAGTCGCCGAAACTGACGGCGAGACCCAACAAGATTGGCACCACAAACAGTGGGATGTAAAAGACCAGCGCCGGCAAGACCATCAGGCCGTGCACGACATCCTTGGCTGAGATTTTGGGACGGACCGTACGAAGGAGGCGAGGCAAGCGGAATAAGCCCGCCGATTGCGACATTTGCGCCTGTTTCATATCATCTCGCGGTATTGCAAACAGAGAGTTGCGCCCCGCGAGTGAGCAGGGCGCAAACTCAAGAATTATTCGGGACGGAAGCGGTCGATAGCGTCCGCGATTTCGTTTAGCGCGTCCTCAACAGAGACGTGTCCCAAGAGCATACCCTGGAATTCCTCGTACATCGTGGCGGTGGCTTGCGTGGGAATCGCCACATCCGGGATGGGCAGCAAGGCCGTCGCGTTCTCATAGAGCTCGTAGTATTTCGCCGTCGGTCCCGCGATTTCGACGCCGGAAGCTGCAACAGCGCCCCGCGCCGCGTAGGAATCTTGGCGAACCTGGAAACTCAAACCCTGCATGGCGGCGGAGCCCACCGCATCCAGGACCTTCAGACGCGCTTGTATCGCGGCGTTATCATCGCTGGCCGATGCTGCCCAAAGCGAACCCCAGAAGATCCAGTCGCTGCCCAAGCCGGGCTTGCCTACCTCAACCGGGAATTCCTTGAAGTCGCCACGGAATTCCGGATCTTCTTCCATCTTCCGCACCAGACCGCTGACTTCCCAACCGCCGGTGCCGAGCATCAAACTTTCGCCGGCCCAATAGAGTTGCGAACCGACGCCATACGACTCGTTGAGACTATTGCCGAAATAGCCGTTGTCGACAAAAGTCTTCATTCGCGTCGCGCCTTCGATGGGTTCGGCGTCGGCCCAACTGCCTTCTCTCATGCTAAATAGTGCGTTGGCGCTTTCGGCCCCCATGATGTTCTTCACAAAGTTGGAGATCCAGTGAACGGCATTCCATTGATTCTTGTTGCCAAATCCGATTGGCGTGATGCCGGCTGCGAGACCCTTTTCGCAAACATCCATTAGACCGTCAACGGTGGCGATATCGTCCGGAGACGCGCCAATCTGGTCGAAGAGGTTGAGATTGTAGTGGATGAAGGGCGTACTGCCGACGCGCCAGGGAACCGCCCAGAATCGGCCTTCGAAGTCGTAGGTCGCTTCAATACCGGGGATATAACGATCGCGCAGGTTGGCTTCGTAATAGTCCGTGATGTCCAAGACGGCGCCCGGACGCACGAAGGCAAAGAGCCACTCAAAACCGACGCTGGCAAAAATATCCGGCGGCGCGCCACCGGCAAAAGCCGTATTCAGGATCGTCGCCTTGTAATCTTCGTTCTGGAAACCGGTGTGCTCGACGACGATATCCGAGTTGGCTTCGTTGATGGCTGCCACCATGGCATCGACCGCTTCCAGCGCGGATCCGGCGGAAAAGTTGGACCACATGATGAGGTTTATCGGATCGTCCTGCGCCGCTACCGGAAGTGGTACGGCCCCAGTCCCGACAGCCGCAGCCCCGGCGGCGGTTGCTTTCAAGAAATCTCGTCGAGAAAGTTTATTCGTTTGTTGCTTAATCATGGAATTGCCTTTCATCGCAAAAATTGCGTATAGTACTAAACGTTCTTATAGATCGTAATATTGCTTGACAGACTCCTTTCTGGCTAAATCTCACAACTAGTGGTCGCAAGTTTCCTTTAGTATAGCAAGTTTCATTAGTTCCTTGCGATTTTTGCTATGGCTTGCGCGAGCAAGCGCCGATGCGCCAGAATATGTGCTGAAACCGACAATTAGGATCCAGATCTATGAAAACCATGTCATTCGACTTCAAATCCCGCCGTTCCATGATCAGCGCTCGGCGGGGCATGGTCGGCGCTAGCAGCCCGCTGGCCGCGCAAGCCGGTCTCAATATCCTGCGTCAGGGCGGCAACGCGGCTGACGCCGCGGTCGCCACTTCCGCCATGATGAACGTGATGGATCCGGGCTCCTGCGGCGTCGGCGGCGATTGTTTCGCGCTCTTCTTTGACGCGACGACCAAAGAGGTTACGGCCTTAAATGGCAGCGGACGAGCGCCACAAGCTTTGACCTTGGATGCCGCGCGCGCGCTGGGCTGGGAAAAGATGAATCCCAGCCACGCCCATTCGGTAACGGTGCCCGGCGCTGTGCGCGGATGGCACGATCTGCTGCAGCGGCACGGTTCCATGACGCTGGCTGAGGTGCTGGAAGACGCCATTCACTACGCCGACGAGGGTTTTCCGCTGGCGCCGGTTGTAGGTTACCGCTGGGAACGATCGGGCGCCTTCTTGCGTAACGCGGCGAATGCCGAAGAGTATCTGCCCAATGGAGAGACACCGAAGGCGGGGCAGGTGATTCGCTTGCCCGGGCTTGCAAACACGCTACGCATGATAGCCGAGGGCGGACCTGATGCCTTCTACAGCGGCCCCGTCGCCGATGCCATCGTGACCTCGCTGGGTGAGCAGGGCGGCCTCATGTCGCTCGACGACCTGAAAAATCACCATTCCACTTGGGACGAGCCGATCTCCACCGATTATCGTCGCGTTACGGTCTTGGAATGCCCACCCAATGGACAGGGCTTGACGGCCTTGATCGCGCTCAACATCGCCGAGCATTTCGACCTGGCATCGCTGCCCTGGTATTCACCGGAGCGCATCCATTTGATGGTCGAGTGCATGCGCCTGGCCTGGGCGGACGCCCACGAATATATCGCCGATATGAGTCAGGCGGACGTGCCGCTGGAGGGGCTGCTGAGTGTGGATTACGCGGCTGAACGAGCGGCGCGGATCCAACCCTATTATGCTATCGATCCCCCGCCGAGTCCTGGCGAATTGCCCGGCGGCTCGGACACGATCTATCTCAGCGTTGTCGATGGCGAGGGCAATGCCTGTTCTTTCATTAAGAGCTTGTATATGGGCTTTGGCGTAGGCATCGTCGCCGAAGGAACGGGCGTCTGGCTGCAGAATCGCGGGGCTGGCTTCTCGCTGATTCCTGGCCATCGCAATTGCTTGGCGCCGGGCAAACGTCCTTACCACACCATCATACCGGGTATGGCGCTCAAGGACGGCGCGCTCTGGGCCAGCTTCGGCGTCATGGGCGGCTTCATGCAGCCGCAGGGCCACTTCCAGGTCATCAGCGCCCTGGTTGATGACGATCTCAATCCGCAGGAGGCGCTCAATCGACCGCGCTGGTATGTCGACCGAGGCGATCCGGGTGGCAATCTGCTGATCGAAGAAGGCACGCCTTTCAAGACGATGGCGGATCTCGCAGAGCGCGGTCATCGTATTCAACCGGAATCGGGTCTGGGGCGGGGCAATTTCGGGCGTGGACAGGTCATCCGCTACGATGCGGAAACGGGCGTGATGCACGGCGGCAGCGAGCCCCGCGCCGATGGGCAGATCGCGGCCTTTTAGAGTAAGTTTTCCAAGCGCTAAATAGGCCTTAAGGGACAAGACAGCGACCGCAGACGCGCCAGCAAAACCAGGAGTTACAATGAAGTTTTTTGAGGCCCTGCGCGGTCTGCCCTATCAATGGCTGTTGCCCATATGTTTCTTTTGCCTTGGTTTGATCTACATTTATGCCGCCCCGCATTTTGAAGCCTCCGACTCTATCGCGCATGTGGGCATGATTAAGTGGATCGCCGACCACGATGGCGCGCTTCCAGTCCAGTCGACCAATCACTCTCAGCTATATCGGCAGCAGGCCAGCCAACCGCCGCTCTACTACTTCATGATGGCCGCGATCTGGACAGCGCTGGATACCAGCGATTTCGACGAGTTCTTCCGCCTAAGCCCCTTTGCCATCGTTGGCGACCCGATGCGCCTGGGCAACCGCAATCGTATCTTTTATCGACAGCCCTATCCGCCCAATTTGCATCAGGGTACGTCCCTGACGCTGTATGTCATTCGGCTGGTGACGCTGGGCATGGGGACGGTGGCGGTCGCCGCGGTCTATCAGTCCGCCCGCACTGTGATGCCGCGGCGCGTGGCTTTCGCTGCGCTGGCCTGCGCCTTGACCGCCTTCAATCCTCAATTCATCTTTATCAGCGCCTCCGTCAGCAACGACGGTCTCGTTATCATGCTGTCGGCGCTCATCACCTGGCAAACGCTCGTGATGCTGCGTGAAGGCTTTCACACGCGACGCAGCCTGGTTCTGGCGCTTCTCGTTGCGCTGGCGTCGCTAGCCAAACTGAGCGGCCTCGTATTTGCCGCCTTGGTCATCCTGGCCGGAATATGGATACTCATAAGCACCCGGGATCGACGCGGCTTTCTCGTTTTGCTGGGCGCGGCGCTGGTCATTTGGCTGGTCATTGCCGGATGGTGGTTCCTGCGAAACTTGGCGCTCTATCAGGAGCCTTTTGGCACGGCGGCGATGCTCGATTATGTCGGGCGGCGGCGAACCACGATTCCACAACTGCTGGCGCAGGAGTTTCAGGGCTTGCGCATCAGCTTCTGGGGGCTGTTTGGCGCCTTCAGTATTCTAACGCAAGACATCCACTATCAACTGATGGATGCGCTGACCTTGGTTAGCGCTGCCGGTTTTCTCGTCTTCGTCGCAAAAAACCGTCGTGACAGGTTTATCCTTACCGCTATCTGTTTTCTCGTCATCATTCTTGCTGTCGCATGCCTGACCCTGGTCTGGTGGAGTACCCAAACGACAGCGAGCACAGGACGACTGCTCTTTCCATACATCACCGCGATCAGCCTGCTGATGGCCATGGGGCTGAGGGCCCTGCGCATTCCAGCGCTTCTGGTCGGTTTGCCCATGCTCGTCTTCAGCATAGCCGCGCCCTTCCTATTTATCATCCCGAACTATGACCATCCGCCGCAGATTGATGAACTGCCAGCTTCCGCGGGGCAAACCTTCGCCCGTTGGGACGAGATCACGTTGATCGGCTACGAGTTGCGACCGCCTGAGCGGGTGGCATACGGCCTGGAAATTCCTGTCACGCTCTATTGGCGGGCACAGAGGGAATCGACCGTGACCAGGGCGCTCTTCATCAGCCTGGTCGATTCGGAAGGCAGTCCTGTGACCAGGCTGGAAACTTTTCCCGGTTGGGGTACGCTGCCCACGCGCTGGTGGCAGGCGAACACGATCTATCGCGATGATTACATTCTGCAGATCCCGGATGACGCCGCCGCGCCGGCGGCACTGCACATCGGCTGGTATCCTTTCCCCGGTGGCGGCGACATGCCGCCGATACTCGAATCCGGCGAGGAAGCGGCGGTTTATTCGATTGAGCTCCAAATCCCCTAATGATGGCCGAAGACCTGAGACGACAGTTATTTAGCGGTTGAACGTCTCGAATATAAATACTTGCGCAATCGGTTGCGCCTGCGGTATTATTTTCCGAAACCATTTTTTCATGTGACGACGACGACATGCCGCAAGTGGGTGGGTGGTTTGGAAGCAAAGCGGTGCCTGAAGGTCTTGTGACTACCATGATTGCTTCGAAAGACTCAATATAAAGGAGGTATTATTGGCCAGCCTAAATCTGTTAACGACCCGATTCTATCGACTCTATTAGGAGGAAATAATGAAAGGCATCAAGCTTCTTTTCGCGATCGCAGTTTTGGTCATGGCGTTTGCGCCCGTTGGCGCGCAAGATGTCACCACCGTCACTATGTGGTTCAGCGAGGGCTCCACGCTGGATTGCTGGGGTCCCCTCATGCTCGAGTTCAACGACATCGATCCTTCGCTCCAATTGGAAATCGTGCCGCAGGCTGATACCTGGAATGTCACCCGCACCGCTGTCGCCGGCGGCGGCGGCCCGGACATTGTTCGTACGCCCGGACCTTCCTATGCCTACGAATTGGCGGAAGCCGGCTTGATCGCGCCCATGGACGCTTTCGCCGATGAAATGGGTTGGGGCGACTTCTTCTTCGATTGGGCGCTTGATCTGGGCTTGGTCAATGGCCAACTCTACAGCCTTGCCGACGAGTTGGAAACGCTGTTGCTCTATTACAATACGGACGTCTTCGAGGCAAATGGCTGGACGCCCCCCGACACCATGGAAGAACTCAACGCTCTGGGCGAAGAGGTGGCTGCGGCCGGTTACGTCGTGTTCTCGCATGGCAACGCCAGCTGGCGCGGCACGAACGAATGGTTCGTCGGCGAATATATGACCCAACTCGCCGGTCCTCACAACGTCTACAAGGCGCTGACCGGGCAACTCTCCTGGACGGACGAGAGCATGGTGCAAGCCGTTGAACAGCTAGACGCGCATATGCAGGCTGGTTGGTACGGCGGCGGAATTGACCTCTACTTCACCAACGAGGGCACGACGCGGAGGGCGATGCTGGCAGATGGCACAGCGGCCATGAATATCGAGGGCAGTTGGGCCATCCGCGGCTTGGAAGAGTATCACGGCGAGTCGGGCCAAGGTTGGGACTGGGTGCCCGTGCCCAGCCATGACGGCACCGATTACTTCACCATCGGTATGGGCAATACCAGTTCGATCAATGCTAACAGCCCCCATCCCGAAGCGGCTGCGAAATTCCTAAACTGGTACTTCTCGCCCGCAACGCAAGGCAAGATGCTAACGTCCTGCCGCAAGGGACCGGCGCCCGTCGCTATTTCAGAGGATGTCATGGGCGATCTTGACCCGCGGGTCGCCAGGGTCTATGCCGAGTTGTCGGACGCCTCTGCCAATGACCGCTACGGTTACACCACCTGGACCTTCTGGTCGCCTAGCGGCTTCAACTATATCATCGAAGAAGTTGAACGCGTCTGGGTAGGTGAAATCTCCGTAATGGAATACCTGGAGGGCTTGGATACGCTCATGACCGCAGAGCTCGAAGCCGGGAACCTTCCACCGATTCCATCCCGGTAACATGATGTGCTTTGGCGCTGGTTGTCGTCACGGCGGCCGGCGCCAGCCCGCCCCTCCCGCCGCACAGGAAAGGCGCATATTATGGCCGTCTATGTACAGAAGAAACCGACGTCGATTTTCGAAAAAGTCAATGATGAGACCTGGCGTCGCAAGTTCTTGCGCAATGTCCTCATCCCCTGGATCTTCATCGCGCCGCTGCTAATCATCCACATACTTGTCGTCGCTGTACCGGCTGTGCAGGGCATCTACATGTCTTTGACCGATTGGACCGGGATCGGCATGAATGTGAATTTCATCGGACTGGACAATTATCATAGATTGTTTTTTGAAGACGAGACATTTGCCAAAGCGCTGGGCAACAATATCGCTTGGATGGCTTTCTTCTTGACCGTGCCCTTTATTTTGGCGCTATTCTGCGCCACTCAGTTGGCGCAAGTCAAGCGCGGCGGCATGATTTATCGCAGCATCCTCTTCATTCCCTACGTGCTGGCGAGTGTGGTCACCACGACAATCTGGAAGAATCTATTGAACCCACGGCAGGGTATCGGCGCCGCCCTGGATAATCTGCTTGGATTGGAAGACGTCTTCGGCGTCGCTTTTCTCGGGCGGCGGGAGAGCGCCTTGATGTCCATCGCTTTCATTGACAATTGGCATTTCTGGGGCTTCTTGATGATCCTGTTTCTGGCGGCGATGCAGTCCATCCCGCCCGTGCTTTACGATGCCGCCAAGATCGACGGCGCCAACCGCTGGGACGAATTCCGCCATGTCACCTTGCCCGGCATTCGGCCAGTCATGCTCTTCATGTACATGATGGTGGCTATCTGGTCATTCCTGGCTTTTGACTACATCTTCCTCTTGACGCAAGGCGGACCCGCCGGCGCTTCAGAAGTAATCGCCACACAGCTCTACAAGAACGCCTTTTTCCGCTTCCAGGCTGGTTATGGCGCCGCGCAGGGCGTCGTCATCAGCATTTTCGCCGGGTTCATCATCTTGATATTCGTCACGCTGCGGCGGAGAGGATGGGATATATGACCGCCATCGGCAAAGTTTCGCTTCGGGACACAGTTCTACAGCGAGGGAGAAGCAAAGAACGCAGCCGGCTGCTGGTCTTCAACCATACGGTGCTGTTGCTTTTGACCGCCTTCGCCGTCATTCCGCTATTGGTGTTGGCCTTCAACTCGGTCAAGACCAATCTCGAAATCGGTCAAAACCCGCTGGGCCCGCCGGTGAATGTCGTCGCCGAAAACTTCCCAAATGCCTGGGAAAGGGGCAACTTTGCCGTTACGATGGGCAACAGCGTGATTTATGTCGTAGCCACGATCGCGGCCGAGTTGGTCTTGGGTGGACTTGCCGCCTACGCCCTGGCGCGCAAAAGACCGCCCGGCTCCGACCTGCTCATGCTCTACTTCCTGGTCGCCTCAACCATCCCGCTCTGGATGTATATCGTCCCGCTCTTCGTCCAAATCAACGCCTTGAAGCGGCTTGGCGTGGATGCCAGGATCCTGCTCATCATCGTCTATGTCGCCGGCAACGCGCCCTTGACCATCTTCTTGCTGCGCTCCTACATGATCGACTTGCCCACCGAACTTGAAGACGCCGCCCGCGTCGACGGCGCCAACGAATTCCAGGTGCTGACACGCATCGTGCTTCCCCTGACCAAACCCGGCTTCCTGACTGTTGGCTTGGTTGTGGGCTTGGGTGTCTGGAACGAGTTCTTGCTCGCGCTGACCTTCATCCACGATCCGAATCAATTCCCGGTCACCACAAGTTTCTACAAATTCGTCGACCGCTTCGACCGCGATTGGTCATTAACCAGCGCCGGCGCCATCATAATCATCTTCCCGGTGATGGTGCTGTTTTTGGCGCTGCAACGCCAGTTCATCGAGGGTTTGGCAGAAGGCGGCATCAAAACCTAAGCGGACTTCTTGTGCGGCGCCACTCAACGCGCCATCCGGTCCGTAGATGCAAATTAATCATGCAAAAACTGTAGGGGCGACTCTGTGAGTCGCCCAATTCAATAACCGTATGGGAATACAAATGACCCCAATTGAAGACTCTCGTTTGTATGACAAAGTGTGTGGCTGTCTCTACGGCGGCGCTGTCGGCGATGCCATAGGCGCGCCGGCGGAAGGGCGCATGCCGGCGGATATTCAGGCCCGCTACGGCTACATCACCGATTTTGTCGAAGGCTGGGACGGACCGTCCGATATTGGCAAGGGCGACGGTCGCTACACCGACGACAGTCACATGGTGCAATTGCTCAGCCGCTGCTATATCGAAGAAGGCGATCACCTGGATGCCTATTCCTTCGCCCAACGAATTGTCCCGCTGATCGCTGACGAAGATCGCTGGATCCCGGAACGCGGCTGCAACATGAAATTGGTCGACCGCCTCTTTTACCCGGAAAAATGGCTGCTGATGCGTCTGCGACTGGCCAATGCCGAACCGCGTCGAGGAGGCATCGGCAATATGGTCAACTGCGGTGCGGCCATGTACGCGGCCCCCGTCGGCATCGTCAACGCCGGCGACCCTGAAAATGCCTATCGCGAAGCGGTTGACGTTTTCAGCGCGCACCAGCAGAGCTTCGGCCTGGAAGCCGCGGCTGTGATGGCGACGGCGGTTGCGGAGGCTTTCAAGCCGTCGGCTACGGTGGATTCGATCATTGATGCCGTATTGGGGCTGGCAAAGGAAGGCACAGGGAAAGCAATCGAATCTGTGGTCGAGACCGCGGGTAAGCATAGCGACTGGAAAGAAGCCATCCATCCCTTGCGCGACGCCATGCGCCCCTACGACACCGCCGCCGAGAATTTTAGAGAGCGAGGACGGCCCGGCACCAATCACTGGATGCCCAGCCGCGAGCACAGCATTGAAGAGGTCCCGATTGCCCTCGCTTTCCTGGTGGTCACCGGCGGAGACTTCGAAGGCAGCGTATTTGGGGGCGTCAACTACGGACGCGACAACGATTCCATCGCTGGTATGGCGGGCGCGATCGCCGGGGCGCTGCATGGCGCCGGGGCGATCCGCGGGGACTGGATGGATCAGATCAACAGCGCCAATCGCGTCGATCTGCGGCCGATCGCGCGGGACTTGACCAACTTGACGGTCAAGCTGCAGAAGCGTCAGATGGACGAGGCGCAGTCAAGAAATGCGGATTTCAATGATTTGCTCAATTGAGGAGAATAATTGATGAGTTTACCAAATGACTATCTGGAACGGGTTTACGCCGGCGTACTTGGCAAGTTGATCGGCGTCTATCTGGGTCGCCCATTTGAAGGCTGGTCCTATGAAGCTATCACGGAGCACCTCGGCGAAATCAACTACTACGTGCACGACCGACTCAACGTTCCATTGATCGTCACCGACGATGATATTTCTGGCACCTTCACTTTTGTCCGCGCGCTGGAAGATTACGCCTTCAATCGCGATCTTAGTGCCGCGCAGATCGGACAGACCTGGCTCAATTACCTGGTCGAAGAACAGACAGTGCTGTGGTGGGGCGGCATGGGCAATTCCACCGAACACACGGCCTATTTGCGGCTGAAACAAGGGTACGAACCGCCGCTCAGCGGCTCGGTGGAGCTTAACGGCAAGGTCGTCGCCGAGCAGATTGGCGCGCAGATCTTCATCGACGGCTGGGCGATGGTCGCGCCGGGGGATCCCGAATTCGCCGCCGACCTAGCTAGGCGCGCCGCTTCCGTCAGCCATGGTGGCGAAGCGATCTACGGCGCGCAGTGCCTGGCGGCGATGGAAGCGGCTGCCTTTGTCGAGTCCGATATCAACAAACTCATTGATATCGGCCTTTCCGTGATTCCGGACGATTCCATCATCTATTATATGATCAACGATATCCGCGAATGGCACGCCAAAGAACCCGATTGGCGGAAAGGTCGCGAGTTGCTGGCGGAGCGCTATGGCTACCATATCTACGGCGGCAACTGCCACATGATTCCCAATCACGGGCTGATCGTTTTCTCGATGCTCTATGGCGATGACGACTTCCAGCGCACGCTGATGATCGTCAATACCTGTGGCTGGGATACCGACTGCAATTCGGGCAATGTCGGCTGTCTGATGGGTATCAAGGACGGCTTGGCGGGCCTGGAAACCGGACCTGATTACCGTGGGCCGGTGGCGGACCGCATGTATATTCCCACGGCCGACGGGGGCAATGCAATAACTGATGCCGCCACACAAACCGTACGCCTGGTGAATATGGGACGCGCGCTCCAGGACATGGCGCCGATCGCGCCCAAAGACGGCGCCCGTTATCACTTTGATCTACCCGGCTCGCTGCAAGGCTTCATGAATGATGAGGCCATCGACTCGCGCGATGTCTGCGCGGTCAGCAACGTACAAGCCCCCGATCTGAGCTTAAACGGCGAGCGCCTGCTGGCGCTGGATTACGCCGGTTTGGCGCCCGGCCGCGTCGGACGCGTCGAGACGGCCACCTTTGTGCCCTCCCTTGAAGTCAATAAACACTTCGAGGGTCCAGGCTATAGCCTGATGGCCAGCCCCAGGCTCTCCCCGGGTCAGACGATCCGAGCGCGCGTCCTTGCGGCGGACGAGAATGACACTGAGGTTGAGGTCTCGCTCTATGTCCAGCATTACGACCGCGACGACAATCTCGTCGTGCTGGCCGGATCGGGAGATAGTTTTTCCGCCGGGCAGTCGGCTGAACTCGTCTGGCAAGTGCCGGATCTGGAAGGCTATCCCATCGCCAAGGTCGGTGTTCAGATCGGCGGGCAAGGCGGCGCCAGCGGTCGAGTATATCTCGATTGGCTGACTTGGGACGGCGCGCCCAACGTACGCCTGAAACGCCCGCACGCGCGGAATTTCGCCCGCTGGGACCGCAAGCTGGGCGGCATGATGTGGAAGCGCGCCTGGGTTAACGGCCTCGACGCTGCAAAGGGTAAAATGGTATTCCTCGACTTTTATCCGGAAACCTACCGTCTGATCCAGAACGAGGGGCGCGGACTGATGATGACCGGCTGCCGCGATTGGAGCGACTATCAGGTCAGCGCCAAGTTGACGCCCCATATGTGCAAGGCCGGCGGGCTGGGCGCGCGCGTCCAGGGCATGAAGCGCCACTACGCGCTGCTCTGCAACGAAGAGACTACGCGCCTGGTTTCTACCTGCGAAGGTGTGGACACCGTTCTTGCGCAAGCCGACGAAGGCTGGACCTTTGGAAACGAACATCAACTCACGCTCAAGGTCGAAGGCAATATCTTGGCCGGCTACGTTGACGGGAAGCTACGCGTCAAGGCCGAAGATCCGGAGGCGCGCTTCAGCGGCGGCGGCATCGCGCTCATCGCGGAAGAGGGCAGGATCGGCTGCGAAGATGTCGAAGTGCGGCCGGTTTAGTCGCGATTGCGCATAGAAATCCTGTAGAAACTAAGCACTCTGGCAGGGGCGACCGACCCGCTGTGTCTACGCGCGGCGCTGGGTCGCCCTTGAAGTATCGAATCCATGACACATGCACGCGTCCTTTGCTACGGCGAAATCGACCTCGATATCTATCTCAAGTTAGACCGTCTTCCGACATTGAACCGCGCCGGCAACACCCGGGACGAATTTGAAAATGTGGGCGGGGCTGCGGCGAATAGCGCCATGTGGTTGGCGAATTGGGGCATCGACACGCGGTTGTTGGGGCACGATCTCGGCGACGACCGCGCCGGCGATACGGTCCGGGGCTTGCTTGGCGCGCTGGAACATCTTGATACGACTTATGTCGCTTGCCACGCCGGTTATCGCAGTCCGCGCTGCCAATGTCTGGTCACGCCGGATGGCGAACGCAGCTTCATCATGCACTGGCTTGACGAGTTGCGCATCACCGACCTGGAATCGCAGATGCTGCGCGGCATCGAGTGGCTCAACCTCGATATGTCGGGCCCCCCGGAACCGCGCTTGCGAGCCGCTCGACTGGCTGTCGAGCGCAACATTCCTGTGCTGATCAATGACATTTACGCGGCGGATCACGCGCTGCTGCCCTATGTCGATGTGCTGGTCATTTCGGCGTCGATCGCACGGGGCAGGATGCCGGGCAGCGAGCCTTTGGCGCTCGCGCAGGAGCTACAGGAAACGGGCAATTGCCATGTCATCATCACTGACGCGGCGGCGCCGGTCACCCTGCTGCTGAGAGAGGGCGAAGTCCGCCAGATCCAGCCACCGGCAGTCACCGCCGTTGACACCACCGGCGCCGGCGATACATTCAAGGCGGGCTTGCTCTATGGCTTGCTGAAGGACCTGCCGCTGCCCCAAGCGGCGCGTTGGGGTTGCGCCGCCGCCAGTCTCATGTGCCAGTTCCCCGGCACCACCCGCCATCTGGCCGATCTCGATGCCGTCGCGGCATACCTGCCGTGAAAAAGATATGCTTGCCGACACAAGTGATTCCAAGCTGATCATGAAAACACAACCAGCATTACAGGTTTCGACATCAATATCGAGACCTAGGGACGAGCCCGTGGCTGCCCCGCCTCTGCAATTGCACAGGCGGCTGAGCGCGACATGATAGACCAGACTTGAAAAACGCGACCATATGGTCGCCTTTTCAGACCTAAAACCTGCTAGGCTCAGGCTATGGCTAACTGCGCCCGCATCCCAATCGGTCGAAAAAACCGCCAATCGGACATAAAACAGCTTTTATGTCCGAAAAAACTTTTGCGTCGGACAAATAAACGGACCTAAAACCGCGAATGCTCTCTATTTCACAGAATTTCATACCGGATTCTAACCTGCGATCTATGGCTCCTTTTCCGTTCAAGCTCTGCTCGACTTGCTCCTGCGGGATGCTTATCTCGGACCATAAGAGCGGGCCTGCCACTGGCTCGCCCCTCGGTCGAAACAGGTAAATCATGCAATACTTGGCCTATGATCGGCAACTAAAGGCGACAAACGGTCGCTGTCGGCGCGTAGACACAGCCTGCCAACGCAGTCCGTCAATCGTCCTTAGGGCCGGCGCACTTTTTCGGGTTCGTGTTCTCTGCGAGCCAAGTCATGCTTTGCGAGCGACTATGATGAAAACAGTTTGATGCGATTGCCTGTTGTAAGATCCTGAACTGTTTACGAAAACCGCGTAGCTCAAGCGACGAAACGGCTTACGATTTTGCGTGAGCGAGGCAGACCATTTCGCTGCCGCCGAGCGGCTCGGTGTCCCCGGTGGTAGAATGATTTCTGGCGCATTTGCCGGGGGAAAGGCAAAGGAAGTGTTTCTCGATACGCTTGCGCAGCATTACAGAGACCGTCCCGAAAAGACCGCTATCGAGTTGATCAGCGACTCCGGGCCGCTGCGGGTAACGTATGCGCAACTGGAAAGGCGTGTCAACCGCAGTGCGGAGTATTTGCTTTCACTAGGTGTCAAACGCGGGGACCGGGTCGCCGTGCAATTGCCCAAATCGCTGCCTTTCATCTATTTTCACCTGGCGGCAATGCAGATCGACGCGATTTTCTTGCCACTCAACCCGGCCTATCCCGAATCCGAACTGCGCTATTTTCTGGCGGATTCGGGCGCAAGCGTGTTTATCGCCGATGCCAAAGACGCGCCCCAGATCAATGCCGTCACCGACGAATTGCCCGCTCACCGCAAAACATCCTTCATCTATCAGCCGGAACGCAGCGGCGCGGACTGGCTGGAAGACAGATCGTCCAGTCCTGGTCAGCCGCTGCCGAGCGATCCGAACCAGACTGCCATGATGCTTTATACCAGTGGCACGACCAGCCGTCCCAAAGGCGCGCGGATCACGCATGGCAACCTGACCGCCAATATCGCCGCCCTGCACCAAGCCTGGGGCTGGCGCGAAGATGATGTACTGCTGCATGTCTTGCCGATATTTCACGTGCATGGCCTGGTGGTCGCGCTGCACGGCGCGCTGCATGCGGGGGCGACGGCCGTGCTCACAACCTCGTTCGACGCGTCGTCGACCTTGGATTTGCTGACGTCCGGACGGTTCAGCGTGTTCATGGCTGTGCCGACCATGCACCGGCGCTTGTATCAATGGGCGGGCGAAGAACGCTATGACCTCAGCGATATGCGGCTCTTGACATCGGGTTCCGACCGGCTGCCTGACGACCTGTTTTTTGGCTATCAGCGAACCTTCAATGTCACCTTGCTGGAGCGTTATGGCATGACAGAGACGGGCATGAACCTGTCCAATCCGCTGCGCGGGGAACGGCGCGTTGGCGCGGTGGGCATGCCCTTGCCCGGCGTAGCGGCGCGTATCGTCGACCCCGGGAGCGGCGCCATCCTGTCGGATGATCAAGTCGGAGAATTGCAAATCAAAGGCGATCACGTCTTCGCCGGCTACTGGAGGCAGCCGAAAAAGACGGCGGAGGCATTCACAGACGATGGTTGGCTGCGGACGGGCGACCTGGCGCTGCGCGAGCCGGATGGCTATTACACGCTTAAGGGACGAGCCAAGGATCTGATCATCAGCGGTGGCTTGAATATCTATCCGCCTGAAGTCGAACTGACGCTGATGGCGCATGAGGCGATAGCGGCCTGCGCAGTGATCGGCTGCCCGGACAAAGAATGGGGCGAAGAAGTGGTCGCGGTCGTCGTGCCGCACCCGGGTGAAACGATAGACAGCGCCAAAGTCATCAACTATTGCCGCAGCCAACTGGCGGGGTACAAGGCGCCGCGCCGCGTTCTGGTCCTTGATGAGTTGCCCAGCAACGCGCTGGGAAAAGTGCAGAAGGCGAAACTGCGCGAGCGCTGCTGCCCATAGCGAGATTTGGAGGGCGCCGCTTATCCCGCCCAATTGAATGTCACCCGGATCCGTCTGATGCGCGCGCGCACGGATGCGGCGTCTTCTCCCTCCGCCGCCGCGAGCAAGGATAGCGCGCGGTCGCGATAGGGCGGATGTTGATCGGCGATCACAGCCAAACCGTGATAGGACCAGGCGCGGATGAATTTGTTGACATCTTTACTCTGCTCGATGAGCGCGGGCCACAATTGCTCGACGCGCCTTGATGGAATAGTCAAATCCTCCATCATTTGCAAGACATGCAGGCGCGCTTCCCAATGGCAGACGTCCGTCAGGACAGTCAGCGCCTGCTCCGTTTGCATTTGGGACAGGATCGCTCCCGCGCCCACATAGCGTCGCAGCAGCCAGGACGAGGCGCTCTGGATACGAGCGTCTTGACTACCGACGTGGTCGCAGAGACCTTGCAAGACCGCCGTCGAAGGGTCGATCTGCGCGGCGATAGACGCCAAGCTGTCGATACCTTTGCCGTCATACTCGGCGATTGCCGCGGCGACGCGCTGGAGATCGGCGTCGCTCATTTTAGCTTGGGCAGGTGACCGCTGGCTCGCTCGACGAGTTCGCGGACGGCGGGCTGCCCCAGTTCTTCGGCGCTGCGGATCTTGATATGCCGCAGATCCTTGCCCGCCCCTTCCAGCAAGTTCTGCGGATCGGGCAGGTCTGCGCCGTAGAAGAAACCCAGGTTCAGGTGCTTTTTGAAGGGCGCGAGATAACAGAAATGTTCGGACATCTTCTTGGGACCGACGCCGTAACCGGCGATCTTCTGCCGCGCCCAGGGCACCTCGGTGATGCCGGGCATAACATCGGCCAGCAGGGCGCGCGCTTCGCGGGCAAGCGCCTGAACCTCCGGCGTTGCGCTCGCGATGACTTCTTCAAAGTTGCCGTTTCCGCCGACGGTTTTGATATTCAGTTCGGGCATGTCTGTCCTCGCGCATAAGCTCATATCTCGCCATTTTACCTGCGCGTCGCGACTGGCGTCAATTTGTCGCTGTCGTCGGATCACCGAATGCACATCCAATGAAGTTGAGTTTCTGCCAAGAAATTTACAATATCCCTGCCAGAATAGGACGGTTTGTAAGGGCGTTCCAACGAAACGCCCGCAAAACATATTCCACCGCTGTTTTTCTCTGTGTTCTCTGTGCTCTCTGTGGTTAAATACCAAACTTACCAGCAACAAAAAGCAGGAAGCCGCGAATATGACCACGGACAGTTTGCTGCAATGGCGGGACGAATTCCCGATTCTCAGTCGCTGCAATTATCTCATCAGCAATTCCCTGGGCGCCATGCCGCGCGGGGTCTATAAGAGCCTCCAGTTTTACGCGGATACCTGGGCGGAGCAGGGCGTGTCGGCTTGGGGCAGCGGCTGGTTCGAGCTACCGGCGACGGTGGGGGACAAAATCGCCCCTTTGATGGGCGCCGCGCCGGATACCGTTCTGGTACATCAGAACGCCAGCATCGCCAACAGCATTCTCTTTGGGAGTCTGGATTTTGGCGACGAAAAGCGCGATAAAGTGGTCATCACCGAACTGGACTTTCCCAGCGATGTCTATGTGCTGCGGCGTTGGTTGCCAGAGCACATGCGGCTCCACATGGTGCAATCGCCGGACGGAATTACGATCGATACGGAGGAATTGCTGGACGCCATTGACGAGCGCACCCGGCTGGTCAGCGTCTCGCATGTGCTCTTTCGCAGCGCTTACATCATGCCGGCGCGGGAGATCGTCGCCAAAGCGCACAGCGTCGGCGCGCAAGTGGTCTTCAACGGTTATCACAGTGTCGGCGTGATTCCGGTTGAGGTCCGCGAATGGGATGTCGATTTCTATATCGGCGGCGTGCTCAAGTGGCTTTGCGGCGGACCCGGCGGCGTCTTCATGTACGCTCGGCCTGATCTGCTGCCGAGCCTGCATCCCAAGGTGACGGGCTGGTTCGCGCATCGCAGCCCCTTTTCCTTTGACGTTGAGAAGCTGGAATTGCGCGAGGATGCCTACCGCCTGATGAATGGCACGCCGGGCATCGCCTCGTTGCACGCCATTCAGCCCGGCGTTGATATCATCACGCAAATCGGCGTATCCGCCATCCGCGCAAAATCGATGCGGCAAACAGCGCTGATCATCGAACTGGCGGATGAGCTGGGTTATGAGCTTGTCTCGCCGCGCGACGCCGCGCGACGGGCGGGCACGGTCACGGTCAATCCGCCCCATGCCTATGAGCTGTCCTGCGAGTTGCTGGCGCGGGATATCAAGATCGATTATCGACCCAAGGCCGGCATCCGCATCGCGCCGCATTTTTACAATTCGGACGCGGAGATAAAGGCGGCCATGTCGGCGATCGCCGAGATCCTCGCCGATGGCAGTTGGCGGCCGCATCTGCCAGCCTAATTCCCGGCGAATGCCGGGAATTGACTCACAGTATCGCGATTGGCAACAAGCATCATAGGAGAACAACAATGACGCAGATCGGCATCATGATCGAAGGACAAGACGGCCTGAATTGGCAGCGCTGGAAGGCGCTTCTGCAAACGGCGGAAGACTGCGGCTACCAGTGCGTCTTCCGGTCCGATCACTTCAGCAATGCCTCCGGTCCCGACAAGGACTCGCTGGAAATGTGGACCTCGCTGGCCTATGCCGCCAGCCACACAAGGACCATCGAATTCGGCCCGCTGGTTGCGCCGGTGACCTTCCGCCATCCAGCGATGAACCTGCGTTATGCGGCTGCTATAGACGACCTGAGCGGCGGGCGCCTTGTGCTGGGCATGGGCGCCGGCTGGAACGAGTATGAGCACCGTAAGTTCGGCATTCCCTTCCACGATTTCGCGACCCGCTATCGGATGCTGGAAGAGTCGCTGCAGCTCTCGCGCTCGCTGCTGCGAAGTGACGAACCGGTCAACTTTGATGGCGAGTTCTATCATTTGAACGACGCCATCCTGCTGCCGCGTCCCGCACGCCGGAACGGACCGCCCATTCTGATCGGCGGCAACGGACCCAAGCGGACGCTGCCGCTGGCGGCTAAATACGCCGACGAATGGAATGCGGTCTATGTCAACCTAGCGAAATACAAAGAATTGCGGGCGCTGATGGAGCAATACCTGGGCGAACAGAACCGGGCATTTGATGATATGAAATTCTCGCTGATGACAGGCGTCGTTTATCGGCCCACGCAGGCACGCTTGGATGCCTTTCTGCACGACAGCGGCATCAGCGAGGAAGCGCGGCGTGGGGGCGCGATGATCGTCGGCACAGCGGCTGAAGTGATCGACCAGATAGGCGCGCGCGTCGAAGCCGGGGTCGAACGCTTCATGCTGCAGTGGCCGGACATGGACGACATGGAGAACCTGGAACTGCTGGCTCGGGATGTGCTGTCGCACTTCGCCCCTAAAACGATGAAGCAGCGCGGCAAGTCCAGGACGCAAAAATCGCGCCGTCGGTCTGGCAGGCAGATAGCGCAAAGAGCGAGAAGGGCGCCAAATATGCCGCGGGCCCCCAAAGTACGACGGAAGCGCTAGATGACACAAGCCCGCAGACACGTATCCTGTCATTCCCGCGCTGTGCCGGTTTTCTCGGGCGCAGCACACTTGCTTTGATGAAGTCTGCGTCTTCGTTCGCTTGGCGACGATCTTGCTCGCGTCCAACGCAAGATAAGTGCAGGCGCCCCTAGTTCGGAATCTGATTGATTGGCTCGCCGCGTTGATGGGCCAGCGCCGTTTCCACCATCTTGTCAAAGCTGTATTGCGGATTGTAGCCCAGCATCGCGCGCGCTTTTTCGGTCGAAGCCCCCGCTCCGCGCCAGAAGGGCATCGTCACGTCGCGGTAGGGCCGCCCGGTCGCGTCCGCAAGGGCCCGCGCGGCATCGGTATAGGGTATTGGCGGCGGTCCGGTCATATTGAAGGCTTCACCGACGGCCGCCTCGCTTTCCAGCGCGAGTATGGTGCCAGCCACCGTATCGCGCACATCCTGCACAACCAGCAGCCAGGGCTCGCCATCCGGGTCGCTTACCCCGCAGACGGCATCCGGCGTCTCCAGCAATTCGCTCATGATCGCCTTGGTTTCCTCGATATGTTCCGCGCCGAACCAGGGGATGCGGTTCCTGGACAGCGTCATGTCGATGAAGTAGTTCAGCCAAGCCGGATGCAGCATGCCCAGCACCTCGTTGGCCGCCTTGATCGAGCTATAGCGCAGAATCGTCACCGGCAGGCCATATTCGCGCATATAACTCAGGCAGATCTCCTCGGACAGCAGCTTGGTCAGCGCGTAGATATCGATCGGTCTCTGGGGCGTATCTTCATCAAAACTGACTTGACGGGTGATGAAGGGATTGTAGGTCTGATAAGTGCTGGCGAACAGAAAGCGTTTAAGCGGCACGCGCGATGCCAGCGCGCCTTCCAACAAACTCATGGTGGCGCGTGTATTGACATCAAGCATGCGCTCCGCGGGATCCGTCCCTTGCGGAATCTGCGCCCCTTGGTGAATGATGACATCGATGCCATCGACAGCCGCGCGCACGCTATCGGCATCGGCTAAATCCGCTTCCAGTATCTCGACGCCGAGCCTCGCCGCCTTGCCCGCTTGCGGGTCCCTTGGCATGACCAGCCCGCGGATTTCATAGCCCCGCCGCTTCATCTCATGGGCGAGATTCGGGCCGACGCGCCCGCTGATGCCGGTAATCAGTGCCTTCATGCTGTCGCTCCCTTTTCACTCACTCTTTGAATAAACCGCGTCGCTCATGCGACGAGAAGGCTTGTTATTTTGTCTGAGTGCGTCAGACTTTTTCGCTGCCGCCGAGCGGCTTGGGACGAAAGGCGACGATCTTGCTCTCGTCCGTCGTCAGATAAGCGCCCTCGATCAGATCCAGGCAGTAGGGAATAGCTGGCATCACCGCGTCCAGGCAATCGCGGATGGCGCTGGGTTTGCCGGGCAAGTTGACGATCAGCGCCCGGCCGCGGATCCCGGCCGTCTGCCGCGACAAGATCGCCGTGGGCACATATTGCAGCGAAACCTGCCGCATGAGCTCGCCGAAGCCGGGCATCATCTTTTCGCAGACGGCTTCGGTAGCATCGGGTGTGATGTCGCGGACGGCGGGTCCGGTACCGCCGGTGGTGACAACCAGGCTGCAACCCTCGTCATCCACCATGCGAATCAGCGCGCCCGTGATCTGGTCGAACTCATCCGGCACGATCCGCGCCACCGGCAGCCAGTCATTCGTCAGCACCTCGCCCAGGTAGTCGCGAATAGCCGGGCCGCCAAGGTCTTCGTATACGCCGCGGTGGGCGCGGTCGGAAACGGTCAGTATGCCAATTCTCGCTGTCATGCGGACTCCTTTGCTATGGATTCAATGCCCTAGTTTAGCTATACTCGCGGCGTTTAGACAACAGGAGCAGGGCTGCAATGAGCGAACATGGCGACTTGAAGGCGCTAATTGAAGGTGACGATGGCATCAGCGTATTGCGCGGCGGCGGACAGAACCGCAATTGGAACGGCATCCACTACAAAACCGGTCTTTCCGCCAAGAACGTGAACGCGCGTGAGCTTTCGATCAATATCGCGACCATTCCGCCGGGCGGGGTGGCTTACGCCCATATCCATGTCGACTTCGAGGTGATGCTCTACATCCTCGAGGGCGAGGTGCGGCACGAATACGGCGATGGCTGCAAGCAGATTGTGGACAATTCGGCCGGGGACTTCATCTTCATTGAGCCCGGCATCCCGCATGAGGTCTTCAACAGGAGCGATAGCGAGCCAGTGGTGGCCTTCGTGGCGCGCTCGACCGCTGACGAGTGGGATCAGATTATTCCTTACGATCGGGATACGGCGGGCTAAGATCTTTGCCATAGCCCGGTGCAGGTCGCGATTTGGCTCACACGAAATGATGAACATGACCTTGGACCTGCGCTTGAGTCGGTCCAAGGCTTGTCCGTTAAGTCATTGCACACACGGCAATGGCTGGGGAAACGTTTCAATCAAAAATCACACCGTGTAGATTGTCGCGAAGCTGACAAATAATCAAAGATTCTGCTATAGGAGGCTGCTTTGCTCCCCTAGTGGGAAGGCCATTCATTGTCGAAAGAATCCCCTCTGATACTTCGGGAAAGGTTTGAAGAGCTACCTAGCGCGCCTGCCTGCTTTGTCTATTCCTCGTCAAGCATGGCCGACGTCCAAACGACGGGCGGGGGCCAATTCTCGCCGCGCGCCTCCGCCGCGGTGAGTTGATAAATCGCCAACGCCCTTCCAGAGGCGCAGTCGCCGGCGTATGGCGACTCGTCCTGGCAGGTCAGCGAACCAGTCAGACCAGTGTAATCCTCTACGGCGGCTAGGGCGTCTCTTAAAGCCGCGCGGCCGATCACCAGCGCGCCATCATACCGCTCCTTCGCGACCGCCTCCACCGCCTCAAACAACAGGTTGGTCGCGTCATAACTGTGAGGGGAAAAGCCAGTGGTCGGTCCCCCCTCGTCAATCTCCCGCTTCCATGTTTCCAAAAACGCCTCATAAGCCTCGCCGGTGACGTATGGTCCGCCCACGTACATGCCGATCGCCGCCTCACCCGCGCCTTGAGCTAGAGCCGTAGCGAAGGCGCCGCCCGCCGTCATCATGATTGTGTTTTCCATCTCTGGCGCATCCGCAATCTGTTCTGCGATGACAATTGCTTCGGGTACGAAAACGGGAAAATATAAAAGTTCCGCAGCGCTTTCAGCTATTGACCCAAGTATCCCGCTCACGTCAGACGCGCCCTTGCTGATGACTCCCTGGAAGACGACTTCGCCATTCAAGCCGGCGAAAGTATCAGCCATCGCGTTCGCCAATCCTCGAGTATAAGGATCGCCATCATCAATTGTCGCGACAGAATCAACGCCCAGCGCCGATACCGCAAAGCGCGCGCTCAATACACCCTGAAAGAGATCGTTATGTGCCGTGCGAAAATAACCCGGCTGGTAAAGCCCGCCAGCGCCTCGGTCCGCGTTGGTCAAAAAAGGCGAGGAATTCGACGGCGAGATCATGAGCAAGCCCGCTTCGCTGATGATCGGCAGCGCCCCTTTTGCTGCCAGCGAGCAGTTTGTACCGATGATGCCAACGATCAACGGATTAGCGACCATACGTTTCGCTGCTTCGCGGCCGGCTTCCTCAGAGCAGGCGCTGTCCTCAAGCAAAAGCTCAATTTCGCGCCCCAGCAGCACTCCATCGCGCGCCAGGGCCGCAAGCTGAAAAGCGTTTTGCGTATCCAGGCCTGTCCATGGACGCGGTCCCGACAGACGAAGAATGCCGCCAAATACGATCTTTTCATCGGGGGCGATCTCGACACAGCCCAACTCATCCGCGCATCCATCGCTGGCCGATGTCACTGCGCCGAACCCGGGAGAAACTAGCATGAGAAACAGCAGTACGTAGAGGCTTTTCATGGCGTAAACTATCTGATCTCTTTGGCCAAGATTCAGATGGCCGCATTATGCCTGATGACCGTCAATGTGACCAGACGCTGTTGTCACTTGCGTGCCAAGGCGCACTTTACACACAAGCCTTATAGGGCGACCTGTCAGGTCGCCCTCTTGACTGTAAGGATATTTTTCGTGCGACTGGCCGTGTCGCTCATGCGACGAGAAGGCAACCTATTTTGCGTGACCGCCACATTCCTGCAACTTTTTCGCCGGTTGCGCGGCGAGCGGCTGTGGATTGACACACAATGAAGTCGGCAGCGGGCTACTTGCCTAGCCCCGCCAGAAAGCCTCGCTGAGGTACTTGTAGGCATTGTCCGGGAAGAGCGTCACCACCGTAGCCGCTTCCCCGCGCTCGGCAAGACCCTCGGCGACGCGCAGCGCGCCGACCATGGCCGCCGCCGCGCTGATGCCCACCAGATAGCCTTCTTCGCGCGCCAGGCGCAGCGCCATGGCATGCGCGTCTTCCGTGCGCACGGACAGCTTTTGATCGGCGAAGCGCGGATCAAAGATACCCGGCTGAATGGCGCTCTCCATATGTTTGAGACCCTCCAGACCATGGAAGGGAGAATCCGGCTCGACCGAAACGATTTGGATCTCGGGATTGTGATCCTTCAAGCGCCGGCCGGCGCCCATCAGGGTGCCGCTGGTGCCCAGGCCCGCCACAAAATGACTGACCCCTCCGGCCGTCTGTCGCCAGACTTCGGCGCCGGTTCCATGATAGTGGGCTTGCCAATTGGCCGGGTTATTGTACTGATCGGCATAGAAATAACGATCCGGCTCGCGCCTTGCCAACTCCCTCACAACGCGGATCGCGCCATCGGAACCTTCCAGGGGATCGGTGAAAACCAGGTCGACATCGTAGGCGCGCAAGATGGAGATACGCTCGCGGCTGACATTTTCCGGCAAGACGAGCTTGACGCGGTAGCCCTTGGCGGCGGCGATCATGGCGTAGGCGATGCCGGTATTGCCGCTGGTGCTGTCGAGGATCGTCTTGCCCGCGACCAGGCGCCCGTCAGCTTCGGCGCTGCGGATGATCTCGTAAGCGGCGCGGTCCTTGACGCTGCCGCCGGGATTCTGCCATTCGGCTTTGGCGAGGATCTTGACGTTGGCGGGCAGATCACCTGCCACGCGGCGGAAGTTCAAGAGCGGCGTATTGCCGATCTGTCGCTCGATATCGAGCACAGTTTCTTCCGCGTCGTCGATGGCCTCTATCGGGTAATTTGCTAGCAAAGTCATGCGTTCACCGGTTTTTCCTTGCTGAAAGCGCCTTAACAAAAAAGTCAACTTGCCAAAAAAATGCGCGGAATAGGACTCCGACGGTCGGTGCCTTTAGCGCGCATTCCTGCAAGTTGACTTGTGTTTTCAGTCTCTTTTGCTGTTCGCTGTTGCTAAAGTCACCTCATCTGACAACAACAGCAACAACAAGTCAGGTATTTCATCCGGGTCTCCGCTTTCTGCGACCACTGAGCAGAGCATAACGACTAATGTCGGGTCTGTCAACTGCTCCATACCGTTGACGTTGTTGCTGGCTTGTGTCTTACTAAGTGAGCGAAGCACATTTATTTCGCTGCGGATGCAAAATTGAAGGCGGGCAGCTTCAACATGTTTTCTGGGTGAGGAATAGCCAGACGTTCCCCAGTATCGAAATTGTACCATGCCACATAGATCGGGTACGCGTCTTCGAGATTCTCTGGAACTTCGAACCTGTGGCTTGTCCGCAGTGTTTCCCCCTCGTCAAGATAAACCAGCGGAACTTTGGGTGCGGAGTCCGCTTGCATCAGAACTTCGAATGCTTGGCCGAGTTGAAACTCTTCGGCGAACACGATTGCCAGAACGCGCCAATCGCCAGACAGCCTTTTCTGCAGTCGCCAATACAATTCCAATGTATCTCCACGCGCGAAGCGAAAGGCATCGAGGCTGATGCTGTCGCCGAACAGTGTGTCCGTCCTTGTTGCGTCCTCTGGCGCGATTTCACTGTGAGACTCTCCCACGAAGGCGCCGACCGGGATGGTATAAGTTAGCCCCAGCGCGCCGTCTTCCAAAACAGGGCGAATGTTGCTTCCGTAGGGAAATGGGTACCAGCCAATTTGCAATTGTACGAGCGAGAACCCTTTGGCGCTTTCAGGAATCTCAAGGATATATTCATCGCGATAAATGGTATCCGGTTGCCACCAGGTCGTCGGCAAGGTTCCCCAACCCGGGAAGGTATCGATTGTGGCGATTGCCTTGTCTCGATCAATCAAGCTGATAAACAGAGCAAGCGGCACATCGGACTGGGCGAGCGGACGCCAATAGAACGTGATCGGAATTGCGTCTCCCGCCATCCAGCGCTGTTGCGGCGGCACTTCATGGGCGATCAGCGTGATGTCTTGCCATCTTGCGAAGGTACGAACGGCGGTTTCCGGCAGGTTCTCGACGCGCGGCGGGTGATCGTAATGCGGGACAATATAGACGAAGGGAACAATCGCAGCAAAAGCGAACATGGGTAGGGCGATCAAGCCCGCCGGTATCCTCAGCGCCGTCAAACCCAAGGCCAGCAGCAGACTGATTGCGGCGCTATACGGGAAAAGCAGGCGACCTTGCGACGCCGTAGTTTGCAAAGTAAACCAAATGACCATCGCCATACCCACGCTGACAATGGCGCCAAGGACACAGCAAACCGTCAGTTCATACGATTTCTTCCGATTCTTTAACAGATAAACAACGAGACCTGCAAGGGCGAGCGCGGTCAAGGCATCCATCGCGACATAGTGAAATTCGTTGGTCAAGTTGGTGAACCAGCCAAACAAACCCCAATAACTGCGGCGAAAGCCCTCAAATTCCTCGGCTATCAGTCGCGGTATTGTGGTGCTTCGTCCCCCAAAGTTGGCGATCATCATTTGCGTGCCAAATAACTCCTGATAAAGCATCAGGTTTCGCCAATACCACCAGCTCGCGATGACCAACCAGCACAGGAGCATAGATCCGCCAAGAATAACAAGTCCGCGAAGCGCGCGCTTGCGCAATGCCAGCCAGACGCCAGCCAGCGCGACGGTCACGACAAAAGCCATGGCGCTTAGCTTTGCCAAGGTCATTAGCGCTATGAATGCTGCGAGCAAGAGACTGCGCCTGGTCTGAAAGCCCTCGCGCAGCATCACAAGCAACTGCCAAGTGATCAGCGCGCCCAGCATCGCCGCCAGATTGTCATTGCTCACGGAGGTGGAAATGAACAGGAATTGTGGATTGAAGGCCACAAAGCCGGTGGTCAAAACTGCGAATCCGACTGAATCTGGCCGAATCGCCCGCGCAGACTGATATACAGCGGCTATGGTCACTGTCGCCATGCCTAATGTAACCAGGCGCATGATGTAAATAGCCCGGGATGTGCCAGTGAGATCGGGCGGATGAGGTTGCTTGTAGAAGACCAGATTACGGTTGCCCAGCCTCCAGTGATGACCAAGGTTGACCAAGGGATTCCGATAATAGAATTCGTCAAAGTCCTCCGTATCAACACTCAGCCATATCGGGGTCATTAACAGGTAATATAGCGGTGGCTGGCTGGCTTCTTGCTCATAAAGATGGTCATGATCCGGCGATTGTACCGGCAAAGCGCCGTCATGTTCCGCGATCCACTTGATTACACCAAGATGGTAGATGCTGTCCGGCGATTCGAAGTTTGGGGAAGCGTATAAGTAGATCAGACCGAGGCAAAAAAATATCAATGGCAACAGCCACTGGAAGGGCAGCCCCGTAATGCCTTCGAGTCGATTCACAAACAACGCTTAAGTTTGTCGGGTAAAATCCCCCGATATTCTAGCTTAAGGGGGCAGGAAATACACATAGGGAGATTGCCCAGGGCAATCGCATCAAATTATTTTTTACCGCCGAGGACACCGAGGGTCGCGTAGACACTGACCGCCAGCGCCGAGTTTAGGGTCGTTTGTCGACTTTCCCTCTAATTCCGTCACCTGAATACGGCAAAGTCGCCAGCGAAATTTCACCTCTTTTAATGGACCGCGATTCGCGCTAGCCGAGCAAGAATATTACTTTCTGCGAGCGCGATAGCCCAAATCCGCTCTTACGCGCCCAGCGGCTGTGGCAAATCCCCCCAAAACGCGACCATTTAGTCGCCACCCGCGCCCCAATCTGCGCTACCCTACATAAAACGCGCCTTAACAACCGAATCAGCCCGGCTGCAGGACGGACGCCAGATTGCCAAACTGCCGAAAAAACTTTTTCCCCGGCAATTGCCGCGGCGGCAACCTTTGACTTCCGGAGCTTGACTTCTGGGGCTGTGCGGGGAAATCTTTGAAGCGCCTCGCGCCTTCACGAAACCCGCCGGCCTCAAGATCCCCGAAGACGGGCAAACCGCGCATTCACAATAGGCGTCCTCGGCGGTCAAGTGTCAGTCCAATTTCCTACCATGTCAGTCGCCGCATTTTGATGCAATTGCCCTGGGAGATTGCCTTGGCCGCTACCCCTGGAGGAGAAGATGTTTGCGTCTTGCGCCGATGAGTGATAAGTTCATATTCAGCGAAATGGCGCTTGGGACAGGGAAATGCCCAAACGGTTGGGTCTGTGAGGGAGCAGAATCACATGCACGATCTGGAATTGCAGCAGTATCTTTTCGACGTACAGGGATATTTGGTCATCGAAGACGCCTTGAGCTCGGAAGAGGTGGCGGCTCTGAACCGATTGATCGACGAGCAAAACTTGCCGCCGCCGGAGGCATCGCCTCGCTTTGGCAGCGCGCCGACCTTGGGATCGTCGCTCGTGGCAGTTGAGGATGTGCCGGAAAGCAAGATGAACCGAGATCGGGCAGCGCCTGTTGGTTCGGGGTTTCTCGATTGGGGGCAGCCCTTCTGCGACCTGTTGGATCATCCGGCGATCATGCCTGTGCTGCGCTTTCGCTTGGGCGATGCCTTTCGGCTGGATCGCCTCTATGGCATGTATATGCGCAAAGGCAAAGGCTATGGCGCGCTGCATGCCGATTATGGCGCGACATCTAAACAGTCAGAGGTAGAGCCAGGCGAATACTACGCCTTCCGCAGCAACCAGATTTATGACGGATTCATCGTGGTGGCTTGGGCGCTGTCCGACGCCGGGGGCGACCTGGGCGGTTTCTGCTGTATTCCCGGCAGCCACAAGAGCAATTACAGGTTGCCGCGGCAGATTGACGAGAATTTTGAGCAATCGCCTCATGTGATCATGCCAGAAGTGCCGGCCGGATCGGTAGTACTTTTCACAGAGGCATTAACCCACGGTACGTCTACCTGGCATGCCGAGCACGAACGCCGGGCGCTCTTGTACAAGTACTGCGTATCGCACATGGCTTGGACTTCAAAACGAGTGGAGATGCCGAGCTCTGTCGAATTGACGCCGCGGCAAGAAATTCTCCTCCGCGAGCCGGGTGATCCACTGCGTCATTTCCCGTCACTCTTTGAAGAGGCTGTAGTTTGAGACCGCGTCATCAATTGCAAGGAAGGGGCGACTCATGAGAATGGCGGTTTTCGCGGATATACATGGCAATCTACCGGCGTTTGAAGCGGCGCTGGCCGACATCGAGCGCTGCGGCGAGTTTGATCAGATCTGGTGCCTGGGCGATCTGGCGCTGATGGGCGGGCAGCCGCATGAATCTGTTCGGCGGCTGTGCGAACTTCGGGAAAACCTCGGCGATGACAAACTTCGGGTCATCGGCGGTAATACCGATCGCTATCTGGTGACCGGCGAGCGCATCAAGCTGGCTCCGCCGGGTGACGAGGCGCATTTCCCCGCCTGGCGCGACAACCTGCTGAGCATGAACAGCATCTACGGCTGGAATGCGGCGCGTTTGACCTGGGACGACTATGATTTGCTGCGGCAATTGCTGGGGGTAGAATTGCGGCTGAAGGTCGAGGGCTACGGTCAGGTAATTGGCTTCCACGCCATCCCCGGTCACGACGAGCCTACCGCTTTGCGTCCCGACAGCCCTGACGAAGAAGCGGCTGACGCTTTGCTCGATCGCGCCGGACGACTGGCGCTTTGCGGGCATACGCACCTGGCGATGGACCGCCAGATTGGCGCCTGGCGGGTGATCAATCCGGGCAGCGTCGGCTTGTCCTTCGGGGTTCCCGGTCTCGCCGAATGGGCGCTGCTGGAGTGGACGAAGGGCGAGTTGACGGTTGATTTGCGGCGCGCGCGCTACGATGTGGAGGAAACGCTGCGGACCTGGCAGACCCTGGGCTATCCGGAGATCGAGTGGATCCGCTCGCGTTTGATGGCTTGAGTATCAGTGGTTCGATATTCCTGAGAACGCGCCACGCGCCGCCCGTCTTCGCACAGAAAACTGGCCCGGGAGACTATCCGTGAATCGACGACTTTTCTTCGGCATCGGTTTCGCAATCTGGCTGCTGGCGACGGTCATCTTTCGTCTTGTCGGCCACGTCCTTTTTCTTCATGAAGAGCCCGCAATTTTGTCACTGATTTGGATCGCGACTGCCCTAGGCTTGGTCGCAATTGCTCTACTGCTGTTTCGCTGGCAGGGATTAAAGCGCGCGCAGCGCTTTGAAGCGGCTGTGCTGATGGTGATATCCGGCATGATTCTGGACGCCTTCATCACGGAGGGCTTTGCAGTTGTCTTCACCAATATGTCAGCCGACGCGGCAGGCAGCTTTGGCGCCTGGCTATTGCTGGCTTATGCCTGCGTGCTATTGACCCCGTTCTTGCCGCCCGGCCATGATCAGGGCGGATCGACTTGAATCTTCGGACGCCGCGCCCAGAAGCCCAGCGCCAAGGTCATGATGCCAATCGCCACTGCTAGCAAGCAGATGATCCAGATCTGCGTCAGCGGCGCGGTCATCTCGAGTATTCTCGCGCCATCCAGCGCAAAACTGTCGCGCAGATAGATCTCCACCACGCCGCGGCATCCTTGAACGATCGTCGACAATGCCACGCCAAAGGCGATCAGCCAGAGGGGCGCGTAACCCGTAACACGTCTGTTGCCGCCGCGTAATTCAGTGGCGACGCTGTTGAGACAGGCGCAAAGGATCGCCAGCAGCGCCCAGCTCATTATCCAGTCTTGCGCGGCCTGCAATGCCGTGTTCTGCAGGGCATTGTTGAGCATTGCTTGCAGACTAATCGCGCCCAGGAAACCGCCGGCAACCAGCCAAAAGAGCGTCGCGACGGCTGTCCAGTGAGGCGCCAGCGACATATCATTGTTGCGCAGGCTAAGCGCGCGGTAAGCGTGACCGGCCAGGATTGTATAACAGAGGACGATCAGGGGCGTGGCGCTGATGCTGACAAGGGGCGGCAGCCCCAGTGTGGCGATGCTTATCAGGCTGCCAGACAGAAAAAGCAGGACCGCAACGATCTTGACACCATCGTTCGCCCAGTCCCGCTCAACCCTGCTGAAACGGGTCATCAGCCAGAATGCCGCGCTCAACGCGGCGATGCTATAAGCGACATGCCATTGAAAGAGGTCCAGGACCTTGTCCCAGGGTGAACTCGCGAAGGGCTTTGCCAGGGAACTGACGCAGACCAGCAGCATGCCCGCTTGCCAGACGCGTGTAAAAGCCGAAGCCTCTTTGCCGGGGGAGGTCAATGCGAGCAGCGCCAGCAGGCCTAGGGCACTTAGCGCGTCAAGGAGACTGCCCCGGAGAAAGGGGCTGGCAATCAGCGTAACGATGATCAGGGCGATCCAGGCGCGCTGAAAAACTTGCAGCATCCGCTCGGAAAGGGAGTCGGACGCCATGGTAGTGCCAGCCCCGACCAGCCCCGTCAGTATCACCAGCGACAAACAGCGAGCGCTAAGGCCTTTGACCGTTTCTTCGTCGAAATGGAGCGCCAGGGGATTCGCTGGAAGCTGAAACAGCGCCTCCAGCAGGAAACTCGCACTGTACAGCATCAGCAATAGAACGATCAGGCTCAAAAACTGATACTGGATCTTGCCGCGGGGAGACAGTCTGATCATGCGAATTATGCTGGGCTTCGAAAGACCTGCGCCGGTCCGTGACCGAAAATACCGTCAACGGTAAAGCGCAATTGATAGTCCCTTTGGACAATCGCCATCAACCGCAGGATGCCCGGCTCGCCGGCGGCGATCATATCGGGAAAGATCACAACCCAGGTCGGTGCTTGCCTTGACCATTCGTCGATCAAAGCCGGCAAAACAAAATCGGGCCGGAAGTACCAACGCCAGCCCTTGATCCAGGCGCCGGGCGGCAGCAGACCGGTACGGGCATGTAGTTGGGGCGTGCTGTCGGTTTCGGGCAAGACGAAGAGCGTTTCCTCCGGCGCGCTTTCGAGAAGCAATTGGGCGACGACCTCGTCGAACTCGTCATAGCCCAAAGTCGCGCCGGGCCCCAGGGAGGTCGGGATGTAGGTTACCGCGCCGGTCCAGAGCCAGCCGACGCCGATGCCTAGCGCCAGTCCGGCGAAGACCGTTTGCGAAACTTGCCACTGACGTGGATCCGCAAACTGGGGCAAGGTCCATGCCAAAACCATGCCGGACATCACCGCGGCGAAGGGCAGGTGCCCCATGCCGTGGATCTCGCCGAAGCGCGGATAGAGCACGGTCAGCGTCGCCAGCCATACCAGCGCGAGCAAAAGCAGTCGACGCTTGTCCCGCCGCAGCGCGAGCAACGCGAAGGGAAAGACGAGCAAATTGCCCAGCAGCAGCTTGCGAAATAGATCGCCATCGAGCGGCACCCCATCCATGAAGCCATGCAGGTTGAATGTCCAGTTCCAGAAGATATAGCTGTCCAGCAGGCCGCTCGCCGCCAGCGCCAGCCATTGCAGCCCCGGCAATGTCAGCGCCGCCAGCGCGTAAACGAGCGAGAACCTGCGGTTTTCGGTGACTGTTAACCAGATGCCGACGAGAGCGACAGCCAGCCAGGCATGTTGCTTGAAGAGCGTCGCCGCGCCCATTAACAAACCCGTCAGCGCGATTTGCTTGTGTGTCGGACGTTCCTCCGCGTGATAATAAACGGTCAAAGCCAGCAGGACGCAGAGCGCCAGCAGGGTGTCGAAATAGAGCATGATATTGCCGTAGACGGGCTCCCACCAAACCCAGTACAGCGCGGCTAGCGCGCCGGCGGAGGGCTTGCCGCTCAGCCTTGTCGCCAGGTGATAGATCAACAGGGTCAAGGCGACAACCAGGGCGGTATTGAGGACTTTGATCAGCAGCGCTGGATCCACAGTGGGCAGCAGGGCTTGAGCGGCGGCGCCCAGCAAGGAACTGCCGGGGGCGTGCTGCTCCCAGATATCGGCGAAAAGCGTCTTGCCCCGATTCATCATCCAGGGGATGGCCAACTGGCCCGAATGCGCCGCCGGCGACAGCCAGAACAGGTGGCTCAAGACCTGAAACAGAATTAGGGCAAAGAGCAAGAGGCGCGCCACGACGAACTCCTGAATAGCGGCGGGAACTGCCCCACATCCTAACAGCCGCTCGGCGGCAGCGAAAGAGTCCGCCGCGCTCACAGAAAATAACAAGCCTTCTTGTCGCATGAGCGACTCGGCTTATTGGAAGAGATGGGCGGGAAATCTGAGTAGTTGCAAGTAAGTAATGAGAATCAAGAACCGAGACGAACTGTAGGGGCGTTTCGGCGAAAGGCCCGCAAAATATATTCCTCTGTTGGTATTTCTCTGCGCACTCTGTGTTTTCTGTGTTCAGATTTTGTTGCACGACTTACTTGGATTTGCTTGTCTACGCACACTGTTGTACACGGGTGGACCGACTTGCCCTTTGGCTACATGATCTTTACGGCGGGGAGATTTGCGCTACAGTATATCAGAGTGAATCATTTGGAAGAGAATTGTGAGCGCATACGAGGACAGCTATTTCGCGCATGGTCTGCGCTTGATGGATCTGGGCGACTATGAGGGCGCGGTCGCCATGTTCGACAACGCGCTCAAGCTGGGCTTGGGCGACCTCGCCGAAATCCATGTCTGTCGCGGCGAGGCGCTGGCCTATCTGGGCAAATGGACTGCGGCGGAAGACAGCGTCAACGAGGCGCTGCGACTGCAGCCCTATCTGGCGACGGCTTACAACGAGCGCGGCAATATCTATCGTTTCCAGGGCATGTTTGACAAAGCCCTTAACGATTACACCATGGCGATTCATATCGAGCCGGACTACGACGAAGCCTTCTTTAACCGCGCGCTGGCCTACGAATCGCGGCGCCGCTATGCCGATGCCGAAGCCGATCTCACCCAGGCTTTGCGGATAAACCCGAAGCTGGGCCAAGCCTACGAGGCGCGCGGACGCGCGCGCGCCAAGCAGTTCAAGTATGACCTGGCGGTCGCGGATATCAGCGCCTATTTGAAGAGCGGCGCGGCTCGCGAATTCGACAATCACAGCGAGATGCAGGGCTACTTGATTATCCTGCGCGTGCAGCGGCTCTTGTGGCGGTTGTTGCCCTGGCGGGGTAGGGGCTAGTCGGTATTGTATACGTAAACCGCGTCGCTCATGCGACGAGAAGGCTTATTATTTGCGGGAGCGCGGTTAACCCTTTCGCCGGTTACGCGCTGAGCGGCTGCTATAATTTGAAATTGCTACGGGAGCGCATGGGAGTCGAACCCACCATCGCCTGCTAGGCGCAACCGATCACCGGTTTTGAAGACCGGGGCATCCACCGGGACACATCCACTCCCCTCGGCTCAAGATTATAGCGGCGCGCCCGCCTTCGGTCTATATCGCGCCATTGATTGCCGGTATTATGGCCGGATAAACTCACCTGAGTCGACGAAAGGAATAAAACATGCCCGCCTATATGATCGTGCGCGTCAATGTCACAGATCCGGACCAGTACGCCCAATACACCAAGCTGACGCCGGGCATCGTGAAAAAGTACGGCGGCAGCTTCGTCGTCCGCGGCGGGGAGAAGCACGTGCTCGAAGGACCGGAGGTTCCCGAACGGATCGTGCTGCTCAGATTCCCCGATGTCGAGACGGCCAAGCGCATGTACAACTCCGCTGAATATCAGGCAGCGATCAAAGTTCGTGAGGGCGCGGCCGAGGCTTCCTTCATAGTGATGGAAGGCCTGGCATAGACTCCGGGTGAGGTCGATGAAACTAATCCTCTTTGATATCGACGGCACCTTGCTGATCAGCCGCGGCATCGGGCGCGAGGCGAAACGCCGCGCTATGCTGGAGTGCTTTGGCGAGGTCGGCGATCTCGACAATCATGTCTTTGGCGGCAAGACCGATTGGCAGATCCTGGCCGACCTGCTGGCGCCCGCCGGCAAAACGTCGGCGGATATCGGTCGTGAGATTGCCAGGTACGAGCGGGTGATGGCGCGGCACATGCGGGAAATCAAAGGCAGTTATCGCGCCGACGCGCTTCCCTATGCTATGGAACTGGTGAAGAATCTGCGGGATCGTGACGATGCGATTGTGGGTCTGGTTACCGGAAATACGTCAATGACTGCCGACATCAAGCTGGAAATGGCGGGATTCAAGCGCGACTGGTTTGCCGTGGGCGCCTTTGGCAACGAAGCCGCCGAACGCGACGAGCTGACGCGGCTCGCGCTGGAGCGTGCGGAAAGTAATACGGCGCGTCCCTTCGACGGCGACGATGTGATCGTGATCGGCGATACCGTTGCCGATATCGACGCCGCCCGAGCGATTGACGCGGTGGCGGTTGCCGTATGTACCGGTTATACAGAGCGCGAGCAATTGCGCGATCGCCAGCCTGATTTTCTGCTGGATGACTTGCGTTCATTCTTCGCTTCGGTCATGGTGTAAAATGCGCATAGGCCGGGAAGGGATATATTGTTTTACCTGAACTGGCGGAAGGCAATTTGATCGAAGCGGATTCCGATGCAGATTCGTACCCCCAAGAAATACCAAGGCGTACAGCGGCGCAAGCTGATAAGCTGTCGACGGTTGCTCTTTTATCTGGTGATGCTGGCTTTGATCGGCGCGGGCATCGTTGTCTATTTGAATCGGGGGACCTTGGCGCCGATTGTGCAGGATGCGCTGTTGGATACCATCCGCGAAATGGAAGATCGCGCCGCGACGATGGCCGTGCCAGATCCAAGTCCAACTGTCGATCCGCGCAACAAGGTGGTCGAAGCCAACAATTACTGGGTTCGGGGCGCGCTGAACGAAGCGCTGGACATTTACACCGCCATCGCGGACGCCTTGCCTAATTCGGTGGAAGTGTTCCGGCGCATCGCTGTTGCGCTGATCAACTCCGCGCGGCCGGCCGAAGCGTTAGTCTTCGCCGAGCGCGCGGTAAATGCCGATCCCTTTTCTGCGGAGGCCTGGGCCATCCGCGCCTGGGCGCTCGACTGGGCGGGCAGGGATGGCGAGGCGGTATCCAGCGCCTTGCACGCCCTGGAGTTGGATCCGCAAAACAGTCGCGCCGGGGCTTATTTGGCAGAGGCCTATTTTGAACTGGGTCAGCTTGGCCGTGCCGAAGACCTGATTGAAGAGATTCTGGCGGAGGACGCCAACAGCGCGGAAGCCTGGCGCGCGCGCGGTTTGATCAAGTCGGAAGGTCGATTCGACTATGCCGGGGCGGCCGAGGACTTTGCGACGGCATACGGCATAGCGGACAATATGAACCTGGTCGCGATTGACCTCGCGCGTACCGAAACCGTCCTCGGCAATCTGGAGGCGGCGTTGGAAGTCTTACAAGACGTCACGGAAGCTAATCCCCGCAACACACAAGCGCTTTATCTCATGGGTTTGATTTACCGAAACAACCTGGGCAACCCGTCGCAGGCGCTGCGGCACCTGCAAGATTGTGTTGATTTTGATGCCGATCACATCAACTGCCATTATGAGTTGGGGCGCGCGCAACTGGAATTGGAATTCGGGCAGGAAGCGGCGGGAACCCTCGTGCGAGCCATAGATCTGGGCAGCGAGAATCCGCGACACTACTATTGGGCTGGCGAGGCACAGCGCAACCTCAACAACTGCACGCGCGCCATGTACTATTTTGATCAGGGCTTGCAAAAGGCGCGCGACCAAAACTTCAGCGAGTTGATCGACGCCCTCGAGACCGTAATCCCTTTGTGCAGACAATCTTTCCAGGTTGACGCGACTGAAGCGGCGGGCGACGGCTAGATGGGTAGCCACGTGCGTTCACGACGTGCTAGAGGCTAGTCGGAAGCGGACGCGTTGAGGTCGAAGTATCGCAGGCTGTCTCTCATGTCGGCAACGCGGTCCATCTCCAGCACCATGAGCGGTTCATTGGGCAATCGACGCAGCGCTGGCAACAGGCTTTGATAGTCGAGCACACCATGGTCCCAATCGAAACCATAATGCTCGTCCATAACGCCGTTGTTGTTGTTCATGTGTAATTCGATAACCCATGTTCCCAAGGCATCGAGCCAGTCGTTAAAGCTGTAATCTGGATCGGAGAATAGATTCGCGTGGCCGACATCGATACAGGACTTGAGATAGGGGTGATCCAGTTCACTCAGCAAGTTGCCGATGATAGAAGGGTCAAACTCCCACATATTCTCTATGGCCACCAGTACGCCGTATGCCTCGGCGTAGTCGCCCAGGGGACCCCAAAAGTCGACGTTGCGCTGATGCCAACCTTCGCGATAAGAGTCGTTGTGCAGCAAGCCAATGTAGTTGACATGGAAGACGACCTGCTGCACGTCCAGCTCGGATGCGATGCGTATGACGTGCTCATAGCGTCCGTATGTGAGATCGTTGATGCGTTGGTCGGGACTGCCAGAAGCCAGGTCCATGAACGGTCCGTGCATGGTCAAGGGACCCGGCAGACCGCCCAGTTCTTTACGATAGCGCTTCGTCAGATCGCGCCAATCGCCATCGAGGACAGCGGGCACAGAAAATGCCGTGAGTTCTATGCCCAGCGCGTATTCGCGCGCGAGCGCAAGGCACTCGTCGAAATTGTCTAGCCCGGCGCTGAGCAAAACATTGTCACGCATGCTTGGTCCTGATTGCTCGCCTGTTTGATAAAGCCAGTAGTACCGGTGCTCAGGGTACACCTAGATAAATATTACAGCGATAATAGCGCGCCTGCAAGCGATGTGGGCAATCGAGCGGGCGCATACCAAGAGCCGCTCGGCGCCTGACCTGTCGCGAAATGCCGCTAGTAGGCGTTTGCAGCCTGTAAAAGGCGAAGATTCTCTATTACCATCGTCGCCTAGGGAGTTTTTCTCAGATGAGTTCCGAGCGCATCCTCGTTATATTGCCTGCGTTGAATGAGAGCCGCAATATCGCTCGCGTTGTCGATGGCGTGCGCGCTCATCTCCCGGGGGCGGATGTATTGGTGATCGACGACGGTTCTTTTGACGGCACGGGATACGAAGCGGGTGGCGCGGGCGCGATGGTTCTGACCATGCCCTACAATGTCGGCATCGGGGCGGCGGTCCAGGCCGGCTTTCAGTTTGCGGCAAGCCGTGACTATGACATCGTGATACGCAATGACGGAGACGGTCAACACGCGCCGGAGGCCAACCTTGATTTGATCGAAAAGTTGCGCGCGGAAAATGCCGACCTGGTGGTCGGTTCGCGGTTCCTGGGCGACGCGGGCGATTATGGCACACCTTTGTTGCGCCGGCTGGGCAGCGGCATCCTGGCGCGCTTGCTTTCCATCATCACAGGACAGCGCGTCACCGACCCGACATCGGGCTGCGCCGTCTTCAACCGCCGCGCGATTCAACTCTTCGCCCAGGCCTACCCGCACGACTATCCGGAGCCGGAAGCGATCGTCATCGCGCATCGCAGCGGTCTGCGCCAGACGGAAATCCCGGTCAAGATGATCCCGCGCGCGCATGGCGCCTCGTCGATCACGCCGCTGCGTTCAGTCTATTACATGATCAAGGTGATCCTGGCGATTCTGATCAACCTGTTGCGGCGGCCGCCTCAAGTGAAGCTATAACAGCATAAGATAGGTTTTCTGAACGGGGGCATTCCACCTCGCGCCCCGGTTGGAATCGAGGACCGCAATTTCAGCACTTAGGCTCATAAACATTCCTTGACGCTGGTTCGGGAAATCGAACGGAGATTAGATTTGTATTCTTGTGCATCCGTCGGGTATAATGTCTGCGCCAAATTCCAAACATTGGTAGTTCGATAATAGAAAGGAAGCAAAATGCGTTTCAAGCTAATGATCGTCTTGGCCATGTTTATCCTCAGCACCTTGTTTGGTGGCGTAGGAATGGCACAGGACAGCAGTGAAGTCACGATCTTGTATTGGCAGGCATCGTCCATACTGAATCCGTACCTCTCTGGCGGCACCAAGGATATCGATGCCTCGGCTATCGTCCTTGAACCGCTGGCAAACTGGGCGCCTGATGGCTCCTTGAATCTTCTATTGGCAACCGAGGTTCCCACGCTGGAAAACGGCGGCATCAGTGAAGACCTGACTTCCATCACCTGGAACCTGCGCGATGACATCGTATGGTCGGATGGCAGTCCCTTCACCGCCGATGATGTCGTCTTCACCTGGGAATACTGCACCCATCCCGAAGCTGGCTGCGTACAAGGCGATGAGTTCGTCGGCGTCGTCAGTGTGGAAGCGATGGGCATGCACCAGGTCACAGTCACCTTTGACGCGCCAAAGCCGAATCCATTCCGCCCCTTCGTTTCGCATATCCAGCCCATCTTGCAAAAAGCGCAATTTGGCGATTGCCTGGGCGCGGAGATGTCGGCATGCAGCGAGCAGAACTTCGCTCCCATCGGCACGGGACCCTTCGTTGTAGAGGACTTCCGCCCCAACGATGTCGTCACCTACGTCCGCAATGACAATTACCGCGATGCCGATATGGGCAAACCCCACTTCGACCGCGTGATCTTCAAAGGCGGCGGCGATGCCGAATCGGCAGCCCGCGCTGTGCTGGAGACGGGCGAAGCCGATTACGCCTGGAACTTGCAGATTTCGCCGGTGGTGCTGGACTCGATGGAAGCGGCTGGCAATGGCCAGGTAGTCGTGGCCTACGGTCAAGCGATAGAAACCATCTGGATCAACGGCACCGATCCCAGCCCGGATAGTCCCAATCGGTCGGTCTGGATGGAGGATGGCTCAAATCCGCATCCCTTCCTCAAGAACAAAACCATCCGCCAGGCGATGTCCATGGCCATCGACCGCAACATCATCGCCACGCAGCTCTATGGCCGTTCGGGGAAAGCGACTTGCAATTTCATCAATTCACCCGCCTCCAATGTCTCACCGAACAACACTTGCGACCAGGACATCGCCGGCGCCAACGCCCTGCTGGACGAAGCGGGAGTCGTTGACAGTGATGGCGATGGCATTCGCGAGTACGATGGTCATGCCCTGCGCGTCCAGTATCAGACCAGTACCAATGCCGTGCGCCAGAACACGCAGGCGCTGATCAAGCAATGGTGGGGCGAAATCGGCATCGAGACCGAGTTGAGAAATATCGATGCTGGCGTCTTTTTCGGCGGCGACCCGGCCAGCCCCGATACCTACCAGAAGTTCTTCTCCGATGTGGAGATGTACACCACAGGTTCGTCATCCCCGGATATGGAGAGCCTGCTTTCGAACAATCGCTGTGGGCAAGCGCCAAGACCGGACAACAACTGGACCGGCTCCAACATCATTCGTTTGTGCAATGATGACTACGATACCGCGCTTGACGAATTGAGCCGCACCGCCGGGCAAGACGCGCGCGCTGCGATCATCATTCGCCTGAACGACATCCTGGTCCAGGAATTCGCGCTGATTCCGCTGGTGTACCGTTCCTCGGCTTCGTCCGCTTTCGCCAATTCACTCGGTGGCGTGGACATCAACGGCTGGGATTCGGAGATGTGGAATATCGAAGACTGGCACCGCGCCGATATGTAATCGGATCCGACAATTGAGTTCGCTTAAGGGGCGCGCGCTGGCGCGTCCCTTTTTTGTTTGGCGACAGCGGCATAAGCGGCTCAAGGCAATTTGGATTTGCTTAAAGGCTGGTTTTATCGGTATAATCGCCCTGCTTTGCTTTTGTAATGTGTACATTCTATGAGCGAGGAGACTATGAAGACCAAACTTACGCTATTGTTGATAGTAGTTATGGCGCTGTCGTCCTTTGGCGGCATGTCCATAGCGCAAAGTGAAGATACCGTGAACATCCTGTTCTGGCAGGCGGCTTCGCAGATGAACCCGTACCTCGGCACAGGTACGAAAGAGTTCGAGGCGGCCGCGTCCGTTTTGGAACCCCTGGCTCGCTACAACCCGGCGGGAGAAATGGTGCCCTGGCTGGTTGACGAGATTCCGACCGTTGAAAACGGGGGCGTATCCGAAGATTTGACCACCATCACCTGGACGCTCTCGGAGGGCATCCTCTGGTCCGATGGTTCGCCTTTGACCGCCCATGATGTCGTGTTCAGTGGCGAATTCTGCCTGCATCCGGAAACGGGCTGCACGGTATTGAGCCAGTTCGACGGCGTCGAATCCATTGAAGCGCTTGACGACATGACGGTGAAGATCACCTTCAGCGGTCCCAAGCCATTCCCTTATGGTCCCTTTGTTGGTTTCTTGACCCCGATCATTCAGAAGGCGCAATTTGAAGATTGCATCGGCGCCGCCTCCCTCGAATGCTCGGAAGAGAACTTCGGTCCCATCGGCACCGGGCCCTATGTCGTGGAAGACTTCCGCGTCAACGATGTCGTAACCTATACCGCCAATCCGAACTTCCGCGAAGAAGGCAAACCCTATTTCAGCCGTCAGGTCTTCAAGGGCGGCGGCGATGCCGAATCGGCGGCTCGCGCCGTTCTGGAAACGGGCGAAGCGGATTACGCCTGGAACCTGCAGATTTCTCCCGCGGTCCTTACCGCGATGGAAGCGGCGGGTAACGGCACGGTCATCGCGGGCTACGCCAACAATGTGGAACGGCTGATGGTGAACCAGACCAATCCGGATCCCATGCTGGATGCCGATACGCGCTCGGTCTGGATGGAAGACAATGGCAACCCGCACCCCTTCCTGCATGTGCCGGCGATCTGGCAAGCCATGTCCATGGCGATTGACCGCAATACGATCGCCACGCAGCTCTATGGCGCGGGCGGCGTCGCTACCTGCAACGTTATCTCCGGTCCGCCCTCGGTCGCCTCGCCCAACAACGATGCCTGCCTGGTGCAAGACATAGACGGCGCCAACGCGCTGCTTGATGAAGCCGGGATCATGGACAGCGATGGCGATGGCATTCGCGAGTACATGGGCATTCCGCTGATGGTTTCCTACCAGACCTCGACCAACGCCGTGCGCCAGAACACGCAGGCATTGATCAAACAGTGGTGGAGTGAAATCGGCATCGAGACCGAGTTGCGCAATATCAGCGCTTCGGTCTTCTTCGGCGGCGATGTCGCCAGCCCCGATACCTACGCCAAGTTCTACACCGATATCGAGATGTACACCAACGGCTCCAATGGCACCGATATGGAACCTTATCTGGGCAACTGGCGTACAACCGAGATTCCGGGACCATGGAACAAGTGGGGCGGCTCCAACGTGCCGCGCTGGTATAGCGAGGAATTTGACGCGCTGCTGGACGAAATGGCGGCCACCGCCTCGGCAGAGGGTCGCATCGCGCTGACGATTCAGATGAACGATATGCTGGTTCAAAACGGCGTCATGATTCCGCTTGTGTTCCGCGCCAGCGTCTCTGCACATGCCAACTCGATCAGCGGCGTTGATATGAACGCCTGGGATTCCGAACTTTGGAATATCGCCGATTGGACGCGCATGTAGCGCCGTCTATTCTTTGCCCTTCCCTCCTTGCGAGGGAGGGGCTTTTTTTGAAACACTGTAGCAAATTTTATGCGAACACGCCGGTCATTGCGTTTGAGCGGGTACGATTATAGCCAGAATGGAATCTACTATGTTACCGTATGCGCGTATCGTCATGCCAACCTGTTCGGAGCAATTGACGCTAGGGCGATGATTCCAAACGCCATCGGCAGGATAATAGACGAGGAGTGGCAAAGGACTGCGAAGTTGGGCCCTAATGTCGGTTTGGATGTGTTTGTCGTGATGCCCAATCATATACATGGAATTATTGCGATTGTTGGTGAGGACAGGTGCACGAATCAGCGAAGCGCGCCGGCCGAATCGGTTATACGGAAGACCGGGAAACTGCAAGCAGGATCACTGGGCGCAATCGTCGGTCGGTTTAAGGGCAGCGTAACCAAGCGTGTTCGTGAAATGTCAAAACGTCGCGACTTTCCGGTCTGGCAGCGCAACTATTTTGACCATGTCGTCCGAAACGAAAAGTCCCTGCAAGCCATACGAGAATACATACTGATGAATCCAGCGCGCTGGTCAGAAGATCCGTTCTATTTCGAGAATGATTCGGGTCGTTTGAGGCGTTGAGATCGGAGAGCGGGCGTTTCGGCGAAACGCCCCTACAGAATCCTGTGTGGTTAATCTGTTAAAGTTCTAGGGAGTGTATCGTGGGAAAATATGTTATTCGACGCCTCTTGACCGCCGTACCAACGATACTTGTTATCAGTTTCATTATTTTTGCGATTCTGGAATTATCCCCCAGCGACCCTACGGGCAATCTCCCCTTGACCATCCCACCCGAGGTGCGGGCGAAGATCCGCGAAGCATTGGGCGCGGACGATCCCTTCGCCGTCAAGTACGTCAAATGGCTCAATCAGTTTTTCATTGCCGAACCACTAAACTTGTTCGAGAAGTCCTTTGGCGTTACCTTGCCGGGTTCAGAGGATCGCACGCGCGTCATCTCCTGGGCCACGCGCGGACCGGTGATCGATATCATCGCCGAGCGCCTGCCACAGACACTTTGGGTTGTTGGATCATCGTATGTTCTTGGTGTCCTGATCGCGATCCCCGTCGGCGTATTTTCCGCCTACCGGCAATATTCCATTTTCGACCAAGTCGGCACCTTCCTGATGATGGTGGGCTTTTCCGTGCCGACATTCTTCACCGGCTTGATGTTCATCATCATTTTCAGCGTCAATTTGAAGTGGTTCCCATCGGTGTATGACACCACCCTTGTGGTGACGGATATCGAGACGCTGCAGTTGCAGTTGCGGCAGATGTTCATGCCGGTGACGGTTCTCACGCTGTACACCACGGCGCAGATGAGCCGCTACACGCGCGCCTCGACCTTGGAAAACTTGCAACAAGACTATATCCGAACCGCTCGTTCCAAGGGCTTGAACGAACGGGTGGTCGTGAGTCGCCATGCCGTGCGCAACAGCTTGATACCGGTGGTCACGCTGATCGCGCTGGGCATCCCGGGCATCTTCGCCGGCGCGCTGATTACCGAGCAGATTTTCCGCGTCAACGGCATCGGCCAGTATTTGATCATCGCCATTCAAGGCGGCGATTTGCCCACTGTGCAAACCGTGACCTTCATCTTCGCGGTTCTGGTGGTGCTCTTTAATATCGTCGCCGATGTGCTTTACGGGATTCTCGACCCCCGCGTGACTTATTCGTAGATCTTATTGATTGGCTGAAACCATGACAGCAGTGGCAAAGGCGAAACCCAAGAACCTGGAAGATACCGAATTACAAGCGCGGACCTTCGTCGGCGACGCCTGGCGGCAGTTTCGCCGGCATCGCCTGGCGATGATCGCGATCGGCGTCTTGGCGGTCATCATCATCGGCGTGGCGATTGGCCCGCTGTTTTGGACGCTGGATCCGGAGTACATTGACATCGTCGCCGCCTATCAACTGTCGTCGCCGGAACATCCCTGGGGCACGGACAGCCTGGGCCGCGATACGCTGGCGCGCGCCCTGCAGGGCGGGCGCGTCTCACTGATGATCGGCATTTCCGCCATGCTGGTATCGATCACCATCGGCACGGTCGTCGGTTTGATGGCGGGTTATTTCCGACGCCTCGACAACCCACTGATGCGCCTGACGGATATCTTTATCGCTCTGCCGCAATTGCCCCTGCTGCTGGTGCTGATGATGCTCTTCCGCGAACCCTTGAAAGCGGCATTTGGCGTCGAGGGAGGCGTCTTCCTGCTGATGGTATCGGTCATCGGCGGCTTGCAATGGATGCCCACGGCGCGGCTGGTGCGCGGCGAGGTGCTGACCGTGAAGTCGCGCGAATTCATCACCGCCGCGGACGCCCTGGGCTCGCAAGACGGACGCATATTGCGCTGGCATATCTTGCCCAACGTGATGAGCCCGGTCATCGTGGCGGCGACCTTCAGCATCGCCAGCGCGATCATCACAGAATCGGCGCTGTCCTTCCTTGGTTTGGGCTTCCCGCCGGATTTCCCCACCTGGGGGCGCCTGCTATTCGATGGCAAAGACTATCTGACGATCACCTGGACGCTGGTATTCTGGCCCGGCATGTTGATCTCGATGACGGTGCTTTGTGTGAACTTCATCGGCGACGGACTGCGGGACGCGCTGGATCCGCGGTTGCGGAAGTAAGCCAGCGATATTGAGAAAACTGCAAGAGCGGGTAGGCACCCCGCTCTTTTTTGTTTGGGATCATATCTTGATATAATGCCCTTTGAATCATCCAAGCGCCGACCTGTTCTAGCGAGGTGTGACCATGCCCTACATCAAGCAAATCACCCTAGACCACGCCACCGGCCTGGTGAAAAAAGAACTGGAAAAGGCGGTCAAGCGCGCCGGACGCGTCTGGAACATCGTGGCTATCATGTCGCTGAACGGGCGCGTCATGAAAGCCTCCATGGAGATGTACGGCGCGACCATGTTCGCCGAATCGCCCCTGTCGCGGCAACAGCGGGAGATGCTGGCGGTGGTCGTCAGTGTAGCCAACGGCTGCGTCTACTGAATTCAGTCACACGCGCATGACCTCCGTGCCGAGGTCAAGGGATTCGAAAGCGAAGCTGAAGCCGATGCCTTTGTACACGCAATCGCTCGCGATTGGCGGACGGCGCGGCTGAACGCCATGGATAGCGCGCTATGCGCCTATGCGGAAAAACTGACCTCTCATCCAACTGAGATGACAGTGGCGGACGTGGGCGCCCTGCGCCAAGCCGGTTTGGACGATGTCGCCATTCACGATGCCACGCAAATAGTCGCTTATTTCAATTACATCAACCGCGTTGCCGACGCATTGGGGGTCGAACGGGAAGACTTCATTCAACCCTGGGGCGTGCTCTAAACGCGGGCTACCGTTACCGAAAACGATACACTTGTATACTTTGATTCCGAGATATTCCGGCGACCGAGACCCGCCTTGCCCAGCTACGGTTGATAACTGTGCTGCCAACCGCCTCTCCCTTGTCTTGGGTATTTTGTAACAACAAGATGAGTAGAAGTAGAGAAACCGTAGCAATACTTGCGCGGATAGGGATTTATGCGCTATAGTATATCATATTTTGCATAATGTCTGGCCGTCGTGGAAGTGACTCAAGTGGCGAATGCCTGATTGGTGAGATCAGCTATGGCAATTACTGTGCGCTGGAAAGACCAAGAACGGACTTGCATCGAGACTCACTTTGATGATCCATGGACCTTGGAAGACTTCATCGAGGCGCGCAAAAGATGGTACCGTATGATTAAATCCGTTGATTACCGGGTGCCGATCTTGTTGGATATGAACGAGACCTTCCAACCGCCTAAAGGGATCTTGCGACACTTTTCGGCCATTCACCGCGCGCCGCATCCCCGACAAGGCCACATTTACATTTGTGGCATGAATCCCGAGTACAATAAACTGCGCGATCATATGGTCGAGGGGGTTGTCGACCCGGTAAAGGCGGTAAAATTCGTCGAATCTTCCGAAATCCCGGTCTGATACATCGGGGACCTCGATAGACCACCACGCTAAGCACAACTGACGACGTGAAGAAGATCCCTGGCGCAATGCTGCATATCGCCGGCTTGCGTGCTGCCTGCGGTTTTGCGCAAGAATCAGAGTGTTTTGCCACTTCATCTCGACTATGATGTGTTCATCAACGCCGAGCAGGGGGACACGAAGATGAAACGTGAGCGAGACATGGCAAATGATACGGACTTGGTGGCGCGGGTCTGCGCGTATTTGCAAGAGGCTCATCCTCAATCACTGCGACTGCAGGATTTGGGCCGCCAGTTCCACATCAGCCCTTATCATCTGCAGCGGCTATTCAAAGCGGCGACCGGCGTATCGCCCCGCGAGTTTGCCGCCAGCCTGCGGCTGGAAGATTTCAAAACGCGGGTACAAGGTGGCGAAAGCATTACAGATGCCATTTACTCGGTCGGATACAGTTCTTCCAGCCGGCTCTATGAAAACAGCGACGAAAAACTAGGTATGGCGCCTTCCACATACCGCAAGCGCGGGCAGGGCATGACCATTTTCTTCAGCGTGGTGCCATGCCCCTTGGGTCAATTGCTGGTAGCCGTGACTGAGCGCGGCATCTGCAAGCTCAGTCTGGGTGATCAATCCGACGAACTGGTCGCCGACCTGTCGAGTGAATTCGAGCGCGCCGAGCGCGTTCGCGATGACGAAGGCGTCGGGTACTGGGTAGAAAAGATCATCGCCTATCTCGAAGGCTGGCAACCACATCTTGATCTGCCGCTCGACTTGCGCGCGACCGCCTTTCAATTGAGAGTCTGGCAACAGCTACAAGCCATCCCCGTCGGCGAAACCCGCACTTATAGCGATATTGCCGCCGCCATCGGTCAACCGACCGCAAGTCGAGCAGTTGCCAATGCCTGCGCCGGCAATCCGGTAGCCCTGGTCATCCCTTGTCACCGCATCATTCGCAAGGACAAGAGCTTGGGCGGCTATCGCTGGGGTATTGAACGCAAGCACATGCTGCTGCAAAACGAGAAGCGCTACGCGGAGTCCAGGTCCGGGGACCAGGTTAGGCCTGCGAAAAACCGCCTGTAGCGCCACGTTTTCCGCAAAGCCGATGCGATGGCCCGCGACCGAGGCATTCGCACCCTCGCGCGGAATCAGAGAAATTGTTGTACTATTACTGGTGTATTAAGGATCTCCGGGAGGTAGCATGTCCATCCGAAATCTCCATATTCTAATACTCGTCAGCGTCGCCTATGTCGCCGCGCAGATGGTCGCCGATATTTCCAATATGCGGGACCTGACGCTCTTCGGTTTGAGCGTCAGCGCTTTTTCCATCGCTTATCCGCTGACTTTCACCTTGCGCGATATGGCGCACAAGCTTGCCGGTCCCTATGTGGCGCGAACGCTTATCATCGCCGCCGCCGTCATCTACCTGGTAGTGCAAGCCTTTTTCACTATTGTTTCCAATTTGCCGCCTGAAATGACGCCTGACGAACAAATCGCGCTGGGTCAGTTGCTGACACCGGAATGGCGCTTCCTGATGGCGGCGGTTTTGGCGTCGGTATTGTCGCAATTGGTCGACACCGAAGTTTATACGCGCTGGATTGATCGCTTCGGTCGAGAGCATCAGTGGGGCCGCGTCCTCGTCAGCAACGCGATCGGCATCCCGCTCGATCGAATTCTTTTTTTGGTACTGGCCTTTGCCGGCACGATGTCGACCGAGGGCATGGTGGAAGCCTTCATTGGCACGACCATCGTTCGCCTCGTTTTTGGCGTGATATCGATACCGGGCATCTATCTGGTCGAGGAACACTCCGAGGACTGGATCCACATCACCGAAATCCGCCATACCGATCCGCCTTCATTCGCGCGATCAAAGGGCGAATAGACCTGCGGCTCACGGAGATAGCGAACTGACGTCTCCGAGAGATGCGAACCTGGCGTGATGATCGCGTCGATGCCGGGCCTATACCTGGTCAAGGAGCGGCCCTAAGGACGACCAAGCAGGGGTAGCGGCACCTAGGCGTCATTTCTGTCACCGCCACCAGCTGAGCGAATCGGCGTCCGGCTCGCCCAAATGCAGCCGTGTCAATTCACCCGTCTCCACATCAACCCGCATGATACGCGAGACCCCGTCCACCGAGCGCGCGAAGGTCACGACGCGCCCGTCCGGCGCCCACTTGGGCAAGCTGTCGTAGCGAAATTCCACCACCAGCGGTGTCACCTGCCCCGTCTCTAGCGAATACAGATAGATCGCCGAAGCGCCATCGCGCCGCGAGGCGAAGACGATATTTTTCCCATCGGGCGACCAATCCGGCGAGTTATCGGGATTGGGATGCGTCGTCAGTTGCGTCAGGGATGCGCTGGGCAGGTGGTAAGTATAAATATCCCAGCCATCGCCGCGGTTGGAGGCGAAAGCGATTGACTCCCCGTCTGGCGACCAGGCCGGTTGTCTTTCGCTGGCTTCCGAAGCTGTGATGCGGCGCAAATCACTGCCGTCCGGACGGATGACATAAATATTGTTATCGCCCTCCCGGTTGCTGTGGAAGGCGATCCACTCGCCATCGGGAGACCAGGCGGGGGATTCGGCGATGGACTTCGATCCTGTAAGCCGACGGGAACCCGCGCTGGCGATATCGTAGACCATGATATCGCTGCCGTAGGGCAGCAATTGCGTCAGGGCCAGGCGCGTGCCATCGGGCGAAATCGCCGGCTCGACATAGTCATAGTGGTCCAGGCGCAGCTTAAGATTGTGCGTCAGATCGTGCACGACGATCTCGGGCAAGCCATCTGGAAGGGTCATATAGGCGACCATCGCCGAGGGGAAAAGCGCGGCCATCAAGAAGCGCAGCGCGATCAATGCGCCGAAGATCAGGCTCAATATGATTGTAAGGATGAAGAATGCGCGGCGCATGAGACTCTTATTTGATAAACCACCATCCGCGCGAGCGGAACGTGTTTGTTATTTTGCGTGAGCGCGACATTCCTGGGTCCTTTCCGCCGGTTACGCGCTGAGCGGATCACGTGGCGACCGCTGAATAGAGCCGTTGCGAAAGATGCGTCTTGATCTGTTCGGCAGCGATGGCGGCTTCCACGCCCATGTTATAAAAGGCGCCGCGTCCTTTGTAGAAGACCCCCACCAGGTAGAGGCCCGGATAGCCGACGATCTGTCGCCCGTTGGGATGCTCGCTGACATCGCGCAGGGGCCAGCCGCGGACGCCGTTTGGCCCGATTTCCCAGTCACATCCGGTTTCCGGATAATAGGTCTCGCGGCTGAATTGCATTTCGATATCGAGGTATTGATGCAGCACGGGGAAGAAGCCGGTGGCCATGATCACGGTGTCGAGTTCGAGATAGCGACCATCCGCCAATGTCGCCCCCGTGTCGTCGAAGCGAATCGGATGTTGCACAGGTTGGACCTGGCCTTCGCGCAGAGCGTTGAGCAACTCCGGACCGCGATAGCCGACAGCGGTGCTGGTATTGGGCGGCGACTCCCAGACGCCGAAATCCTCAAGGTTGTATTTGATGGCGCCGGTGCTCGTTTGCAGCCAGACGCAGAGCGGCTCTGGCAGGTATTCGCCGAGTATCATCCAGGCATGGCGCGGTACGCCGTAGGGGTAACGCGGGCGCAGATCGACGCCGGTACGGATCGCCAGATAGACAGATCCCCCGGCCGCTTCCGGGCTGGCGGCCACGGCGATATCGGTGCCGCTGGGACCGTTGCCCACCACCATAGCTCGCTTGCCGCGCACCTGAGCGGGATGACGAAAATCGCGCGAGTGCAGAATCTCGCCGTTGAAGCGCGCCATGCCGTCGATCTCGGGCAGGATGGGATTATCGAAGACACCCGTCGCCGGAATCACCGCGCGGTAAGATTCGATGCCTTCACTGCTCTCGACTTGCCACAGACCATCGTCGCGCGGGGCCACGCGGTCAACCTCGATACCGTATTCGATGTCATAGTTCTGTTCCGCCACCCAACTGACCAGATGCTGATGGTACTGTTTGGCGGTGGGAAAGATACCCCAATGCCAGGGAAACTTGCGCCCGGGCAAGTGGCTGTAAAAGCGCGAGGTATTCAAGCGCAACGAGGGGTAGAGGCTGCTCCAGGTAGGCGCCAATTTGTATGTGCGCTCGATGATGCGGTACTCGATGCCGGCTCGCTCCAGGGCGTAGGCGGCGTTGATGCCGGCGGGTCCCGCCCCGATGATCAGTACATCCGCGCGCGGCATTATTCCCCCTGCGTTCGCGGCAGCGCGGTCGCGGTCCCGCGCACATAGTAGTACAATCGCGTTGGCGCCGCCTCCAGCGTCGCCGCGAAGTTGAGCGCATCATCAGTGCTCCGCGGCCGCGCGTATTCCAGCGTCTCGCGAATCAAGCCATCGATCCATAGCGACTGAAAAGTAGCTTCTTCGTTGTATTCCGCTACGGGAAAGGCCACCAGCCCGGACAATATGCCGATAATCGCCAAGCCGAACATCAGGGCGGCGATCGCGCCGATCACCAGCAGCGCGCGCCGATTCGCTCGCCGGACTTCCCCCCTTGTCATCGTCGATTGCGAGAGTCGCCGCAGCAAACTGGCGCGCCGATAGCCGGCGGCGAAGTTGAGCGGTTTTTCGTACACTAACGGTTCCGGCAGAGCTACGTTTTCTGTCAAAATTGGCAGTAGCTGTACGTCGCTTTGGCGGGCGCGCGCGATTTCCGCAGCGACGATCGGATCCTGATTGGATGCCGCCGAAACCAATACGATCAGCAGCGGTGGAGACGATTCGAACAAACCCGCCAGATCGTCGCGAATCTGCCGGGCCAGTTGCGCTTGGTCCGCCGTAAAGGTGATGTGGATCATAGCTGCGGGCAATCCCTCGACATTGTGAAAAATGGTACAACCTATTGTGGCATAAGTACGCTCGCCTTCCTAGACCGGCGTGATTGGGTAGCGCGCTTCGATTCTTATGGGAGATGATGCGTCGAGCGATTATCCCAAGGGCGACGCTATCCAGCGCTTGATATCGACCTGTTGCGCCGCATCCAGCGCGGCGGGGTCGCCAATCGGCAGCCAAAAAGGAGAAGCGACCACATTGACAGCGTGGTCTTTTGCTGCCAGACCGACGTAATCGCTGATTTCGTATTCGCCGCGTTCCGAGATCGGCAAGTCATAATCGAAGACCCAAGCCTTGAACTTGTAAGCGCCGATGTTGCAGGGGGCCGGCGCCCGATAGCGGCTGCGCGGCGGTTTCTCGTCAATACGCAAGAAGCGCCCAGCCTCGTCGTGGACGACCACGCCGTATTGGTCAAAATCATCCCGCAACATGGACAAGATGCCGAATTCTTGACTCGCCAACTGTCCCAGCGCCTCGCGGCTATAGAGGTCATCGCCGTTAATGACTAGAAAGTCGTCGCTGCGCAGGCGCTTTCGGCAAGTTTGCAACGCGTGCCCTGTGCCCATCGGCTCGGGTAGCTGTTCGACGAGGGTGTAGGTCTGGATCAAGTCCTGGCCCGCCATGAAGCGCTCGATCTGCTCCTTCAGGTAGCTGACAACAATCAGCACATGGTCGACAATGTCTTGCAAGCTCAACAGGGACCAAGCCAGGATCGGCTGTCCTTGCAATTCCAATAGTGGTTTCGGTCTGTCGAGGGTGAGGGGGCGCATGCGCGTGCCTTTGCCCCCAGCCAGGATGACGCCGTCCATCAGCGCCGCCCGCGCTCAGCGCAGGTCATCGTAGTAGGCGATGTCGCTTTCGTCCTCGTCATCCGTTTCGCCCTCGCGGAAAGAGGGTATGATATCGCCGTCCTCGCCATAGAGATCCTGATAATGATCGATATCGTCGTCGTCCAGGTCGTAGCCCTCGTCTTCGAGCTCGTCGTCGTCCAGGTCGAGATCAGCATAGTTATCCAGCAGGCCATCCAGGAGATCGTCCTCTTCCAGCAAGTCTTCTTCGGTAGTCTCGATATCGTCGGCATCGTCGAGACCTTCCAACGAGACCATTTCCGGTTCTTCTGGGGTATTCGGCAGTGACAGCGGGGGCTTTATCGCCTCGGGCAGTTCGTAGGGCTCGTCTTCCGCTTCTATTTCGTCCAGAGCGGCCAATTCGGCGGCGGAAGGCTCTTCAATATCATCCAGATCTGCCAGGGCATCCCCCATCATCAAGTCCAATAGCGTAGAGACGATGTTGTCCTCTTCCCCGCGTTTGTCTGGCACTTCAATTTTTTGGCGAACGTCGCGACCGGCTGACATGATCGCACCTCCACTTGGTTCAAAAGCCGCTGGGTCCCCTTGTCCAGTAAATCGCGTCGCTCATGCGACGAGAAGGCTTGTTATTTTGCCTGAGCGCGCTATTTTTGGGTCCTTTTCGCCGGCTACGCGCCGAGCGGCTGGCATTGTCGCCGTCAAGGTCAAGCCAACATTGGTATTTGGTCGGTGTGCCAGCGTCAAGTGTAGCCCACTTTCACTATAGCGCAAAAGTATGAATGTAGCCGCAAATCGTTGGTTAATTCCGGGTGAAATGAGGTCGCCAGCAAGTGGTCTTGCCGCACCGCGACAATGCGGCCGTCATCCAGGCGTGAAAGCACATTAACATGTGGTTCGACGGCGATGACGATGGGCGCGCGGATGAAGACGGCATGGAAGAGCTCGTCACCCAGGCCTTGAATCTTCAAGTCGGTCTCGAAGCTGTCGACTTGACGGCCGAAGGCGTTGCGATTGACCTGAATATCCATAGCAGCCAGGATGGGCTGTTCTTTGATGCCGATATCCTTGGCCAGGAAGATCATACCGGCACAGGTACCCCAGGTTGGTTTACTGATGGCAAAGTCGCGCAGGGGTTTAACCAGGCCGTAACTCGTGGCCAGCTTGCCGATGGTCGTGCTTTCGCCGCCCGGGATGATCAAACCGTCCAAGCCTTCAAGTTGTTGGGGCAGCCGCACTTCGACCGCGTCAACATCCAGTTGACGCAGCATCTTGACATGCTCAATGAAAGCGCCCTGCAGCGCCAATACGCCGATTTTCACGGTTGTTCCCGCCAAGTTGCATTTCTATGGATAATCACCGCTATTGTGAAAGTCTTGCGCGCAGGACGCAAGGGACCATTCAGTCCAATCGCTCCACGCGGATGAGGCGCGCCAGACTGTCGCCAATGATGCGATATTCGCGATTGAGCCGCAGTTGCATGGGTCCGTTGAAAGGCGCTACGTGGATGACCTCACAGACTTGATCCGGCACTAGGCCCAGCGCCTCGATGTATTGCAGGCGGTCGAATTCGCGCGTGATCAAACGGCTGATGCGGACGCGGCTGCCGGCTCCCACGCCAAAGAGGAATTCGTCCGCGACAGACGGGATGCGGCCTCGGGCGTCGGGGATCGGCTCGCCATGCGGGCATACGGCGGGTTTGCCTGCCATCTGGTACATGCGCTGGGTGACGGTCTCGCTGAGCCCCCTGCTCAGGCGCTGTGCTTCGTCATAAACGTGCAGCCAACTTATTTCCATGATATTGACCAGGAAAGCTTCGGCAATACGCTGGTGGCGGATATGCTTCAGCGCTACGGTTTTGCCTTTTTCCGTGATGGCGATACCCTGATAGGGTTCGTGATGCAGCAGCCCTAATTCAGCGAGTTTGTTGACCATGCGATTAACCGCGGGTGGACTGACAAAGAGCAGATCGGCGAGTTGAGAAGTGCTGGTGTAAGCGGCGCTCTCCGGCTGGCGGTCGACCAGGCGATAGATTTCGGCCATGTAAGACCGCATCTTGTTGCTCAAGTCATCGGTCGTGCCGTGGCGTGCTGATTGGCGGGTGGACATCGATACCTTACAAACCGTGCTCAAGGCGTGTTATCAGGCGTTCGGGCAAGTTGTGGTCATACATGCGGCGCTGTACCGCGGGTATATCGTAGTCGACGCGTCGATGCTCGAAGATGCCGTCGGTCATATCGAGAATACCGTAGGCCGCTGCCGGATTTTGATCGCGCGGCTGCCCGATGCTGCCGGGATTGATGATCTGTCGCTGACCGTTGAGGGCATAGGGTTCGTTATAGTTTGGCGCGGCGGATTCGGCATTGCCGTCTTCCGATTCCATCGTATAGATCACTGGCTGATGCGTATGCCCGACAAAGCAATAGGGCGTTTCGAAATGCGGGAAGTTCAAGGCGGCGATCATCGGCTCCAGAATATATTCCCAGATCGGTTCACGCGGGCTGGCGTGTACCAAGGTATATTCGCCGATGACAAATGTCACCGGCAGAGCTTCCAACCAGCGCGTGTTTTCATCGGTCAGGGTTTCTTGCGTCCATTGCACCGCGCGGCGGGCATCGGGATTGAAAGTACGCACGTCCAGTCGTTGCAGCGCAGCCCAATCGTGATTACCGGCCAGGCAAAGCTGTGGCAAGGTCTTCAACCGGTCGACGCATTCGTTGGGATCTGGCCCATAGCCGACTACATCTCCCAAACACCAGACGAAATCCCATTCGCCTTCACAATCGGTCAATACTGTTTCGAAGGCGGTATAGTTGGCATGAATATCGGAGATGACCAGAATGCGCATGGATGCCCTTCTTGACAGAAGTTATCACCGCCATATTACCATGCTTTAGTTCGCTACGCACCTGACGGCTATGCGCCGATTGAACTGCGCTCCCCGCACTCAGGCGCGACAGGGCCCTGGTCAGCAACATCGCTGAAAGCGCGACCGATTCTATATTTGGTGTGCGCCAAGTTGTGGCTTGCGAGCGGCTTAGGCTTCGTTCGCCTGTATTCTTAATTGAAAACCTGTAACGTGATATGATGGTCTTATTCGAACGCAGAAAGGAGTCATACGATGTTTTTCGAGTTGCGTGTGTATCCATTGATGCCGGGCAAAGCCGATGAGTTTGTCAAGTACATGGACGAAGAAATCATTCCCTATCAGCTGTCAAAGGGCATGACCATTCTGGCGTCCTTTGTCAACGACGCCGAAGATACCTATGTCTGGATACGCCGCTTCGCGGACGAAGAGGAAAAAGAGGCGCTCTACGATGCCGTGTACAACAACGACTATTGGCAAAATGAAGTCGGCCCGAAGCTCCCTGAATTAATGGACGGCGCGGGAATGGAAGTCACCATACTGCGGGCGACGCCGCGCTCTTTCATGCAGTAGCGGCACGCCGTCACCGGCGCGAGACCGCTCGAGGAGAAAGAACCATGACCGAACATTTTCTCGATGACAGTGTCACCCAGCCCTTTTGGGATAATTCGGTGACGCCGCGCCTGGAAATCGAAAGCGGCGATGTGGTCGTCTTCGATTGCCAGGAACCCAACGGGCAGGTCCAGCCTGACTGGTCCGTCGCCGAATATGAGAACGTCGACCGCAGCAGAGTCCATGCGCTGAACGGCTCGGTCTGGATCAAAGGGGCGCAGCCCGGCGATGCGCTGGAGATTGACATTCTCGATCTGCAGCACAAAGGCTGGGGCTGGTCGGCGCATCGACCCGGGATCGGCTTGTTGCCGGAAGACTTTGAATACTCCTACTTTCATCAGTGGCGCATCGATGGCGAGACCATTAGTTCGACCGAACTCGACCATATCAGCCTGCCGTATGAGCCGCATACCGGCGTGCTGGGCGTGGCGCCCAGGGAAGCGGGGCGCTTCAGCACCTTTCCACCGCGGGCGAATGGCGGCAATCTGGACATTCGCGATATGACCATCGGCTCAACCGTCTGGCTGCCTGTTCTGGTCGATGGGGCGCTATTCGCCACGGGCGACTGTCACGCGGCTCAGGGGCAGGGCGAGGTCTGCGTGACTGGCATTGAGGCGCCGATGATCGTGACGATGCGCTTCAGGCTGCTCAAAAGCGCGAACTTGCCCGAGGTGCAGCTGCGCCGTCCCAGCCCGATGAGCAAACTCGATACAATGGGCTACCACATCACGACAGCGCATGGGCCCGATCTGATGGAGAACGCGAAGAACGCCGTCCGCTACATGATCGATTGGCTTGCCGACAATCAGCGGATGAATCGCAGCCAAGCTTATATCTTGTGCAGCGTCGCCGGCGACTTGAAAATCAGTTCGATAGTCGCCGCGCCGAACTGGGTTGTGTCTTTCCACATGCCCCTGGCCGTGTTTCGCGAATAGGATCGACTTTTCATCGGCGACGGGTAGCATGCCGAGATCTGGCGTCTGAAATTCTAACGATTCTTTAACCGCATCAGCGCGACAACCGGCCTGCTTAAGAGCCAGAGCAGGAGCATTTTGGGGCTTCCGTGCTGCTTGCGACTGTAAATCATCAGATCGCGGAAGAAGATGCCCGTCGCGAACCAACTGCGCGTGGACGATTTTTCGTGGTGCTTGATCTTGGCGGCTGACAGGAAGAATGCGCTCTTCTGATGTTGGCGGGCGAGCGAGTCTTCCGGGAAGTAGAGCAGCAGGTCGTCGTCAAGCCAGAGGTCTTCGCGCCTCATTAATGTGCAGGATCCTGGAATCACTTTGACTTCTCGGTCGCTCTGACGATCCCAATCCGCGTAGTAGAGTTCATCGTGAACGCGGCGTCTGGCGGTCGGCAGCAAATAGCCCAAGACACTGTAGTCGAGCAGCAGGCTGAGGTATGTGGGTATCTCCGATCCGGTGCGCTGGATCTCGCCGTCCGGATAGCGCAACTGCGCGGTTACGCCGGCGTAGTCCGGGTTTTCCAGCAAGAAGCGATGCATGAGCGCCAGAGCGTCTGGCGCAACTTCGGTGTCGGGATTGAGCAGCAGGACGTATTCTGCCGTCGCCAGTTTGATGCCGATATTGTTGCCGCCACAATACCAAGTATTGATCAGCTGCTCCAGCAAGACAACTTCGGCGAATTCATCGCGGACCATTTCCGCGCTGCCGTCAACGGAGGCATTGTCGACGACGATGACTTCGAGTCGCAGGCCGGCACTCTCTCGCAGCGACTGCAGGCAGTCACGCAGCAGATCGCGCGTGTTGTAGCTGACGATCACTACTGACAGATCAGGCATTTTCGAAGCGCGCTCCGTGTTAATTCTTTAGTGTTGTATTTTAGTAATAGAGAATCTAGAAATGAAGCAGTTCTTGAAACCGGAAGACAACTTTGCTACAATAGGGCGAACATTGAGACAGGACGTGAAACGATGGCGCAATCCGAAACAGACGTTCAGGCCCGCACCCAATCCGAACGAATCGTCGCCTTGGAAGCTACCTACGCCCATGTCGCCACCAAGTCGGACATAGCTGACGTCAGAACCGAAATAGCGGATGTTAGAACCGAGATCGCAAATCTGCGCACCGAATTGAAGACGGACAATGTCAACCTCCGCACAGAATTGAAAACCGATATCGCCAACCTGCGCGCTGAACTAAAAACCGATATCGCCAACTTGCGTACGGAAGTCAAGTCGGATATCGGGAGCCTGCGCACGAAGGTTGAGTCTGATATTGAGAGCCTGAGCAGTGACCTGAAAAACATGCGTTGGATGATCGGCGCGATCATCGCCGGGGCTTCCGTGTTGGTTGCCGGCGCAAACTTGCTTGTGACATTGGCATTGCGAAGTTGATTCGCGCTTGCGAGTGATTTCCTCTGCAGATGGATACGTTTCAGGCTAAAACCATCAAGCGCGCTTAGAGCGCGGCGCATTCCCCGGTAGGTTTGCCTGCATCCCAACTGACGACATACTTGGAAACAGGACATTGCACAATGGCGCAATCCGAAACAGACGTTCAGGCCCGCACCCAATCCGAACGAATCGTCGCCTTGGAGGCTACCTATGCCCATGTCGCCACCAAGTCGGACATAGCTGACGTCAGAACCGAAATAGCGGGTGTTAGAACCGAAATAGCGGATGTTAGAACCGAAATAGCAAATCTGCGCACAGAATTGAAGACAGATAATGCCAACCTGCGTACGGAATTGAAGACAGATAATGCCAGCCTGCGCACAGAATTAAAAACCGATATCGCCGACCTGCGCGCTGAACTAAAAACCGATATCGCCAACTTGCGTACGGAAGTCAAGTCGGATATCGGGAGCCTGCGCACGAAGGTTGAGTCTGATATTGAGAGCCTGAGCAGTGACCTGAAAAACATGCGTTGGATGATCGGCGCGATCATCGCCGGGGCTTCCGTGTTGGTTGCCGGCGCAAACTTGCTTGTGACATTGGCATTGCGAACCTGAAGCACGCTTGCGAGTATCCTCTTCTGCTGACAGCTACTCTTCAGATTATAACCAGCTTGCACGCTAAGGACTCGGCGCAGTCCCTGATAGTTTGCCTACGGCCCGACTGAAGAGGAATTGCCTCAGCGTCTGGCGCAAACCGATCGTCTCCGCTAGCATGGTCCCATAGTCGCAATTGGACCGAAGGAGGGTTATCGTGAAATTTGGAGTTGTTTATCCACAGACACAGTTGGGGGCGGACCCGGTTGTGATGCGCGATTTCGTACAGGCTGCCGAAGATATGGGCTACCATCACCTGCTGGTTTATGACCATGTGCTGGGCGCCAACCCCGCGCGCGCAGGCTGGCAATCCGGCAGGCCGTATACTTACACGGACAGCTTCAATGAACCCTTCACGCTTTTCGCCTGGATGGCCGCCCTGACCGAGCGTATCGGCTTTATGACCGGCGTTTTGATCTTGCCGCAGCGGCAGACCGCCCTGGTGGCGAAACAGGCGGCACAAGTCGATCTGCTGTCGGGCGGTCGCTTTCGCATGGGCATCGGCATCGGCTGGAACGAAGTGGAGTACAGCTCGCTCGGCATGGACTTTCGGACGCGCGGCGCTCGCTCTGAGGAGCAGATTGAGTTGCTCCGTATGTTATGGACGCGCGACCTGGTGAGCTACCAGGGCCGCTTTGATACGATCGATGACGCCGGCATCAATCCCTTGCCGCAGCGGCCGGTTCCCATTTGGATCGGCGGCACGGCTGATGTGGTGTTGGAGCGAGCGGCGCGTATGAGCGACGGTTGGGTGGCGCAATCGGGCGATCCGCAGCTTTATCGGGACCATACGGCCAAATTCTGGGCCTTCGCCGAGGCTGCGGGCAGCGCAGGCCGTGTGGGCTTGCATACGCGTCTGAGTACGCAGCAAGTGCCCGAGAACGCTTGGGAGAGCTATGTCGCTGGTTGGGCCGAGCTTGGCGCGACCGAGTTGGCTGTTTATCCAAACGGCGAAGAACTTGACGATTATCTGGGACGCTTGCGACGTTTCAAAGAATTGTTTGGCCTGTGAGCGCCCATTCAATGCCGTATTCGCTCACGCAGGCCATGTGAATACATAGCGACCGGCCAGTGCCAATCCGCAGATAGTGATCTTGAACAAGCTCGCATCGCAACTGGAATAAGAGCAGACTCTTGATAGCCTTGCTCCGTCTCGCTACACGTCATATCGACCGGCGTCTCTTCCAGAGCGCGCTCTTCGTCTTGGGCGTCGCGCTGGGAGTCGGCGTGATCGTCGCTATCGACATCGCCAACGGATCCGCCAGCCGCGCTTTCGCTTTGAGCAGCGAAAGCGTCACCGGCAAGGCGACGCATCACATCGTTGGTGGACCCAACGGCTTCTCGTCAGAGCTCTACACGCGCTTGCGCCTGGAACTGGGGATCAAAGTCAGCGCGCCGGTGGTGAGCGAGTTTGTGCGGACAAGCGGGAGCGATCAAGCCTTGCGTCTGATGGGCGTTGACCCCTTGGCAGAACCCCCTTTCCGTTCGTACCTGCGTGGCGAGAACGAGAACATGGACTACGAAGCGCTGAACCAGATCATTGCTGTCCCGGGCGCCGTGGTGATCAGCGACGCCTTGGCGGGCAGGCTCAAGCTGGAAGCCGGCGATGATTTAGAGATCAGCGCTGCCGGGCGCTTCAGCAGCGCGCGGATCGTCGGCATACTGCAATCGGAAAACAATAGCAGTCGACAAGCGCTCGATGACCTGATCATCAGCGATATCGCCACCGCGCAAGAATGGACGGGCATGGTCGGTCGGCTCACTCGCATTGATCTGATCCTGGCCGGGGACGATGCCGAGCGAATACGCTCCGAGTTGCCCGACGGCATATTGCTCTTGGAGTCTGGGGAAGGCGATGCGCTTGACCAGATGATCGCCGCCTTCGAGATCAACCTGGGTGCGATGAGTTTGCTGGCGCTGGTGGTCGGCTTGTTCTTGATATACAACACCGTCACTTTCAGCGTGGTTCAGCGCCGCGGCGTGATCGGCATCTTACGCTCGCTGGGCACCACCAGGGCGCAAGTCTTCGCTTTCATCCTGGGAGAAGCGTTGATTCTGGGCGCTGTGGGTACGGTGCTGGGGCTTGCGCTTGGCGTCATCATGGGCCGGGGCGCGGTTGCGCTGGTCTCCCAAACTATCAGCGATCTCTACTTTGCCGTGAATGTTCGGGGCATTAGCGTCCAGGCCTTGACATTGTTGAAAGGCGCTGGCATCGGCATGCTGGCGAGCATCGTGGCGGCTCTCTTGCCCTCGTTGGACGCCACGCGTACAGCGCCGGCCGGCGTGATGAAACGCTCGACCGAAGAAGAACAGACCCGACGCCTGCTGCCTCATATTTCGGTCCTTGCGGCCTTGCTCAATCTTGGCGGGCTACTGCTTTTGCGAGTACCTGGCGCGGACCTCTATCTTAGTTTTGGCGCTTTGCTCATGATCATTGTCGGCGGGGCTTTTTTCACACCGGCGGCGCTGCTGATTATGATGCGCCTGTCGCTACCCGTGGGCGGGGCAGTTTTTGGCGTGCTGGGGCGCATGGCATGTCGGGCGATCACGCGTTCGCTGAGCCGCACCTCGGTCGCGGTCGCGGCGCTGACCATTGCCGTCAGCGTGATTGTCGGTGTCAACACCATGATCGGCAGCTTTCGGGCTACCGTGGCCGATTGGCTGAGCAATTCCTTGGGGGCGCAGATATTCGTCTCGCCGCCACTTTTTTCAAACAATAACGCGAGCATTGATGTCGATGGCGCGGTGCTGGAGCTGGCCCGCGCGGTCCCGGGTGTCGAGGCGGTTTCTTCAGCGCGCGCAGTGACAGTCTACTCGCCTGACTTTCCCGATTTTCCACCGGTTAACTTGTTGGCGTCCGACTTTGATATCGCCGGCGATAATCGCCGCTTTCGCTGGACTCAAGTTGCCGTGGAAGATCATCAAGAGGCGCTTAATGCCGGGCGCTTGATGGTCAGCGAGGCTTTTGCCAATCGCCGCGGCATCGACGAATCCAATAATCGCATCAGTTTGTCCACGGACCTTGGCGAGCGCAGCTTCGAGATTTTCGGCGTTTATTACGATTACAGCACGGATCAAGGCACGGTTTACATGGCGCGCTCCGTTTATGACCAATATTTTGATGATTCCTTCGTGACGTCGCTGGGCATCTTTCTCGAAGCGGGAACGGATGCCGATGCGGTTATCGAGGCATTGCGCGCGCGATTGGCCGGCTACGACCTGCTGGTGCAAGACAATGCCGGCTTGCGACGGGGGGCCCTGGAAGTCTTTGATCGTACCTTCGCTATCACGATCGCCTTGCGCCTGCTGACGACTCTGGTGGCTTTCATCGGCATCCTGTCAGCGCTGATGGCGCTGCAGCTTGAGCACACGCGGGAATACGGCGCCATGCGCGCCACCGGCATGACCCCCCGTCAACTGACGCGCTTCACCTTGATTCAGACCGGGCTCATGGGTCTGGCGGCCGGCGTCCTGGCCTTGCCCATCGGCACGCTCCTGTCGCTGGTGCTAATCTATGTCATCAATCTGCGCTCATTTGGCTGGACGATGCAATTTGTATTGTTGCCCGGCGAATTTCTGGAAGCCTTTCTGGTGGCGGTCATCGCGGCGCTGCTGGCCGGGGTCTATCCCGCCTGGCGCCTGGGACGGCTAAAACCGGCCGAGGCGCTGCGCAGCGAGTGAGCCGGCTCACTTTTCGCGGCGCAAACTTGGCGAAGCTCCGCCAAAAGCGGATATACTTTTGCCAACGACCGCCAGGAACAGTTGGCTCTATCGAGGACTGCAGGAGGCCTTGCCGTGAAGGGTATGCCCAAGGACTGGCTCATCGAGGGCTTGGATAAGTCATATCAAATCCTGGTTTTGATCCTCGAGGGAGTTTCCCAAGAACAAGCGCAAAGCATCAGCGATGGTCCGGAGGGATGGAACGTGCTCGAGATCCTGTGTCATCTGCGGGATTATCAAGAGATTTTCTTTGAACGCATCAAGCGTATTCTCGACGAAGACAACCCAACCTTTAGGCTCTATGACGAGGATGCGCGTCTGGCAATGGTGGTCGAAAACGATTATGCCAATCAGGATTTGCGTCATGTTTTGGACGACTATTGTACGACCCGCCGCGAACTTATCAGTTGTCTGTCGCCGCTGCAAGGTGAACTATGGGAACGTGTGGGACGTTTCGCCATGGGTGATGAAGTTGACCTCGCGATGCCTGTCGTCCATGTGCTGCTCCATGACGCCGATCACATAGAGCAGATAGCACGCATTCTTCGTCAATAGCATCACCAGGAAAGACCTGAAAGGAAGCGGCAGGCACGAGCCGGACAATTGTATTGATTCCCCTCTCGCCTTCACGCTCTTTCCCATCTAAAATCAGCGCCATGCCCACGCCATTCACGCACCTCAGAATCGCGCAAGATTTGCTCGGCGACGACGCCTTGCCTCTGCTCTATCGCGACTTGCTGCTCCGGCAGCGCCCGGCCTTTCAACTGGGCAGCATTGTCGCCGATGCCCGCGTAGCCAGTGGCGATGGGCGTGAGGTCACGCATTTCTATGCCTATGGCCAGCCTATGGTGGAGCGCCCCTGGCGCTTGATGCTGCGGCTGCATCCGGAACTGCGGTCGGCCGGGGACGAAGCGCATTTGGCCTTCTTGGCCGGCTATGTGGCGCATTTGGCTACTGACGAAGCCTGGGCGCTGAAAATGGTGCGGCCGCATTTTTGGGGCAGGGAGTGGAATGGTGTGGAGCGGCGCGACAAATTCTTCGCCCTGCATTTGATCCTGACGGTATTGGACGAGCGCGACGAGAGAGAGCTGGAAGACTGGCAAGCGGGTTCGCTGCGCCGTTCCGAGCCACAGAGCTGGCTGCCCTTTATGCCCGACTCGATTCTGTCCCAATGGCGTGATCTGGTCGCCGGACAACTCGATCCAGCCGGGGACAGCCTGACGCTGGAGATATTTGGCCAGCGCCTGAAGATGGACCCGGCGCTTGTGCGCGAGGCGCTTGATGATCCGGCGACGATGCAGCGACGCCTTTGGCGCTTTATCCCGCAGTCGCTGCTTAACGAGGTGGGGCGACTCTGTTATGTGTTCACGCGCGATCAGCTTACGGCCTATTTGACCGAGTACATGCCGGCGCTGGCTTCCGTCTGAATAGATCCCCGTATTCCCCCAGGGCGGCGCTCGTCACCGACAACTGAGTCCGCCGGTTCCATAGCACACTCTCAAGCGCCGAGGACAAAGCGCTTCTTGATGTGAAGTGACTCGGATCGCAAAAGCCAAGATTTCAGGGCGTTCCCGCGTTCAGATTCATTGAGCCCCGGCTGATTTCTTGTTAGAATTGTCAGACGGCTCGCTTATCCACGGACAAGCCCGATGAAAGCGGCAGAGAAACAGACGATCGCCGCCAGCGAAAACGACCTCAGGAACAACCGTCTCGGTTTGATGAGCGCCGCGCAGATTGATATGCTACAAACACATATTGATCTGTTTCAGGCGCAATCCACACAGATCATCAAACGCTGCGTCGGTCTGGCGATACTGGTAACCGCAGCTGTGGTGCTCTTGTCCTTTGTGCGCGTGTTGTTGCTGCCGATCGCGCTGGGCATCGAACTGGTGATGGTCGGTATCATGGTTTACGTTATCAGCAGCGTCAGTCGCTTTGCCCAACAGTTGGCTCTTGACCGTGATTCGGAAGCTGTGCGCATCATCAAAGGGCGTACCAGTCGTTATGTCATGCGCACCCATCCCTTCTATCATTCCTTGCGCGTGGAATTGGAGACTTACAAACTGCTGGACGCGTCGCTCGTCCGGGAGTTCGCCAACGGTGAACTGTATCAACTTTACGTCCTGCCACACTCGGGCGTGATCATTGCCGCGGAATTGATCGCTGAAAAAGGTTTTCGCTATTTGCATTAGCTCATTCCTGCTCACATCCCCGTAAGATGCGAATACTACGCGATTTGCCGTGATGACGCGAAATCCAGCCCCATTTTTCCAATTTGTCCAGATGACGAATGACACCGGCATTGGACTTGAAGCCCGTTGATGCCGCGATTTCACCCAAGGTCGGCGGAAAGCCGCGTGCGCTGGTATAACAACAGATGAAGTCGAAAACGCATTTGCTGCGCTTGTCACGATTTCTCACTTACGTTTCCTTTCGTAGACGTGACACTATAAGTACCGATATATTCTAGCATGGAATAGAACAAACGTTCTATCCTATTTGATCTCTTTGGCATCAACTTCGACGGCGGGCATTGCCCCCGCGCCCTGCTTATGGATCTGGGTTTTCCGGAAAGGGTCAGTTAAGACGGCATGTGATGGATGTTTCCCCTTTTCGCATTTCGGGGCTATGCGGTAAACTTGCGGCATTGCGCAGGCCTAAACAAGTGGAGATGCGGTTCGATGGCAAACACCTCTCGACAATGGTTTTATTCCACCCCCGAGGCGCGTCCCTATTACATCGAGGAGCGCGTCAACCATAGTTTGTGGAATAACCGGCTGCAGAACATTTTCATGAGTTGCACGCGGGCGGAGGCGCCAATCAAGATGGAAGGCAGCCTCGACGGCATGCCGATGTTCTTCGAATTTGTGGCCGGGCAATATTTCACCCTGCGCATGGGCGAAGAACGTAAAGAGGTTATCGGCACCATCCGACAGATTCTTCTCGGCTTGAAGCCCATTTTCACCTATCAGGACACGGACGGCATGTTCGTAGTCGAGTGGCATACCGACGGCGGCGATGCCCGTTGGAAAGAAATTCAGGGCAATCCCGGCTTTCAAGGCCTGCGCAGGATGAAACTCAACTAGCGCCGAGTCCCCACGTTGCCTGGCTCGATGGCAGTGAGGATCATTGCGACCGCAGGGTCGCTTTTTTGGTCTCTCTTGCAATAGTCAGACCCGCTGTTGCTGCGGAAGGATTATGCACTTGTCCGCGCGTGGCAGGCCTTTTCGCCGCCGCCGAGCGGCTGTTATCATGGTGGGCAGCCGTATAGCGCAACCGAACGGAAAAGGATGTTCCAGAATCGCCCGGTCGAGCCGGATTCGATTAGCCTCTTATGGCGCGATCGCCACGAGACAAGCGCCGCGTCCTCACAGTCCTTTGGTCCGCGCGATGATTTGAGAATCGAGGTCATCGCGGAAGAGATTTCACCTTATCGCGATTACACCCGCTCTATTCGCGACATCCTTTCTACGCTGCTGACCGATATCGAGACTCTGGCCTATCGCCACGAGGTGCTCGACGACTGTCTTGATCAGCCGGATTTCACGGCCGGGCTGACGGAGTTACTGCCCAAGATTCGCGGCTTGGGCGAACCTGTCAGGGATATTCGCGCCCGCCGTCACGAATTGGCGCTGGTGCTTTCCCGCTTGACGGAACTGGAAAACTATGTGGAATGCGTCATCGAGCTGGATGCGCTGCTGCAGCGCGCTCGGCCGGCGCTGAGAGCTTGCGCCTGGCAAAAGTTGGCGGAGCGAATGACGCAGGCCGTGAAAGATCCGCTCTTCCAGCAGATGGCTGCGGAATTGCCGGAATTGCGCGAGCGGATTCGCGAGATCGTCAGTGTCACAATCGGGGTCAATCTATCGCCGGACCTGCGACCGGTGGCCGCCACCTTGCTGTCGATCAACCGCCGCCGCTTCAAGGGTCCCCGTTTCTTTCGCAGGTTATGGGGGGGCGATGATGCGGAAGAAATGCGCGGTATCAGTCCCTTGCATCAGGCGCCTTCGACAAGCGGCGGCGGCATCATGGCGACGCGCCGCGAGACCCTGGATCGTCTGGCAGGCAACAGCGTTTTCGGCGATTTGCGCAAAATCCTGGATGATGTGATTCGACCGATAAATCGCGCCCTGGCTGCTTACACTCGGGTCAACAGTCGCGAGCTGCGCGCCATTGAAATCGAAATTGCCTTCTATATCGGCGCAGCGGGGATGATTTCAAGGTTGCGCGATCAAGGCTTGCTCATGTGCAAACCGATCCTCTTGCCCCCCGAGGAACGCCGCATGGATGTGCGCGGCATGGTGAATCTCGATCTTGCCTTGCGCCTCAGCCGGCAGCACCGGGGAGAGGACCTGGGCGCGCATATCGTGGGCAACGACGCGCGATTCGATGACCGGGGCCGCATCCACGTTTTGACCGGGCCCAATCGGGGCGGCAAGACCACCTGGATGGGCGCGATCGGCTTGCTGCACGTGCTGGCGCAATCGGGCTTGTTCCTGCCGGCGGCTGCGGCGACTTTAAGCCCGGTCGATGCGATATGCCTGCATTTCCCGGTCGAAGAGGATCCGGAGATGGAAAGCGGCCGGCTGGGCGAAGAAGCCAAGCGCCTGCGCGAGATCTTCAGTCGTGCGACTTCGCATAGCCTGATTCTGATGAATGAATCGCTGGCCAGCACCAGCGCCACCGAAAGCTACTTTCTGGCGCGGGATGTTCTAAGCTGCTTGCGCATCTTGGGCGCGCGGGCTGTCTTCGTGACGCATTTGCACGAATTGGCCGTCGACTGCGAAAGTATCAACGATGCGGTATCAGGCGATAGCCGTGTGGGGAGTTTGATTTCGGAAGTCGAAGAAGACGAGTCTGGCGTGCGCCGCACCTACCGCGTGCTGGCAGCGCCGCCCCGCGGCCAGAGCTATGCGCGGGAAATCGCCCGGCAGTATGGCATCAGCTTCGAGCAATTGCGGACATTGGCCAAAAAACGACCGTCCCAATCTCAGTGATGGATACGCGCTGGACGCTTTTGCGAACACCACAGTACCGGAATCGCGCCCATCTTTAGTCTACCCCTCAATCCCCTGAGGACATGACAGCTTTGATCCGATTGGCTATGAAAGCGACAGGACAACGATCACAAGCATCTTATTGGGCGAAAACTGCAGGGGCGACTCTGTAAGTCGCCCGAAATCGCCACAGAAATTACAAGTTTTGCAGCGGTATTCCGCCAGGTTAAAATCTGTCATGTCCTCAGCCGTGAGGTGGGGGACCGAGGGGGCACTGGGCCGGGGGATGGGGTAGAATTGTAACAGTGCCCTACCATGTCGCCCGAAATATGCCCTCTGCGCCCACTGCGCCTGTTTTTTAGTAAACCGCGATCTGCGGTAGCCGAGCAGGTCTATTATTTTGTGTGAGCGCGGTAGTCCAATTTCGCCGGTTACGCGCCGAGCGGCTGTGGTGAATCCCCCGCGCCCAAAAACGGTCCCATTGGACAACAACAGGAACTGTTGTCCAACGGAGTGTGGGTCCGGTTTGGTTCTCTTTTCCTTGGGCTTTGCCAAACCGCCAAACCGGATTGTGGCAAGCGATAGGTCTTGGTATTGTTCAGACCAGCGTCCTCGACCAAAGTCCCTTCAGCTTCCCAGCAAGTCCGCTTGCCCGACATAATCCACAATCGTTTCCTGACCGTCGTGCCCGCCATGTCACGCCCGCTTGTCATGACGCTTTTCCTTTGCCATAATGCGAGTATGTACAGATAGTCGATGGAGCTATGCCGCATGGCCAAACGCAGGCGCAAAAAACCCAATATCTCCAAAGCCGTGCTGGAGCAAGCGCGCCAGGCCGCCGCGGGCGGCGAAGCAGTCGCGAGCGAAGCGGAAGCGACAGCGGAAGAACACGCGCCATCTGGCGTTGTCGCCGGCTCTGCCACTGCGGAAACCCCGCGTAGACAGCGCCGCCGCCGTCGGGACCTGCAAGCCGTGCAACTGGAACGGCGCAAAGACGAGGGCGCGTTGGATGCCGAGTACGTTGCCGATCTGCTGGCGAACCCCACCAAAGAAGTCTCTGAAGAAGAACTGCGCGCCGATTACGGCTTCGTGATTAAGGACCTGCGTAACATGGGTATCCTGGCGGCGGGGCTTTTCGTGGCGCTGGTCCTCATCTCGCTGCTTGTGCTGTGATGTGATATTCGCCTCTCGCGGGTTGTGCTCGGCAGCAGCCTCCAGTCGCGCCCCTTTTGGGCGGGCCGTGTATAATGAACATTCACGTTCTTCGAGACTGAGGTCAGCCTGGCATGTCCTGGTCAGCCTTGCAACGATTCGTCCGTCGACTGTCGGGACCGGTAAGCTATCTGGCGGCATTTTATGCGGCTTTGGTCGCTTTGTTTACGCTCTTGCGTCTCATGCGCGTCAGCGGCTTCTGGTTGGTTGACCTGGCGAATACCTTCGCGCCTTATTGGTACATGCCCCTGGCGCTGACCTTTCCCTTGTCCATCATCGCCGCTCGTCAAGGCACGGCGCTTTCGCGCTTGCGTAAGAATCCTTCTCGGGGCCCGCAGAAGGCGAAACGTCATCGCCGGGCGACGCTGTCGCAGCTGCGTGACCGCTGGAGCGTGCTGCTGCAAATCGCCTTGATACTCGTCGGTTTGCTCTGGTTTGCCTGGCCCGGCCGTTATAAAGCGATTGCGCCGCCACAAGGCGAAACCTTCTCCGTTGTGACATTCAACGTGCAGGGCAGCAATGCGGAGTTGGGCGAGGCGACCGATTGGCTGCTGTCCGCCGGCGCCGATGTCATCGTATTGCAGGAAACGGCCGAGGGATACGATCATCGCTTGCAGCGGCTCTACGATGTCTATGCGCACGAAGATCATATCGCTGGCAGCGTACGCATCTTCTCCCGCTACGCCATCCTCGAGCGGCAGATTCTATCGATTGAAGACGAGCCCGGGCGCTTGGCGCTGCGACTTCTGCTGGATCTGAACGGGCGCGAGTTGGCAGTTTACGCCGTGCACCTGGCCTTGCCACAGGCGAATTGGCAGCCTTCCCCGCGTTTCGCGCTGGATCTGCTGCTGCATTACGACGAAGCGCGCCGTAACGCGCAGGCCCGTCGGCTGCTGGAAATCTTGGGCGACGAGAGCAAGCCGTACCTGGTGGCGGGCGACTTCAACATGAGCGACAGCTCGCTCATCTATGATGAGATCGCCGCCCGGATAAATGACGCCTGGCGGGACGCGGGCGCGGGCGCCGGACGCACCTGGCCGGTGGCCGAAGTTATTGGCTTGCCGCGGATTGTTCACCCCTTCTTGCGCATCGACTATATTTGGTACAGTGAGGAATTGCGGACCGTGGCAGCGAGTATTGGCGACCCGATCGGTTCCGATCACCTGCCGGTCAAAGCAGTCTTCGAGTGGGCAAGCGACTAGAAGACCCCGGTCGGCGGATGAATCCCGCGAAATGAATAATGGAAGTTCGTAGCCGGTTACGGCTCATTCCGCCCGACTTGCCGCAGGGTTTCAAGTTTCTGCCATCGGTCTTATACTGAGATCATGGACGCCAACCTGCAGTATATCCCGATCATGATCGTGGGTTTCGCCGCTGCCCTGTGCTTGACGCCCCTGACAAGACAAATCGCCATGCGCCTGGGGGTAACCGCAGCGCCCAGCCGGCGCAATATCCATGTGCGACACATGCCGCTAATGGGCGGGGCGGCGATCTATGTCGCCTTCGTGCTATCGATCCTCTTGTTCAGTCCGCCGACACATTTGAAAGAACTGGGCGCGATCGTCGCCGGCACCACCTTACTGGCCTGGATCGGCTACCTGGACGACCGCAAACACCTTAGCCCGCGTCTGCGCCTGCTGGTGATGGTGGCGGCGGCCTTGGTGGTCACGCTGGTGGGCGTGCAAATTCGCCTTTTTGGGCTGCAGTGGATCGATATCCCGCTCACCTTATTCTGGATCGTCGCGCTGATCAACGCCCTAAACTGGATCGACAATATGGACGGCCTGGCCGCCGGCACCGCTGCAATCGCCTCGGGATTCTTTCTGTTCATGGCGGTGACGCAAGGACAGATCCTGGTCAGTATGCTGGCGGCCGCGATCTTCGGCAGCGCCATCGGTTTCTTGACCTATAACTTCAATCCTTCGAGCACATTCATGGGCGATATGGGCGCCTACACGCTGGGATTCGTCTTGGCGATTCTGGCCATCAAGCTGAAATTCGCGGAGCAATCGCTCAATGTGACCTGGATGGTGCCGGTGCTCGTGCTGGCATTGCCTATCGTCGATATCAACCTGGCGATATTCACCCGCCTGATAGAAAGGCGACCCTTGATGCTGGGGGCCAAGGATCATGTCTCGCATCGGCTGCTGCGCATGGGTTTTTCGCAACGAGGGGCTTTGCTCTTGCTTTACGTTTTCTCCCTGATCTTTGGGGGCATCGCCGTGGCTGTTAGCCGAATCCCGGAGCGACAAGCCTTGCAGGTCGGGACGCTGGCGCTGGCGCTGCTGGGGTTGATCTTCGTCGCGCTGGTAATCCTGCGCAGGCGCCATCAGTCGCTGGAAAAGCCGCTCGGCGGCAGCGAAAAGGTCTGCCGCGCTCACACAAAATAATAAGCCTTCTCGTCGCACGAGCGACGCGGTTTATTAAATTAGAGAAGCGCTTAGTTCTTTTTGCCCTGAAAAAGCAAGTCTCTTGTTTGTGGCGCTTGGGATAAATCTCGTCTGCATTTTTCATTGAAATCTGCGATAATGCGCCTCGAGTTCAACTGCGCTTTCTCGAAACAAGTGTGCGACCCATGACGCGAATTGCAGTCTCGGATAACATGCTCGTCGACTATAGCGAAGATCGCTGGCGCTTAATCCAACTCGACGCCACCGCTGCGCCGACCCTGCTGGTCGAGGTCAAGGCGGGCAGAAGCTTCCGCTACGATGATGATTTTGGCAATCGACGCGCCTTGCCGCCGCTGGGTGAAGTCGCCCCGCGAGACATCGGCGAGGTGGTGTTGGGCTGGTCGGAAGAGGAGGCCGTCTGGCAATTGGGAATGACACTTTCCCCTGACTTGTCATTCTCGCGCAGCAGTCGCTGGTTTGAAGTGCTGCGCATCGACGATTCTGATCAATCCCGCAGCCAGCGGACTGTTCAGCAGATCGGTCTGGCTTTGGCTGATGTCTTGGGTAAACCCTTTGTGGCTTCAGTGCCGGGGGATGCCATGGCAGAGCCGGAGCCGATTCCCTTGATTGATCTTCCGCTTGATTTGGGCGACTGGATCTTGGGGACGCGAACAGTGGCCGGCCAAAGCGAACTGCAGTTTGCGCGCGACCGCCGTTGGATCCGCGCCAGGTACCGTCAAATCGCCTGGTATGGTCTGTTGGCGGCATTTTATGCCTGGGTCTCGATCGCCTCACTAATTCATGAGCTGGCCTTGCCCAATGCCGGGACGCTGATTCCCGATCCCAGCCTCTTGCCGTACTTGGGACTTGGCGTGGCCCTATTGCTGCTTTTGATGATCGCGCTGCAAGTCAAGAAGATCGTGCAAGAACCGGATACCTTGGTGATCAGCGCCGACAAGCGGAGCGTCAGCGCCCTTCGTGGCGAGGGGTTGCGTTGGCAGGTTGACGCGGGCGCCGTTCAATCGGTGTACGCCAGTGAATTGGTCAAGAAACGCGGTCGACGGCCGGTTGTCTTTCATGGCGAGATCAATTTGCAAATGATCGATGGCAGTTTTCGGCGATTGCTGGTCGAGGACGACAAACGCGCGGATGCGCTGCTGCCCGGTTGCGACGCCGTAGTTGAGAAGAACCGCCCTTCAGGTGTCAGCGTTTTGGAACCTGACGCTGTGGCGACCGCGCTCCAAGCCGCCGCCGTGCATGTTGCCGTCTGCCTTGGCGATTTGCCAGTCTGGTATGACCGTCGCTTCAAATAGCGCGCGCGGCCGTCCTCACTCGACTTGGTCGCTGCCAGAGTCCGAAATCGCCCCACCATCAGGGAGGCGGCTTATGAAAAGCAAAGTCATCGTGGATCCCAGTTTCCGCCGCATGGATGAGATATTCTCTCCAGAAGACCGGCAACGGCTTTTTGACCTTGTCGATGTAGTCTGGGGGCGCGACGAGCCGATGCCGATGAAGGACTTCCTCGCGGCATTGCCCTCGGCTGATTATGCGATCTGCGCTGACTGGCGCTATGGCGAAGTGCTGGATCAAGCGCGACAACTCAAGGCGATCATCACTGTTTCCGGCGCCTTTCCGCTGCGCTTGGACTACGAGTTTTGCTATCGGAATGGTATACGGGTACTCAGCGCGGCGCCGGCTTTTGCGCGGCAGGTGGCGGAGTTTGCCTTGGGGATGGCGATCGCCTCGGCGCGCGATATTGCGATTGGCGACCGCGAGATGCGGGCTGGAACGGAGAAGTATTTGCACAAAGGCAACGTCGGTACCTTTCTGTTGTACGACAAGCCGGTGGGCATGATTGGCTATGGCAGCCTCGCGCGCGAATTGCATAAACTGTTGCGGCCCTTTAACGTGAAGATCTCCGCTTACGATCCCTGGCTCAGCGACGGCTATCTGCGACGTCAGGGCGTGGAACCGCTGGCGCTGGAGGAACTGATGGCGCGTTCGCGACTGATCTTTGTGCTGGCCTCGCCAACAGCCGAAAACCAGGCCATGATCACGCGCGAGCTTTTGGAATTGGTTCAGCCGGGGGCCGTATTTGCTTTGATAAGCCGCGCTCATGTCGTCGATTTCGCTGCTTTGACGGAGCTGGTTCTGGCGGGGCGCTTCAAGCTGGCGACGGATGTATTCCCAAGGGAACCCCTGGAAGTCGATCATCCCATTCGTTCCGCCGAGGGCGCTTTGCTTTCCGCGCATCGCGCCGGCACGGTGAAGGAAGCCATGTACGAACTAGGGCAAATGGCGCTTGACGACCTGGAAGCCCTGATCAAGGGGCTGCCGCCGCGACGCCTGCAATCCGCCGAGCCTGAACTCAGCGGACGTTACGCCAGCAACCGCGCCAAAGGCGGGGGGCGACCCTTGCGGATGTAAAGTTAGGCGTACTCGCGGAGCTTGCGCGGCAAATGCTGGCATTGCGTTCGAATGTGCAAACCTAAATCGACTTTTGAATTCCCTTACCCATCGCAAATATATACATGTATGAGCGGCTGTAAGAATCGAAGAGCAAAGCAAAAGCCCCGCCAACAGACGAGGCTCGCGACTACCGGGCCATTAGCCGGATATACGCCTACTCAATGAGCAGGCGATTCTACTTCATCTCGATTATCTGATTCATCATCCGTTCTGCTTTTACCTCTTTCACTCAAACGCCCAACAGCGTCTTCATTTTCTTGTCGAGAAGGCTTGGTTTCGTCAGATTCTTCGAAATGAGCTTCGAGTTCCACTTCTCCATCTACAGCCTTCGCGCGGAACCATTGCACGTTCGTCAGCAATAGCGCGGAGAATAACAGAAAACCTGCGGTGTATTCAAATGGATACTGATTGAGAGCAGTATAAACAGCTACGCCAAACGAGAGAATTCCTACGAGCAACCGCGCAGCATTTTGCATTTACCGCCTGGCAGCCATGTATAGCATCACCATAGCGAAAATGATGAATATCAGCGTTTCTCTAGCCGATCCCCCTTCGCTTATTCCAATGGCCAGCCCTATACCAGACATTGCTAGCATTGCAGCAACGTACAACGGGTCACGCACTTTCATTGATCGCGTCCTTCTACTAAGCCAGCTGGTTCTCTGCACTTATGCCCTCTCTATCATCCTTGAGTGAAGATATAGCAATTGTATGAGATTAGAGTAAGCGCTTCAAAAGATTTCATGCACTTTATACTATACCGTCCAGTACAAAGTACAATTCTTGACTTTTTTGATCCCTCTCTTCATTTCTTGACGATTCTAGATAAACCGAATGTCAGAATGGGTCGCGTTCATCGCCATTTACGTCACGCCGCGCATTGTCTCCTCGCGCAGGTGCGCCACCACGGCTCGCAGCGCCTCGTCCTCATCGGCGCCATCGGCTTTGCATTGATGATAGACCGCCAGTTGCCGGTCAGAACTGGTGCCTTTATCCAGAATGGTCTTGATGAAGTCGATTTCCTGGCGTGAGCCAAGCTCGTCAACGACATCGTCGATCAGTTCCAGCAATTCATGCGTCAGGAAACGCATGGGAATTGATTCGCGTTTGCCATAGTCGACCAGTTGACCGTCGAGACCCCAACGCACAGCGCGCCATTTGTTCTCGGCGATCAGTTCGTTGGGGTAGATGCGCCAACTGAGGTTTTGATTGCGCAGTTGGATCAGCTTGGCGCACAGAGCTTGAATCAGAGCGGCGATGGCGACGGCTTCGTCAACCGTAGTGCAGATGTCACAGACGCGGACTTCCAACGTGCCGAACTGTTCTTGCGGGCGCGCGTCCCACCAGATTTTGGTGTAATCGGCTTTGCCATCGGCGCGGTCCTTGCCCAGCGCGCCCACGCGACCGAAGGTTTCGATCATCGCGTTGAAGTCAGTGAAGGAGGAGAAAGTCGGCGGAATGCCCGTCCGCGGCAGATTCTCAAAAATGATGCTACGGTAGCTTTTCAGACCCGTAGGATGGCCATGCCAGAACGGTGAACTGGTCGAAAGCGTTAGAATATGCGGCAGGAAGTAGCGCAGTTGATTCTGAATATCAATCAATAGATCGAGTTGTTCGGGTTCGGTGCCAAAGCCGATATGCACGTGCATGCCGAATATCAGCATCTGGCGCGCAACTTCTTGCATGTAGTTCTTGAGGTCTTCGTAACGCTCGCCCGGATTGGCTTCCTGTTCTTCCCAACGCGCGAAGGGATGCGTGCTGGCTGCTATGATACAATAACCGTGGCGCTGCGCGACCGTATCTACTTCGCGCCGCAGCCGCAGCAATTCCATGCGCGCTTCGCCCACATTGCGACAGATGGCGCTGCCCACTTCGATTTGCGATTGCAGAAATTCCGGCTTTACCTGATCGCCGATCTGCATGATGCGATCATCGTGCAAGAGTTCTTGAACGACCGCCGCCAATTCGCCGGTGGCCGGGTCGATCAGTTGATATTCTTCTTCAATGCCGATGGTCAGTGGTGCGGAATGCATCTCATCACCCCCTTATGGCATACCTAGGATTCTTAAGAATGGTAACATATTCCCCGCGCTTGGCAAAAGATCAATGCTCCCCATTCCTTTAAGTTTCGGTGGCGAATATTAAGGGAAAGGAACAGTTCTGCGCGTCGCCGGTGTTTTAAGCAATTGTTTTTGGGCGATCCACAGTATCGCTGCTTTATGTCGAGATTGCGCTTTGCCTTCAGCAAGACCAACTAAGTTAAGCAACTCCAAAATAATAGTCGTCGGTAGGGGCGACCCGCCGGGTCGCCCGCAAAACCGCCTGTATCCCTGCTTTGAGCAAACGAACTGCCTACCCTAATCCAGCGGCCAGTCCCGCACTTCGCAGCGCTGCGCCCAGACATCGTACAGAGCGCTCATATTCCTCACGCGCTCGACTTCCACGTCGGCGAGGTCCTTGAGTTCCGTGCGATCCTCGATCATATTGTAGAGTTCCCAGGGACCCGGGTGCTTGCTGACCAGCTTCCAGTCGCCGATGCGCAGGGCGCGGTTGCCCTCGTGCTCCCAGTGGAGCGGGTTCTCGCGCCGCCAGTCGCCTTGCTGAAGCGCCGGCAAGAAGCTTTCGCCTTCGACGGGCTGTATCGCCTGTCCGCCATACTCGGCCGGATATTGCGCGCCCGCCAATTCGGCGAAGGTCGGTAGCACATCAATGAACTGGACCGGGCTATGGATGAGCGTCCCGGCGTCGACCTGATCCGGATAGTGCACGATGCAAGGCGAGGAGATGCCGCCTTCGTGTACCCAATGCTTGTAAAGGCGGAAGGGCGAATTGGAGGCGTTGGCCCAGGGCAGGTCATAGCTCATATAAGTATCGGCGGGCCCGGGCAGCAGATCGCGCCGGTTGCCGATCTGCACCGGGCGTCCATCAGGCAGCTCCGGCACATAAGAATTGATCCAGCCATCCTCGGCCAGATATTCCGCGCAGCCGCCGTTGTCCGACAGGAATATGATCAGGGTATTGTCGGTTATGCCCTGCTCGTCCAGCTCCGCGAGGATGCGGCCGATGCCCTGATCCATACGGTCGATCATGGCGGCGTAGGTGGCCATGCGCAGGTCTTCCCAGTCGCTATGCCTTTCTTCCGTCCAGGGATGCGAGTCCCGATCGCGGGGGGAAATCTGCCAGACTGGATCCAGGATGCCCAGGCTGTTGAGTTCTTCGTGGCGCTGTTGGCGCAGCGTATCCCAGCCGGCGCGGTACGCTCCCTCGTACTTGGCGATGTCCTCCGGCAGGGCATGCAGGGGCCAGTGAGGCGCGGTATAGGCGACATGCAGGAAGAACGGCATATTATCACGGCACGCGCCATCAATCATCGCTATTGCGTGGTCCGTGATATCGTCAGTGTAGTAGAAACCATCGCGATGTTCATCGACCAGTTGGCCGTCCTCCATCAGGGCATGGGGATGAAAGAAACTGCCGGCCCCGGCCAGCGTGCCAAAGAATTGATCGAAGCCGCGATCCAGCGGGGTGGGGTAGCCGGGCGCGCCGGGGCGCCAATCGTCGCGATGACGCGCCACATATTCGCCGCCGGTATGCCACTTGCCAGACATCAGCGTACGATAGCCGACGCCCTTCAACACTTCGGCAATTGTCACGGCGTCATCGCGCAGATAACCCTGATAAGCGCGCGTGCCGCGATTCGACATCATGTGCCCGACGCCGGCTTGATGCGGGTGGAGGCCGGTCAGCAGCGCCGCGCGCGAGGGACAGCAGCGGGCGAAGCTGTACATCTGCGAGAAGCGTGCGCCGTTGGCCGCCAGGCGATCGAGGTTGGGCGTGGCGATCTCCGAACCGAAGCAGCCGATATCGGAGAAGCCCATATCGTCCGCCAGTATCAAGATCATGTTTGCTTGGGACATGAGATTCCTTATCGAGTAGTTTAACTACATAAGCGCAGGATGCAGAGGATTATAGCGCGCTTTTGAACTCGGCATATTCCCAGGGCGCGCCGCTTCCCGAGCGCTTGCATACAGGAGATTATATGATAATCTTTTTGTAAGCGATGAAAGGAATAATTCATGACTATTTGTTTTAGGGTTTCCCGCGGCAGGTTCTTGGTTGGCTGCCAGCCTGCCGCAGGAAACGCGCTTAATTGAAAACCGAGGTGGTTTTCACCTCCAGTATACCCTATGCAAATAGTCCTCGGACATTGTTTGGCGTTTACGCTGGCATAAGCGCGCTTGCTGGCTAAACGCGTGTTGCCAGTCTCTCCTGGTAGTTGCAGCGCCATTTAATCGAATAAGGTGGTCATCCAAGCCTTGGGCAGCAGCCACATTGCCTTTCCATTTGGAGGACGAGATGACGGCTGCGTCGAGATTAATGCTTGCGGCAGCAATGGCGCTGGTGATGACAATATCGGTTTTAGCGCAAGTCACGATTGCGCCCGAACACCGTTGTTCAGCTTACGACCGCAGCGATTACTCCTATCCGCAGAGTATCGAGCTGCGCATCATTGCGGAGAATCTGGATGGCAAGATTATCAGCCCTTACACCGGGGAAGTCTTCAGCAGCAGGTATGAAACTGACATTGAGCATATCGTCGCTACTTCCGAAGCGCACGATAGCGGATTGTGCGCGAAGGCTGTTTCGACAAGACGGCGATTCGCACAGGATTTAGATAATCTCACACTCGCTAGTCCCAGCGTCAACCGTCACCAGAAAAGCGGCAAAGACTTGGCGGAATGGACGCCAACTGAAAATGTATGCTGGTTTGCGCAGACCGTTGTGAATGTAAAAGCGGAGTACAAGCTGTCGATGGACAGTAGAGAGGCGAATGCCGCAATCCAGATTTTGCAGCGATGCAACCCGCGGGAGCAATGTCAATCGCTCGGCATAGCGGAAAAGCTGAATTGTTACGCTGGAATTGCCCCCGCGAACACAGTGAGCGCGCCGACAAGCAACGAAGGCTGCTTCGCATCCGATACCGCCCGTGTGACAGGCGCGATGAACATCCGGTCGCAAGCGTCCATCAGCAGCGCCAAGATCGGCTTGGCGCAACCGGGGTCCTTCGCTGTCTTGGAGTCAGCGCAAGGCGCATCTTATTGCTGGCTGAATATCGGCCGCGGTTGGATAGCCAAAACGTCGCTGGTTAGCGCGGCGCCAAGCGCCAGCCAGCCTGTCCGTCAACAGCCGTCTGCGCGGGCCCAAGCTTGCTTCTTGTACGATACTGCCTATCTGACCGGCGCCATGAATATCCGCGCGCAAGCGTCTGTCAATAGCGAGAAAGTCGGCTTGGCGCAACCGGGTTCTTATGCCGTCGTGGAGTCAGCGCAAGGCGAAGCATACTGCTGGGTTCATATCAATAGCGGTTGGATAGCCAAAACACTAAGGGTTAGCGGGACGAAACCGGTCAGCAGTCGTCCCAGCCAGCCCGTTCCTCTACCCGCCGCGCGGCAAACATCGCCGGGTTCGACACAAACGCAGCAACAACCAGCACAGCCTGCCCAACAAGCGCCCGCCGCGCAATCGGCGCTCGCGCTATATGATGACAATGGCAACGGCAGGATCACTTGCGCCGAAGCGCGCAGACACGGAATCGCGCCCGTGCCGCGCGGACATCCCGCCTACCAATACATGGATGACCGCGACAACGACGGTATTGTCTGTGAGTAAAGCGCCGACTGAAGATCAGCCCTTGCGCCCCGCGATGAAAGCCCGTGCCTCGTCCATGCTCGGCAGCGATGGAATCGCGCCTTCCTTCAGGCAGGTTAACGCGCCCACGGCGTTGGCGAAGTCGAGAATCTCGGGCAGACGCGCGGCGTAGTCAGCGCGATCTTCCAGCATGCCGATCAACATGGCCGCCACAAAAGCGTCGCCGGCGCCGGTGGTATCGCGGGCGTTCACAGTATATCCGTCGTGTTTGATCACTTCGCCGTCGCGCAGGTGGATGACCGCGCCGCCGGGTCCGTAGGTGACGCAGATCAATTCCATGCGGTCGCGCCATAAGGGCGCGACATCATCGCCGCCAGTCAGGAACAGCAGTTCCTCGTCGCTGATTTTGAGCAGATTGGCGTAGTCCAGTCCGGAGATCATACCGGCTTTTGCCGCCGCCGCGCTCTCCCAAAGCGGTAGGCGCAGGTTGGGATCGTAGGAGATGAACTTGCCCCCGGCGACGGCATGCTTGAGCGCCATCAACAGGGCGGATTTCGCCGGTTCGCGGATCAACGTGATGCTGCCGTAATGAAAAACGTCGCTCGCGTCGATGACAGATGTTTTGACATCTCCCGGCCGCATCAGCATGTCCGCGCTGGGATGCCGATAGAACATGAAGCTGCGGTCGCCATCGGCTGTGTTGGAGACAAAAGCCAGGGCGGTGCGCGCCTCCCCCGAAAAACTCAAGCCCTCGATATTGACGTCTTCGGCAGCGAGCACGCCCGCAAGATGCCTGCCAAAGGGGTCATCGCCGACCTGTCCCATGAATGCGCTCTGGTAGCCCAAGCGGGCGACAGCGGCGGCGACATTGGCTGGAGCCCCGCCCGGCGCCTTGATGAAACCGGAGGCGTCGCCGACGGTGACGCCCATTTCCAGCGCGACGAAGTCGATCAGCAGTTCACCGAATGATAAGACGGACATGGGTCCTTCCTCGTCTTGCGCCGCTGGTGTTGGAATAGCCGCTCGGCGGCAGCGAAAAGGACTGCCGCGCTCACGCAAAATAGTAAGCCATCTCGTCGCATGAGCGACGCGGTTTACGTAAACAGGGCGGCTCAAACGGCCGCTTGGTCGCGCTCGATGAATTCGTTGATGAAGCCGCCGCTATCGCTGGCGACCAATGCGCCGCTCACGATATTGAGCTCCAGCTTGCCCATTAGCTCGATCAATTGACTGATCTGCTGGCGCATGATCAGCATCATGTCGTCCCAATCGACATCTTCCGGCAGGCTGTGTTGGCGCAGGTCGCGCATGCTGTCGAGGTAATCCATGGCAGGATCAATATCGTCGAATATCAATTGCCCGGGCAGGTCGTGCCGGACGACCGCGTAAAAGTGCCGCGCCAGGATGCGGGTGCCGTTTTCCAGCGCGAAGGAATCGCTGGGAAGGGTGGGCGGATGCACGTGGGCGCCGTTGGCGCTGAGCAAGACGATAGCGCGGCGAAACAGCACTTGCAGTTCGGGCAGGTTATGGATGCTGTTGGTAGTGGCGAGCATTTTCCCGCCCGGTCTAAGGACGCGCTTGATCTCGTCCAATCCGCGATCGATATTGTCCAGATGATAGAGCACATGGTTGGCCATCACCACGTCAAAGCTGCCATCGGCATAGGGCAGTTGCAGCGCATCGCCCAAAGCGAGCCGGTCGCTTTCGGCAGGATGATTGAGCAACATGAAGGGGGAAAGGTCCAGCGCGTAGTACGTGATGTCCGGGGCTCGGTCGACTAATTGCGAATAATGGTTGCCCCGGCCGCAACCGATATCGAGCACCGTGTCGTCGGTCTGCCAAGCCAAGGTATCCAGGGTCCAGTTCACGAAATCGCATTTTGGAACGGCGTATTTGGCGTGCGTTTCGTCTTCTATGCGTAGATATGCATCCGTCTCGTAATAACGACGGATGCCTTCCGCTTGAGCCGATCCAGACATGGTCAATCCAAAAGGGCGTCTGGCCCATTGACTTGCGCTGACTTTACTATACTACCGAAAAAGCGTAGCGCAAACAGTTTCATGCCGGCGGGAATGCAGGCAGCGGCTCCCAGCTAGCCGTCGGTCTCGCCCCAGGATTCCCAATAGGTCAATTCGCCCGCCGGGACGCGGTCGGCTTTCTTGAACGTATCACCTGTGAAATAGGCGACAGGCAGGAGCGCGGCGGTGGTGATGCCGTCTGGGATGCCCAGGATCTCGTTGCACTCTTTTTCGTAGCTGAGATGCAGCGTCGTCCAGGCCGCGCCGATGCCGCGCGCGCGCAAGGCCAGCATCAGCGACCAGGCCGCGGGTATGATCGAACCGTACAAGCCGGCGTTGGCGGCCGGGCTGCTATCATTCGCTCGGCCCTCGACGCAGGGGAAGATCATCATCGGGACTTCGCCCATGTGGTCGGCCAGATAGCGCGCCGAACTGATGACCCGTTTCATCTGCGCCGACGGTTCTTCGCCGGGCGCCGAGCGCGCCGCTACACCGGCGTAGGCGTACCAGGAGTCCTTGTAATACTCGCCGATTTTGGCTTTCTTTTCCGCATCGGTGAGCACCAGCCATTTCCAGCCCTGGCGGTTGCTGCCGGTTGGGGCTTGCAGCGCGATTTCGATACAGCGCATGACGACATCGCGATCGACGGGCCGTGTCAAATCGAGGCGCTTGCGCACGCTGCGCGTGGTTTCCAGAATGTAGTCGACAGAATTCAAATCGAAATTCATCTTGCGTTCCTTTCCAGATTCAAACCAAGTCCGCTAGGGTTCATCTGATTGAAATTGTTCTTTCAGCCAGAGGGCGATCAAGCCGCTCAGGCTGTCGTAATCCGAATCGAAGAGGCGCGTGCCGTGCGCGCGTCCGCGATACATGCGCGCAGTGACAGCGCCTTTGGCGTTGAGAAACATCTGCCGTATGGCCGTCGCGCTGCTGCTGTCATTTTGTGCGGCCACCAGCAGGGCCGCGCGATCCGCCAAGCCGTCGACCAGCGCGGCCTCGGGTTTGACGCCGCGGTAGTCCAGACCCGGCGACAGCGCAATCGCGCCGGCGCAAACCGCGCTGTCGGCGCAACTGATGATGGCGACATTGGCGCCGATGCTGGCGCCCATGATGGCCAAGCCGCTCTCGTTGAGATGTCCTTGGGCGTCAAGCCAGGCGATCCAGTCCGCGACATCGGCGATGGCTGCCGGCCAATCGCGCGCGCCGCCCGATTCGCCGTGCCCGCGCATATCGACATTGAGCACCGCGTAGCCGGCGGCCTGCAGGTCGGGGATGAGGGGCGCGTAAGCGGCGCGCTCGCTGTTGAGCATGTGCAGGGCGATGATGACGGGCGCATTCGTCATTTCTTCGGGCGCGGGGTAGAAGTCGGCGACGAGGGCGATGTCGTCCGGTGCTTGCCGCGTGATGGTTTCCTGGTCGGGCAGGTCTTGGGCTGTTGTCACGAAGCCGAATAGCAAGGATATGAGCAATGAAATTAGTATAAAACGTCGCATTTGCCGCTCCAATAGCGTATGGAATCATAAGGATAGCACGTGTTTGGGTAGCAGGTCTATAATTCAGATTGCGCCAGGGTTATTATTGTGTTCCGATATCAGCCGTCGTAAGAAAGAGGTCAAGAATGCACACCAAAAAAGTGACTCTTAGTGACATCCTCTCAAGCCAACGGCAACACATAATACCTGTGTTTCAAAGACCGTACTCTTGGACTCAGAGAAACTGGTCGGAACTTTGGTCCGACATCCAAGCACTAGTTGTTGAACGAGACAAAAGCCCTGAGCACTTTTTGGGCCCAATGATTATTGATCATGGTGATACGGGTTCATATGTCCCTGAAAAATACTTGGTAATTGATGGTCAACAGCGGCTGGTAACGCTATCCGTCCTCCTTTGTACATTGCGTGACATTGCCAAGAGACATGAGATTGATCATTTTGCGTCGTCTGTAGAAGATTTCCTCACTTTCAAAACCACCGAAGGTAAGGCGGAGCGCAGATTGCTGCCAAGGTCAGCTGACAAGAGCGCCTTCGAAAAGGTTCTTAACCGCACCCAAAGTGCGCAGGACAACAAGCAGCAGATTGTAAAAGCATACAGATACTTTCATAACCAAATTAGGAAGGAACTGCGGGACGACGAGCGAGATACTTTTACTTATCTGAACGACATGTTTACTGTGATAGTAGCGCGACTAAAGTTCGTGTCAATCACATTGGAGGCCAATGACGATCCGACTAAGATCTATGAGAGTATGAATTTCAAGGGAAAGTTGCTACTCGTATCGGATTTGATTCGAAATTTCGTGCTGATGCATTTGCCAAATGGTGACATGCAGGACGAATTCTTTGACGACGTGTGGGAGCCATTTGAGAAACTATTCGCACAAAACGATGATGATCAGCTTGACGCAAAGGCATTAGAGGACTTCTACTACAGGTATCTTATATCGAGGAAAGGATATTTCGCCAAACGCGTGGTGTACTCGAAGTACAAGGTGCACCTGTCGGAATTTCTGGAGCGTGGCGAATCCAACCTTAAGCATCCGGATCATTTGGCGAGTTTGGTAGCTGAACAATCTCGTTTTGCAGAATATTATCGCCGTATCATGCAACCGAATCGATTTGAAACTGATCAAGATCTTATCACTACCTTTCAGCGCTTCGGTTACTTGGGAGCGAGAACCGCTACACCTTTCATAATGTCTTTGTATGCTCGATATGAGGACAGGCAGAACCCAAACCACATCAGCAAACAAGTGTTTCTTCAGATGATGAAAGCTTTGGAGAGTTTCATCATCCGTCGGTGGATTATGGTATGGCGAACCAGAGGATATAGTGAAGATTTTGCGGAGGCTGTGAAGAGGTCTGAGAGTCTGCAGGCACTCTCGGCATACTTTCAAGACATTGGTTGGCCCGCCGACAATGAGATCAGGGAAGCGCTAGAAGATTTCCAGTTGTACTCGTCAGACTCCAATCGGTGTAGACTTATCCTCGAAGAACTGGAGTACTCGTTTGGCCATAAAGAGTTGGTTGACCTCAGCAACCGCGACCGCATTCAAATTGAACACGTTATGCCGCAGAAGACTCCGCTCTCCGCAGAATGGATTGACATGCTTGGTGAAAACTCAACTGAAAGCCAGAAGAAGTATTGTCACACGCTGGGAAATCTCACGCTAACAGGGTACAACCAGGAACTAGGCACAAAGTCATTTCCTGAAAAGAAAAAGGAATACAGTAAACACGGGATGGGCAGTCATTTGGAACTCAATAAGTTCATACTTTCCAAAGAGCGATGGACTGAGAACGAAATCAAAGAAAGAACACGGCTACTTGTTGAAAAAGTAATAGGAATTTGGCCGCGACTTGACGAGTCCCAAACAAATGACGCCTAGCGTCTATTGCTCTTCAGCTTTGTCGACAATATCGGATGGGCAATCTTGTGCGTCACGTTGAGTTGTAAATCGAGTAAGGCGTTCCCAATCTACTTGGGCGTCGTCGCACAATTCTACATAGAATTGCTTAGTAAGACGGTTGTAAGTCTGATCGTACGCCGTCATTAGTTCAATCCTAAGTGGCAGTCTCTTGGGCACGAAGTGTTTAAGAATGTCGGCAGGCCCTACTCGCCGCCTAGTAGATCGCTTCAGAAAACTCACTAGGTTGTGAGAGAATGTCTCAAAGTGCGCCTCGTCTTTATCCGCAAGATAAGAGTCCAAAACTTGACGCATAAAGAGATGAGTTGCCTGCCCGGTCGCTCGCAACAGATAGAGGTTTCTGCCGTTGAAAAGATCTTCAAGTGTTGCGTTTTTAGGGTTTCAAGCCGCGCCCGCTGTAAGCTCGAAATGCTCTCCGCTAGATACTCTTTGACGTCATTAGGTAGGGAATCCGTAATGACGGGGTCATCGGAAAGCAGAGTCATTTCTTATCCCCTTTCTTCCCGCCGCGACCCAGCAGAAACAGCAGGAACAGCGCGATAAGCCCGATAATCGCCAGCTTGTCATAGGGCGAAAGCTCGGGCGGCGGCGGCGTCTTGGAGACGATGCGGATCATATGCGGCATATTCTTGTCGCTGTGCCGATAGATCACGCGCTGCTCCTCCGCCAGCACCTCATACTCCCCGTCGCTGACCTCGACGCGGTAGCCGTCGGGATACTGCGAGTTAGGCACGTAAATCTCAGTCGGTTCGGCGGAACGGCTGTCGCCGCGGAAGCTGAAGGTGAACAAGCCGCGCGCCGGATCAAAGCGCATATTGAGCGGTTCTCCCGCGACTTTCCTGGCGTAGGGGCGGACGACTGCGGACAACGCTCTTCCTCCGGAATCGATATCGGATGGATCGTCTTGCTGGTCAGGGCTGAAAATGGACAGGTCTTCGCCGTTCCAGTTGTCGCCGTGCTCGTTGCTGTTGTCGGGACTATAGTTCCACTGCGTGTAGTTCATCAAATGCGCGTCCAGCGCAGCCAGTTGATATTCCAGGGCGCAGGCTTGCTCGCTGAAATCGCCGGTCTCATAAGCGCCCGCTCCGTTGAGATCGAAGGGGATGCCAAACTCGCCCATGACGACGGGCACATCGCCCATGCAGAGATCGGCGTACTTGCGAAAGCGACCGATCTGCCGCCGCATGTAGGCTTTAATGTTCTCGCTCCCGATCACGGGGCGCATTTTGAAGGGGTTGATATTCACCTGCGGGTGGAAGCGCTTGGTGAAAAGCGTGGCGCCATCGTAGAAATGGGGCGCGTAGACCATTTTCTCAGGGGCTTTATAGATTGGCGGCGGGGCCAGCGGCTCGGCTTCGACGAAGATATATGCCTCCGGCATGACCTCGTGGATGGCGGCGGCGAAGCGCTCGGTGAAGGGTTTGAGGAAATCCTGCGCGAAATCGGCGCGGGCGAAGTGCCCCGGCCGCAGCATGCGCGGCGCGCCGTCCTTGTCCAGATCCCAGATCCCTTGTTCGCGCCAGATGTCCTCGCAGCCGTCTTTCCAGGCGCGCAGGCCGCGCGGATTGATGGTGGCTTTTTTGACATTGCCGGGCAGTTGATCGATCAACGGCCGGCCGAAGTCCAGGCACTCTTGTTCGAATCCGTTGGCGAGGAAGATCGCCTCGGCCGGCGACGGCGTGATTTCCAGCTTGACCAGGAGGTGATCGGTGGCGCGCAGGTCCTTCACGCCGATCAGGCCGGCGCTGGGTTCGTTCATGGCGCCGAAACCGACGACATTGGGTAGATGGGCGATGCGCTTCGCCAGATGTTGAAAAGCCTTGATGTAGTGGGCTTGCAGGAAGTCTTGCAACGTTTCGCCCTCGCACTTGCGCCCTGGCGCGAAGCAATTGCCGCCGAAGAACAAGGTGAACATGGTCTGCGGGGCGAAGCGATTGTAATTGCTGGCCCACATCAATTGCGGGAAGCGATCCAGGCGCTGCTGATGCAGCAGGGCGGCGCCGGTGGCCTCGAAGTTGTCGATCTCCAGCCCGACGATATCGAAGGTCCAGGCGGGCGCGCCGTCGCCGCCGCTGAAGCGGCTCCAGACATCTTGATGCGGATCGATAAAGAGGTTGATGTCGCGCTCATGGGCCTTTTCGATCAGGGCTTCGATATAGTCGAGAAAGGCTTCGTCATAGCTGCCGGGCGCGTCGTGCTCCAGCGCTTCCCAGGTCACTACCAGGCGCAGGAAGTCCAGCCCCCAATGCTTGAGCCGCAGGAAGTGCTCATCGGCTTCTTCCAGCGGGAAGGGGCGTCCCACGAAAGAGACATCGCGGCGCTCGTCCAGGCTATCCGGCAGGTGGGTATAACCCAGGGGCTGGGCCGGGACCTTGCTGCCGCCGCTCAGGTTGACGCCGCGCAGGATGCGCGTGCGCCCTGTCTCGTCTTTGAACCAGCGGCCTTCGGCTGTGATGGGCATGGGCGGTCCTCGTTTGGCGGGTCAGTGGGTGAGATTATATCAGACAATCTCACAGTTTTCTTATTTGATGGACCTGCCAAACCGCATCTAAAATCAGTCGAAACTAGTAGGGGCGACCTATCAGGTCGCCCGAAAAATACCTCTCTGCGCTCTCGGTGTCTCTTTTTTGGTAAACCGCGATCTGCGGTAGCCGAGCAGGTCTATTATTTTATGTGAGCGCGGTAGCCCAAATTCGCTGCCGCCGAACGGCTGTGGTGAAAAAAGCCTTTGCCAACTCCCTCCGCCTTCACACCGCCGGCCAGGGACGATTCGGGCCCGGACCCGGCCGCGGAAAAACCCCCAGCTCGGCCAGCCGCTCGACCCGCCATTGCAGCATGCGCATCTCGGCGCGCGAGAGCAGCGTCGTCATAGCCCGCGTGTAGGCGTCGTCGCCATCGCCCAGCCGTCCGCAGAGCAGGCGCAAGTCGGCCAGGATAGCGGGCGGGATGGGCATCCCGGCGTAGTCCCAGATCACCGTGCGCAGCTTCTCGCTGGCGTTGAAGGTCAAGCCGTGGTCGATGCCCCAGAGGCGCTCGTCGTCGTCAATCAGGCAGTGGCCGCCCTTGCGATCGGCGTTGTTGATGATGGCGTCGAAGATGGCCATGCGCTCCAGTTGCCGCGTGAAGCGGTCGCGGTCGAAGGTGAAATAATGCTCTTCGGGATTGTGGTCGATGAAGAGTTGCACCGAGCCGATGCCGCGCGTGCCGCCGCGCAGGAAGGTCGGCGGCACCAGGCCCCATCCCAGCGCCTTTGATGTCAAGTAGGCGGCGGTTTCGCGGTTGCAGAGCGTGCCGTCGGGGAAGTCCCAGAGCGGACGTTCGCCCATGCGCGGTTTGTAAATCGCCATCAGGCGCAGGCCGTCAAGCTCGATGTTGACCAGGAAGGTGTAGTTGGATCCCCAGCGCATCAGGCCGACTTCATCGTCCATCGCGCCCTTTTCCATGACACGCAGCGCTTCGTCGAGGGCGACGCGCACCGGTTCATCGAGCGCGCGGGCAGTGTGCACGTGGGTGACTTTCATCATGCCGGACCTGGAGAATGACGATACGTCGGCTATTGTAACGCGCTAACAAGTTCGGGAGCAAAATGACGAGCAACGGGGGACTATTCCTCAAACACGATGCGGCGATAGACACCCGCCAGCGGGAGGCTGCAACCGAGTGGCTCGAGCG